>NZ_BILV01000090.1 GCF_004000745.1 Paenibacillus barengoltzii NBRC 101215
ACCTGAGAGACGCTATTGGGTCATTTCCCACAGATTTCCCAACGTAACGGACACAGCGGACGTTATTAAAGACTAAATGGAGTCACCGGTGCCGATTTCGCCCAAATAAGGACTTCTCGGTCCGTTACATCTCTCTAGGTCTGACCTCCAGGTTTATAACGCCTCCTAGGTCCGTTAGCGCACCAGCTTACAGCAAAAGCCCGGCCAAACCTGCAATCGCAGATTGGCCGGGCTTTTACCCGTCTCCCGGAACCCTCGGGAAATCGGGTCAAGCTTATTTTCAGGCGCTAAGCCTGCCTTCTATACAGTGAATTTCGACAACGACTCTTTCAAGCCAGCCGACACATTCTCCAGTTTGTTTGACAGCTGTACCAGTTGATCGCCGACCGTTTGCTGTTCGCTGGAGAGCGATGCAACCTCTTCGGACGTGGCGGACGATTGCTGTGCGACGGCACTGACGTTGCTCATCGCTTCCGACAAGACCGCTTGCGATTCGTTTAGCTGGTCGATGGAAGCCGTTACGGAATCCAGGTGACGCACGAAGCCTTCCATTTGTTGCTGCACAGATACGAAAATTTGGTTGGTTTCCTGCACCGATGCGATTTGCTCTTGGAAGATTGGGCTCGCCTCGGACAAGGTCTTCACCGTTTCATTCATCTCTTTCTGAATCGTATCTGTGATTTCGCCGACCATGGTGATCGACTGACGCGACTGATCGGCCAGTTGGCGAATTTCATCGGCAACGACCATAAATCCGCGGCCTGCAGCACCTGCGCGGGCTGCTTCAATCGTAGCATTAAGCGACAGGATATTCGTTTGCTGCGTAATGTTCTGCATGACATCAAGCACTTTCAAGACGGAGCCAGTGCTTGCTTTGAGCGAGTCGACCTTGGCGGTCAAAGCGTTGATCATTTCGACCGTCATATTGGTTTTCTCCATCAATCCGTTCAAATACTGAGTCCCTTGCTGACTGGACTTCTCCACCTGACGAGCCGAAATCTCCATCTCTTTGTTCGATTGGACAACGCGTTCCATTTGCCGGGAAATATTCTCGGTCAGCTCATTACCGCGTTCCGCTTCGTTAGCC
Organism: Paenibacillus barengoltzii NBRC 101215; assembly: GCF_004000745.1. Taxonomy (GTDB): domain Bacteria; phylum Bacillota; class Bacilli; order Paenibacillales; family Paenibacillaceae; genus Fontibacillus; species Fontibacillus barengoltzii. The sequence goes on from NZ_BILV01000090.1 coordinate 1,088, forward strand.
AGGCTGGTTGCCCCGTTAGCGATTTCTTCAGTCGCCACGGCGATTTCTTTCGCAGACAACGCCGTTTTGTTCGACGCTTGTGTCAATTCAGCAGCCGTATCCAATACATCCTGTGCGGAGTTATTGGTTTGCTTAACGAGGGCTGTGATATTTTCCATCATCACATTAAAGCTTACTGCCAATTGACCAATTTCATCTTTCGATTTCGTGTTCATCCGAACGTTCAGATTCCCTTTGGAGCCTTCCTCCATCAGGTTTCTCAGCTTGCCCAGCGGATAAGCGATCATCCGAACCATCCATACCCCGATCAGAATGGCAATGATCGCAACCACGATCAGCGAGAAGATCGTAAACATCAGAATGCGATTTGCGCTCTTCGTCAGTTCAGCCGTATCGACGGTACCGATTAACTTCCAGCCGGACGACTGGGTGCTATAGGAAGCAAGGACAGCGTTGCCGTTGGCATCCTTCGTCCGGAAAGTACCCGAAGCCTCGGTGGCTTGTCCCATATCAAATTCGGACGGATTTCCTTGATCTCTTTCAACGGAAGAACCTACAACGATGTTATCTTGAGTCACCATTTGCAGCTTGGAGTTATTCCCCAGCTTAACCTCTTTCAAATAGCCGTCTAGGATTTCCAGGTTGATATCAGCAATCAGAATAAAGCGTTTCATGCTGTTAACGCTCTGTACCGAGCGAGCTAAACGGAAGACTTCCGTGCCCTTACCTTTCGATGGCACTTGCATCCATAAAGTTTTAGTGGCGCTGGTCAGATCTTTAAACCAGGCTTCTTCGCGCACGGTATCCAAGAACGTGACATCGGCACTGCCCGAAGTGACGTCGTCCACAATGTTGTCAGCCGACAACATGTAAACGGCGGAAACCCCCTTCGTGGAGAAGGTCAACGTATTCAGACGTGTTCTCATTTTGTTGGTTGCCGTAAACTTGTCATAATCCGAAATGTTCGCCAACGAAGCATCCATAATAGCATTTTGCATTTCATCGTCTAGGAACATTTGCTGCAGGTTTTCCTCATACTTCTGCATGACGATATCCAGCTTCTGCGAGGTTTGTACGATGGTCTGCAGGTTTGCTTGTTCTGCATTGTCTTGAATGGTTCCCTTCGCCATTTGGGACGACATAATCCCGATCGTTAGGACGAAGAACATGATTGCGACAAAGAAGATTAGGAACAACCGTACCCCTACTGCTTTCGCAGGGTTCAATTGTTTCGGCAGCTTGTCCAGGAAATTAGCCCATACAGCTTTGGTATCTCCCTTTGATTTTCCTCCTGGCTGAACCGACTTGGATTTCCGCTCTCCCTTTTGTTTCTTATCCTTCTTCTTGCTGTTGGTTTCTTGGTCCTCGTTCTTCGGAACCAGACTCATGTTGATCACCCACCACTCATAATAGTTGCAGACCTCAATTTTTAGGCTTGAGGTCGTACATAATGCTGTTGGTTGTTCACATTTCTCGTCAGCTACTCGAAATATTCGACAATTCCTGACGTTCTCCTCTATAATATCGGTTCAATATGTGGTGGATTTTAAATAATATTAACAAAAGTCACAAAAAAGGGCCTTTCGTCCTAGAAACGAACAGGCCCCAAAGCATATTGATTTTTTGATTACTTTCTTTTACGCATCATATCGAAATAGGAAACCGGTTGATCCACCTTCATTTGGACCCGCTGCAACGGGTGGCGGGCGGCATCCAATTCATTGCCTTCTTCGTCGTAGATGGTCCCCACCTTCTGCTTAAAGAACGTCCCGTTTGGACCAAAGAATTCGACTTCTTGTCCCGGTTTGAAGTGGTTGCGTTGCTGGATCGTTGCCATTCCTGTGGATTCATCATAAGCCATCACCAATCCAGCAAAATCATAAGGTGCTGCCTTCTCTTCCGGCTCGTAAATATGATCCTCATGATCTGGAGTATCGTAGAAAAATCCGGTATTCAGCGGCCGATTCGCCGCTTTGTTGATTTCTTCGATCCATTCCGGCTTCAAGACGTAATTGTCCGGATCCGCCATGTAGGCATCAATCGCTTGGCGATACACATTGACGACCGTCGCCACATAGTGGATGGATTTCATCCGACCTTCGATTTTGAAACTGTCGACTCCAACGTCAATAAGATCGGGAATATGCTCTATCATGCACAAGTCCTTCGACCCCATCGTGAAGGCATGATCGTTCTCCTCAAACATCGGCAGCTGAGTTACGCCCAAACGGAACTTCTCCAGTACTCTGCTATCGCGGGCTTCTTCCTCAGAAATCCATTCACTACCTGAACGGGCGTCCGTGAATAGATCGTATTTCCAACGGCAGGATTGGCAGCATCCCCCGCGGTTGGAGTCACGGTCGGTAAAGTGGTTGGACAGCACGCAGCGTCCCGAGAACGAAGAGCACATCGCTCCATGAATAAACGCCTCGATCTCGATGTCGACATGTCGTTTAATTTCCTCGATTTCCTCAAGGCTGGTTTCCCGTCCCAGAACGACCCGCGGCAAGCCTTGCTCTTTCCAGAATTGCACAGCCTGCCAGTTCACAGTAGATTGCTGGGTGCTCAGATGAACCTCCAGCTCGGGAACAACCCGTTTCGCCGTCTCGATAATCACCGGGTCAGCGACGATGATAGCAGCGATGCCAACCTCGTAAAGGTTCCGCAAATACTCCTCGATGCCGTCCAAATCCTCATTATGAGCATAGATATTCGTAGCGACAAACACCTTAGCGCCATATTTCTTGGCAAATTCCACGCCTTCCCGCATTTCTTCAAAGCTGAAATTATCTGCATTGGAACGAAGGCCATATTGTTGTCCCCCGATATACACGGCATCGGCGCCGTAATGGACAGCAAATTTCAGCTTCTCCAGATTGCCTGCCGGGGCAAGCAGCTCAGGTTTCGCCAGCCGATGACGTTTTCCCGTATATTTCGGGATATGCTTCTCCGCAGTTTGCATCTTCGTTCACCTCTCATCATTTTTTGGGTATTTAAATTTAAAATATAGGTCAAAAAGAAAACCCTACAACGCCTATCTCTTAATAAACTTGTTCCTTATAAAAGAAGCCAAACGACAGTTCGCGCTCCGGATCTTGGACCTCGCGAATCGCCTCAAGCCAGCTCTCATCAAGCTCATAGCCATCCGGATCGCGGGAATAGGCTTCGATCGCGTTATGATACGAAGCAATAATCACTTCGTTATAGGATACCGGCTTCAGCAACGTCTCAATTTTGAAGCTGTCGATGCCAGCCGCCATTAGCAGATGCAAATCCTCCAAGATGCAAATATCGTCTGAACTCATAATATGCGTTCCGTTCACATCTTCGAAGATTGGAAACTTCTCATCCGGCCGCTCAGCCTCGATCAGAAACAGCCCGCGACTCATTCCCAGGTTGCTGTCCGGATCAACCGGCCGTCCTTGAGATACCATATAGCTATGCACCAAGCGTCGTTTCGAGTGATAAATATTGGTCATTCCGTGCACCTGAACTTCCGCTTCGATGTTCAGTTTTGAAGGCATCGCGGTGATCTCGTCCATATTCAGCTCCCGAGCCAGCACAACTCGGGAAGCTCCCTTCGTTCCCCAATAGTTCGCAGTGGCATAGTTGGTGGAGGTCATCTCCGCATTCCAATGCAGCTTCAATTGAGGTGCCACAGTACGCACCGTTTGAAGCACCGCCGGATCGCCGAATTCAACGGCATCGACGCCGCACTCCGCTAACTGTTTTACATACTCAGGTAACCCTTCGAGCATGTCATTTGTCATCAAGTTATTCAAGCTAACATAAATTTTAGCTCCATACTCACGCGCTACCTTCACCGCCTCAGCGATGTCTTGGGGCGTCATATCACCAGGGAGGCGCATCCCATAGCGAGCTTCGCCAACCAGCGCCGCGTCAGCCCCCGCCGCAAAATAGCGCTTCAGTTCTTCCAGCGAACCGGCAGGAACCAACAGTTCCGGTTTTTTACTCATGTTGATACTACCACCTTTAAAAGGTTGTTCAAAACATGATCTACATTTTGAACTTCCACCTTATTCATTGATTGGCCATCGCCTTGCTTGTTTCGATGTTCTTTAAGTGTTCCTTATAGGTTTTGGCGAACAGGTGCTCCCCGCTGCCATCTTTTTTCGTCACATAGAAAAGATAGTCCGAGGCTTTCGGCTCAAGCGCTGCTTCGATCGATTTGAGGCTTGGCGCCGCGATAGGTCCCGGAGGCAGTCCTTCATACAAATAAGTATTATAAGGGCTGTCCACGCTTCGCAAATCCGCATTGAGCAAGCGTTCCTTTGGTTTATCCAGCACATATTGCACCGTAGCGTCGATTTCCAGCTTCATGCCGTCCTTAAGCCGATTATAGATGACACCGGCCACGAGCGGCCGTTCACGATCCACAACCACTTCCCGCTCAACCAGTGAAGCGATCGTCATCAGCTCATTGAACGTAAGGCTGCGAGCCTGCAGCTTTTGTTCAAAATCAGGGATTTTGTCAATCCGGGTACGGGTTTCCTGCAACATTCGGGCAATGATGTCCTGCTCGTTGCTGCCTTTCTTCAGCTCATAAGTTTCCGGGAACAAATACCCTTCCAGCCGGTAGGTCAACCGCTCGTCCGTCGGGATTTGCGATAACAGCTCATCGTTCAGACCCGCGGCATCCTTCGCCAGCTTCAAAAATACAGCCTGATCCACTAAGCCTTCCTCCGCCAGCTTGTCAGCCATTTGTTTAACGGTGAAGCCTTCAGGAATCGTAAACCGAATCATCTCGGCCTTCACGACGTCGCCGCTGTTCAGCTTAGCGATAATCTCGTCATATGTGATGCCTGGCTGCATTTCATAGGTTCCAGCCTGAAACCGGCTTCCTTCCGACTTCCATTTTAAATAGGAAACGAACAAAAAGGAATTTTTAATTAGTCCCTCGTTTTCCAGCAACTTCGCGATATGCGCCGTTCCCGTTCCCGGTTCGATCGTAATCTTGACCGGCTGTTCCTTCGCTTCAACCGGGAGCATGCTGGTGTACACATAAAATCCGGCCGCCCCTGCCCCGATCATCACGATCAGCAGCAGAACAGCCAGCCATTTCAGCGCTTTCCTCAAACCGCCTTCCCCCTTAACAGCCAAAAAGAGCGGAAATCTCCCGCTCTTCCCGGACTGATCTATCGTGCTCTTGCAACGCCCTTCCCGTTACTCTGGAAAGGTCAATTCATCGTATAGCTCAGAGACGTTCTCCCATTCCTCGTCGTCATCAATTGTCACCAGTTCCAGCTCATCGCCGTTCGTCACGATTTTGAAAATCTCCGGCTCATCATCCTTGGACGCGTCCTCCGGCAATAATACCGCATAGGCCGCTCCGGCGACGTCAAATTCCTCAACGACTTGATAATAGGAGACATTGCCCGATTCGTCCTCAAGTTCTACGACTGGGCCAAATGTGTCGCGAACCCGCGACGTCATGACTGCTTGGTCTGCTGTAAATTCAGTCATTGCCCATCTTCTCCATCAAACTCGTCGATCAACGTATTAAAGGTCTCCTCGACGATTTCCCATTCTTCGTCGCTTTCAATTGTGTACAGCTTCAGGTCATCGCCGTCTTCCTCGTAACGGAACGCGTATACCTCTTCGCTCTCTTCATCTTCATTCCCATCGGAATCCAAAGGAACGACCATCATATACTTGGCGTCCGAACCGTCGACTTCGAATTTCATAATCACTTCGAACTCTTCTTCATTGCCCTCATCATCGGGGATATAAATAATTTCCGGTTCTTCTTCATTTCCGATACGATCTTTAGACATACGCGATCACCCTCACTTTATACTCTTAGAGTCCAAATAATTTTGCAAAATCAAGCTGGCAGCCATCTTGTCGACGACACCCTTGCGTTTCTTCCGGCTGACATCCGCATCCAGCAACGTACGCTGCGCAGACACGGTAGTCAGCCGTTCATCCCAGAGATGCACGGGCAGATTCAGCTTCGCCCGAAGATCCTCGGCAAACGCCATGCATATTTCTCCACGGGGACCAATCGTACCGTTCATATTCTTGGGCAGCCCCACAACGATTTCTTCCACCTCGTGCTGCTTCACAAGCTCGGCAATGCGCTCAAATTCGCTGCCTTCCTTGCGGCGCTCGATGGTTTCGAGCCCTTGGGCGGTCCACCCTAAGCTGTCGCTCACAGCCACTCCGATCCGCCGGTCCCCGTAGTCTAGGCCCATGATTTTCATGTATTGCTCCTTTAAAATGCGGATTCACCGCGTATCCGTTCTTGAGAAGGTTCGCTGCCATCAACGGTGATTCGCCATGTAAAAGCGCACCAACTCTTCGATCAGCTCGTCGCGTTCCTTCTTGCGAACCAAGCTTCTCGCATTGTTATGACGCGGGATATAGGCCGGGTCCCCCGATAACAGATATCCGACGATCTGGTTAACCGGATTATACTCCTTCTCCTGTAAAGCCTGATAAACCGTAAGAAGAATCTCCTGCGCCGACGCTTCTAGTTCATCGCCTTTGACGTTAAATTTGACGGTTTTATCCATGGAGTCCATGATGACACCTCGCTTCTTCGACATACGCCTTTATGATCGCAGCTATTTTCCTCTTAGCCTAATCATACTATACCATATCATGGGTTCCATAAGGAAATTTTCAGTGATCTGCCCCGTCAAATTTTCACCACCTTCTCAGGCTTGGGAAGCAATCCACTCCGCTGCTACTTTTAATGCTTCGTCCAGCTTGCTGGCATCCTTGCCTCCGGCCTGGGCCATATCCGGACGACCGCCGCCTCCGCCGCCGCATACCGCTGCAACTTCCTTAACGAGCTTGCCGGCATGCAATCCGCGAGCCACTTCTTCCTTCGGAACTACGACGACAAAATTCACTTTGTCTTCGTTTGGCGCGCCCAACACCAGCACAGCATCCGGCAATTTCACCTTCAGCTCGTCAGCCAGCGTGCGCAACGCATCCATGCTTCCGGCTTGCACGCGCGCAGCCAACAGCTTGGTTTGACCCACGCTCACCACTTGGCTCGTCAATTCACCAGCTTCGATCACGCTCAGCTTGCTTTGCAGCGATTCGTTCTCACGGCTCAGTTCCTTAAGCTGCTGGAACAATCCTTCCACGCGTTTCGGCACATCGTTGACGTTGGCTTTCAGCAGACCAGCTGCTTGCTTCAACAGGTCCAGCTGTCCATCCATAAACAGATATGCGCCGCGTCCGGTCACAGCTTCGATCCGGCGCACCCCGGAACCAATGCCGCTTTCGCTGACGATTTTGAACAAGCCGATCTCCGCCGAATTGTTCACGTGACAGCCGCCGCAAAGCTCCAAGCTATAGTCGCCAACCTTGACGACGCGAACGATGTCCCCGTACTTCTCACCGAACAGCGCCATCGCCCCCATCGCTTTCGCTTCATCGATTGGCTTCAGCGAGGTAGTTACAGGCAAGGCATTCCAAATCTGTTCATTGACGCGGCGTTCGATTTCCGCGAGTTCCTCCGGCGAGATGCTGCCGAGGTGAGAGAAGTCGAAGCGCAGGCGTTGTGGTTCAACGAGGGAACCAGCTTGGTTCACGTGTTCGCCAAGCGTCTCCTTCAACGCCTTATGCAACAGGTGAGTTGCCGTATGGTTCTTTACTGTGTGGCTGCGTTGTTCACGGTCTACGGAAGCGGTAACTTCGGCGCCAACCCGCAGTTCACCGGTCTTCACCGTGACTTGATGCACATGCTGCCCATGAGGAGCTTTAAACAAGCCCTCCACATCGGCGCTAGCGGAGTCGCTATGAATCGTCCCTTGGTCGCTGACCTGGCCGCCGCTTTCCGCATAGAACGGCGTAGAAGCCAGAATCACTTGACCCGATTGGCCCTCGCTCAAGGAATCCGCAAAAGCGTCATCAACCACAATCGCTACAATGCTAGTGGTAACTTCAAGCTCATTATATCCAACGAATTCGGTTTTAGTCGTAAAATCCGCCAAAACGCCGCCCTGCACCTTCATGCTGCCGCTATCGTGGCGGGCTGCCCGGGCGCGTTCACGCTGTTCTTCCATGGCGGCTTCAAAGCCTTCGCGATCTACGCTAAGCCCTTGCTCCGCTGCGAAATCCTCGGTCAAATCCAGCGGGAAGCCGTAAGTATCGTACAGCTTAAACGCATCAGCCCCGCTGATCTGCGTGCGGCCTTGCGCTTTCGCTTCAGCACTGATATCGGCCAGAATCGCCAAGCCATCACTCAATGTTTCATGGAAGCGTTCCTCTTCCGTGCGGATGACTTTCTCGATAAACTCACGTTTGGTAACTACATCCGGATAGTAGGTGCCCATGATGTCGCCAACCGTCTCTACCAAGCTGAACATAAAAGGTTTGTCCAATCCGATCAGCTTGCCATAACGTACCGCCCGGCGCAACAGGCGGCGGATGACATAACCGCGGCCTTCGTTCGAAGGCAGAACGCCGTCAGCTACCGCAAAGGTCACCGTACGGATATGGTCAGCAATTACCTTAAGTGCCACGTCACTGTCCTCAGCAGCGCCGTAAGTTACACCAGCCAAGCTGGCGGTCTTTTGGATAATCGGTTGGAACAAGTCGGTATCGAAGTTGGAGTTCACGTCCTGCAAAATCGACGCAAACCGCTCAAGTCCGGCACCGGTATCGATGTTTTTATTCGGAAGCGGCGTGTAGCTGCCGTCCTTGTTGTGGTTGAATTGTGAGAACACCAGGTTCCACACTTCCAGGAACCGTTCATTCTCCCCGCCTGGATAACATTCCGGATCCGATAGATCGCCGTAAGCGTCGCCGCGGTCATAGAAAATTTCCGTACAAGGTCCGCAAGGCCCTTCCCCGATATCCCAGAAGTTATCCTCCAGCTTAATGATGCGTTCTGCAGGAATGCCGATTTTTTCATTCCACAGTTTAAATGCTTCTTCATCCTCAGGATATACGGTAACCGACAGGCGATCTGGATCAAAACCGATCCATTTCTTATCCGTCAGGAATTCCCAAGCCCAAGTAATCGCTTCTTCCTTAAAATAGTCCCCAATTGAAAAGTTCCCCAACATCTCAAAAAACGTATGGTGCCGGCGCGTCTTCCCGACATTTTCGATATCGTTCGTGCGAATACACTTTTGCGAGTTGGCAAGGCGCGGATTTTCCGGCTTGACCCGCCCGTCGAAATACGGCTTCAGCGGTGCCATCCCAGCATTGATCCACAGGAGCGAAGGATCGTTATGCGGGACGAGCGAAGCGCTAGGTTCGATTTTATGGCCTTTGCTGGCGAAGAACTCCAGCCATTTGGAACGGATTTCACTTGCTTTCATCGTCTCTTGACCTCCTAATTGTTCCTCTAAAAATAAAAACGCCCCTGAAAATCAGGGACGATTCAAATCGCGGTACCACCCTGGTTATCGCTTCCGATTGCGGCTGGACCGTTGTCCGCCGGATTCTAAAGCGATCGCCTCGTTGGTCCGATAACGGGGACCTGCCGGTGAATTTGTAGTCCACACTCCGAAATTAGCTTTCCGTTCGCGCGAGATTTCAGGTTCTCTCAGCCACCGCCTCAGCCCCCATGCGGGACGCCAACTGCAGCGGAACCCTTCTCTGGCAAATCCGCTTGTCGAACGTACTGGATTTCATCAACGTTTTGAAAATTTTCACATAACATTTTAAGTATATAAGGCGAGGAACGCCGTGTCAATGCAACTTGTCCGCCTGAATCACATCGCTTTGCGGCGAACATAGTAGGCATAGAAATGCTGAATAACCACCTTCACCACGGCAAAAAACGGAACCGCCAATATCAGACCGGGCACCCCTGCCAACTCCCCGCCAATAAGAAGCGCCAAAATGATCAGCATGGGGTGCATATGTAAGCTCCGTCCCACCACCTGCGGAGAAATGACGTTGCTTTCGATCGTTTGGCACAACATGTTGACGAGCAGGACCAGCAGGACCATTTTCCAAGAAATCGTCGTCGCCATAACCAAGGCCGGAGCCGCCCCGAGAAATGGCCCCAGGTAAGGGATGATGTTGCACAGAGCAACCACTCCTGCCAGCAACAGCGCAAACGGCATGCCGATGAGCATATAGCCGATGTAGGCGAGCACACCGATAATAACGCATACCAGCAATTGCCCCCGGACATAGTTCCCTAAGGCCATATCGATTTCCTTAAGCAGCGTTAGGATCGACTTGCGCCGGGAGCGCGGCAAGTACTGCAGAATCAGCCGCTCAATCAGCTCGATATCCTTCAGCATGTAGAAGATCAGGAACGGGATAATAAACGCATTAAACACAACGCCAATCGTTGTTCCGATATTGTCCAGAAAACCGGAAATGGCGCTGGCCAACCGGTTTTCAAATTGATAAAACCAATTGTTCATGCCCATGCGGATGCTCCCTGGCAAAATCCCGTTGTCCCATCGATTCATCATTTGCTGGGTATGAAACGTAAGCTCCGGCAAATGCTCGCCCAGCTCCTCCAGTTGTTCAACGAACATCGGAATCACATTCATCAGCACCACGGATAGGCCAGTCAGAAATACCGCATAAATCAGCAGCACGGCCATCGTCCGCGGCACCTTCCGCCCATTAAGCATCCGAACGATCGGATTTAAGACATAAGAAATAATGATGGCGATGACAAACGGGGCGAAAACCGCCTTCAAAAATCGATAGACAAGGGCAAACATCGGCCGCAGCTGCCACACAAAAAACAGGATCACCAGCCCCAACAACAGCCAAACGCCATATCGAAACAGCTTGCTTTGGGTGATCGGGATCAGCGCTTGCTTCTGCTCTTCCCGCTCTTGTTGCTCGTTTGGTGCAGTTTGCGTTTGCTCCATCTGCTGCTTGCGTGCTTGCTCCCTCTGTTCATTGGCTCCCATCGATGTTACGCCCCTCCCTGCTTCACACAGCGAAATACTCGTATAGATTAGTATTTGTCAGTGGAGGTAAATTTATGAGGGGAGTTGATCGCGACTGCCGGGTCGCATGCTCCAAAAGGACCTGAGAGGCGTTATTCGGTCATTTCCCGACCATTTCCCGATGTAACGGACCCAGCGGTCGTTATATAGCCAAAAATGCAGCCAACCGGAACAACTTCGCTGGAATAAGGTCATCTCCGTCCGTTAGATATCAAAGGTTCGGTTTTCGCGACCAATAACGCCTCCCGGGTCCGTTAGCCGGGCGTGCAAACCGAAACAGCCCGGACGCATCTAGTACTACAGATGTGTCCGGGCTGCTACAAGCCTTCAAGCAGGGAAATAACGTCAGCGGATCACCCTACTATTTGCCGCTCAGCGGCCCTTCAACTCCTCATAATGTGCCAGCACCGCTTGATGGATGGGGTGCTCGGCGTCGAGGCCGGTGTATTTGGCCAGGGTCTTTGAAGCACCAACTTCGCGCAGCGACGCTTGCAGCTCCGCGGCTTCCGGATCGTCCGGAACATCGAAACAGAGCGCCATCGCCATCGTCAACGCCAGGTACCCGTATCCAAATTCCCGTTCATACGCCTGCGTTGCCGGGGAGACCAGCCGATCGCCGGCGGACAGCTTGCGGATCGGTGAACGGCCAACCCGCGAAACCTCGTCCGTCAACGCCGGATTGGCGAAGCGCTCCAGAATCGTATCGATATATGCCTGATGCTCGGCTGGCGAAAATCCATGTTTCGCCACAAGCACCGCCCCGGTCTCCGAGAGGACGGCGCGCACATGCTGGACGACTTTTTGATCATTCATCGCTTCCTGAATCGTCGCATGGCCCTGCAAATATCCCATATAAGCGGCCGAGCAATGGCCGGTATTTACAGTAAACAACTTGCGTTCGATATACGGCTCCAATCGGTCAACATAGTGGACGCCTTCAACCCGATGGAAGCCTTCAAACATTTGCGATTGGTCAACCGCCCATTCATAAAATGGCTCGACCACAACCTGCAGCGGATTCTCATGCTGCTGCAACGGAACGATCCGGTCAACCGCCGCATCCGGGAACGCCACATGATCGTCCGCCCACTGCCGCGTAGCTTCATCTAATTGGGCGTAAACATGCTCTTTGAGTTGGGAGCTGCCGCCGATGGCGTTCTCGCAGGCAATGATATGCAGCGGGGCGGCTGCGGCGCCATCTTTCCGCAGGGTGAGCCCTTGGGCGATTGTACCGGCGATATGCTTCAAGATGTTTACACCCACCGCCGTCGTCACCAAATCAGCCTCCGCAATCGCCTGAGCAGCCGCAGCGGGATCACTCATGCTGTTAATCGCCGTTACGCCTCTAACCATCACGGTCTCTTGCTGATCGCTGGCCAAGGTAACAGGGTATTCCTTACGCTGGGCCAGCTCCGAAACTAGCTTCTCGTTCACATCAACAAAGCATACCTCGTAACCGGAACGAGACAACAGCAACCCGATAAATCCTCTGCCGATATTCCCTGCGCCAAAATGGACCGCCTTCATCCTTCCATGCCCCCTTCGAGGATTTCCGCGATTTCTTCTTCCGTCTTTGCATTCATAATTCGTTCCAGATTAGACTCGTCTGTGAACACCATCGCAACATTCGTCAGGACCTCCATGTGATCCCCGCCGGCTGCAGCGATGCCAATTACGATAAAGGCTGGCTCATCCCCGCCAAAATCAACACCTTCCGGGAAGCGGACAACCGACAGGCCGGTTGAGGAAATCATGCCTTTGGCTTCTTTCGTCCCGTGCGGGATCGCCAGACCTCCACCCATATAAGTGGAGACGATCTCTTCACGCTCGATCATTTTGTCCACATATTCTTCCGTCACGTGACCTGCGTCGACCAGCAGCTTTCCTGCCATACGAATGGCTTCATATTTATCGTTTGCCTTGCCGTTCAAAATAATTTTCTCTTTAGACAGTATTTTCATGATTGTTCTCTCCCTTTCCACGGATTATCCTATCTTCTTTTAGTTACAAATTCTCAAAATAAACCAGCAGCTCGGTCGCCAAAAAATTTCGGATCTCCTGACGTTCTCCGGTTTCCAGCAGCTCTACCAACTCCGGCTTAAGCAGCAAGGCGCTGATTTCGCTGAGCACTTCCAAGCTCTCGCGAGACAACTCTCGCGGCGCGAGCATAAATAGCAATGCGCTAACTTCTGTATCCCCGTCCAGCACCACAGGTTCTTCCAAACGGAACAACGCCAGTGAACGGTAATTCACAAACCGGGTTCGTGTATGAAATAGCGCCAGCGACGTGCCCGGAATGACCTGACTGGCCATCTTCTCCCGTTCCAACAAACGGTCGGTTACGGCCTGCACATCGGATATAGCGTGCTTCAGCTGCCACTCCTTCGGCTCAAGTCTAGCGGGACCGGACGGTGGGACGAATCGTTGATTCATTTCCTCCAAAGCCGTCGAAACCGTCTCCCGTAAGGAGAGCCCTCGATTATTTAAATCACGGACGTCAAATTGCTCCAGAAGACTGACAACCTCGTTCAGTGACACCGACAAGGACCGTACCTTGTCAAATGCCCTGGTTTTCGTGGACTCCGGCTCAGGTGTCACCTTACGAGATTTTAATACGGTACGCTGGACGTATTCGAGCAATCGCTCAGTGTCCTCATCTGTTAATAACGGACTTAGCTTTACGTAACGATCCTCTGGAAGAGGCAAATCAATCGTCGAGATGATTAAGTCGTAATCCGATTCAGGAAGCCGCTTCGCCTCGTACCAAGATACATTGCCCAGCACTTCGATTTGCGGCATTTCTTTGGCAAGCCGCGTGGCCAGCAGCTTGGAGGAGCTTAGCCCGCTGGAGCAGACGAGAATCGCCCGCATGTTAAGACCAAGCTGGTTTAGACGCTCCATAGAGGCTCCGAAATGCATCACCAAGAAGCCAATCTCTTCGTCCGGAACCTCCAGGCCAGCCACACTTTCGTTCATCGCCTCACGTACGATGCCAAACAACTCATCGTAATCTTTGCGAATGGCGCCCAGCAATGGGTTGCGGATGCGGGAGCCTTCGCGGATGCGTTTGAAAGCCGGGCCCATATGCTCCAGCAGACCGTTCCGGAGCAGTCGATCTTCCTGAAACGGAATGCCGGTGCGCTTCACGACGTTCTCAGTCAACCGATATACCGTCTCAACCAACTCGATATCCGCTTGGACGAGCTCGGGGGAAGCTTCTTTCGCCCGGCTGAACAAGCTATTCATATAAGCCAGTTCCTCCGGCGGAAACGTAAGCTCCAGCTTCTCGGCCAAACGGGAAGCAAAGCGAGCCGTTTCGGTTTCATCCTGCTCCCCGCCCCCGGCGGTAGACTTGTTATTTTTACCTGAGCATTGGACTAACCTTCCTGCCTTCATCCGATTCACTGAAACGGAGAGACGAATAAGCAGCTGGGTATAGGCATTCTCGGACAAATGCTCCGTCCAGCTCCAATTCATCGCCCACAACGTGTTTTCGATCGTCATGAGGTGATCCGTCCCAACGACCTCAAGCAATCTGGCGGTGGCGGAGGAGACCTGGTTTTCTGGCGTGCCTCCAATCAAGTCAGAGTAATCCAAGTGCTCGACCGCCAGTTGGCATAATGCCGCGCGTTTCTGCTGTTCCTCGCCAAGCAACTCCACGCCGTAACCGCGGCGCCGAACCAGTTCCAGTCCAAAGCGGGTGAACCAGGGCTCCAGTTCATCCAAATCGCTGCTGACCGTTGCTACCGTTACCTTTAAGCCATGGGCCAGCGTAAACAGCTTACACGGCTCCTGCTCCTCAAGCAAACGGCAGATCAGCAAAAGATGTCGCTCTTCAATGGAATAGTCGCTGGCATTATCAACCAGCAGCAATCGCTTGGCCTCTTGCAGCTTCTCGCCCTCCTCGCTATCTTCGGGGTTGCTCCAGACCGAGATTCCGGTGCCGGATTTCCGGTGCAGGACTAAGTCGAAATAGGCTAATATTTTTTCAATCTCGTCCAGTTCCCGGTGAACCGTTCTGACGCTGACGTTGATTTCCGCAGCGATTTCCGCAGCGGTCATCCCGTGCTTGCGTCCAAGGAGGAGAACGAGGATTTGCTTTTGTCGTGCGGTCATTTTCCGCATATCAAGTCTCTCCTAATATAGACGCAAAACACCGGCGACAAAATCGCCAGTGTTCTGCCCCCGCATCGTAACTGGCGTTGCTTAGCCTTTCAAACGCTCAACCAGTTCATCGTATTTGGGACTTTTCAGGAAATTATCAATGGAGATATGTTCGGCGTCCGGTTTGTTGGCGATCGCGCGATCCGTCAGCGTTTTTTGCGTAATAACGATGTCGGCATCGCTTGGGATTTCGCTGACTGCCGAGTTCACAACCGTCACCTTCACGCCGGCGTCCTGCATTTTCTTTCTCAGAACGGAGGCACCCATCGCACTGGACCCCATACCGGCGTCACAAGCGAACACGATTTTGTTCACCACTTGCTTCTTCACTCCGCCTGCTGCAGCAGGAGCTGCCGCGTCGGATTTTGCACCTGCAGCTTTCATTTCTTTCATTTTCGCTGAAGCTTCAGCCAGATCCATTTCCTCATCCGTTTGTTTACCCGTTTTGAGCAGCAGCGACGCAACGAGGAACGAAACGACTGCCGCAACAATGACGCCGCTTAACATTGGAATGTAACCGCCTTTTGGCGTCATCAGGAAGTAAGCAAAAATACTACCCGGAGAAGGAGAACCTACAAGACCTGCACCGGTCAATTGGAACGTAAACGTACCAGCCACGCCGCCAGCCATTGCAGCCAACACCAGAATCGGTTTCATCAAGATATACGGGAAGTAAATCTCATGAATCCCGCCCAGGAAGTGAATGACAACCGCACCTGGAGCCGATTGTTTCGCCATGCCGCGACCAAAGATCCAGTAAGCCAGCAGGATCCCAAGACCTGGGCCCGGGTTCGATTCGAGCATAAACAGCATCGATTTGCCTACTCGAAGTGCTTCTTCCGCAGCAATTGGCGTAATGACACCGTGGTTGATCGCATTGTTCAAGAACAAGACTTTACCTGGTTCAATAATCAGGTTGACCAGAGGCAGCAATTTGGCGTCCACCAGGAAGTCAACACCCGAAGACAACGCTTTACTGATGGCGGTTACGACTGGGCCAACGCCAGCGTATGCCCCGAGTGCCATCGCACCGCCTAGAATCCCAATCGAGAAGTTGTTGACCAGCATTTCGAAGCCGGACTTAATTTTCCCCTCGACCAGTTTGTCGAACTGCTTAATAACCCACGCAGACAATGGGCCAACGATCATGGCGCCAAGGAACATCGGAATGTCGCTGCCGACGATAACGCCCATTGTCACAATCGCTGCTGTCACTGCCCCCCGTTTGCCGTGGATCATTTGCCCACCGGTGTAGCCGATGAGGAGTGGCAGCAAATATTTGATCATAGGATCGACGAGTTGACCGAGATATTCGTTCGGAATCCAACCGGTCGGGATAAATAATGCGGTAATGAGCCCCCATGCGATAAACGCGCCGATATTCGGCATTACCATACCGCTGAGCGCACGGCCGAACTGCTGAACCTTCACTCGGGCTCCGCCGGTTCCTGCAGACGGCTGTTTGGATTGTGCTGTAGCCATAAAGAGTAACCCCCTTATAAAGATGCACGGATGAACAACAATTTGCTTGTTGGCTTACCGTGTTTCTACCCTCATCCTAATTCAAAGCGCTTTCTAACTCAATCAAATCAAAACACGGTTTCGTCATGATTATTGTTGTCAACATTTGAAGAGTGATTCCCTCCAAAAATAAAAAAGCTGCCCCTTCGATCTTAAAAGGGACAGCTTGTGCATCTTTACAGCCTCACCGGAATATATTTTTACGAGGAAGCGTGCATTTCCGAGAAATCCTGTACCATTTCCTCGCCGAAGAACAGATCATCCAGAGAACTGAGCGTTCCGTCTTCTTCTACTTGGTATACGGACATTTTGTCGCCGTTTACCGTTAATTCGATAAAGCAACCCCAGCAATAGAACTGGTGGGAGCCGATCTTCCCAATATCCTTGGAATTGCAATTTGGACATTTCATCATAGAACCATCACCTATCCATCCACATAAAAATTCACGGCTTTTCAAGCAGCTGTTCGCTGCCCAGGGGCACCATGATCGCGTTTTCCCCTCGGGTCATTTCCGGCATAAATGGCAGCAGCTTGCGCCCTTCCATCAGATCGGTGAAAAACCCGTCGCTAATTTCAATTCCAGTAATTGTATTTCCCAATTCGTGTTCAAAATAAACATCCGTTACATGGCCTAGACGTATTCCGTCTTCAGTCAGGACAGGCAGTTCTTTTAATTTTCCATTTCCCGTTAAGAAGGTATTCTGTATATTCTCGGCTCTCCACTTGCGGACAGCCTGTTGATTGCAGATCATCACGGCATCTTCACCGTAAGCCACGATATCTTCCCATCGCACGGCCTTGACACTGGAATTCCAAAACAATCGATTCTCCAGTTGGATGCCGACGATCGACCAATTAAGGTCCAGGAGGATGTCAACGACTTTCCCGACCTTCTTGCCATGCTCCACATCATAGACGGTCAGGCCGATCATTTCTTGCATTCTCATGTTGGAATGGACACTCCCTGTTTGGGCATCTCATGTGAATCCCGAAAAAAACGATCCTCCCCTCCGCAAAAGCTAAATTGAGCCCAAAAATATGCCCATTATTTTCTTCTACGGAGACGTTCCAGGATGGTTCCAATTTTTTCGGCGATTTCGTAAATTTCTTCCCTAGTATTACCCATTCCGACGCTAAATCGAATCGCAGAACGCAAAAAACTTTCCGGAAGATGCATCGCTTCCAGCACATGAGACGGCTCCAACGATCCCGAAGTGCATGCAGAACCGCTGGAGGCAGCAATGCCCTCCATATCCAAATTCATCAGCATCGTCTCCGAATCTACCTCCGGGAAGCTGATGTTGATGATATGCGGCAGCCGATGCGTCGGATGGCCGTTGACATGGAACGCCTCGCGAGTAATCCGCTCCGCCAGTGCGGACAGCAACTCTCGGATCAACTCCTCATCGTGGGCGACGCGCGCCTCCCGCTCCGCCGCAGCCAATTCCACGGCTTTGGCAAAACCTGCGATGCCGGCCATATTTTCCGTGCCTGCCCGGCGCTTGCGCTCCTGCAACCCGCCGTGTTGCATCGGCTCCAGCACCAGATCCTTCCGTACATACAAAGCCCCAACGCCTTGCGGTCCGTTGATTTTATGCGACGAGAAGCTCATCAAGTCGACCGGCAGATCCCGACAGGAGATCGGCAATGCGCCGAGCGCCTGCACAGCATCGACATGAAACACAATTCCCCGCTCCCGTGCAATCTCACCGATTTCAGCAATCGGCTGAATCGTGCCTACCTCATTATTACCATACATCACACTAATCAAGATCGTATCGGGGCGGATAGCCTCCCGCACTTGCTCCGGATGCACCTGTCCATAACGATCCACAGGCAAATAGGTCACTTCAAACCCATCCTTCTCCAAGCGCTCGCAGGAGTGAAGTACCGCATGATGCTCGATCGAGGTCGTAATGATATGGCTTCCTTCTGCTTTCCGAGCGTACGCCGTGCCAAACAACGCCAAGTTATCGCTCTCCGTTCCGCCGCCCGTAAACACCAGCTCATCCGGACGGCAGCCGATGTGCTTAGCAACTGTATCTCGCGCCCCGTTCACCAAGCGTTTGGCCTCTCGACCGTAATAATGAACGCTGGAGGCGTTGCCAAATTGCTCTCGCATCACCTTCAGCATCGTTTCCGCAACCTCCGGATGGATCGGCGTGGAAGCGGCATGATCTATGTAAATGTGCTTCATGGCTCTCACCTTGTCCCAGAACTTTTTTTGATAAAACGTAAATGACCGCCCCGGAGTCGGGACGGTTACCGAATTGTTCGTTGATTGTATCTTATCTCATTGTTGATGGCAAGTCGGTTTACAAATTAAATGTAGAACATGTAATTTTCTTTGGTTCCTTGTTCCTCGAAGTTCACCAGATTCTCCAGCGTTGTCGAATCTAGCACTTCAGCGATGCTGTCGCGGATACGCAGCCACAAATCGCGTTTGGCCGGATCGTCTTCCTCGGTGAAATCCACCGGAGAAATCGGCCCTTCCAATACGCGAATGATGTCTCCCGCCGTAATTTCACTAGCTTCTTTGGATAGAATATAACCGCCGTAAGCACCGCGTACGCTCTTCACCAGACCTGCGTTACGCAGCGGCGCGATTAATTGCTCCAGATAATGCTCGGATAATTGGTTTTTCTCGGCGATGCTTTTCAGAGAAGTTGGCCCTTCGCCGTATTTAGCGGCCAGCTCCATCATAATCGTCAATCCGTAGCGTCCTTTTGTCGAAATCTTCAAAGAAGGCACCTCTTTCAATTTTCAAATAAACTTTATATAATTGATCCTTGATCCTTAAAAGAACAGTATCAGGCCATTCGCCGCGTTCTTCTGCGACAATTGCGCCCAAATCCGGGGATTCCTCCCTATTCCTATCTTTACCCTGTGCTTATCGTAACATATCATATGTGTTTTGGGAAATAAAGCGACAATTGTGGTAAAATAAACGACGAGCGACTCGCCGCTCAAAGGAGTGATAATGATGGCTAAGCCTAACAGCGAAACCCGCGTCGTCGTCGGCATGTCTGGCGGCGTCGATTCCTCGGTGACGGCACTCCTGCTGAAGCAGCAGGGCTATGACGTCATCGGCATATTTATGAAGAACTGGGACGATACCGACGAGTTCGGTTACTGCACCGCGGAAGCGGATGCTGAAGACGTTCGCCGCGTCTGCGAGCAGATCGATATCCCTTACTATACCGTGAACTTCGAGAAGCAATATTACGATAAAGTATTTGCCTACTTCCTCGAAGAATATAAGCGGGGCCGGACTCCTAACCCGGATGTGATGTGTAACCGGGAGATCAAGTTTGGCGAATTTTTGAACAAAGCGCTGGACCTCGGCGCAGATTACGTAGCGACCGGGCACTATGCCCGGGTCGTGGAAGAGAACGGGACGTTCAAGTTGCTGCGCGGAGTAGACAGCAATAAGGATCAAACGTATTTCCTCAACGCCCTGAATCAGGACCAATTGTCCAAAGCGATGTTCCCGATCGGCCACCTGCCGAAGCCGGAGGTACGGCGGATCGCCGAAGAAGCCGGCCTCTATACCGCGAAGAAGAAGGACAGCACCGGCGTCTGCTTTATCGGCGAACGGAATTTCAAAGAGTTTCTGAGCAACTACTTGCCTGCCCAATCCGGCGATATGATCGACATCGTCACCGGTGAGGTTAAGGGCCGTCACGATGGCCTGATGTACTATACGCTGGGTCAACGTCAAGGCTTGGGTATCGGCGGCTCCGGTACCGGCGAACCTTGGTTCGTGGCGGATAAGGATCTGGAGCGCAACATTTTGTATGTTGTGCAAGGCGACAAGCACCCAAGCTTGTACTCGACGTCGCTGATTGCTTCCGGCGTTAACTGGATCGCTGGCGCAGACAAAATGCCGGAGGGGCCGTACAAGTGCACGGCGAAATTCCGGTATCGTCAGCCCGATCAAGGTGTGACGCTGACGAAGCAACCAGACGGCACGGTACATGTCGCATTTGATGAACCGCAAAAAGCGATCACCCCAGGCCAAGCCGTCGTGTTCTACCAAGGCGAAGAATGCCTCGGCGGCGGCACGATCGAAGCCCCGGTGAAGCTGCGGACCGAGATTCCGGCTGTACAAGCCTAACCATAAAGAAGAGCCCCGCGTCAGTGAATGACGTGGGGCATCTTTTTTATGCAGAACCGGGCGCATGCATCTTGGTTTGCGAGCATTTTACCTTCCCTCGCCTCGCACCTTCCCTCTTACCTGCCGCTTCTGCGCCGCAGCTCCTGGTTATGCTTGATCTTTACCTCGTTCCCTTGCTCCGTGGCATGGTAGAACGTTCGGCCGGACAATCGCTTCGGCAGATACTCCTGCTGTACATAATGCCCAGGGTAATCATGCGGGTACTTGTAACCTTCGTGCCCAAGCTTCGCCGCTCCCTTGTAATGGGTATCTCGCAAATGGAGAGGTACTTCGGCGGATTTGACCTCTTCAATCGCCGCCATGGCGTTCCCAATCGCTTCAACCACCGCGTTGGATTTTGGACTTTCGACCGCAAACAAGATCGCCTGGACAATATTCAGCCGTGCTTCCGGCCAGCCATTGTTGCGGTAAGCCTCCAAGGCGCTGACGGCCTGTACCATCGCCTGCGGGTTGGCCAGGCCAATATCCTCGCTGCTGGCAGCGATCAACCGGCGGATGAATGTCATCGGGTCCATTCCCAGCTTCTCAACCGCGTACAGGAACCAGAACACCGCCGCATCGCTGGAGCCGCGAATCGATTTATGAAACGCGGACAGCACATCGTATTGCGTGGACTCGTCCGCTTTGACGAGCGGCCGGCGGATCGATTCCTCCGCCACTTCGAGCGTAATGTGCACCGTCCCGTCCGATTGCGGGGGCGTGGTCATCGCCGCCAGCTCCAGCGCATTCAGCGCACGCCGAATATCTCCGTTCGCCATCGCAGCGATGTGCAGCAGCGCCTCCTCGTCAACCTGCAGCGGCATAAAGCCCAGCCCCTTCTCTTTGTCGGCCAAGGCCCGCCGCATCGCGATCAGCGAGTGCTCCTTCGTCAGCGGCTCCAGCTGGAACAGCGTGGAGCGGCTCATCAACGCGCCGTTAACGTAGTGGAACGGATTTTCCGTCGTTGCCCCGATAAAGATGATCGTGCCTTTTTCCACCGCCGGTAGTAATGCGTCCTGTCTCGAGCTGTTAAATCGATGGACCTCGTCCAGGAACAGAATCGTTTTGGTGCCGTAAAAAGCTTTGTCGTTCTGCGCCTTTTCAATCACCTCACGCACATCCTTCACCGACGCATCCACCGCGTTGAGCCGGACGAACTCCGCCTTCGTCTGATTGGAAATAATGTGGGCGAGCGTCGTTTTGCCGCAGCCGGGAGGACCGTACAGTAAAATCGACGAGACCTGGTCCGCTTCAATCGCCCGCCGCAGCAGCTTGCCCGGGCCGACAATATGTTCTTGTCCGATATATTCATCCAGCGAGGTCGGCCGCATCCGGTCCGCCAGCAACCGCCCCGCCGGGCTTTGCTCTTGATTGAAAGAAAACAAATCCACCTTCAAGTCACTTCCTTGATCGTTAGCATGATAATCCGGATACATGGAATGATACCAAACTTATTCTAGCATACCTGACGTAAAAAACACTTATAGTTGTTCTTTCGCTTTTCCTGCGGCCGGAAATATGAGTTAATATAGATGTCGGGCCGACGAATCACGGGAAAGGGGGCTGATCGAAGTGATTTCAGTGAGTGAGGTGGCTGTCGCGTAACGCGGCACCACAATAAAACGGGGGGCTGGGAACAGCCTCCCTTATTTAGGTTTAACGATTCCTGTGTTAAGATAGATCCAGTTAAAACTAAATTTTGTCTTTATTTAAAGTCAAAGTCGTTTGTTCTACACCAAGAAGGTTGGAACAAGCGGTACCAATACTCAATGGAAAGGGGGAAGCGAGCATGTTGACTTATATCGTAACAGCAATCCAGGACGGAGCACGAAATAAGGAGGTACATGATCGTGAATTACAAAAATGGAAAGGATGTTCTTCCCCCTAGGCTGCTGAAGGAGCTCCAAACGTATATTCAGGGTGAGCTGCTTTACATTCCCAAGCCGGAACGGTCAAGGGCGTTATGGGGAGAACTGAGCGGTTCCCGCCACTCGATTGCTAAACGGAACGAAGAGATTTTTCGCTTGTACCGCGCCGGGAGCACGGTACGGGATTTAGCCGAAAGATTTCACCTCTCCGATGAAAGCATCCGCAAAATTTTAACCAAAATGCGCAGCCTCAGGCAACCCGCAACCGTGTCCGAGTAACGCCAACCCGGGGAACAACATCCTAATCCAAATCACAATCCTGATCCTAAACCCTAAGCCAGGACCGGCCGGTCTTGGCTTTATTTCTATAGATTCAGGTATAATGGAGTCATATCCTACTTCGAGCCTATACCAAACTGAGGTGACCCCCTTGACGCAACAGCAACCTGAACCTAACTCAACTTCCGCGAATGCGATGAAAATATGCGCCTATTGCGGCGAAGCCAAGCCGCTGGGCGAATTCCTGCGCCGCACCGGCAAGCGCTCCGGCAAAGGCTCACGCCGGGGCGCTTGCCGCAGCTGCCGCGCGCTGCGCAAGCGGCAGCAGGCTGCCCAGGCTCAGGCCGCGTTGCCGCGGGCTGCGGCCGCTGAGCCCG
>NZ_BILV01000091.1 GCF_004000745.1 Paenibacillus barengoltzii NBRC 101215
CCGAGGTGCGGCTGCGCGGCGTGCGCTTCGCCTACGCCGCGGAGGACGCCGACTCCGTGGACGGCGTCTCGCTGGACATCCCGCAGGGCAAGCGGGTGATGGTGATCGGCCGCAGCGGCGCCGGCAAGTCGACGCTGCTGAAGCTGATCCAGGGGGCGCTTGCCCCAAGCGCAGGCACGGTTGAAATTAACGGCATCCCTGCCGCCGCCTACGGCGAGCGGATGCCGGAAGTCATCTCCGTGCTGAATCAAAGCCCCCACCTGTTCGACACCACGGTGGCGAACAACATCCGGCTCGGCCGGCCTTCGGCTACGGACGAGGAGATTGCGCGGGCCGCGCAGGCGGCGCAGCTCGGCTCGTTGATCGCGGCGCTGCCACAGGGGCTGAACACGCCGATGCGGGAGACCGGCCAGCGGTTCTCCGGCGGCGAACGGCAGCGCGTCGCTCTGGCGCGGATCCTCCTGCAGGACACGCCGGTGCTCATCCTCGATGAGCCAACCGTCGGCCTCGATCCGCGCACGGAACGCGAGCTGCTGGCGACGATCTTCCGCACGACGCAGGGCAAGTCGCTCATCTGGGTGACGCACCACCTTGTTGGTGCCGAGAAGATGGATGAGATCGTGTTCATGGAGCACGGACGGATCGTGATGCGCGGCACCCACGCGGAGCTGCTGGCCCGCGAACCGCGGTACCGCAATTTGTACCGGCTGGATTGTCCGGAGGAGTAAGACACATACTAAAAATAAGGCGGCGATGCAAGGGAAACCGGCATCGCCGTTTTTTATAGGAGGAAGAAAGGTACAGTAAGGCAGGCGAACTGCAAAAGTACAGTTGAGTTCGGGAAACATACGCTTAATTTGCCTCTTAACTGCAAAAGTGCAGTTGATTTCGCCCAAATTCGCCTTGGAATCACGATTTTGCTGAACTGAACGGTACTTTTGCATTCCGTTGCCCTTTTTCGGCGCAAAACGGGTGGGATGAACTGCATTTTTACACTTGGCAGAGCGTTGGTAACGCTTAGGGCGACTTATGATTTATTAAATCGCCTTTTCTGCTTCCGTTTTCATATAGGAGCCGATATAATGGTTCTTAATATATTTACATGAGGTGTAAGCTATAAGGGTTTGGGTTTGGTCAATCCCAATCGGATATAGCGTGAAAAATGCAGCGAACGGGGTGAGGGGATGGAGCTCAGACAAATCCAATACTTTATTGAGGCGGCTAAGCTCGAGCATGTGACGGAAGCGTCGTATGCGCTGCATGTGTCGCAGTCGGCGGTCAGTCGGCAAATCTTTAAGCTGGAGGCGGAGCTGGGCGTCGATCTGTTTGTCCATGAAGGCCGGAAGGTGAAGCTGACGCCGATCGGTCGGCAGTTCCTGCAGCATATGGAGCAAATGATGAAGGTTCTTGAGCAGGCGCGCCAGGAAATCAACGAGTATCTGGATCCGGAGCGCGGGACCGTCCGCATCGGGTTCCCGAGCAGTCTGGCGGCCAACCTGGTGCCCACGGTGGTCTCGGCGTTTCGGCGCCGGTATCCGGAGGTGCATTTTCAACTGCAGCATGGATCCTACCGGGAGTTGCTGGACTGGGTCGGCGGCGGCGTGATGAATCTGGCCATGATTGGTCCGGTGCCCCAAGGGGAACCGCAAGTCACCGGCGAGGTGTTGTTCCGCGAAAGGTTCAAGGTGCTGTTGCCTGCCGGACATCGTTTGGCTGACCGCGAATCCGTCGGGCTGGACGAACTGCGGGAGGATGTGTTCGTATTATTCCCAAAAGGCTTTGTCCTGCGGGAAATCGTGGTTGACGCCTGCGATCAAATTGGATTCCAGCCGAAGGTATCATTTGAAGGAGATGATCTGGATGCGATCAAGGGGTTGGTGTCCGCCGGATTGGGGCTGACGCTGCTTCCCGAGATTGCGCTTGGTGAGCATATTCCTTCCACAATCGTATCGCTGCCAATGAGCGAGCCGCAGGTCACTCGGGACGTTGGGGTGATCATTCCAGCGAATCGCGAACTCGCGCCAACGGAAAAACTGTTTTATGATTTTTTGAAGGAAAATTTGCCGTCGTCATGCGGAATTTAGGATTCATCGAAAAATGATATCGATAAGGGCCGTGAATTTTGTCACTTGCACGGTCCTTTTTTCTTGAAAATGTGTTACAATTTACTCGGATTGTTCAGGTTTAAGATGTGCAAATTTTCACTAACTCAAAATGGGTTAGAGGCATCCAAAGGAGGAACACTATGCTTGAACAGCAGTTCGGCAAGCGAATCCTCAGATTATCGCAAAGGAGAATCGAATATGTCAGAGACAGTTACTGAAACAAAAACGGAGCAATCCGTAGCTGGTACCGCAAGTGGGCAGCAGGAGCTCCTGGAGCAGCTCTTAAAGCCGGAGGTGCAGCAATCGCTGACCGCTCTGGTAGAGCAGCTTCCAAAATTAAATGAGCTCGTTGGGGTTTTGACGAAAACGTATGATTTTGCCAAAGCGGTGGCAACGGATGAAATCCTGAAGAATGATACGGTTGGCGCCATTTCGGAAATTGCCGGCCCAGTGGTAGGCAAGGTGAAGCATTTGGCTGCTAACGTGATCGAAGCGAAGGATCGCGCAGAGGAAAGCCAAGAAGTGATTGGCGTGTTTGGGTTGATGAAGATGTTGAAGGACCCGCAAACGCAAAAGCTGCTCCGATTCGTTAACGCCTACCTTCAAGTGTCCGGTGAACGGGACCGCCAACAAAACTAACGGAGGAATACGATTATGTCAAAACATATTTTAATTTTGGGCGCCGGCTATGGCGGCGTACTCAGCGCATTGTCGGCCCGTAAGTTTATGGATAAATCGCAGGCGCGGATCACGGTGGTTAACCAATATCCGACGCATCAAATCATTACAGAGCTGCATCGCCTTGCTGCGGGCAGCATTTCCGAACGCGCGGTTTCCTTGCCGCTTGATAAGCTGTTTAAAGGCAAAGATATCGATTTGCGGATCGCGAAAGTAGAGAGTTTTTCGGTGGATAAAAAAGAAGTGAAGCTCTCCGACGGCACCGTGTTGTCCTATGACGCACTGGTTGTTGGTCTGGGCAGCATTACGGCGTACTTTGGCATCCCAGGCTTGGAGAAGCACAGCATGGTGCTGAAATCGGCGGACGATGCCAAACGGATCTATGCGCATATCGAATCGCGGATTCGCGAATATGCGGCAAGCGGCAACGAAGCCGATGCTACGATCGTGATCGGCGGCGGCGGATTGACCGGCGTCGAGCTGGTTGGGGAAATCGCCGATAAGCTGCCAGAGTTGACGAAGAAATACGGCGTACCGCAAAGCGACATCAAGCTCCTGCTCGTAGAAGCTGGACCAAAGATCTTGCCAGTGTTGCCGGATGCGCTGATCGAACGCGCGACTGCCAGCCTTGAGAAACGCGGCGTGAAGTTCCTAACTGGCTTGCCGGTAACCAATGTGGAGGGCAACACCATCGATCTCAAGGATGGTCAAAAGATCGTCGCCAACACCTTTGTTTGGACCGGCGGCGTGCAAGGCAATCCGCTGGTTGGCGAATCGGGACTGGAAGTCAACCGCGGCCGTGCTTCGGTGAATGAATTCTTGCAGTCCGTCTCTCATCCAGACGTATTCGTTGCAGGTGACAGTGCCGTATTTATGGGCCCGGACGGTCGTCCTTATCCGCCAACGGCGCAAATCGCTTGGCAAATGGGTGAGCTGATCGGTTACAACCTGTTCGCTTACCTCAACGGCAAGACGATGAACGCATTCAGCCCGATTAACTCCGGTACGCTGGCCTCGCTTGGCCGCAAAGACGCTGTAGCGACGATCGGGGCAAGCAATACCCAGCTGCGCGGCTTGCCAGCTACGTTGATGAAGGAAGCAAGTAACATCCGGTATTTGTCCCACATCAAAGCGCTGGATGCTTTAGCTTACTAAACGCCTTAGATATAAAGAGTCGCCCAGGAGGTTATATCCTCGGGGCGACTCTTTTTTTTCGTTATTCCACACTGCTTGGTTTATACAACTCCGTGAGCGATCATGGCGTCAGCAACCTTCAGGAAGCCGGCAATATTGGAGCCGACAACCAGGTTGTCGTCATACCCGTATTCTCTAGCTGCGTTTACGCTGCTGCGATAGATGTTGCGCATAATATCCTTCAGCTTAGCATCCACTTCCTCAAACGACCAGGCGAGTCTTGCGCTGTTTTGCGCCATTTCCAGAGCGGAAACAGCAACCCCGCCGGCATTGGCAGCTTTCGCTGGTCCGAAGTATACGCCATTGTTCAAATAAACTTCGATGGCTTCCAGCGTAGACGGCATGTTGGCCCCTTCAGCGACATATTTGACGCCGTTGGCCACCAATAGTTTCGCGGAGGCTTCATTGATTTCGTTCTGTGTTGCACAAGGCAAAGCGATGTCGCAAGGGATGCTCCAGATATTTTGGCAACCTTCTACATATTCCGCAGTTGGATGCTCGTTCACATATTCCTTGATCCGTTTGCGCTCGACTTCTTTCAAACGCTTCACGGTTGCCAGATTAATGCCGTTCTTGTCGTACACATATCCGTTCGAATCACTGCAAGCTACAACTTTCGCGCCAAGCTGCTGCGCTTTCTCAATTGCGTAGATCGATACGTTCCCGGAACCGGAGACAACAACGGTTTTTCCGACGAAGCTGTCCCCCCGGCTTGCCAGCATTTCGTTGGTGAAGTAAACCAGCCCGTAGCCGGTAGCTTCGGTCCGCGTCAAGCTGCCGCCATAGTTCAGGCCCTTCCCGGTCAGAACGCCGGTTTCATTGCCATACAGCCGTTTGTATTGGCCGAACATGTAGCCGATCTCGCGAGCACCTACGCCGATATCGCCTGCAGGCACGTCGGTATCTGGACCGATGTATTTGGACAACTCGGTCATGAAGCTTTGCGTAAAGCGCATCACTTCAAGATCGGATTTGCCTTTCGGGTCGAAGTCCGATCCGCCTTTGCCGCCGCCGATCGGTTGACCGGTCAATGAGTTCTTGAAAATTTGTTCAAACCCTAGAAATTTGATGATGCTGGCATTTACAGATGGATGAAAACGAAGTCCGCCTTTATAAGGACCAATCGCGCTGTTGAATTGAACCCGGAAGCCTCGGTTCACTTGGACTTTGCCTTGGTCATCGACCCAAGGAACGCGGAAGGTGATCATTCGTTCCGGCTCGACGATGCGTTCAAGAATCCCATGCTCTTGATATTTTGAATGTTTGGCGAAGACAGGAACCAGCGAGTCAAGGATTTCCTTGACGGCTTGATGGAATTCCGATTCCCCCGGATTCCGTTGTTGTACGGTCTCATATACCTGATCTACATATTTGCGAGCTGCCTCCAGGCCTGCTTCGCGTTGCTGTGTTAAAGCCATGATCCACTCCACCTTTCTGATGTGCGTAATCGGATGAGTACGTTCACCATTTCACGATAATTATGACCTCTATTGTAATATTGATGTCAGCTATGAACAAAGCTAATTTGAGATCAACTTGATGATCGAATGAGATGAACTGGAGCGGAAGAACGGCTTTGTGGCAAGGCGGAATAGGAGTATTATGTCCGGAAGCCGCGGTTTCAGACACAAAAAGACCGGCTCC
Organism: Paenibacillus barengoltzii NBRC 101215; assembly: GCF_004000745.1. Taxonomy (GTDB): domain Bacteria; phylum Bacillota; class Bacilli; order Paenibacillales; family Paenibacillaceae; genus Fontibacillus; species Fontibacillus barengoltzii. The sequence goes on from NZ_BILV01000091.1 coordinate 5,622, forward strand.
ACAGGTTCCTTCCGTGCGGTTCCGGTCTCTCAAAATTTAAAGAAAATTATTTCTGGAAAGCGTTCCAGGAAGTGACTTGATCTACCGACAGGCGCGCCGTTGCGTGGGCTGGTTTTGCAGCTTTCCCGATTGCGATCAGCAGGATTGGTTTCAGCGTTTCAGGCACTTCAAATGCTTCGGCAAATTGCTCGGCATTGTATCCGGCCATCGGTACGGTGTCGTAGCCTTTGGCTTTGGCGATCAGCATCAGTTGCATCGATACCAATCCAGCGTCGAACAGGTTGACTTGATGCAAACGTTCCGGTCCCATGCCGCCATAGCCTTTATGCAGACGCTCGACAAAATTATTTTTGACCTCTTCCGTCATTGTCCCAAGACGCACCGACTCGGAGTAGATCTCTTCGGCCCGTTCATACGAACGAAGGTCTCCCAGTACTGCAATCACAGCGGACGAATCCACAACCTGCTGCTGATTGTTGGCGATCGGGAGCAACTTCTGCTTCAGCTCAGGCTCGTCGATGACCAGGAAACGCCACGGTTGCAGATTAGATGAGGACGGAGCGGACAATGAAAGCTCGATGATCTCTTTCAATTCCTCGCGGGGAATTTTCACAGACGGGTCATAGGCTCGAACAGAATGTCTCTCTTTAAGTACGGTATAAAAATCTTTGACGTCCACTTGATTTAACGTGCTCATGTTCTCTCCACCCTTTCATTTTTTTCCTGTGACTAGTATAAAATGTAACTGTAATAATTTCAAGTACAGTTAATGAGAAAGGTGGCATAGCACCAAAACTTGTGGTTCTTAAGGATAAACAGTATCTTAAAGAGGTAGTTGGTCGATGACATTTTGATCATACAGGGAGGGGTACACATGACATTACAGATCGGAATCGTTGGAACAGGTTGGTTTAGCAAGGTGCATGGGGATATTTTGGCAAGTTTGGACGGCGTTCGCGTGACAGGGGTTACCGGAACGACAGCCGCTAAAGCACAGGCCTTGGCAGACCGCTACCCAGGAGCGATTGGCTTCGGGAACCTCACGGATATGCTGGATTCACTGAAGCTGGATGCTGTTTATCTCTGTATCCCGCCAATGGCGCACGGGGAGATCGAAACCGAGTTGATTGAGCGCGGTATCCCTTTTTTTGTGGAGAAGCCGCTGGCAGCCGACTTGGAGACGCCGCAACGCATCCTCTCGCGGTTGGAGCAAAAGCCGTTGGTTCATGCGGTAGGCTATCATTTTCGTTATAAAGAATCGATCCGTCAGTTGAAGGAATCGCTCGAAGGACAGAAGATTGGGATGGCTCTAGGCACCTGGATGGGCGATATGCCGCAAGTGGCTTGGTGGCGTAACCAAGAGGGGTCTGGCGGACAGTTCGTGGAGCAGACGACCCATATTGTAGACCTGCTTCGCTACACCGCAGGCGAAGTCCGCGAGGTGTATGCTGCCTACGGGAATCGCGTGGTGCAGGAACGCTTCGAGAACGTCACCGTCCCGGATGTGGGCACCGTCACGATGAAGCTGCAAAGCGGGGCCGTTGCCACCATCTCCAATACCTGTATTTTGCCCGGCGGCGTGTCCGAAGTAGGTCTGAAATTGTATACGGATTCAGGTATTTTGACTTGGAGTCCCGAGCGGCTGGAGATCGATCTTCCGGGGACGAAGACGGCCTACACGGGGAAAGACAACCCTTATTTGGCTGAAACGGAGGCATTTATTCATGCTCTGCGTACCGGTGATACGTCGCGGATTTTATCCGATTATGCGGATGCTGTAAAAACGCAACAGATTACCTGCGCCGCCCTGGAGTCGGCCCGGACGGGGAATCCGGTTCGCATTGGAGAGTAAACTTAAGGAAAATTTGAAATAAATGTGATCTTTTTCGTTGTGGAAAGATAAAGAAATCCAGATTTGTAATCCGAATCACAATTCTCTTCGTTCCGTCATCTTATCCTGATTCTGTCTAGAGGAAAGGAGAGACGAGGAATGAAGGGAAATCAAGCCCAGAACTCATTTTTGAAGGGAATTTTGATCTGTGTCCTTTTGCTAAGCTTCACGGTGCTTATTGCTGGAGGATATTGGATTTTTAAATCGCAGGCACCTACGCCGCTTAAAGTTGTCAATAGTGCGGGTAAAGTTCTGACGACTCAGGAGCAGATTACCGGAGGTCAGGCGGTATTTCAGAAGTATGGTCTGATGGATTATGCCACCGTGCTGGGTCATGGCTCTTATCTTGGGCCGGATTACACCGCACAGGCGCTAAAAATCATTACGGATGCCATGCATGACCATCATGCGCAAGCCGAGTACGGAATGGATTATGCCGATCTGGCCCCGGAGCAGCAAACGTTGATTTTTGAGAAGGTCAAGGCGGAAATGAAGCAGAACCGCTACGACAAAAATGCAAAGACCTTGGTGCTGACAGACGGTCAGGCAGAAGGTCTGAAGCGGGTTCGCGCTTATTATGATCACGTCTTTACGGAGGGCGACGGGCGCGGTATCCAGCCAAATTTATTCGAGAACGATACGATGCCGGAAGAAGGCCGCGCTTATGTGGCGCCAGGGGATATGCGCAAGCAAATTGCAGACTTCTTCTTCTGGACCGCATGGCTGTCCGGTACGCAGCGACCGGGCGACACGATTACGTATACGAACAACTGGCCGTATTTCGAGGATGCGGGCAATACGATGGGTTATTCCGCCGTACTTTGGAGCGGCATCAGCATGACGATTTTGATTTTAGTGCTGGGAATAATCCTGTATTTCTACAACCGCTACCGGCTGTATATGCAGGAGGCTTATGAGCCGGGCAATTTCCCGGTGCTGGATCTGAACCGTATGCCGGTGACGTCTAGTCAGGTGAAAACGGCGAAATATTTTCTCGTCGTTGTGCTGCTCTTTCTGATCCAGGTAGGGTTTGGCGCTTTGTTGGCGCATTATTACGTTGAACCCAACACCTTCTTTGGGTTAGATTGGATCGTCAAGCTGTTCCCGTTCAATATCGCGAAATCGTATCATTTGCAGCTCGTGATCCTATGGGTAGCGACGGCATGGCTGGGAATGGGGATTTATGTGGCCCCGCTTGTTGGCGGGAAGGAGCCGAAACGCCAAGGACTGCTGGTAGACATCTTGTTCTGGGCGCTGGTCGTGCTTACGGCGGGAAGTACAGTCGGGGAATGGCTTGGAGCCAAAGGTTACCTCGGCAACCTGTGGTTCTGGCTGGGCCATCAAGGCTGGGAGTACCTGGAGCTGGGCCGTTTCTGGCAAATCCTGTTGGTCATCGGTATGGCGATCTGGCTGTACATCGTGTACCGCGCAATCCGCAGCGCGCTGCGGATGGAAACCGATAAGGGCGGGTTAACGCATTTGCTGTTCTATTCGGCGATCGCGGTGCCGTTCTTCTATATCTTTGCCTTTTTCTTTAATCCAACAACTTCATTCACTTACGCCGACTATTGGCGGTGGTGGATTATCCATTTGTGGGTCGAAGGGATCTTTGAGGTGTTTGCCGTCGTCGTCATCGGCTTCCTGATGGTACGAATGAAGTTGGTTACCAAGGAATCGACGATTCGCTCTCTGTTGTTTCAGTTGATCCTGCTGCTGGGCAGCGGGGTGATCGGGATTGGCCACCACTATTACTATAACGGGTCGGCCGAGATCTGGATTGCCCTGGGCGCGGTCTTCTCGGCGCTGGAAGTCATTCCGCTGACGCTGTTGATTCTGGAAGCGTACGATCAATACAAAATGATGAAGGATGGCGGTCAGACGTTCCCTTACACCTCCGCCTTCCGTTTTCTGGTGTCAACCGCGATATGGAACTTGGTTGGCGCCGGGGTGCTCGGTTACTTGATCAACCTGCCTGCGGTGAACTATTTCATGCACGGCTCCACGCTGACGACGGCGCATGCCCACGGTTCAATGATGGGCGTGTACGGGATGTTCGCCATCGCCGTATTGTTGTACACGATGCGCAACATCGTGAAGCCGGAGCAGTGGAACGACAAGCTGCTGCGCATCTCTTGCTGGGGTTTAAACATCGGATTAACCGGGATGATCGTCATCACCCTGCTGCCGGTTGGTTTTATCCAATTGAAGCATTCGTTTGACTTTGGGTTCTGGTCGGCGCGCGACTTTTCGTTCTATCAACAAGATACGGTAAACCTGCTGCTGTGGCTGCGAATGATTCCGGACACGATCTTTATCGTCGCGGGGATTGTACCGCTGGTATACGTGATCGTTCGTTCGATGTTCCACCTGCGCAAGCCTAATGTCACCGAAGAAGAAAACTTCGAGTAGGGGGCGGGGAAGATGAGCCATTCCAGTCATCTCCTGCGCTCCTTCCCCTTATTCCAAGGGCTGACGGCTGATGAAGCAGCTCAAATCGCTCGGCTTACCGTTCCCCGTCTGTTGCCAAGGCGGGCGGCGGTGTTCCGGGAAGGGGATGAGGTGGAGTCAATCTATTTTGTGGCGAACGGGTTAATCAAAACAAGCCGAACGGACGAGAAAGGCAATGAACAGATCTACTCGTTCCTGAAGCAAGGCGATATGTTCCCGCTGACGGGCCGTTTTGATGCGGAGGTCTCGCCAGTGACCGCCACAACTGTCGTTGAGACCAGCTTGCTGGCCCTCCCGCTTCGCACGTTTGAGCAGCTTCTGGCGGGATCGCCGGATCTGGCGTTCAAGATGATGGGGCTGATGAGCAGCAAAATCCGCGAGCTTCAAGACAAACTGTTGAATTTCAATCAACGGGGTGTGGAAGACCGTGGAATCTCGTTTTTGATTTATCTGGCGGAGCATTTCGGCGTGAAGCGGGGGGAGGAAGTGGTGGTTCCGATCCCGATTACACACCAGGAGCTCGCCAGTACCATCGGATTTGCCCGGGAATCGGTGAGCCGCCTTCTGACCAGCCTCCGCAAGGAAGGCATCGTTCAGGTCAGCCGCAAAGGCTTCGTCGTTTCCAATCTACAGGCCTTGAAGGAAAAGGTATGTGTTAAAGAAAATTGCCCGCATTGCCGCAGCCTGCAGGGCGTAAGGCAAGGTTAATTTCTTGCAGACGAGTTACCCCAGCGTACGAATCTTTATCCATCACTGACACCCCCCTCGCCTCGCGTAAGAAGGCAAGGGGGGTGTTTGGTTTGAACCGACAAAAAAAGAGCCCCGCTTCAGCGAGGCTTCAAGCATCAATATATAAAATTTGGAGGAACCTAAACGAAGTACCCTGATTGGCCGAACGTGCCGTAGGGTTAGAAGTGAAATACAGCCATCAGCATCGGGGCGACCCCTAAAGTAAACAGGGCAGCCAGGATCATGGAGATGCTGGAAATTGTCCCGGTCAACGTGCTGAGCTCAAACGCCTTGGATGTCCCGGTGCCATGGGCACTGGTCCCAAACAATACACCTCGGGCAACCTCGCCTTCAATGCGGAACAGTTTCATGACGAGCGGTCCCAGCATGGCGCCCAGCAACCCGGTCAAAATTACAAAGACCGCGGTAATATTCGGGACGCCGCCGATCACCTGCGATACATTCATCGCGATCGGTGTCGTAATCGAACGTGGAATCAAGCTGTTAATCAATTGGGCGTCCAGGTGCAGCCACTCTGCGAGAACGGCGGAGGAGAACATCGCGACCACCGAGCCGCAAATCACGCTAATGAGAATTTCGACAGCGTGTTTTTTCAGGACGTTGTAGTATTTGTACAGCGGAACAGCAAAAGCGATTGTTGCCGGTTGCAACAGGTTGCTAAGCCATTTTCCGCCGGAATGATAAGTTTCATAAGGAATTTGCGCCCAGAGTAAGCCGATCACCAGAATCAACGGAGTAATCAGCAACGGGGACAGATACACTCTTGGCCGTATCCGGTACAGCCGTTTAGATAAAGCATAGATCATGAGGGTAGAAGCTAAACATAGTATGCCAAGGATCATGAAGTTCGGCCCTCCTTTCGTTTTTCGATGCGAGAGGCGACAAGCCCGGAGCAAACCATCACGATGACGGTGCTCAAGATGACTACGATCAAGATCCGTACGCCTTCGCTTTCGAGCAGAGGAATGTATTGCATGACGCCGACGGCAGCAGGAACGAAGAACAGCAGCAGCTCGGCCAGCAGCCAATTGGCGCCCCGCTCAATCCATTTCAGCTTGACGACGCCTGTTTTTAACAAGATAAACAACAAGGCAATGCCAATAATGGAACCTGGTATCGGTAAATGGAGCAGCTCCGCGACTTTATTCAAGGCCATCGCGGCGAAGAACAGGATGGCGACTTGAACAATCCCGATGCCGATCTCTTTCATCTTGTTCATTTCAGCAGCTCCCTTCTTTTTTTGGTTAGTAATGAAATTTTACATCGATTATTTTCATGAGTAAAATGAATATAAAGAATAAATATCATTCCACTTCGTTATAGAAAATTGAGCTAAAGGGGTTCAGACGGTTGGATATCCGACAAATGCAGGTTTTAATCGAAGTCGCACGGCTGCGAAGCTTCACGAAGGCGGCTGAAGCGCTGTACATCACGCAGCCAACCATCAGCAAAACGATTAAGGCGATGGAGGAGGAGCTGGGGGTAGTGCTGTTTGACCGCGTTGGCAAAAAGATCGAGCTGACCGACGCGGGACAAATTATCGCAACGCAAGCCCAGCAGATCGTGACCTCCTTTCAGAATCTGATGGCAGAGCTTGACGACTTGCGTAATTTAAAGAAAGGACATCTTCGTATTGGGCTTCCGCCGATGGTGGGGGCGAGTTTTTTTCCGAGGGTGATTGGGGAGTTTCATCAACGTTATCCCGACATTACGATTCAATTATTTGAAGACGGTGCCAAAAAAGTAGAGCAAGACGTCGCTAAGGGATTACTGGATGTGGGCGTGGCCGTATTGCCGACCGTGGAGGCGGAGCTGAGCTATTTTCCGTTCGTGGAAGAAAAGCTGAATCTAGTCGTCCATCCCTCGCACCGGCTGGCAGAACGGGAATGCGTCGAATTGGCTGAGCTAGCCCCGGATGGGTTCGTGTTGTTCCGTGAGGACTTTACACTGCATGACCGTATCATCGGGGCGTGCGCGAAGGTCGGGTTCCATCCGCATATCATTTACGAGAGTTCCCAATGGGATCTAATCAGTGAAATGGTGGCGGTCGGTCTCGGCATCACCTTGCTGCCGGAAACGATTTGCCGCGAAATCGACGACGAAGGCGTGCGGATTATCCCGCTCGTCAACCCGGTGATTCCGTGGAAGCTTGGCATTATTTGGCGTGACGATCGGTATTTGTCTTTCGCTACTCGGGAATGGATCCGGTTTGCACAGGAGGTCTTGACGCCACATTCGGAATAAATCGAGAGTGCATGCAGTGAACGGTTGCTTGAAAAGGTGCATATTTCCCGGGAATTTGACAGATAGTAAGGGCGCATGTCGAATTTCGAATACCTTGAAAAGCATGAAGGAGAGACAGCTGTGAAGTTTGCTTTAATCTGTTCATTGCTGGTCAGTTTGCTGTTCGGAACAGGGGTCCCTGTGGCGGATGCCCAAGCGGACGTTGCTCATCATTTCGGATTTAAAAAGAGCGTTGGCGGTCAGCTCCCCTCTATTAATGAGGAAGGGTTCAAAGATATTATCGACAAGCACGGCGCGATTTTCTTCGGTGATCCTTCGAGCAAAGCGTTGTTTCTGACGTTTGACAACGGATACGAGAACGGGTATACCGCCCCGATTCTGGATACGTTGAAGGCGAAGAAGGTACCTGCGATATTTTTTGTCACTGGCCACTACATCAAAGATCAGCCGGAGCTGCTAAAGCGCATGGTTGCTGAGGGCCATTTGATCGGCAACCACTCCTGGAGCCACCCGGACATGACGACGATCTCCGATGCCCAGATTCGGGAGGAACTGGAGAAGGTCAAAAGCGCCACGGCAAAGGTCACCGGGCAAGCCAAGATGGACTTCTTGCGCCCGCCTCGCGGGATATTCAGCGATCGAACGCTGCGTGTGACGAAGGAGCTGGGGTATACGAATGTGTTCTGGTCCGTGGCTTATAAGGACTGGGATGTGAACGACCAACGCGGAGCGGATTATGCTTATCAGAAGGTGGTATCGCAGCTGCATCCCGGCGCCGTGATCCTCCTGCACTCCGTCTCCAAGGACAATGCGGCGGCACTGGGAGCGATCATCGATGAGGCTCGCCGGCAAGGCTACGAGTTCAAGAGTCTGTATGAGTTGAAACCAGGGCAGTCGCGTCCATAACTCTGTTTCCCACTTCGACCGTAACAATCGGGCATTTCGACCGGTTGGGGCGGTCTTTTTTTTTGGTTCTATGTCCGAAATTTGAGGGTGCTTGACTTCGCTTAGGCGGGTTATTATAATTAGGTTTACAAATAAATAGGATACCTAAATATTAAATAATGAAAACAAATGAAAAGGAGGGGTTGATTTGTTCACCGGTGACAACTCACAGGCGCAGCGGCTGCTGAAGACGTTTCACCGCTTTCGGAGAATGGATCTTAGCAAACTAACGCCATCGGAGTTTAAACCCAGCGAAGTCCGATTGATGTTTTATATTTTGCATGGCATGGAGAAGGATGAGCGTGGCGTAACGGTTTCAGAGCTGAGCGCGATGCTAGAGGTCGCTTCCCCGACGGTCACGCCGCTGGTTCGCAGCTTGGAAGAGCGCGGGATGGTATTGCGTTATAACGACAAGGAGGATCGCCGGGCGGTTCGCGTCAAACTGACGGAGCAAGGAATCGCACAGGTCAAGGAGATCGCCAAGAAAAGGTCGGCCCAAATCCAGGGATTGGTTGAGTACCTAGGCGAGGAGAAGAGCCAGCAGTTAATTGAACTGTTGGAGCAGGTTTACACGTATATGGAAATGAGGGCCAACCCGAATAGAAGCCAAGAGCAATGATACGAATCGAACATGTGGAGATGATGGAAATTGATCAAGCTTTTCCGCAATTTGAAACCATACCGCTGGCTTGTGGTAGCGGTGCTCGTACTCGTCTTCTTCCAGACGTTATCCGAGCTGTATTTGCCAACGCTGATGTCCGACATCGTAGATCATGGGGTCGTAAATGGTGATACCCCGTATATTTGGAAAATCGGCGGTCTGATGCTGCTGGTTGCACTTGGAGGCATGGCCTGCTCCATCGCCGCCAGCTACTATTCTGCCAGAGCGTCAACCGGGTTCGGGAAGCTGCTCCGGGGCAAGGTGTTCAAGCATGTATCAAACTTTTCGCTAGAGGAGTTTGATCGCATCGGCACTGCCTCGCTGATTACCCGTACGACCAACGATATTACCCAAGTCCAGCAAGTGCTGATTATGATGCTGCGGATGATGGTTATGGCGCCGATGATGTGTCTGGGCGGCATTATTATGGCCGTCTCGAAGGACGCCACGCTGTCGCTGGTACTGGTGGTGGTTCTGCCGGTCTTGGCCGGAGCGATCTTCCTCATCGCACGGAAAGGACTGCCTTTATTTAAAGCGATCCAGAAAAAAATCGATAAACTGAACCTCGTTATGCGCGAAAGCCTGACCGGGATTCGCGTCATCCGTTCGTTTAATCGGACGGACTACGAGAGCAAACGGTTCGACGCGGCCAACCTCGACTTGACCGATACGTCGATCAAGGTCAACAAAATTATGGCGTTTATGATGCCGGTCATGATGCTGGTGATGAACCTGTCCTCCGTAGCAATCATCTGGTTTGGCGGGCTGCGGATCGACTCTGGACATATGCAAGTTGGGGATCTGATGGCATTTCTCCAGTACGCCATGCAAATCATGTTCTCGCTGGTGATGGTCTCGATGATGTTCGTGATGATTCCACGGGCGTCAGCTTCAGCCAGCCGGATCAACGAAGTGTTGGATATGGTTCCGGTGATCAAAGATTCGGCGAAGGGCAAATCTTCATCGACTGAGGTCAAAGGGCTGGTCGAGTTCCAGAATGTGACCTTCAGCTATCCGGGTGCGGAGCAACCGGCGGTGCAGGATCTTACGTTTACCGCCAAGCCGGGACAGGTTACGGCGATCATCGGCGGGACGGGCTCCGGGAAATCCACGTTGATCAGCTTGATTCCGCGGTTTTATGATGTGCAGGAGGGAAGTGTCCGGATAGACGGTGTGGATGTCCGTGATATGACCCAAGAGGAGCTGCGCAGCAAAATTGGGTTTGTCCCGCAAAAAGCGGTGTTGTTCACTGGAACGATCAGCGAGAACATCCGTTATGGCAAAGAGGATGCGACTGACGAAGAAGTGCGGCGCGCCGCGGATATTGCCCAGGCGACCGACTTTATTTCCAAGATGGAGCAAGGTTTTGAATCGCCGATCGCTCAGGGCGGCACCAACGTGTCGGGCGGTCAAAAGCAACGGCTGTCGATTGCACGGGCTTTGGTTCGTCCGGCGGAAATTTATATTTTTGATGACAGCTTCTCGGCTCTGGACTTCAAGACCGATGCGAAGCTGCGGGCAGCTTTGAAGGAAGAGACGAAGGAGGCTACGGTGATCATCGTGGCGCAGCGGGTAAGCACTGTGCTTGACGCGGACCAAATCATCGTTATGAACGAAAGTCAAATCGCTGGCATCGGCACACACCAGGAATTGATGGAAACTTGCGATGTCTATAAAGAAATTGTGTATTCGCAGCTTTCGGAGGAGGAGATCGCATGAGTCAGGAGCAATCATCGAATAAGCGCAGATTCGGCGGTCCTCGTCCAGGGCATGGTCCGGGTCATGGCGGCCCCCGCATGGGGATGCCGGTGGAGAAAGCAAAGGATTTCAAAGGAACCCTAAAACGGTTGATCCGATACTTAAGACCACATAAATATCAATTAATGGCTGTATTTGTGATGGCCATTCTGAGTACGCTGTTCAGCATTTTTAGCCCCAAGGTGATGGGGAAAGCGACAACCAAGCTGTTTGAAGGAATCGTTGCGAAGGTTCAAGGGGTTCCCGGCGCGGAGATCGACTTTCATTATGTATGGCAGATCATCATGATCCTGATCGGATTGTATGTGCTGAGTGCGTTGTTTGGGTATGTCCAACAGTATTTGATGGCCGGCGTGGCTCAGAAGACGGTGTATGACCTGCGGAAGGATGTAAACGCCAAGCTGAACAAGCTGCCGCTCAAATACTTTGACGCTCGAACACACGGGGAAATTCTCAGCCGGGTCACCAATGACGTCGACAACATTGCCGGAACGTTGCAGCAAAGCTTGACGCAGCTGATCACCTCGGTCCTGACGATCATCGGGGTGATCGTGATGATGCTGTCGATCAGCCCGCTGATGACCTTGATTGCGGTGCTGACGCTGCCGCTGAGCATTGTGGCCATCACCTCAATCGCCAAACGTTCGCAGAAGCAGTTTGTCAGACAGCAAAAAGAACTTGGCCAACTGAACGGCCATGTTGAAGAAATGTATACCGGCCACAAGGTAATTAAGGCGTTTGGCCGCGAACCGAGATCGCTGGAGCAGTTCGACACCATTAACGAACGGCTGTATGAAGCCGGTTGGAAAGCGCAGTTTATCTCCGGCGTAATCATGCCGATCATGAGCTTTATCGGCAACATCGGATATGTGCTGGTGTCGGTGGTTGGCGGGATCCTGGTGACCAAGAAATCGATAGAAATCGGGGACGTACAGGCGTTTATCCAGTACGCCCGTCAGTTCACGATGCCGATTACGCAAACAGCGAACATCGCTAACATCATCCAGTCGACCGTGGCTTCGGCGGAACGGGTGTTTGAAATCCTGGATGAAGAAGAGCAGGTGCCGGAAGTGGCGAACCCCGTGGTTCTGGAAAAACCTCGCGGCGACGTGGCGTTCAATCACGTTCAGTTCGGCTACGATCCGGAGCATTTGCTCATCGAAGATATGAACATCAACGTGAAACAGGGACAAACGATCGCCATCGTCGGGCCAACCGGCGCCGGCAAAACAACGTTGATCAACCTGTTGATGCGCTTCTATGAAGTGAATGGCGGTTCGATCACCGTGGACGGAGTGAACATCGCCGAGATGAGACGCGGTGACCTGCGCAGTCTGTTCGGCATGGTCCTGCAGGATACGTGGCTGTTTAATGGCACGATCCGTGACAACATCGCTTATGGTCGGGAAGGAGCCACCGATGAGGAAGTGGTGAAGGCCGCCAAAACGGCGTACGCCGACCACTTTATCCGTACGCTGCCGGGCGGTTATAACACCGTGCTGAATGAGGAAGCATCGAACATTTCACAAGGGCAGAAGCAGCTCTTGACGATCGCCCGGGCCATCCTGGCTGATCCGGCGATCCTCATTCTCGACGAAGCCACAAGCAGCGTCGACACCCGGACTGAGGTGCAAATCCAAAAAGCGATGAAAGAGTTGATGAAAGGCAGAACCAGCTTCGTTATCGCCCACCGCCTTTCCACGATCCGCGACGCCGATCTCATCCTCGTGATGAACCACGGCACCGTCATCGAAAAAGGCACGCACGACGAATTGCTGGCCCTTGGCGGCTTCTACGCCGACCTGTACAACAGCCAATTCACCCAAGGTAGCTTCGAGCCCGAAGCCGTATAAGCGTTGGCGGTCAAAATCGCCCTGCGTTCAAATGGATTTAACAATGATGATGGTACGCCCCTGTTTGGAAGGGGCGTATTTCTTTTTACTAGGGGGGCGGGGGTATCTCTGCTGGGGTCCTTTACACGATTATCCCTTTCGCTCAGATGGCGGGGAGGGGTATGTTTGGGAGGGTCCTTTCCATGATTATCCCTTTTGTTCAGATGCTGAAAAGTGATATGTTGTGTGTTGTCTGTAGCCACGTTTCCTTAGTTCTGTAATTTGAGTCAATGTGCTAGATGGCTTCCTCGCGCTTTTGTATCTGAGCAAAAGGGATAGCAGGTGTAGTGTTCCTCAAGCTTAGTAATCTGAGTTAAAGGGATATTGGTGTAATGAACCTGAACCAATGGGATCATCGTGCAAAGAGATCACCGCGCAAAGGGACGTTCATACAAAGCATCCGCATCTGATCAGCTGGATTAACGAGTATCCAGTAGATGAACTGATGAATCGGGATAATGGTGTAATAGAGCCGGTAGTGAGAGCTCGTGTCCATGAACTGATCGAAAGGGATAATGGTGAAAATGAACTGATCAAGGGAGATTCTTAGTCAAAGCCCAGCTTGGCAGTCAAGTCAGGACCAAGCCGGGCCGGCCACCCAAGTCGAGGCGGCTTTTGCAGCTGCCTAGTCCTCGCCGGCGAGGTGGTATAGTGCGGCTTCATCGTGGATCAAAATTTGCCGACGCGTTACGGTTAGCACGCCCTCGTCGTTAAGCTGGCGCAGTTTGCGGCTGAGCGTCTCCGGTGTGGCGCCGATGAGGGAGGCGAGGTCTTTTTTGGAGATGGGTAAGGTGAACTCTCGGGAGTTTGGAGCTGCTTTGCGACGAAAATATAATAACATCTTGGCAAGACGCCGATCGGCTTCAAGTAGGGTCAGAACGGCTGCCCAGGCGTCGGCTTCCTCCAGTTGGGTGCTAAGCGCGGTCATAAATCGGGCCGCTGTATCGGGATCACGCCGCAGAATATCTAGAAAATCACTGCGGTGAATCCGGCAGATGCCGGTCGTGTCCGCCGCGATGGCGCTAGCGTAATGGGGTTTTTCCTGTAACAGAGAAAATTGGCCGAAGAAGTCCCCGGGAAACAGAAGCCGAATGAGATGTTCCTTGCCGTTATCTTCCAGCTTCGTTAGCTTAATGATTCCACGGTTCACCACAAACAGCGAATCCGAACGATCTCCTTCACGGAAAATGATCTCCCCTTTATGGTATTGTGAGGTACGCATGACGGAATGGAGCAACTCAACCTCCGTTTGGCGCAGCTGCGCAAAGACCGGAACGCGCGCGAGGCAGGAGGGGGCTGAGGCTGTATCTTGAATGTGGCAAGCACAGGATTTCATCTGGGATCTCTCCTTTCTTGGAAAAACGTATTCGTATTCATCTACCTCTAACTTAATCGTTGGCGAGCGACGGACTAGTGATTATTATCACAATATATCTGTCGAATTCTTGATGAAGATCAAGGTTTTTCGGATGTGGATATGGGAAATTAAACCTATCAACGGATCGAGTTCAGTTCCATGGATAGGAGAGGAAGACAGATGAAAGAATTTACATTTGATGAATTGCGACAAATCGACCGTACCCAGCTTGGGGATCAGGTGCCGCTGGAGTTGTTCCGGGCGATTCGCCTGATTGGGATGCGCCAGGGGTTGCCTCTCGAGGGGAAAGGCACCACCGCCTCCATCGGTCGCAAGATTGGCGAAAGCTTACCCGTCACCACGTTGGACGAGCTGCTCCATTTATTCGCCGAGCTGCGGATCGGATTGCCGCAGATCGTGGAGCAAAGTGAGCGATGGATGCGGATTGCGATAGAGGATTGTTTTTGCAAGGGATTGCCGGTGATGGAGGAGAAGAAGGTGTGCGATCTGGAAGGTGCCATTTTGGAAGGGGCACTCGGTAAGCTGCTAGGCCGCAAAGTGAGCGTACGGGAAACGAAATGTAATGTATGCGGCGACGAACACTGTGAGTATGATGTGCGAATCTATGAGTAGAGCACACAAGTCTGTGTTATGATCTCGCCAGTAAAACTACGCCGAGTAAGATGACGAATACACCCAGCAGCTTGGTCCAAGTGATCGCTTCGTGGAACAGGAAATAGGCCGGAAGAAGCGCCAGGACGTACGCCAGCGCTTGAAGCGGATAAGCAACGCTCAGCGGGAGGCGGGACAGCACCGCGAACCATAGCAACGTAGCTACCCCATACAAAGCGATGCCGCCGATCACTGCAGGTGAGGTCGCCAGCTTGTTCCAGTGAAGCCCGCCGGTACGGGCCAGGCCGATTTTAAACAGAACTTGTCCTGTCACGAGAAGCAGAATATTACCGAATAGCATGAGGTAACTAATGGTTTTGTCCATTTTCACGGACCGCCTCCCGTTCTTTTAGAATGACGATTTCTTGGGTTAAGCGCAGCACCTGGGCGGTTAGGCGTGTAATGACGATCGTTAGGTGAAGAATGAATGCAAAACAGAAGAGCAAGCCAAACAGGAACAACACGGCAGGTGCATATTTAACTCCTAGCTGATCCGCGATCCATTCGATAAGCCCAATATTGGTGGAGCAGATCAGCAGGATGACACTAAACAAAATCCAGAGTAGGGAATATTGCTCCCTCAGTTTTTGACGACGGACCAATTCCAGGACAAACAAGAGAAACAACGCGGCGACCAACACGGATAGAATGTAAATCGACATTTATTCTATCACCGCCGTCTGATGAAGTGGGCGCCGTAACGCGCTCATGAGTACGGATAATGTCACTTTCACCATGTAGTAAATCGACCGCCAAGGGGTAATCGATGATTTACCAGCGGTGCGGGCTCGCATTTGCACGGGGATCTCCGCGATTCTGCAGCCGTGGCGTTTCAGATACACAATCGATTCCACCTCGGGATAATCGGTTGGATAGTACCGGGCGTACAGTTCAATGACCTTACGGCTGGCAGCGCGAAAGCCGCTGGTCGTGTCGGTGAAGCGTTCGCCGGTAACCCAGGAGACCAGCTTGGAGAAGAAGACGATCCCCGCTCGTCTCGCTGTGGACGAACGGAAGGAAGCGGTCCCTAGGAACCGGGAGCCGATGACAAGATCCTGCTCGCCGATTCCGGCGATTAGCTTATGTAATTCTTCAGCTGGATGCTGTCCGTCGGCGTCCATTTGGATGGCGATGTCATAGCCTTTTTGCTTCGCATAGAGATAACCGGTCTGCATCCCTCCGCCGATCCCGACATTGTAAGGCAGGGTCAGCACCTTGGCTCCGGCTTCCCGTGCACAGCTCTCCGTTCGGTCGGAAGAACCGTCGTTAATGACGAGGATATCGGCCTCCGGCGCGTGCTTACGGATATCGCGAATGACCGAGCTGATGCTGGCTTCCTCGTTATAAGCCGGTATGATGATCAGTATACGAGGCGGTTTTGGTATCATGAGGCACAGGCCCCCTTTCGTTCGGATCGAAGATGGGAACGGCGCAGAACTCGGGAGATCATGTCGCCAATCAGATAAGACCCGAACAGGATCAACAGCGTCATATTGGGATAACCGTAGCGGTTAAACGCCACGAACGGAATATAAATCAAGGTGAAATAAGCCAGCGCCAACAAAAGCGGGAGTAAGCGATCCAGCTTGAGACGGTTTTTCGTTACGGCCCATAAAATGCCGGCCATATTAACGTACATCATCACAACTTGGATATGGTCCATGACCGGTCGGCTGATCGGCCAAAACGGGCGCGAATAAAACGGATGGAAATACAGCTCCACCCATCTTCCTAACGTATACCAATACAAATACTTCATCGGCTCATGCGTGAATCCGTATCGGAGGATATCCAGCCCTTTGCGAATTGCCGTGGAATCAGCGCCCTGGAATATCGTTTCCGGATCATATTGAGGGTAAGCCTCAAAGAAACCAGCCGGCGGCAGTTGCCAACGGATACGTGTGCCGAGCAAGAACGGACTTCCGCCGGAATTGGTGAACAGGATAAATTCATGGAATGTGACCCAGTTGCGGATCCACCACGGGGTTAACAACAGAACATAAGTCCCTCCGATGAAAAGGGTATATTTCAACATCGTCCGCCAAGGCAGCTTCATGCGCAGCCAAATGATCAGCAAAACGGCGGGGTACAAGGAAGCATGCGGCTTGAAGTAAGCCGCCGCAGCCGTCAGGACGCCGATAAGGACGTATAAAGCAGGTCCGTCTCGGTCCATGGCGAGGATGGTGCAACAGACGAGAAGCAGCAGCAACGTGCGAAAAGTTGTTTCTGAGAGAATAACCCCGGAGGAAAAGTAGTCGGGTGGATAGAAGGCAGATACGGTGCAGGCGATCAGCGCCGCCCGGGTGTTAAAGGTGCGATAACCGATCCAAAAGATCAGATAAATACAAAACGCTTGCAGAAGGCACTGGAATAGGCGGAATGCCACGACACCGCCTTGTTCTTGGCCGAAAACCGCCATAAACCCGGACAGCATCAGCGGCAGCCCGGGCATGATGAAGGCAGAAGGCGCCTCTTTGGTATTATAAGCAAGTACGCCTTCATTCAGGAGAAGGCGCGCGGATTGAATATACTTCACGTCATCATTGTTCGGGTGAACCGGGTCGCCTAAGAGGAAGTGGTCGTTATAGATCAGGACGATAAGACTCGATACAATGCCCACAAATGCGATCAGACCGAACAGATACCACTTGACCGGCCGACGGACTTCCGATAATGAAAACACAGCGATTCGACCCCACTTTTTATAATTTATCTCTAAAAATAGAAAATATCACCTTCTATATTATAATATATCCAAATTCTTCCTTCGACAAGCTTAATCTGTCTGAATTCCGAAACTGGCCAGCCGCTCGTTGAAGGTTTCTCCCGAATCTACATGGCCCCGGTTGATGGACTCCCATAAGTAAAGCGAGGCGATGGAGCCATAAGATGGCCATTGCGCAGCGGCTTGCTGTAAATATTTGCGGTCCGGGCGCTCCTCCATGTCATACACCCATTTTGCCGCACGCTGCAGACCGGCATCCCCATAGGAAACGACATGCTCGCGGCCCAGGGCGAAGATGAGGAACATTTCGGCTGACCAACGGCCGATGCCCTTTACGGAAACCAGGAGCTTGATGACTTCTTCATCATCAAGTTCCTGCAGCCGGTCTAGGTCGAGCTGACCGGATTGGACTTTGTCGCTTAAGTCTTTGAGGTAAGCGACTTTGGATGCGGACAGCCCGGCGGCGCGCAGGTCAGCGTCGCTTTGGGCCAAGAGGGCGGCCGGGGACAGTTCCCCGGCCAACTCGATGACACGGCCGCGAATGGTGGAGGCGGCCTTCACCGAGATTTGCTGGCTGATGATCGAGCGAGCCAGCTCGGTAAACCAAGGGCCTTGCGGTTTCGTCGCAAGGCTTCCTATCAGGGCGATCAGCCGGCCCATCCGAGGATCGGCGCTGGCCAGCGCCTTGACCCGGGGGTCATCCGGGTGGAGCTCAAATACCGGTTTCCCATGGTTCATAGGGACAACCTCCTTCAGTTGGGATGCTCCTCCAGCAGGGTGACATACTGCTGGAGGAGCTCGTCGGCGCGGAGCTGCAGAGCGTCACGCTGCTCTTGCAGCTCCGCGAGC
>NZ_BILV01000092.1 GCF_004000745.1 Paenibacillus barengoltzii NBRC 101215
TAGTTTCCTTGAAATTGGGTAATTCTATATGAAATTTCATATATAATCCCTAAAAAAGGCCGAAATCATTAAATTATACTCGATTTTTCGAGTACATTTGGTGCCGAGAGGGAGCGCGGCGAATAAACAGCTGTGCGAAGGAGAGTAGGACGGATATACAGGGGTAGAGAGAGTAGAGTGGATGAGCAACAGCGGTGATAGAAAGTAGGGTAGATAGGTTCAACAATGTGCGAGAGAGTAGTTGCAGATGAACATTAGTGGGGAGGGAACCAGGGCAAATAGCAACCATGCGAGGGGAAAGTGCTGGCATTCAGACTACAAAAAACGGTGCAAGGGGCAGTCCCTCACACCGCGCTATGGGCTTGATCTGCCACATTCGCCATTCACAGCTCTTCGCCACCGCATCCCCGCAGCATCCGCTGCTCTTGCCATCTAACGCATCATTCACCCAGCATCCGCTGCTCTCACACCACTAACGCCATCCACCCGAAGCATCGCCACCTGTTCCACCTGCGCCACCTGCAGAATCGACCGCTCTCGCAAGTTCCCGCAGCATCCGCCGCTCTCACCACGCTTACCACCGCGTTCGCCTTTCACCGCATATACAGCTTCTGGTAATACTCCTCCAGCATCCGCTTGGTGGAGAATGCCTCGCGGGTCGTTTCGATGCTGCGCCGCATCATCTGTACCCAGCGGGGGCGGTCCTTGTAGTAGGTCGGCACGACCCGGTTGAACAGCGTGTCGTAGAGCGCTGCGCTGTCATGCCGGTCCAGCTCGTTCGGGTCGGCTGACTCGAAGCCGTCGCCGATCTGCCAGCCGTTCTCGCCGTCCAAGCAGGCTTCCGGCCACCAGCCGTCAAGGGTCGAGCAGTTCAGCACGCCGTTGACGGCGGCTTTCATGCCCGAGGTGCCGCTCGCTTCCAGCGGCCGGCGCGGGTTGTTGAGCCAAACGTCCGCGCCGCGGGTCAGTTTGGCGCCGATCGTCATATCGTAGTTTTCCAGGAACACGACGCTGCCCGGATACCGTTTCATCATTGCCACCAGGTTGCTGACGATCCGCTTGCCCGTTTCGTCCTTCGGATGAGCTTTGCCGGAGAAGACGAGCTGGATCCGTCCTGATTCAAGATAAGGAGAGAT
This sequence comes from Paenibacillus barengoltzii NBRC 101215, assembly GCF_004000745.1. Lineage (GTDB taxonomy): Bacteria > Bacillota > Bacilli > Paenibacillales > Paenibacillaceae > Fontibacillus > Fontibacillus barengoltzii. Next base: position 1,137 of record NZ_BILV01000092.1, read on the forward strand.
CAGGTCTGGCCGGGAAAAGATCAGGTCGCTGCGTTTATACGGTGCAGCCCGGCGAGAGAACCCGATCAGCAGCCGCTCCGGGTTCAGCTCCACTCCCGAGCGCTCGCGGATCAAATCGATCAGCTCGCGCTTTAACTCCATGTGGACGGCCCATAGATCGCCGCCCTCGTCATAAGCGCGGAGCATCCGCGGATCAGACCACGTCGGCAAGTGGATCGCGTTGGTGATCCCGATGATTTCTGAGCGACCAGCCACGTCCTTCCACATGCGGTTTGCGGTCTCCGCATGCAAGGCGGCTACCGCATTGGAACGGCGTGCGAGCCGCAGACCAGCAACGGTCATGTTAAACGGGTTGCCGCCAATCCGCTCCATCTGGTCGCGGCTTAACCCGTTGTAGGCAGACATCGTCTCCAGCAGATCCAGCCCATGGGCTTCATTGCCTTCCTTAACCGGCGTATGCGTCGTAAAGACGACGGATTCACGGGTATTCCGCCAAGCCGATTCGAAGGTGAGTCCGGCTTGCATTTTTTCGCGAATCAGCTCCGTGGCGGCCAAGACCGCATGCCCCTCGTTGAAATGGTACACCTCTACCGGGATGTTCAGTGCGCGAAGCGCCTTTACGCCTCCGATGCCCAGCACAATTTCCTGGGCAATTCTTTCCTCACCGAAGCCGCCGCCATACAAGCGGGCGGTAATCCAGCCGTTCCCGCTGCCCGGGAGGTCGGTATCCAGTAAATAGAGCGGATTATTGCCAAACTGTTCGGTTTTCCATACTTTGCAAGGAACTTCGGTATTTTTGATCGTCACCGTGACGGTAATGCCGGTGTCCTCCAGAAATTCATACTCATGATCCGTAAACGTATCGTAAGGCCGTCCATCCTCACCGATTCGCTGGTCGGTATATCCTTGCTTCCACTTAATGCCAATGCCGACGAGGGGAGCGCCGATGTCCTTGGCCCCTTTGATGAAATCGCCGGCGAGGATGCCTAGTCCCCCCGCATACATTTTAAAATCGGAATGAAGACCGTACTCCATGCTGAAATAAGCAACGGTAGGGAGTTGCCTTTCGCCCATGGGAATACCTCCTTTGCTATGCAAACGTCGTGTTGCACTGAAAGCGATTTACGCTATTAGTGTAGTCCAGAGGGGGGCGGAAGGTGACTGAAGGGGGCGTTTAAGCGCGTGAGAGTGAGAGGGAGGCAGCGGGAGTAGAGGACGGCTAAATGCTTTACCATCTGGCGATGCATCCAATCATATTAAGCAGGGCCCAAATCCTCCGGATGGAGATCGCTGTCAACGTAAGCCCGCTCCTGTTCTTCGTTGGCGATCGCTTGAATTTCTTCGGAGCCGATGTTGATGTAGACGTAACCGTCCTGGGCTTGCTTCTTTAAGGCTCGTTCCTTGAAATATTTCGGACTTGCCTCGCCCGCCTCCTCATCATAAACGAGCAGAATGCCGTCAGTCTTGCGGAACAGCAGCTCGTCCCGGCCTGTAAACTGCCAAGGACCAAGGTACCCCTCCTTACTTGCGGCTGCGTAATGGTCGACCTGGCGCAGAATTTGCGAATAGTAGTCCTTTTTCTCGTCGCTCCATTTCTCTTCTTGACGGCTGTAGGCGGTGATGATCGAGCATTTCAGCTGAGGATACCGCTTCTTCAATTCAAAGACAGCTTCGCAAGCCCACAGATCCACGCCGTATTGGCCGGGGGTAATGACCCATTCTAACCCTTCTTCCAGCAAGGGGATGAGGCGATTGATCATCGCTTGGCGGATATAGGGAATCCCTGGATGCTTCTGGTTGAAGATACCGAGCTCATGGGCGCGGTAACCGGTGACAAGCAGATTTTTCAAGTCGATAACTCCTTAACATAAGTTGATCCTAGTGCCGATCACGGCCACGTAACGTATTATACCTTGCTTTTCTTAACCGGCAAAAACAAAAACACCGCTTCGCAAGGGAGGAAGACCTCACTGGCTCGGCGGTAGATGTTTGACATTCACCATATACGGGATCAGGCAGATCGCCCAAGCCCATGGCAGCGGTTACAAAAAAACGTGACTATTAACCGTGAATCGAGAGCAGGGTAAACACGGTATAGAACACCGCATAAAAAGCACCCAGTCCCACAATCCATAGAAAAGCGTTGCCTTTCAATTTCTCCGGTTGCCACATGAGGATTCGCTCCTTTACGTTTCACTGGACTCATAAAAATGTGAACAAATTGTGTCTGACTTAATTATTGAACATTTTGTGTCAAAAATCAAACAATTTATTGAACAAATTCAAACTTTTTTTGAAAATCAACGAAAAACCATGCCCCGTAAGGCATGGTCGGTCACTTGAGTTTTCAGTTATTATCCTTTAAATGGGGAAAAGCCTTCCTCCGCTAAATATTCCCCGGCTTCCTCACGGGTTTCAAAAGCCATCTCCAGGCTTAATCCGGAGTAGATATACCACAAATCATCCTCATATTTGAGTGTCAGCTTCTCACCTTTGGCATTCACCCATATCCCCCCGGTTGAGGTGTTGTGCAGGGAACCGTCTTTAGCTCTGGAGTTAGCAGGGGATGAAACGCTGTCTTCGTCCTTTCGGACGGACAAAGAGGCAATGGACGCCTCGACCAGGCGACGTAACTCCGGCTCTGCCATGTCCCGGATATTTACGAATCCTTTGGCATCGGTCTCATACCCGTCCAACAGCCCGGCGTATACAAACCCGTTCCCGTTGGGGTGTAGGTGGTAGACAACGGTTTTTTTATCATAAACGCTGCCTTCATAGTGGAAATTTACCCGGCCCAGCGATACGTTTCTTTGTTCCAGCTCAGGGAATGATTTGAAGATTTCCAGTTTCTGCTCAAATGTCAGCATGCTGCCCAACCTCTCAAATGGCGAAATTGCGGGGGCTTGTCCTTCCCGCGTCTATTGATTATAGCATATCGGACGCTCCAATTCGTTCCGTTTCCCCATCGGCGGGTTAGCAGGTATAATGAATGAAAGGTGAGTCGAGCAAAGGAGGAAGGAACGAATGGGAGAGGCGACAATCAAGTGGGGAATTTTAGCGGCTGGGGGAATTGCCGAATCGTTTGCGGGGGATTTGGCGCATGCGAGCAACGGCGAAGCCTATGCCATCGGTTCGAGAAATCTGGAGAAGGCCAAGGCGTTTGCTGAAAAATACGGGATTCCTAAAGCTTATGGAAGCTATGAGGCACTGGTCGCTGACCCGGAAGTGGATGCCATCTATGTAGCTACACCGCATCCTTACCATAAGGACAATGTGATGATGGCGCTGCGTGCGGGGAAGGCCGTCTTATGCGAGAAGCCGTTTACGGTTAATGCCGCCGAATTGGAGGAACTGGTTACCTATGCCCGCGAACACAAGCTGTTCCTGATGGAAGCGATGTGGACGCGGTTTCTGCCGGTCATCCGCCGTGTGCGGGAATGGCTGGCGGCTGGACGGATCGGCGAAGTGCGCTTGGTGAAAGCGGACTTTGGCTTCCGCGCCGGCTGGGATCCGGCCGGAAGGCTGCTGAACCCCGAGCTTGGCGGCGGGGCGCTGCTGGATGCCGGCATCTACCCGGTTTCCTTTGCGTCGATGGTGCTGGGGCCGCACCCGCAAAGCATCCAAAGTACGGCGCATCTCGGGGAAACCAGGGTCGATGAGCACTTCTCCGTATTGTTGACCTACGAAAATGGGGCTGTCGCTTCCTTAAATGGCGCCGTGCGGTTGGCGATCGGCAACGATGCTTATATTCATGGCACGAACGGCAAGATTTACATTCCCGGGTTCCTTAACGCGACTACAGCCACGTTGTATGTAGATGGGGAAGAACCTGAGACCGTGACCGATGATCGGACCTTTAAAGGTTATGCCTATGAGGCGGAAGCCGTCGGTCTGGCCCTGAACGCCGGGTTGACCGAAAGCAGCGACATTTCGCTCGATGAATCGCTGGCGATCCTGCGCTTGATGGATCAGATTCGCGGGCAATGGGGACTGAAATATCCGTTTGAATGAAATGAAGAGGAGTAGTTTTACATGAATGATCAGATGAACCAACTGCTGGTGGAGAACAATATTCAGCATGCGATGATTGGCGAGGTGATGCATCAGCTGGCGGATATCTTGCCCAGTCTGACCAAGACCCGGCTGGCGGCGTTAGCCGCCGTATATAGCATTCCTGGCCGCTCCAAGATGAAGAAGGAGGAACTGGCCGCAGCCGTTCAAGCAAGCATCGAAAATCCCGAATCGCTGGAGTTCGCTTTACTCAACAGCAGACCAATGGAGTGGGAGCTGTTCGCCTCGGTGTTGGATGGTTCCTGCCAACCAAGCAACGCGACACCTTTCGGATACTACTACTATTTCCTGGATCGCGGCTTGCTGTTTACGTTTTTCACTGACAATCAGTTGCACCTAGTGATTCCAGACGAAGTGAAGGCCGCCTTCCGGAAGCTGGATCAACCGGCTCTCCGGCAGGCGCTGGAACGAAGCCACCGGGTCTACAATTACTTGATGGCGGCGATTAATCTGTATGGAATCATCGAACCCGCGAAGCTGACGGAAATCTATAACGCGCAGAACAGCCATGCATCCATCACGGAAGAAGAATTGCTGCAACAGATGAACCAATTCCTTCTCCGGACGGATCAGTATTTTGAGCCGCGTCAGGGATATATTGCCTCCTTGGACATGGAGGACAAAGAATTTGAGGATCTCAAGGGGAAAGTAAAAGGGAAGCCTTACTATGTGCCGGAAGCGCAAGAGCTGCTTAAATATGCGGATCAAGACTACTTTGAGATGACTCCGCAACTGACAGCGTTGCGGGAGTTCGTAACGAAAGAGTTTCATTTGGATTCGGAAAGCGCGGAGTATTTAGTGGACGACATTCAGCTCGGCTGTTCGATGGAAGCTTCCTTGCAGGATCTGCTCTACGAATTCGAACGTCGGGATCTGGACTTCTTGTCGCAGAAGCAGGTGCAGCAAGCGGTAGCCCTCATCGGTGACGTATACGACCACACCCGGATGTGGTCCAATGCCGGACACACGTTGGACGAGCTGCGCCGGATGCAGGACCCTTCCGGAAGCTCGCAAGCGAGACCTGTCATTCGCGGGTATGTCGTCAAGCAAGCCCGGTCGAACAAGATTGGCCGCAACGATCCTTGCCCTTGCGGAAGCGGTTTGAAGTACAAGAAATGCTGTGGGAAATAATCAAAAACGTCAATTCCAGAAGGCTGCCTAAAGCTTGAGTGCTTAGGCAGCCTTCTTTGTAATTCGGGAACAACCGTCTTACCCGGCATCGGCCGAGTCCGAAATCGGCGGATTGCTGGATTCCGCCTGGGAATACAGCTTGCGGTACTGGCCGGGAGTTAAACCGGTTTCCTTCTTAAACTTGCGGATGAAGTTAGGCGTGTCGAGGTAGCCGACCCGCTGGATAATGTCCTTCAGCGAATCGTTGGTGGACGTCAGATCGTTCATCACCGCCATCATCCGTTTTTGCCAGATGTATTGGACGAAATTGATCCCCATCTGATCTTTGAAGGAGCGGCTGAAATGCGATACTGAAATCGAATATTTGCAGGAGATGGCCTCCAGACTTAACGAGTGATCCATATAATTGCTGTCGATGTAGGCGATAATCCGGTCCATCAGGGAATGCTCTTCCTTGCGTTCGTTATGCAGCGCCAACTCGCAGATCCGCGAAGCGAGGCTGAGGAAATGGCGCTCCAGCTCCTGCAAGGAATTAAACGCATCGGAGCTTGGGATTTCGTAGGTCCAATCGCGGATGTCCATCTCCATTCCCGTCCGCAGAATCGTATTCAAGATGTCAAAGCTGATGCAGCGCTTCATTTCGACGGACAGTTCCGGATTTTGCAGCACTTTCATCGCCTCGCTGATCGTTTGGGCCGCCACTTCGTAGCTGCCTTGCTTTAAGCTCTGGGACAGCTTCAGCAGCTCGTTCTTAGGCACCCAGGACGTTTCGTCCGGCGAATGCGACAGCTTCTCGAAGAAGGTGATGCTGCCATGCCCGGTAAACATCCGTGATTCAAATGCTGAGCAAGCCTCAATAAACGATTGGTTCAGTTGATCAGGATCGTTGTAATACGTGCCTACCCCAATCACAGGGTCAATCCGGAAATGCTCCAGCAGGTTGTCGTGGATACGGTGGACGAGCCGGCGGAACTGGTCGGGCCCGGACCAGGAATCGACCTTGTCAAAGCCAACGATCAGGGCCATTTGCCCGGGTTTAGGCAGCTCCACGCTGTAAAGGCATGCGCTATATTCAGGGATTTCCGCCGCGGCCAGCCGTCCGATCATTTCCTGCCAATCGTGGCTGTTCAGCCGGCTCTTCGCCGCTTCATCCCGGCCGACAATCATGGCGAAATAACGGGCCTTGTTCAGGTTGATCTCCAGCGAGCTTAACAGCTCCGGCATCAGGCTGCGGGCATTTCCGTATTTCAGCAGCATCAATAGAAAATGGTTGCGTGCATACGGCTCCTGCAGGTCGGCGCGCGAGCTGTATTCCTGGAGCGCCGTACGGATGCGGTCCAGCTCGTTGCCGGCTTTGTGCGGTTCGGCGGTCAGTCCGCCGAGCTTCGATTTGGAATCGGCAAACTTGACGAGATCAAGGATGGGATGAAGCTGACGCCGCGCCAAGATCAGTGCTGCCAAGGTTCCGACGACAGTCAGCACAGCCAGCAGCAAAATCATCAAGCTGCGCAGATGCATCACGCTGTCAAGGAACTGTGAGCTCGGCATCAAGGTGACGTAATTCCAGCCGTTGGTCTCTGACTTGGCCGAAACCACGGAATGCGATACCCCGCCCAGTTCAATGCTGTGGATTCCTGTTGAAAGCGAAACTAATTGCTGCAGGTCCGATCCCTCAAGCGGTTGTTCTTGATTGTTTTTGGATGCCATGACACGACCATGGTTATCGAAAATGTAAGAGGATCCTTCATAGTTGCCAAGGATTGTATCGATGAGTCGGGTCAACTCCGATTTTGGGATCAGGTACATTAATGTTCCGTGCGGGTTCGGGTTGTTAGGTGTAATCGGAACGAGATAAGCCAAGACCGAATTCTGTATCGTTCCGTTCTTGTTTAACCTTTCGGTGGAGTGAATGACAGGGAACTTGATGGTATTAAGTTCCTCCACCAGTGTAGAGTCGTCCCAGTTCAAAAAATGATAACGTTCGTGAAACACGTCCAGACTTGTCATCCCGGCGGTGGAATAAATCCTCTCATCGCCATGGAAGTATAAGAACATTTCCCCAATAATCGGACTGGTCGCCTTGTAATTTTTGAGCGCATTGATCGCCTCTAAGCTGTAATACGGATCATGCACGCGATAACGGGCCAGTTGATCGTCATAAGCAACCCGCGAAGCGATATCGCTGAGCTGCTGGACATGGCTGTCCACGATCGTCTTGGCCTGTGTCAACTGGTTCAGATGCGATTGTTCGATTTCGGAGCGGAGATTGCGGACCGCGCTGTTATAGATGAAGACCGATAACAATGCAAGTGGAACCAGCAGCATGAACAAGTAAGACCAGGTGTATTTTTGAAAAAGCTTCGACTTGAAGTAATTCAGCTTCACGTTACGTCTGCCCCCCTCGCCCGCTCTATTTATTTTTTGGATATCAAAAAGTCTGTCTGCATTGAATGTACGTCGATAGACGTTTTTCTTATATAAAACGTAAAGGAGTTTTACGGATAACGCAAGGGAAGAAAGTAGCGGGACGGGGCGGGAATCACATGTTATTTTTGCTTGCTAAGGCTTGTCTCAGGCTTTCTTCGGCGTAAATTGCGGCATGAACCGTAAAAAAATACACATTCCAAGCCATCTGTCGGGACTACCTCTTGTTAATTTTACTTACATGAAATTTACATGAAAAGAGATGAAAATCAATCAATTTGTTAAATTTGCTGCGGCATTTTGTTATCGCAAAGTAAAATGACATATTTACGAAAGCCCGGCGGCCCCATTACACTTCAGAAAAAAAAGGAGGAATCGCCGATGCAGAAAAGCGCACCAACCGCGATCGACACCAGGCCTATACCCCAAATCGCTGCCAAACGAAAACTCAGGACAAAAATCCTCCGGAATTGGCAATTGTACATTTTTATCGCACCTGCATTATTAAGCATTCTGATCTTTAGCTATGTGCCGATGTACGGGATTCAGATCGCTTTTAAAAACTTTATTCCCGTGAACGGAATTTTGGGCAGTCCATGGGTTGGCTTCGATCACTTTGTCCGTTTCTTTAATTCTTATTATTTCTGGGATCTGCTGTGGAACACGCTGGGGATCAGCTTGTACGGGCTGGCGGTCGGGTTCCCGCTCCCGATTATTCTAGCGTTAGCATTTAACGAAGTGAAGGACGGCTTCTTCAAAAGAACGGTTCAGACCGTAACCTATGCACCACACTTTATCTCGATGGTTGTTATGGCGGGGATGATCATTACGTTCCTGACGCCTTCCACAGGGATGATCGTGAACTTGATTGAAGCGTTTGGCATTAAGCCTCCAGATTTCTTGTCCGATCCTCGCTGGTTCAAAACTGTGTATGTGTTGTCTGACGTATGGCAAGGAACCGGCTGGGGCACGATCATTTACTTAGCCGCATTAACCGGGGTTGATCCGGGGCTTCATGAAGCGGCGATTCTGGATGGGGCATCGCGTATGCAGCGGATTCGGTACATCAATATTCCGGCGATTCTGCCCACCATTACAATCCTGATGATTCTGAATATGGGGAGTCTGCTCGGCGTTGGGTTCGAGAAAATCCTGTTGCTGCAAAACCCGCTGAACATGGAATCCTCCGACGTCATCTCGACGTTCGTCTACCGGTCAGGCTTGCTGGATGCGCAGTACAGCTTCTCCACGGCGGTTGGCTTGTTCAACTCGGTTGTTAACGCGATATTACTTGTCACCGTCAATCAGATCGTTCGGCGCGTCAGTGAAAACAGCCTATGGTAGAAGAAAGGAGTGGGACATGTGGTATCGGCAATTAAGGAAACTCGGCGAGATCGTATTTTTCTAGCATGTAACTATCTGTTTTTGTTCCTGGCGCTGGTCATCGTCGCCTATCCGATCATTTACATCATCAGCGCCTCTGTCAGTACCCCGAAATACGTCTCTTCCGGGGAAATGTGGTTATGGCCGATGGGCCTTACCTTTGAAGGATATGAACGGGTGTTCCGGGATCCGCAAATCTGGACCGGCTACGGGAACACCATTCTCTATACCGTTGTAGGTACGCTGGTCAACCTGGCGGTGACCATCCCGGCCGCCTATGCGCTCAGTCGGAAAGATTTTGTTGGGCGGAATCTGTTTATGGGGATTTTTATGGTCACGATGTTCTTCAGCGGTGGTTTGGTACCGACCTATTTGCTCATTAAGGATTTGGGCATGGTCAACACGATGTGGGCTTTAATCCTACCGGGGGCCACCTCCGTTTGGAATTTGATTGTATGCCGGACGTTCTTCCAATCCAATATCCCCAAAGAGCTCCAGGAGGCCGCAGAAATCGATGGATGCAGTAACTTCCGGCTGTTCTTCCAAATTGTGTTACCTTTGTCGACTTCGATTATTGCAGTAATGGCCTTGTTCTTCGGGGTAGGTCATTGGAACAGCTACTTTTCAGCCATGATTTACTTGAATGATGATGCAAAATATCCGCTTCAGCTTGTACTGCGGCAAATTCTGGTCCTGCAGGAGATGTCGGCGCAGACCGGTTCGATTGATGCTGCTACTGCCACCGCCTTGAATAACCGGGCGGAAGTGGCCGCACTGGTTAAATACGCAGTGATTATTGTAGCGACGCTGCCGGTCATTGTCGTATATCCGTTCCTGCAACGCTATTTTGTGCAAGGTGTCATGATCGGTTCCGTTAAGGGATGATCTTGCCATACATTTAAATATTCAAAAGGAGGATTCATTCATGCAGAAGCTAAAAAGACGTGGAGCGCTAGCTTTAAGCTTGCTCCTGCTGGCCTCGTTGCTGGCAGCCTGCGGTTCGTCCGGCAATTCGGGCAACACGGCAAGTAATTCAGGGAATGGGGCGAACTCGGGAACGAACGCTGCCTCTTCCGAACAAGCGGAAGAAGTGAAGGGCGTTAAGAAAGAGGGATTCCCTATCGTCGATGAGCCGCTTACGCTGACGATGCTGGCTCCGGATGCCGGGATGGCGGATTGGAGCACGATGCCCGTAGTCCAAGAGATGGAAAAGCTGTCGGGGATCAAAGTGGAATTCCAAACGGCTCCTATCGATAGCTTCAGTACGAAGAAAAACCTGGTGTTCGCCAGCGGCGACCTGCCAGATGCGCTGTACGCAGCAGACATTACCCCTGCGGAACAAGTCACCTATGGCAGCCAAGGGATTCTGATTCCTCTGGAGGATCTGATCGACAACTACGCTCCTAACTTGAAGAAGATCCTCGACGAGAACCCAGACATTCGTAAGAACATTACGACGACGGATGGACATATTTATGCCCTGCCGTTCATTGATACCGCAGCAGTATGGTATCGCGGTCCGATGTGGTATAACGGCAAATTCCTGAAGGCGTTAAATGCGGAAGAGCCTAAGACCACGGAAGAACTCTACACCTATCTGAAACGGGTGAAGGAAGAGGATCCGAACGGGAACGGCAAAGCTGATGAAATCCCGCTCTCGTCCGTAAAACTGGACGACCTGCGGATGTTCTTCTTCGGGTTCTGGGGGATGTATGACACGACCATCTATGCCGATAAGGAAGGCAAAGTGCATTATGCACGACAAGAAGAAGGATATAAAGAGTATTTGACCTTTATGAACCGCCTGTGGAAGGAAGAACTGCTGGATCACGAGACGTTCTCGCAAACCGATGATCAGAAGAAAGCCAAAGGGAAAAATAACCAAGTTGCTCTGTTCAGCGACTATCATCCATATTTCACGCTCGGCGGGGAGCCAAGTGATGAGCATCCGCTGATGACTCCGGTAGCAAGTGATATTGCAGGTACGCCGGTTTATGGTAAGCATCCGGGCATGTCGGCCAACGGAACCTTCGCGATTACGAAGAGCAACCCGAATCCGGCAGCGACGATGCGTTGGATTGATTATCAATACAGCTATGAAGGCTCCACCTTGTGGACGCAAGGTCCGGAAGGACTGTTGTGGCAGTACAAGGATAAAGAGAACAAAGTGAAGGAATGGCTGCCGGTACCGGATGGCAAAGACCGTGAGGAGTATCGCGGAACGATTACACCAAACTACGGTATTTTGACGCCGGGGGTCAACCTGAGCGAATTGACGAATGGCCTCAAGACAGAATTTGACGAATGGATTGAACAACAAACGCAAGAGAAGCTGGCTCCGATCGGCAAACCGCCGTTCCCGAACGCCTTCCTGACGACCGATGAGCAATCCGAGGTGTCTGCGTTGCTTTCTGACTTGAATACGTATGTAACGCAAATGGAAGCGAAGTTCGTTACGGGCCAAGAATCGCTTGATAACTGGGATAAATATATCAGCCAGCTGAAGAAAATGGGCAGCGATCGCGTTGCCGAAGTATACCAAGCGGCTTATGACCGTTGGAATCAAGCCAGCTAAGCCAACGGCAGATAAGATAGCAAGTTCAAATCAATAAATCTATCGGACCGAGACAAGGAGGCATCCATGAGCGAGAAGGAAATCGCGTATCAGGAGCCGTCGGCCGAGCCGCAGAAGGCGCCCTCCGAGGCGCCTTTTGCAGCTGAACCGGCTGTGGAGCAAGGTGTGCACAATTACAGCAGTGAACAAAACTGGGTGAGACCGGAAGATCCGCTCCTCCTCGAGCGGCTGGAATGGTTCCAGGATCAGAAGCTGGGCCTGATGATGCACTGGGGGCCGTACTCCCAGCTTGGCCTGGTGGAGTCCTGGGCGCTCAGCGATGAGGACGGGGACTGGTCTCGCAACGACATTGACTGGATCGATGACATGGAACGGTTCAAACAAGAATATTTTGATTTGAATCGTACGTTTAATCCGATCCGATTTCAGCCCGAGTTATGGGCCAAAGCGGCAGCGGATGGCGGGTTCAAGTATTTAACGTTTACGACCAAGCATCATGACGGATTTTGCATGTGGGACACCCATACCACCAACTACCGGATCACCGGGCCGGATTGTCCGTTCCATATGCACCGTTATGCGGATATTTGCCGGGTGTTGTTCGATGCGTTCCGTGCCGAAGGATTGGCGATCTCCGCTTATTTCTCCAAAGCGGACTGGCATACGCCGTATTACTGGGCACCGGGCATGGAACGGGGCAGCAGAATGTGGCGCGGACCATCGTATGATCCGAAGCAGTACCCTTGGCTGTGGGAGCAGTTCGTTCAGTTTACCCATGCGCAAATCATGGAGCTGATGACGCGGTACGGCCGCATCGATATGTTATGGCTGGACGCCGGGTGGGTGAATGCCCGCCGCGATCAGGACATTCGGCTTGGCGAAGTGGTGGAGAAGGCGCGGCAAATCCAACCTTGGTTGTTGACCGCGGACCGCACGGTGGGCGGGCCATACGAGAACCTGATCACCCCCGAGCAAACTGTGCCGGAGCGGCCGCTCACCGTTCCTTGGGAGAGCTGCATCACGATGGGGCATTCCTTCTCGTTCAGCTTTAACGACAGCTATAAATCTGTCCGCGAACTGGTGCATCTGCTCGTCGAAATCGTCGCCAAAGGCGGCAATCTGGCGCTTAACGTCGGGCCGCAGCCGGACGGAAGGCTGCCGAAGCCGGCGCTGGAACGAATGAAAGGGTTAGGCGAGTGGCTGAAGGTGTACGGCGAAGCCATTTACGGGACACGGATCTGTGAGCCGTATGCTTCCGGGAACATTTACTTCACTCGCAAGGGAGAGACAAGATACGCCTTGATGCTGGTGCAAGAAGGCGCGGAGATCATTCCGGAGGAAGTGCTTCTGCCGCTTTCCGCTTCCGGCATAAACCGAATTGACCTGGTCTACGGCGCCGAAGCCTTGGACTTCCGCCCATCTGCGGAGGACGGCGTGGCGGTGCGCTTACCCGATGCCGCGCGGCAAGGGGAGACGCCGATCGCGATCGTGCTGCGCATCCGGTGATTCGCGGGGGGCTTTTTGCCTCTCTAGACGCTGCGCGCGCGAGGGAAGGAAGCCGCCTTGCGAGATTTGCGTCGTAACGGACCTGAAAGACCTTATTTGCTGGAAAAGATGTCAATCCACAATGTAACGGACTGGAGAGCCGTTATCCGCTTGGAATGGGCTGAATTGATGGTCCAAACCGCCAAATAAGGTCGACTGGGTCCGTTAGATGCTGATAACTGGGATTTTCATCGAAATAACGGCGCTGAGGTCCGTTAGCGTAAGGAGGGAGAAAACGATGGTGAATTACAGCGAGGTGCCTGAACCTTCAATCGAATTTGCACCCAAAACCTATATCTGCAAGCGGGCCGCCGGGCCGCTTGTCCTGGACGGACGGATCGACAAGCCGTTCTGGGACGCCGCGGCATGGACGGACGACTTCGTGGATATCGAAGGCGATGTACGGCCCAAGCCAAGCAAACGGACGCGGGCGAAAATGCTGTGGGATGACGAATATTTCTACGTAGCAGCTGAAATGGAAGAGGACGAAATTTGGGCGACGCTGACGGAACGAGATTCGGTGATTTTCCATGACAACGACTTTGAAATCTTTATCGATCCAGATGGCGACAGCCACCTGTATTATGAATTTGAAATCAACGCCCTGAATACAGTATGGGATTTGCTATTGGTCAAGCCTTACCGGGACGGTGGACCGCCGGTGAACGGCTGGGACATTCATGGGCTGCGCACGGCGGTATATATCGATGGGAAGTTAAACGATCCGACGGCACAGAATCGTCGGTGGAGCGTGGAGGTAGCCCTCCCGTGGGCCGCACTGCGCGAATGTGCGCCGGAGGGGCGTCCGCCGATGCCGGGGGAGTTCTGGCGGGTGAATTTTTCCCGGGTCGAATGGCGAGTCGAGGTGCAAGACGGCCGCTACGTCAAGCAAATCAACCCGGAGACCGGGAAGCCTTACCCCGAGGACAACTGGGTATGGTCTCCGCAGGGCATCATTAACATGCATTATCCCGAGCTGTGGGGGTATGTGGTTTTTGCGGACGAGGGAGCCGATGCGGGTGATGGATCTAAGGCTTTCCCGCTGCCGCAGGACGAATATATCAAATGGGAGCTGCGCCGGTTGTATTATCGCCAGCGAAGCTATTATGCCCGTCATGGCCGTTTTACGACGGAACTTACAGAGCTCGTAAGTGCGGAAGAAAAGGATGTGCTGCGCATTCAGCCGACGGTTGAGGCCGCGAGCAGAAGATTTGAGATTTCCGCGCCAGCATTGGACGGCAAGGGGATCTATTATATCCGGGAAGACGGAAAACTGTGGAAGGAGTGAGCATGGATGAGCGTGGAGACACCGGTGTTTTCGTTAAGTGAACAGGAGCTGGAGCAGATGGAACGCAAGTTTGCGGACATCCGAAAGCTCGCCCAGGGCCGGGAGAAGGAGTTGTTTGGTGTTTTTGACGGCCCGTTAACAGTTGAAGAGGCGTGGGCATTAAAATTTCTGTATGTGCATATGCCGCTAAACGATCTGGCCGATTATGACGGCACGTTTTTCTTAACCCATGTTCGTCAGGCGCTGGCTATCCGTAAGCAGGTACCTTGGGGCGATCGGGTGCCGGACTACCTGTTCTTGCATTTCGTGCTTCCGGTCAGGGTGAACACCGAGAACCTCGAGGATTTCCGTGACGTCATTTATGCGGAACTGGGGCCGCGGACGGCAGGATTATCGATGGCGGAGGCGATTCTCGAGGCGAATTATTGGTGTCATGAAAAAGCGACCTACATCGGCAGCGACTTGCGCACGTTGTCGCCGATCGGAATGATTCGCAACGCACGCGGGCGCTGTGGCGAGGAATCCACGCTGGCGGTTGCGGCGCTGCGCAGCATCGGCATTCCGGCGCGGCAGTGCTACACGCCGCGTTGGGCGCACTGCGACGATAATCACGCTTGGGTCGAGGCTTGGGCAGACGGCAAATGGCATTATATCGGCGCTTGCGAGCCGGAGGCGCGTCTGGACCAAGGTTGGTTCAGCGGTCCGGCACGACGGGCGATGCTGGTGCATACCCGCGTCCCGGCCACCTATACCGGGCCGGAGGAAATTACCGTCAAGAGCGGCCCGTATGCCGAGCTGAACCTGCTGGCGAATTACGCGCCAACCCGGACCATCGCCGTGGAGGTGCGGGAGACGGACGGCACGCCGGCGGTTGGGGCTAAGGTGCAGTTCCAACTGTACAACTATGCCGAGCTCTTCCCGCTGGCTGAGCTGATCACGGATGAGCATGGCGAAGTTCGGTTCACGACCGGTTACGGGGATCTGATCGTTCGGGCCGTGCGTGACGGGGCTTGGGGGCAGCGGAAGATCCGAATCGCGGACGGCGACCGGTTCGAGGTCGTATTAAGCAAAGCGGTTGGAGAGCAGCCGGTTGACAGCGAGGATTTCGAGCTGGTGCCTCCGCCGGAGTTGGACGGTCCGGAGTCTGAACCGCTCCCTGCGGAAAAGTTACAGCGGCATGAAGAACGCGTGGCTGAAGGGGCTGCCTTGCGCCGGGCCTATGAAGAGACGTTCTTGACAGAGGAAGATGCCAAACGACTCGCTGCCCAGCTGGGGCTGCCGGCCGACCGGGTATGGAAAGTGCTGGAGCCTGCTCGCGGTAACAGCCGGGAAATCGCTGCTTTCCTGGAGGAGCGCGTCCCGGAATATGGCGAATGGCCGTTGCTTCTGCTCGAAAGCCTGCGGGAGAAAGATTTAACCGATACGATGCGCGAGACGCTGACTGACCACTTAACCGGATCGTTGCCGTGGAAGGATTCGTACGATCGGGAGCTGTTCGTGACGTACGTGATGTGCCCGCGCGTGTTGTTTGAGATGATCACCCCTTACCGGACGGCGCTGCAGTCTCAATTTACTGAAGCAGAGATCGAAGCTTATCAAGCGGATCCTTCCCGACTTGTTCAGTTCCTGAATGAAGGCTGGAAGGTGCATATGGGGCCGGGGAACCTGCGCGGTAAAGCAGGACCTCTTGGCACATTCCAGCTGCGGATTGCGGATCAAGGCGCGCTGGACATTCTGTTCGTCTCATTATGCCGGAGCCTTGGAATTCCGGCAAGGCTGCACCCGAACGAGTTGAAGCCACAGTATTATGCGGCGGGTATTTGGGTGGATGCAGCAATCGGAAGCGTACCCGAAGAACAGGCTGCGGACGCTGATGTCCGCACCGGCCAGCTGGTGCTTCGGCGCGAAGCGGATGGCGAAACCGACGCACCAAACGCCTCTTATATGGAGAACTTCACGATCGCCCGGTTGGAAAATGGGTTCTATAAAACGCTGCTGTACCCGCACGGCAAATCCGATGTGTACGATACCGCGTTTGATGTTGAGCCGGGCGATTACCGGATTACCTCGGGCGTGCGGCTGAAGGACGGCACTGTGCTGGGACGGCTGACGTACTTCCGGGTGGCAGAGCAAGAGCAGACCGAGGTGACGCTGACCTTCCCAGCCCCATCGCGGCATATCCCGGTGTACGGATCGCCGGATCCCAAGACGCCGCTATGGCAAGTCGATGGGACAGAGACAACGCTGGGGGCGCTGTGCCAAGGTCCGCGCGGCGCCATGATCGCTTGGTTGGAGCCGGAGCGGGAGCCATCGAAGCATCTGCTGCGTGAAACAGGAGAACTCGCGGAAACGTTTGACGCTTTGGGAATCCCGGTTGTTTTTGTCCTTGGGCGTGAGGAGGACTCACCGGCTCCTGCCATCCCTGAAGCTGCTGCAGGATTGCCGAATCGCGCGGTGTTTGCCGGCGATCCCGGTCACAGGGCGCTGCGCCGGTTCACGGATGCCGGCATCCAGTTAGGGAGCGGAGGGTTCCCGCACCTATTTGTCCTGGACCCAGAAGGGAACGTCCGTTACGTGCAATCGGGTTATAAGCCGGGAAGCGGCAAGGAAGCACTTCAAATTTTAAGCGATTTGTAACTGTGTATGAGACGACAACTCAGGTTGGCGCGGGCGGCCGCGCCAGCCAAGGGAGGAGCACCAAATGAGCCGGAACTATGTGGTGGCGGGCTACGTTAGCGATCGCCACCTCCCTGAACTGACGAAGGAAGAACTGAAGAAGCTGACCCATATCAACATCGCCTTTGGCCATGTACGTGAAGACCGGATTCAAACGGGACATCTGCAAAACTTAAAATTATTGCCCGAACTCAAACGGGAGAATCCTGACCTGACGATCCTGCTGTCGGTTGGCGGCTGGAGCGCCGGCGGCTTCTCGGAGGCTGCTTCAACGGAAGCCGGGCGGCAAGCCATGGCCGAGTCGGCGGTTCGCGCCGTCACGGAATATGCGCTTGACGGGGTCGACCTGGATTGGGAGTACCCCTGCTATGCCGAGGCGGGGATTGCCGCCAGCCCGGACGACAAGGCGAATTTTACGTTGCTGTTGCGGACGATGAGGGAGGCACTCGATCGGCAAGGCGAACGGGATGGCCGCCACTATTGGCTGACAATTGCTGCCGGAGCAGACCAATATTATATTGACGGTACGGAAATGGCCGAGGTCCAGCGTTACCTCGATTTTGTCCAGCTGATGACGTACGACATGCGCGGCGGTTTCCAGACGTTGACCGGGCATCACACCAACCTGTACACCGGAACCGGGGACCTCTTCCGCATCAGTGTTGACGCCTCGGTGAACCTGTTTGTTCGGGCCGGGGTGCCTAAGGAGAAAATCGTCATCGGCGCAGCGTTTTATTCGCGCATGTGGAAGGACGTACCGAACGTGAACCGCGGGCTGTATCAAATGTCCCCCGGATCGGGCGGGTACGGCCCAGATTTTACGGAATTAGCCGCTGAGTATATCGATCGCAACGGATTTGTCCGTTACTGGGATGAGGAAGCGAAAGCGCCGTATCTGTTCGACGGCCAAACGTTTATCTCCTATGACGATGAAATGTCGATTCGCTATAAATGCGATTACGTCAAAGCACAAGAGCTCGCCGGAGTGATGTTCTGGGAGTATGGCTGCGATCGGACGCACCGGCTGCTTGATGCCCTGTACCAAGGGTTACAATCATCGTAAGGGACAATCCTGAACGTTCCCAGCCCGCAAAAAGCCTCATGCTTCGTGAACCTTGAACCAAAAGGATCGCGAGCAGCATGGGGCTTTTTGTGATGACATCAATCGTTCTAACTTTGCCGGGCCCGTCATAGATATAAATAGGGGTGTTTTTACCCGCAACTGCGGTACAACCTTAGGCCTGAGGATTTTCACAGTTTCCTAGATTCTTTACTGCTAGAGGCTCCTGAGGTCTGCCGATCTTCGCCCAGAATATCATCCAGCCGCTGTACTTCTTCGGAGAGAGCCTGCAAGGAAGCCTCGATGTTGCCCAATTTATCGCCAACGGTTTGCAGCACATATTTGATCAGGATGAAGCAAAGTGTGACAGGAAAGCCAACATTCGCAACCAACGACACAATATCTGCAACCTGCATAATGGGTACCTCCTTGAACTTTTTATTGGGCCCTTCACTATATGGGGAAAAAAAGTTCTTCTTAGTACAACCAAATTCTAGAAAAAATGTTATAATCATTACTACTTATATAATTATGGTTGTATAACCCCCTTGAAAATTTCCCTATACATAGAAGATGAAAATGAAAGGGGGAGGTAGTTTTGAAGGAACAACATACCGTGTACGAGCAATATCGGAAAGAAGTTTATCGTATTGCATGGAGGGTTCAATACAGAGCGAGAGTCGTCAGAAAACGGGAATGTTCATTCAATGGAGTCGAGCCGGCCGTAACCTGCTTCACCTCATCTTCTGATAACAAAATTGTTGTGAGACAGCTGATCAATGCGCTTCCTTCTACGACGGGAAAAACGATCATCTCCAAAATCTATTTACAGGACAAAACGGAGGGGGAAGTCGCCCGCGAGTTGAATATGAGTCAGCAAGGGGTGAACAAATGGAAACGAAAGATGATCAAAGAGTTATCCCGGATGATGAAGAGTTCCTGAGTTTGCTTCAAAAAGCAAGGGATAACGATCCCGATGCGACGTTAAAGTTAATCGAGCTGTTTAAAGGCGATATTGTGCATATAAGCAAGTATATTCATATGTCCGAAGAGGATGCCGTTTCCGACATCATTCTCGAGTTCCTGGAGATGATTAAGAGGCGGGAAGAGAAGTAATGAGTATACCTCAAAAAGTCGGTCAGGAAGTTCACTCCTGATCGACTTTTTATTTTTTTGAGATCTGGTTGTGAATGCGGCATCCGAATTTCCCTTATAGATGAGTGTGCTTAGAAGGGCTTTATCAGAGAAAAGCATTGGGAGAAGGAAGCGTTAAACCGATAGAGTCTCAGACTCATGAAACAGTTCCTGAAATGCTTGCCGCGTGTATTCCCGATCTGTCAGCTTGTTTTGCACCGCAGCTTGCCATGTGGCAGAGCTGGTGGTTAAAGAAGAAAACTGATCAACGCCGTACCAGTGCAGCAGTTCTTCACGCGTTACACGGTAGGCGGCTGAACCTTGGTTGAAAATTACAGCCTCCAGGTTATCGATATAAGCAAAAGCTGCCGTGGCGCTGTATAAATACGCGCGATCGCGATCGGCTTCCGCCATCGGCACCGATAAATCCAGATTCACTTGCACAGTGAACTCATCCGGATCAAGGGCAAAAGAACGAATGGGTCCCAGCGGGAGTGACTGAAAAAGTCCGGATACCTTAGCCGCATTTCCCATGTAAGGCGTCGCGAAAGAGGCTGTACGAGTAATGTCATGGGTTAACGGATTGTTTTGCGCTTCGTTGTAGAGCGCCTCCTGCTGATCTTGGCGGGGAAGTGCCACGCCTTCTACCACACCTAAGCATACGAATCCGGCGATGAGCAGAACGAAAATTCCGATGTTCCAACGTTTGATGCTTTGTCTTGTTGTCATGCTTCCCAATCACCTACTTCATGTTTTGTCAGTAACGAAGCGCTGAGCTGGAACGCCAGTGGAATCCAAATCGTGAGAAACGGCTTGGCGTATTGAATGCCCAGTTGTGCAAACTGATACGGACCGCCGATCTTCACTTGATATCCATACCAGATATTGCTCCCGAACCGGAGGGCGGTAATCGCAAGCAAGGTAATCAAAATGAACAGGCCCCACAGCAGCCACACGATCCGGCTTCGCCGCCGGGCCGCCGCGAGATGTCGAGGAGCTGTTACCTCAAGCGCTCGGCCGCGCCATGCAAAATGCAGCACGAGATATAGGAGGCCAAGAACCAGAACGAAGCCCAGAAGGAAGAAACTTAAGGGTGTGCGTTCGATCAAACGTAATGGTATGGTGAAGATCCACAGAATGATGGCTAAAAACAGCACTTTTTGCATCCATTCCAACCGATAACGGTTGACATAGATCGGCGGGTGTTCGTCAATCAGCCCGTCGATGCGGGTGAAGCTGGACGTTGCCGTCCGGACGGCCTGTTCGTAATCCATCCCGCCCGCCATGAGATCGGCGACTTTGGCTTCCAAATTGCTGATGATTTCCTCTTTCATTTCACGATTGCGCTGAGTCGCCGGATAACCGGCAAATAAACGATCCACGTGGTTATGCAACGAATTCATGATGGGAATCCCTCCTGTTTCTCAATCAGAACGTCGATGATTTCGCGGGACAATTTCCATGCTGCCAGATTGGCTTTGTAAACCTCGACTCCCGCAGGGGTGACATGGTAATATTTGCGCCGACCGCCCAAGCTGCGATCTTCGCCCCAATAGGACTCGATCAACCCCTGGGCCTCCAATCGCTTTAGGCTGGTGTAGAGCGACGGTTCTTTTAATTCGTAACGTCCTTGGCTGATGGAGGAAATGGATTTCATGATCTCATACCCGTAGTTATCTCCCTCCAGCAGCACCCGGAGAATAATGGTATCGATATGGCCGCGGATCAAATCCCGGCTGATGGCGCTGTCGTTCACTATGGTTCACCTCTTTCGGAACAATGTAATACATATTACTATGTGTGTCAAGGTAGTTGGTGTCAGGTTATTGGGTCACGCGATTGCGGCGTAATAGGCAGCTTTATGGATGGTAATCATCAATCTGCTTCGACGTTGCTTAAACATGACATACAGCCGGGAGAACAGATGACCTTTGGCTCGTATCCCCATTTCGCCGATGGAACAGTTCAGCCGATCGTGTGGCGGGTTCTCCAAAATACGGGCGATGAGTTGTTCTTGTTGAGTGAAGAGATATTGGACTGCAAGCGATATCACGGGAAAAGCAAGGACGTCACGTGGCGGGATGCCGTCGACATCACCTGGCGTGATTGCGATTTGCGGCAGTGGTTAAACGAGGAGTTTTTCACTATGGCCTTTAGCCCGGAGGAGCAAGCATTGATCAAGCCGACTTGTTGTACAGATAACGGGGAAGGCTGCCCGGACACGGAGGACAATGTGTTTCTGTTGAGTGTTCCGGAGGTCAAGGCTTTCACCGCAAGCCTTGGCAAGGCCTGGCTGACTACCGTAGGGACGGATTATGCGAAAATGAAGAAGTCTGACGGCTGCAGCCTTGACGTCTATGACAAAGGTGAGCAAGCCAATTATGTGCTGCGAAACGGCCAGAAGCTGGGCTGTTCCTGGTGGTGGCAGCGCACGCAGGGGAATCAACCTTCGCGCGCCCATTTTATCGGCCCGGGAGCCAGCATCCGCAGCTATGCCAACGTCAGTCTGGCACGGGATGGGGTGCGGCCTGCGATTAAGCTGAGTATGTTAAAGTAAACTGGCGTTGGTTTGATCACTGGCGGCTGGCAAAAGGACTTAACGGAACGTACAGCCCTTATTTGGCATGACTGCAGTTGTTTGGAACTTCTAACGGAATCAGATGACGTTATATGGCTCGAATCGGCTAGTACGGGGGGATTTTATGTCCAATAACGGCCTCACGTTCCGTTAGGCTGGGAAATCTCGCGGGAAATGAACTTTAGCGTCATCTGGTTCCGTTAGAACACAAACGAGGGAGATCCAATAGTCCCAGCAAAGCAATCCCGAAGACATATCACTTTCCCCCCACCCGTTGAAAAAAAGCTCATTGGGGGAGTGCTACTGCTAACAGCACCAGCCGGACTTAACGGGATAATGGCGAGAGAAGAGGCGGACGTACGGATGGTGGATTCAACGGGATAATGGTGAGAAGGGTACGACGTACGGGCTGGTGACTAAACGGGATAATGGCGAGAGAAGGAGCGGACGTACAGCTGGCGGATTCATCGGGATAATGGTGAGAAGT
>NZ_BILV01000093.1 GCF_004000745.1 Paenibacillus barengoltzii NBRC 101215
ACTGATGAGACCTTATTTTGCAGAAAAGTCCCGCCATCCCTGCTCAGACAGGCGAATAAGGTCATTAGGGTCCGTTACAACGGGAAATAACCGGGAAATCGCCAAATAAGGTCTCTACGGTCCGTTAGGATCCACGTTAGGGTCCACGTCAGGAACCACGGCAGGATCCAACGTGTTAGTATCCACGTTAGGATCCTCGCCAGGATCCACGTTACAGTCCACATTAGAGTCCAAGTTCAGTTCCACGTCAGGATCTACGTTAGAACCCACGGCAGGACCCAACGTGCTAGTGTCCACGTCAGAATCCTCGCCAGGATCCGCACGAAGATCCACGTTAGTCCTCCCAAAGAGTGCCAACAACATCACTATTCCGTTAGGAGCCTAGGAGCCAATTGAATATCAAAACCGCCCCCATACGAGCAACTTCGACAAAATAAATAAGCTTCCCGCACGGGAAGCTCATTTAGGCTTACGCTCTAAGGCCGATAAACCCATCAAATGTCCTGGATCGAGACTAGGACAGTTGGCTCATTTCGACCAGGCATTGATTGCAGATGGACCGCTCTTTGAAGTCACTAACGTGTTCCATCGATCCGCAGAATACACATTTCGGCCGGTAACGCTCCAAAATGATGTGATCCCCTTGAACCAAAATCTCGACGGGATCTCCCTCGTTCATTTGATATCTCTTGCGAAGTGACTTAGGCAACACGATTCTCCCGAGTTGATCCACTTTACGGACCACACCAGCAGGTTTCATAAAATTGTACACCTCTCCTGAAAAATTAGTTATGTAAAAATAGAACCAAATACCTAATCTATTATATTTCGCTATTTTTTTCGGGATTCCTGCTAAGGTTCCATGTTTTTAATTTTTTTCCGGCTTGCCTGCAACGATCTTTTCTATAGTACTTCACCGATGACTGGCTGCACCGCCCCATTCCCCGTGTAGTCGATGGCAGTTAAGCTGAGGGAGATCGATCGACGTTCAGCCGTCCTCCCTGCAACTTTGCCTAGATTCATCCCCTATTTTCTATCCTACACCGATTTGCATGTCAGCGAAGGTTGATTCTTCCCGCATCAGCCTTCTTCCCCATCACCCCAAGGGTTCAGGAGCCAAGCAACCGCCGGCTCCACGCCCTCATCAAAGGCTCCTTCCCCGAATCGGAATTACTGCATCCCGGGGAAATCCAGCTGGCGTAGCGCTTCATACACAATAATTGCCGCCGAGTTAGACAAGTTCAACGAACGGACCTTGTCGGTCATGGGCATACGCATCGTCGTGTCGGGATGGGCTTCCAAAATCTCCGGCGGCAAGCCCTTCGTCTCTTTACCGAACACAAAGAAATCCCCATCCTGGAACTTGAAATCCGTATAACGCTTCTTAGCTCTGGTCGTAGCGAAGAAAAAGCGGCTTCCCGCATATTTCTCCTCCACTTCCTGAAACGAATCGTGGTATTCAATATGCACCGCATACCAATAGTCCAAGCCTGCCCGCTTCAGCGTCGCATCGTCTGTGCGAAACCCCAGCGGACGTACCAGGTGCAGATGTATGCCCGTAGCTGCGCACGTTCTCGCGATATTTCCTGTATTGGCCGGAATTTCCGGCTCCACCAGCACAATATGTAACGCCATGATGATCGAACTCCTCGTCATTAAAAAATAAACCCAGCCGCGTCATAGACCGGACTTGATCATTATATCAAATTTTGACTCTAAAAAACCCCAACTCGCCTGCATGCAGACAAGTTGGGGGTACTTAGGATTAGCAGAGGGCATCTTACGGAAACCCTGCTGCGAACTTTATCCGTGCGTTTTTTGGAAGTGTTCCATGAATTCGACCAGAGCTTGAATGCTGGCTTTTGGAACGGCGTTATAAATCGAAGCGCGCAGGCCGCCGACACTGCGATGGCCTTTCAGCCCCACAAAGCCTTCCTTCTCCGATTCCTTCACGAACAGCTTCTCCAGCTCATCGTTCGCCAGGCGGAAGGTCACGTTCATGATCGAACGGCTCTCCGGCCGGACACAACCACGGTAGAAACCGCCGCTGGCATCAATCGCTTGATACAGCAGATCAGCCTTGTCCCGGTTCTTCTTCTCGATTCCCTCAAGCGAACCTTGCTCTTCAATCCACTTCAGCACTTCGTTCACCATATAAATCGAGAAGGATGGAGGAGTGTTGTACAGCGAGTTATTCTCAGCATGCGTATCGTAACGGAACATCGTTGGCAGATGCTTTGGCGACTCCCGCAGCAGCTCTTCGCGAGCGATCACCACCGTTACGCCAGATGGTCCCAGGTTCTTCTGCGCTCCGGCATACACCATGCCAAATTGAGTTAAATCAAAAGGACGGCACAAAATATCGCTGGACATATCGGCAATCAACGGAACGCTGCCGGTGTCCGGGAACTCGCGGTATTGCGTACCTTCAATCGTTTCGTTAGAGGTGACATGCAAATACGCGGTGTTCTCCGGCAGATTCAGGTTGCTGAGGTCCGGAAGGGACATGTACTTATCTTCCTCCGAGGATGCTGCAACAAACGTTTCGCCGATGAGCTTGGCTTCCTTAATCGCTTTGTTCGCCCAGCTGCCCGATTTTACATAGCTGGCCTTCTTGCCTTCTGTAAGCAGGTTCATCGGGAGCATGGCGAATTGGGTGGAAGCCCCGCCTTGCAGGAACAGCACCTGGTAACCAGACGGTTGGCCGAACAACTTCAGCAACCGTTCAGCTGCCTCATTATGAACCGACTCATAGACGGCTCCCCGGTGGGACATCTCCATAATCGACATGCCTGTCCCGCGGAAATCAACGAACTCGGCCTGGGCCCGTTCCAAGACCTCCAGCGGCAATGCGGCTGGGCCCGCATTAAAGTTATAAGCTCTGTTACTCATTTCTCCCATCCTTCCCCTTTACAATCGATGTCTGGTTTCGAATATAATTATCGATTATCATAGCAACTATTCGATCTCCCAGCAACCCGTTATTTCGCAAAAATTCACTATTTTGCAGAATTGACACATTAACGCTTCATCAAGGGAAAGGAATGAACGTTTTTTGAATCTCTTTGCTCATGGGTCATGTGAACTATACGAAGATCAATCATTTATCAAATACTGCTAAACTCGTAACTCCGCGTCCAGCTTTGTCGTTCTCCCGTTGGCACATGGACCGCAACGAACATTTCCGGGGAAATGACATGACCATGCCCCCAAACGGCGGCTGAGCTTAACGGAAGCTTGCTTCGCTCACACACAGTCAGTCCGCTGGGCCGATGCTTGAGCTCCCATAGCCAAGGGGTTTCACGTCCGTCGAAGGGAGTCATCCGGAAATAGAAGTCCTTCTCTGGACGACGTCCCCAGGTCACTTGATCCCCCTCAAACACTAAGCCCTCCAGCGTCGATGGATCATCGCTCCAGATCTCCGGAGCAAACGGCAGTTTCAGCACGTAATCCGGACCTACCGCATACCCATCCATACCAAGGAAGTTATGGCTGTATTCATCGGTCGTAATTACCCGGCTTCCGGTATTCTCCAGTGTGTAGGTCACAGACAGGAGATTATCGGAAATCTCGATGTTTTTTTGCATACGTACTGCGTATCCCCGGCATTCCGCAGGCTCGGTCGTAAAACAAATCTGCTGCTCGCCCTTTTGCTCCACCTGAGTCTCAAACCGTTGGCAGGCGTAATCCCTATAAAACAGGTACTCCGCTTCATCCGGCCGTGTGAACAAGCCTACACCCAGCTTGGGGAACTGCTCCCCCACCCGGGTGTCTTCATATCCGATCGCTTCCTTAATGCCAAATTCGCTGCAAATTCCAATGCCTCCCGTACCGGTTCCAGGCGTCAAGCTTTCCGGCACACAGAATTGATGTTGTCCATCCAGCTTAACGCTTGTGATGATTCCGGTCCCATCGAACCGGGTGCCTTGGTACGCTTCTCCGAGCTCGGCAATTTCAACGAGCAATCGGTCGTTTTTTAAATAATAAGCCATGGATTCCCTTCCTATTCTATTACGCGGTTAGCGTTATTTCTATCCGGTGAACGGCTCCTTCCGGCAGCGCTTCGATCGCTTGACGCGGAATAAGGCAGCCCCCTTCACGAGAACTGGAATCCAGTGTTACGTCATTGAGGGTAACCTGACCGATTCGATAATTCCCGTATTCGGTACGCTGCAGGTTACGGTAAACGATCTGCAACTGACGTCCGGCGAAGCCGGTGATCACGGACGCTTCTCCCGCTGCATCAAATTGCTCTGCCGTCAGCTTCGGTTCCAGACGCAGATCGCCGTAATTGCCTTTGACCCCGTATACTTCCGTCAGCAGCGTCAACAGCAGCCAGCTGGCCGATCCCGTTAAATAAGTATACATGCCCCGGCCTCGTTCGTTAATATATTCCGGAATCCCGGGATACATCCGGCTGCGATCAAAATCCGCGGACAAGTGGTAAACGGAATCCAGTACTTGCTTGCCAGCCTGGACAAACCCGCGCTTATATAGCGCATTAGCGTACATCACCGTCATGTGGCTGAACATCGCCCCGTTTTCTTTATGGCCAAAAGCAAACCCAAACGCCCGCCCCAGATTCTGCTGAATTTCACCAAACCGCGAATTTAGCCGGTAACCGATGCGTTCATCCTTGAGATAACGATCCACCGCTGCTGTAATTTTGCCAACTTGCTCCTCGGTCGCAATACCGCCCATGATCGTAAACACCTGTCCAGTTAAGGTCATACGCACCCCATTGGGATGGTCTCCTTCCACCCGTACAGCATCGTTGTTGTAATATCCGTTAAACCACTCAAACCCTTCCGCACTGCGGATCCATTCCTGCTTCCGTAAATGTTCAAACGCCCAATCCGCTTTCCGCCGAAGATCCTCTGCCACTTGCTGTAGGCTAAACTTCCGCTTCCGCCCGCTAACGGCAGGCACAACGGAATCAAAATAACGTTCCAGCAGCTTCTGCTTCGCCGAAATGCTGTCATAGTTCACCGGCGTTTCAAGGCTATCCAGCAGCACAGCGATTTCTTCGGCAATCTCAATCGTGTCCGTTCCTCCCGGCGCTTGCGCTAATCGAGGAAGCAGCTCGGAGAGCTCCCGCAAATTGCTGGCATAAAACGCCGTAAATGCGACGCTTTCCCCACATTCCGGCGCCATATCTAATCCGTCGTTCCAGTCTGCGCCTTCCAGCTTCATATTGCCATTTTCGCCTACGTTAAAGAACGGCACGATGTTTTGCAGCAGGATATGCTCCAAAATGCTTCCTTCATAAGTCCGCCCATCCTGAGTCAACAGCTTGTTCCCCTGCTCCGGCGTCCAGGACAGATCCCGTTCCTTACAGCGTTTAGTGAAAATATCGCGGAAGTACGTCTGCGGCTTCAGCAAAAAGCCGAGGTCCCCGCTCTGATGAATATACAAGAGCGTCGTTAACAGCGGCCAAGCCCCATGGTCCATCCATACCCGCGGAATATTGTTACGGTCAGCGATAAATTCGCCCGGCTTCGCGCCGATAATCGTTGCGTTACTGCCGTCGATCCGCACGCCGGCGTAGTTGTTATACAATAAATGCCCCACCTCATCCGGCTCCATCACCAGCAAAGCCAGACAGTCCTGCCATAGATCACGCCAGCCGCGTCCGCCGCGTCCATAATCATGATATGGGAGAAATGAGTTTCCATATAAACGGCGCAAAATCGGCTGTAATGTCACCCATTTCAACCAGAGGTCATGTTGTTCATCCCCGGAATGAAAAGCAAGCGTATCGAGCTTGCTCCGCCAATAAGCTTCGTTTTGCTCAAGAAGTTCATCAAATCGCGCCTCAGACAAATAGGCAGCTGCCATGCGTTTCGTATCAATTCGGTCATCAGCGATCATCATGGCTACGACATAGGCCACCGATTCCCCCGGTGCTAGCTGGGTCGTGGCGAACCTGAGCGCGCCAACCGCCTCATATCCCTCGATCTCTGCGCCTGCTTCAACATCCGGCAGGCGATGGTCAACCACCGCCTGCGGCCAGTCGAAAGCCCCGCCCTCACCGATGAAGTCCTCGGTCACCGGGAAGAATCCAATCGGAGCTGTACTGTCCTGCGTAGCTCCAAAGACGCCGTAGGCCGTTTTGTTCACACGATGCCCGCGCTCATCGAACGACAGCGCCGGTTGAACCTCTACGCCGTAAGCGGAGGTATAGATCCGGTGGAGCAATGAGGTCACATGCCGGTGATCCCGCAGATCGTCAGCAGAACGCGCATACAGCGGAATCGCAGCAGTTGGGGTGATGGCGAGCTCCTGATCCCCGGTATTGGTCAGCCGAACTTTCATAAGTTCGATTTTATCGTCCGTCACAGGAACGAAGCTGGTGATTTCAGCTCTTATTTTTAGACGGGTGCTTTCCCGGGTGATTTTATGCCATAGGAACCCGGCTTCCAGCGACGTTTTCTCTTTCTCCTCTGAAAATAACGCCGCATTTTGCCGTGCGGAATTTCCCGTCACAGACCAAGCCCCATAACCATCAACATAGATCCAAAAGTTCCGTGCCGCTTTGGAGTTATGTAAGCTCTCCACCGAGATCGGTTCCATCAGGAATGAATTATGTCCCGTTGTCGCTTGCCCATGCAGATTGGGAGATACCGAGGACATCATCCCCGCTTCATTCACCAAAGGAAAATACAAATAACTGCTTAACTCAGGCTGCTCAAGCCGAAACACCCCCTCGTTCCCCTCAAATCTCCAGCCGCTTGTCGCCATTTCCCTCATCCCTTTCGTTGAATTCAAAAAAACCAATTTCAAAAAGGGTCGAAACCGGTTTCGAATATCTTCATTATCTGATCTATCTCTCGGTTTGTAAAGGGTTTCAGGTCGCAAAAAATGAAACCTCCCCATCCGTTTGAATGGGGAGGTTGATCGTATGATAGCTTTATTCGACTTACAGATCGTAATAAAGACCAAATTCGTAAGGATGTACACGCACTGCAACAGCTCTCGCTTCAGCGCGTTTCATTTCCACAAAGTTGTCGATGAACGCTTTCGTGAAGACCCCGCCTTGAGTCAAGAACTCATAGTCGTTTTCCAAAGCGTTGAGCGCTTCGTCCAGGGAGCCTGGAACGCTGCGGATCGTTGCTTTCTCTTCATCCGACAGCTCGTAAATGTTCTTGTCGAACGGTCCATAGCCCAGTTTCACTGGATCGATTTTGTTCTTGATCCCGTCGAGACCAGCCATCAGCATAGCAGAGAAGGCCAGGTATGGGTTCGCCGTGGAGTCTGGCGTACGGAATTCGATACGGCAGCCTTTTGGCGTTACGGCAGCAACCGGAATCCGGATCGCAGCCGAACGGTTCCCTTTCGAAAATACCAGGTTTACTGGAGCTTCGAAGCCAGGTACCAAGCGTTTAAACGAGTTCGTGCTTGGGTTCGTGAAGGCGATGATCGCCGGTGCATGGTAGAGGATCCCGCCGATGTAGTGCAGAGCAGTTTCACTCAGGTTGGCATAAGCGCCTTTTTCATAGAACAGAGGAGTATCGCCATTAAAGATCGATTGGTGAACGTGCATCCCGCTGCCGTTATCGCCAAAGAGCGGCTTCGGCATAAACGTTGCCGTTTTACCAAATTGAGCAGCCGTGTTATGCACGATATATTTGTAGACCATCAGGTTATCTGCCGTTTTCAACAGCGTGTCGAAACGGAAGTTAATTTCCGCTTGACCGGAAGTTGCTACTTCGTGGTGGTGACGTTCTACTTGAATGCCCGCTTCTTCAAGCAGACGGCACATTTCGCTGCGGATGTCTTGTTGCTTGTCGGTTGGTGCAACCGGTACATAGCCGCCTTTAACCGGCACTTTATAACCCAGGTTGCCGCCTTCTTCCGTACGGCCCGTGTTCCAAATCGCTTCCTCGGAATCTACCGAGTAGAACGTTTTGTTCATGCTGCTCTCATAGCGAACATCGTCAAAGATAAAGAACTCGGATTCTGGAGCAAAAAATGCTGCGGTACCAACGCCGCTTTGCTTCAGGTACTCTTCTGCGCGAACTGCTACGCTGCGCGGGTCACGCTCATAACGGTCGCCGTCCGGCGTATAGATATCGCAAAATACGTTCAACGTCGGATGTGCGGTAAAAGGATCAACAAATACAGAACCATGGTCTGGCATCATAACCATATCGGATTCTTCGATACCGCGGAAGCCAGGGATCGAGGAGCCGTCGAATGCAACGCCGTTTACGAAGGTTTCCTCAGTTACTTGGCTCGCAGGAAGTGTAATGTGATGTTGACGTCCCGACAGATCAACAAATCGGAAATCTACCCACTCGATTTGCTTTTCCTTGATTGTTTTTAAAACGATCTCTGCTGACATAATCTTTCCTCCCCAAATCACGAACATTAAATCTTATTTTTGCGTTTAACGTTCATCCTTTATTATGATTATGTCGTCATTATAGGACTATGGGGGTGAAGTCGTCAATAGTTATGTAAGGTATTTTTACACGCAAAATAAGGTATTATTACGCATAGTACAAAATAATAGACAAATAGTATAAAAGCCCACTCACCGCATGGGGAATGGGCTTTCGGATTTTATGAAATCTGTGAAAGCGCTGCACATGTTGGCCTATCTTACACGCGAAGTGCAGCTTTTGGGGTATCAAAACGTTTACCTACCAATGGCGCCAATTTCTCCAAATCTTGAAGTAACGCAGCGAACTGGTCCGGGAACAAAGACTGTACGCCGTCACCGGTCATCGAGTTGTCCGGATCGGTGTGCATTTCGATAATCAGACCGTCTGCGCCGGCAGCTACGGAGGCTTTCGTCATCGGTTCCACCAGCTCACGGCGGCCCGTACCATGGCTCGGGTCAGAGATCACCGGTAAATGGCTCAGGTTCTGCAGCACTGGAATTGCCGACAGATCCAGCGTATTACGAGTGTACGTTTCAAACGTACGGATCCCGCGTTCGCATAACATAACGTTCGGATTCCCGCCCGCCAAAATGTACTCGGCTGCGTTCAGGAACTCATCATAAGTCGCACTGAAGCCGCGTTTCAATAACACCGGCTTGTTGATCGTCCCCAGCTTGCGCAGCAGATCGAAGTTCTGCATGTTGCGCGTACCGACCTGCAGAATATCAGCATACTCCGCGCACACGTCCACATATTCCGGCGTCATGACTTCCGTAATGGTCAACAGACCATGCTTCTTGCCTGCCTCCGCCATCATTATGAGGCCTTCCACACCGATGCCCTGGAAGCTGTAAGGACCTGTACGCGGCTTAAATGCACCGCCCCGCAGCACCTGACCGCCGGCTGCTTTCACGAGACGCGCGATCTCATCGATTTGCTCCGGCGATTCTACGGCACAAGGACCGCCCATCACAACCAGCTCGTCACCGCCAATCTTAACGTCACCGATCGAAATGACCGTATCTTCAGGATGGAAGTCCCGGCTGGCCAGCTTGTAAGATTTCGAAATTTTAATGACATTCTCAACGTCCTTCATTTGGCGAAGATGCTCAGCCAGCTTTGGTTCAATCGTACCGATCAATCCGATAACAGTCCGATCTTTCCCACGTGATACATGGGTCTGCAGGCCTTCCTTCTCGATAACAGCGATAATCTCCTGAACGCGCTCCTCAGGGGTTTGGTTTGAAGTAATAACGATCAATTCGATCCCATCCTTTCTTCTATTAGGCGATGCGTGTACGAGCTAAAAACAAATTATACGAATGCACAATCACTGTTTTGCTTGAACGCTTGTGTGCTTTTAAGCTTTTAACCACTAAAGTAACTATAGCCGAATTCATCTCTCCCGTCAACCCTAATCGCTGTAGGTAAATGCGGAATAAGCCGACCTTTCTTCTTACACAAATTCATCCCTGCCCCTTATCAAAAGGGATAATGCTGAAAAAGAGGGCGCCTAGCCCCTCCCACGGACAAAAACAAAAAGACCGGAGAACCCTTCTCCGGTCTTACGTGAGATTGCTTATCTTCCAACGAACTCCTGTGCCCAATACCCGTTGTAATAGCCAACCCCAATCAGGTTGTAGTTCGCGTTCAGAATATTTGCACGGTGTCCTTCACTGTTCATCCAAGCGTTGACGACTTCAGCCGGCGTTTTTTGCCCCATGGCAATGTTCTCGCCTGCATAGCCGAATGGAATGCCAAACTTCTTCATCATGTCAAACGGGGAGCCGTACGTTGGAGACGTATGACTAAAGTAGTTGTTATCGCTCATATCCTTCGCTTTCGCCAATGCCATCTTGTTCAGCTCGGCATCACCGGTGAGCGGTTTCAGGCCTTGCTTTGCACGCTCTTGGTTTACCAGTTGGATCACTTCCGTTGCAAATTGCGACTTGTCAGTTACCGCACCTTGCGTATTACCGGTAGTGCCCTGCGTAGTACCTTGTGTTGTACCTTGTGTTGTACCTTGTGTTGTACCTTGTGTTGTACCTTGTGTTGTACCTTGAGTCGCACCTTGCTTCGTTCCAGTTGGCGTCTGGCCGCCTGTAGTGCCTTGGTTACCGCTTTGGACCGGCTTCGTTGGATAATATTGATACCAAGGAATGGTGAAGTAGTTCGTCCAAGTATTTGCATTCGTGCCGTACGTAGTATATACCTTATAGGTCGTATAGGTTTTCGTCGTAATTGTATTCGAGGCCGCCGAGGCCGATGCTGGTACAATGATTGCTGCTGCCAACATTGCAGTAAGTCCACCTGTTACCAAACGCTTCAGTCGATTCGATTTCATTCGGTCATCTCCTTCGTTGTAGTGAATCTCTTAGTTACATTTTTGTAACCTTTCTACAACGAGTATAACATGAATCGACTTCTATTGAACCCCATAAATGTTGGTAAATGCATGAAAACCGAGATGGGACGCGGTTTTCAGCTCTATGAATCTATTGTTTATTCACCTTTGTTTCGTGCTCCGACCTTCACAGGAGGTAACAATTTCGCTAGATTTACCGTACGAACGATCTCCCAAGTTGACGGGTCTTCCGGATCATATTGCTCCAGATACTGAATGACTTCCTTCGTAATTGGCGTTGGCGTCGATGCCCCCGAGGTGACCGCTACTTTGCGGACCCCTTCCAGCCATTCACGCTTCAGCTCTGTAATGTCCGCGATGCGGTACGCCTTCACTCCGGCAATCTCTTCAGCCACTTGAGCGAGGCGGTTGGAGTTGTTGCTCCGCGGATCGCCGACCACGATCACGAGGTCAGCCTGACCCGCCTGTTCCGCAACTGCCTGCTGTCGCAATTGGGTCGCAAGACAGATTTCATTGTGCACCTCAGCGCTCGGATATTTCTCCAGCAATTTTTTCATAATATGCTTAATATCCCACTGGCTCATCGTCGTTTGGTTGGTGATGACGATTTTGTCAGCGGTGAGATGAAGCTGATCGATCTCTTCTTCCTTCTCGATCAGGTGGACCTTGCCTGGAGCTACTCCTATCGCACCTTCCGGTTCAGGATGTCCTTTCTTGCCGATGTAGATGACTTCATATCCGTCGGCAACCTTCTCCTCAATTAATACATGGGTCTTCGTGACGTCAGGGCAAGTGGCATCCACTGTGGTGAGCCCTTTCTCCCGGGCCAGCTTGCGAACCTCTGGAGACACCCCATGGGCAGTAAAAATCACCGTCCCGCTCTCAACCTTATTCAAAATCTCCAGA
This sequence comes from Paenibacillus barengoltzii NBRC 101215, assembly GCF_004000745.1. GTDB lineage: Bacteria > Bacillota > Bacilli > Paenibacillales > Paenibacillaceae > Fontibacillus > Fontibacillus barengoltzii. The sequence continues at coordinate 11,659 of NZ_BILV01000093.1, forward strand.
CGGTTCGGACCGTCCAACGTAATAATTCCCTCGTCCTCGAAGGAGTTCGTGACATGGCTGTTGTGCACAATCATGCCAAGTATATAAATCGGTCGCGGCAGATCCAGGTTCTGCGCTGCCTGACGAGCCAGAACCATCGCATCGACAACGCCGTAGCAATAACCGCGCGGTGTAATTTTAATGACTTCCATCCTTTATCCCTACTTTCTAATCCCCCAGATTCCTGACGGAGGGGAGCCACTCTATTATAAACTATTCCGGCAGAGCATTAAAGACAATAGGGAGCCAGATGATAAAGGTCGTCCCTTCACCTCGTTTGGTCAACACTTCCACCGAGCCTTCATGCTCGTCGATGATCCACTTGGCAATCGACAAGCCCAATCCAGTCCCTTGTATCATCCCGCGAGACGGATCCGCCCGATAAAAGCGTTCAAAAATATGCGGTACCTCGCTGCGATCCATTCCGATGCCCGTATCCGCAATGCGGATGCCAATCTGTCCCCCAGATCGAATCGCATCGATCGTGACGCTGCCCTGCTCGGTATATTTAAATGCATTTTCAATAAAAATAAACAGCATCTGCTGCAAATAATCCTTGCTGCCATTTACCGTCACGCCGTCCAGCGCTTGCAGATCTCCCTGGACCCACTCCGCTTTCCTTGGCAAAAATTGTGCCCGGCGGACCACTTCCTCCACGACCGGAGCCAGCTGGATGTGTTCCTTCGTTAACGTCTGCCCTGCATCGGCCCGGGCCAGTGACAACAAGTCGTTCACCAAACGGCTCATCCGCTCGGACTCTGCGGCGATGTCGTCCACCGCCTCCAATGAGAAGCTGCGTACCCGCTCTTCTTCACTTGGGCCACGCTGCTCCATATCCTGGGACCACATCCGTTTTAATAAATCCACATTGCCGCGTATCGTCGTCAGCGGCGTCCGCAGTTCGTGGGAAGCATCTGAGACGAATCGGCGCTGAGCCGAATAAGCTTCATCCAACTCCCTATAGAAGCCTTCGGTTCGGGCCAGCATGTTGTTCACGGTGCCGATCAGTTGGCCAATTTCATCATTTGGCCCCTCGTAGTCAATTCTGACGCTCAAGTCATTCCCGGTCTGAATACCGTTGGCCGCCTCAATGACCTTACCAATAGGTGCCATCGATTTGCGCGCCAGAAAATACCCCAGCGAACTGGCCGCGAGAATCGTAACGATGGAACCAAATAGCAGCACGGTACTCATCCGGCCCATCAGCTTGTCTTCAGCGCCCGTATAAGCGGCTAACTGAATTAAGCCAATCAACTGGTTATCCAAGGTGATCGGGAGCTGATACAGCAAGAAGGAATGATTGTACAACTGCACTCGTTTAAAGCCCGCAATTTTGCTCACCGAATCCCCGGCGGGAACCGGAAACTTCAGGTTCCAATTCAGCAAGTTTTGCGAATATCGCGTGTGACCGTCCGTATAATTGTGGATCTGCACAAACAGTTGGGCGTCCTCCAACCGATTCGCCTGCATCGGATCCAAATACAAGTCAAGCCCCTGGGTGATGCTGTAGCTTTGGGAGTTCTTAATCCGATTGGCCTGATCCTCCAACCGGTTTCTCACTTCCTGATACGTATTGTATCTAACCAGTCCATAGATCGAAGCGCTGAACAGGATCAACGTGACGGCCAAAATTCCGGTATACCATGCAGTTAGCCGCAGCCGGATCGACATACTTAAGCCTCTCCTCTCAGGATGTAACCGGCCCCGCGGATCGTTTGAATGACGCGCTTGCCGCCGTGCTCCTCCGTCTTCTGACGGAGCATGGCAATATAGACCTCCAGCACATTCGACTCCCCGCTGTAGTCGTACCCCCAAATTTTATCCATAATTAAATCTCGGGTGAGCAGACGTTTCGGATTTTGCATGAACAGATGGAGCAGCTCGAATTCCTTCGCCGTCAGCTCTAGCCGTTGACCAGCCCGTGTCACCTCCCGGGAATCCAGGTCCATGATGATGTCCTCAAAGATCAAACGCTGGCTGCCGGACCCGACGCCCGTGTCCTTCCGTCGGAGCAATGCCCGAACCCGAGCCAGCAGCTCCTCCAGCGCAAACGGTTTGACGAGATAATCGTCGGCCCCGATATCCAGGCCTTTTACCCGGTTCTCGACCTCATCCTTGGCGGTTAACATCAGCACCGGCACAGTACTTCCGCCCTCGCGCAGCCGACGGCAGACCTCGAATCCATCTACCTTGGGCATCATCACGTCCAAAATAATCAAATCCGGGTCGGCGCTCAGCATCATGGACAGTCCTTCCGCTCCGTTCTGAGCTGTATACACGTCATAGCCTTCAAATGCGAGGCCGCGCCGCAGCATCGACGTAATTTTCTCATCATCATCTATGACCAAAATCGCCGATCTCACGAGCTATCTCTCCTTTGCCTTCCGCTTGCCTTGCAGCAAGCTCTACTCTCTCCATTGTACCAAATCGAACGGCTAACCCGCATCTGGAAGCCAAAAAGGCGGCAGGCTGCTCCTGCCGCCTCTACCGCCTTGGCTGCTTCCTGTGCGAATTAGTTTACGTTGGTAAACTCGTTCTTATCGCCAATCGTAACCTCAAGATCAATGTTCTTGCCGTTACGTACAACGTTGAGCGTAACTTTCGCACCAACTTGTTGTTTTTGAATAAACTCAATCAATTTCTCTTTGGTCGCAAATTTCGTTCCGTTCGCTCCGGTAATGATATCGTACGGACGCAGGTCGGCGTTATAAGCCGGCGATTTGAATACCACATCCGTCACAATGGAGCCTTCCTTCACGTCGGTTTGCATTTGCTTCGCAACTTCCTCAGTCATCGTCATCAAAGTTGCTCCGATGAATGGTACCGGCTTTTGCGGAATTTTCTCGTTGTTTTTCAGTTTTTCCAACACTTCGGTCACCGTGCTGGTTGGAATTGCAAAACCAATCCCCTGTGCATCCGAGCTGACGGCGACGTTAATCCCAATGACTTCACCGTTCAGGTTCAAGAGCGGACCACCGGAGTTCCCCGGGTTGATCGAAGCGTCGGTTTGCAGCAAGTGCTCGTACTCGCGGTCTTTCTCGCCGTTTTCCCCGGCGATCTTAATGTCGCGCTCCTTCGCGCTCAACACCCCGGCCGTCACCGTGTGGTCAAAGCCCTGCGGGTTCCCAATCGCGACCAGCCACTCCCCAACCTGCGTGTTGTCGGAGTTGCCCAACGGAATCGAAGGGAAGTTATTGTCACCGTCGATTTTCAATACAGCCAAGTCCAGCTCATAGCTGGTACCCAGCACTTTAGCCTCATAAGGCTTATCTGTCCCTTGGACGGTAACCTGCACCACATCGGCGTTATGCACCACGTGTTCATTCGTTAAGATGTAACCCGTTTTATCGAAAATAAATCCCGATCCAATCCCTGTCGGCACGAGTTGACTCGAACCCGAGGAGCCGCCGTTGTTGCTGCCATTGCCGCCAGAGCCAAAGAAGTCATCGCCAAAGAAGTAACGGTAGAAGGGATCGTTGCTGTACGGGTTGCTGCTTCTTTGCTTGCTGGCATCCGTTAACGTTTCAATTTTAACAACGGCCGGACCTGCTTGATTCACGACTTTCGTCACCTCACCGGAATCCGTTACCGGATACAGTGCAGCCGTTGCTTTGCCGGACGAATCGGAACCACTGCTATTGGATGTATTGCTTGATGCCGGTACCGAAGAGGATGCCGCCTGATCCGGGGTAAACAAGTTCGCACGGTCCGCATAAAACATCGCGCCGGTCATGATCAGCATGCCGGCTAAGACACCGGCGATCACCGAACGAACGGAGGATTTACGCTGCGGTTTAGTGTTGTATTGCCAGTTCGCACTCTTGGCAGCCGGCAAGCTGCTGCGTCCATCTCCATTTGATCCGCTTGTGGATTCAGCCGCGCTGCGAATCATTTCATAGGAAGAAGGATAAGGTTTCAGCGGCTGCGGTTTCGTCACTTCTACTTCTTCAGGTTGACTCTGTGAATATCCTGTTGTTTGTCCAGACTCCTCGTTGTTTTTTCCATAGGATTGAAAAGGTCCGTAAGAATAATAATAGGAAGAGCTCGACTCCGAAGATTCTTGACGCTTCGGTTCATTGGTATTGTTCGCGTCCTCTTCAAAAGGTTGGCTCGATTTATTTTTTTGATCATCCATCTTGATTGACCTCCTTCCCCCGAGTGGTTCAGGGGTAACTTGTTTTTCTTGCTTTCTTGATTTTTATTCTGTACCAGAAACCTTAAACATACATTAAAAACAATTAAAAAGGAGATAAAAGCTAGAATGGTGCATTACAGATTAAAAAATAGCGCCCCATCAGGCGCTATTTCCATATAATCAATCTATGAACGCCCTACCCAACCTTGCCGGTGGGCATAGATGGCCAACTGCGTGCGGTCCTCCAGCTCGCATTTCATCAGCAGGTTGCTGACGTGGGTTTTGACTGTCTTGATGCTGATATGCAGCTCTTCAGCGATGTCCTTGTTGCTTTTTCCCTCGGCGATTAACAGCAGCACTTCCTTCTCCCGCTCGGTCATCCCCGAGTCATCCCCTTGTACGGTACGCTGACGGAGGCCGCGGGTGAGCGCCTGGGCCACTTCGCCTGTCATCACCGGCATCCCGCGGAAGGCTCCTTGCAGCGCATAAATCAACTCCTCGGCGGAGACGGTCTTCAGCACATAACTGACCGCGCCGGCCTCAACCGCTTGCACAACGAGATCATCCTCCAGGAAGCTGGTGAGAATCACGATTTTCATATCCGGAAACCGATTCCGCACTTCCTTGGTTGCTTCGGCTCCGTTCATTTCCGGCATCATCAAATCCATCAGAATGATGTCGGGCAGCCCCTCCGGCAATCCTCGTTCCAACATCTCTACCGCCTCACGCCCGTCCCCGGCCTCGGCGATCACCTCAAACCCCGGGTCTTGCATCAAATACGTCTTTAACCCCATTCGTACCATGTCATGGTCATCAACGATCATCACCTTGATCTTGCTCATCCGCGGCTCCCCCTTTTCCTTCCTCAAACTTCGGAATATGCACCCGAATTGTCGTTCCTGCTCCAGGCTTACTAATGATTTCCACATGGCCGCCAAGCTTCTCCGCCCGCTCCTTCATTGTCGTTAACCCGTAGGAGCCCTGCTTCTGATGCGTGTTGCTAAAGCCTTGTCCGTCATCACTGATGCTCAGCACCACTTGACGCGGACCTTCTCGCAACGACAGGCTGACCATGCTGGCTCCGGCATGCTTCACAATATTCGCCATCGCTTCCTGGATGATAAGGAACAGCTGATGTTCTTTCGCTTCCGACATGTCTCCCTGGATGTCCATATCCTTAATCCCTTTGAGTCCGTTCTGCCGGCAATAGTCAGGAAACCACTGATCCAACGCCTCAGCCAATGATTTGCCAACCAGCTCCATTGGACGTAACTGGGCGATGAGGGCACGCATCTGCTTTTGCGCCGTATTCGACATCTGGATCAGTTGATTCAGCACCGTTTCTGCCTGGGCTGCGTTGTTTTCCAGCACCTTCGGCAAAGAGGAAGCCGCCATATGAATGGCAAAGAGCTGCTGGCTGACGGTATCGTGCAAATCGCGGGCCAGCCGTCTGCGTTCCTCCAGCACCGCTTTTTCTGCAGCCTGCTCCTTCTCAACAACCTCTTGCTCGCCGAGCTGTTGAAGCAGCTGCATTTTTTTCTCCATGGCTTCTATCATGTTGTTAAATTCCTGATACACTCCGTTAAAGGTCTGATCTGCCGTTTCCGGCATCCGCACCGATAAGTTCCCCTTGGCGACCTGCAGCATGTTCAGGTGTAAGTGATCGATCTTCCCCTGGATGCGCCGACCGGCGATATAGCCAATAATCAGCGCTAAAACGACGATGCCTGCCATATCGTAAATCCACACCGAGGAATCGCTAACTACGATGACCCCGGTCGTCGTTCCGATATAGAAGGCAACCGCCGTCAGGCTGCCGGTGAGCAAGAAATAACACAACAGCTCCCACTTCGTATTCATCAAGATCCGCCGCACAATCATCAGGTTACCCTACCATGTTCACTTTAACGTCGCCGACAAATACGCTGACAATCAGCTTAATCCGCTTGCTGGCTTCGCCATAATACGGAGATTCCGCGGTGACGCTGCTCATGAAGCCGCCTTGCTTCTGCGTCAGCACTTTCAAATCGCCGATGAACGCGCTGGAAGTGGCCACAATTCCGATATCCATATCGTCCGGGATGAACACTTTTACATCGCCGATGAAGGACGAAACGTTAATTTTGGTTTCCCCGTAAGGAATTTGCGCCTTCGTCAGGTCAATAATCGTATCGCCGATAAAATGGGAGATATTCATCGGTTTCAGTTGGAAATAATCCTGACCCAAGTGAACATCACCGATAAAACCACTCTTCTGGATGACCGGTCCATGACCTCCTAAACCGCTATCCTGCTGGTGATGCCCAAAATTTGGAGAGGAAAAACGCGATTTTTCCTGCTTCGCTGCTTCTTCCTTCTCTTTCTCCTTCTCCATCGAGCCAAAAATTGAATCCAGCGGAGACTCCATCTCCGGATGGAATGTTGGCGGCGGTGGATCAAGCGGCGGCATCGGAGGCGGCGGAGAATCGTCGCGCCGTTTGTGCCGATCCGGATCACGCGGTCTGAATATGACGAACAGCCCGCCGATGATCAATATCACCGGGAAGAAGAAGCGGAAAAAGTCGCCCGGACTTAAGTCGATAAAATTCAGATTGCGAGCCAGAAAATACCCGCCGATGAGCAGTAATACGACACTGCCGATAAAGTTACCGCCCCGCCAGCCGCCGTTAGTTAAGTTCGCCAACCCTCCTAATATCAGAAACAAGGGCCAGTAAGTCGCGAACATTTCACCGATGCTGAAATCGGTCACTCCGAGCTGATTCAGAAGAAACACGCCCCCGATCCCGACCAGCACCATCCCTCCAATTAATCTTCCAAATAACCCATTTCTCATATCGTAACCTCCAATGGACTGCCTCTTACTAATGCCAGTTTACCTGAAGGATAAGGTGATGAACAGCGGCGCGGGATGGAAAGCTTGATCGGTCTCGAGACCGAGGGGAAAGGGAATATATGTAAAAAGCGCCCCTTATTGGGACGCTCTTTTCGCTCTATGCGATCATTATTGTTGTTTGTTCACTGGAGTCGTTGCATTGCGAGAAGCTTTCGCTTTCTGAGCAACGGTTGCTGTACTTTCTTCAGCAAATTCCTCATTAAACTTCTCGTTCGGTGTTTTGTAACCTGGAGAAGCGGCTTTCTTTTGATTTGCCATGATTCTTCACCTCCCTCTCGCATACGCCAATTTTGTGGATTCGTCGGCGTTTTCGCAGCCCCCTAGTCGTGGGCCACGAACCTTATTATGCGAACTGGGAAGATGAATTATGCGAGCGAAAAGCGAAGGTGGGCGAAGCTTAAATCGCCTTATCCCAAAGGTTTTCGGGAATTTCCTTGTTCACTTCCATCGCTTTGCCAAGCTCCTTCAGCATCTCTTCGGTTAACTTGCCGTCTCCTTTACGGACCACCTGGACCTCAACCTCTTTTTTGCCCCATTCCTTATAAACCTGCTTGATGGTGTCAAAATAAAGGTCGATTTTGTGCCCGCGGATTGCTGAGCCTTTATCAGCAACGACCCCGTAGCCATACCCCGGAATATAAAGGATCGTACCAATCGGAAAAATCTTTAAGTCGGCAGCAATCGTCGAGACGGTATCTTTGTCACGCCGCACCCGAACACCCGAATACGTAATGCCGTATTGCGGATGGTTGGGCTTCTTGCCGGTGGATTCATAGCCGGCGGTATAACCGGTTGCCAGTACTTTGACGGTTTCCACCGCTTTTTTCTTGCGTTCAGGCTGAGCTTGTTGAGCCTGTTTATGTTCCGGGTTCATTATGATCCCCCGTTGATATTGGTATTGTCGTGTTGTTCTTACCGCTTGCAGTTGCTGCGATTGCTTCAGCTCCAGCCATTCTGCGTAATTCCGATATTGCTGGTTGGCGTATATGCTTTGCGGCTGGAAGCCCCCAGCCGGCAGATCCGCTGCCATCGTAAATACAAGCAATCCTGCAAGCAAACAGCGTGTACTAAACTTGTGCCAGAAATGAAATTGGCGCATGAGAAAACCTCCCCCTTATTCGAAAGGTTTTCCACATACGCCCAATTCTATACATCCTGGCTTTCCAGCACGATGCTCACGATCCGCTCTCAACTGCAAAAGTGCAGTTATTTTTGCTCAAATCCCGCACCTGGGGCCCTTTTGATGTAAAAATACAGTTTGTTCCCGCTCAAAACCTCCGGTTCTGTTAACCCCCCTATAACGGAATGCACTTTTACATTAAAGCTCTATTAAGATCGGAATTTTGCACATCGCGAACTGCACTTTTGCAGTTGGAGCGTTTATAAGTGGAGTAGACTTCGTTCGTTGAACTCTCCTTCCTTACCGCAATAAAAAAGGCTAAAATATTGTATTTCGTACAACATTTTAGCCTCTATCAGCTTACAGACGAATTAAATCACGTGGTTCCGGATTTCTTCTTGCAGCTGAGCAATCACTTCTTCCACCGCTTTAGCGCCCAGGTCGCCTTGGCCGCGTTTGCGGACAGAGACGGTGCCGGCGCTTTGCTCGTTTTCGCCTACGACGAGCATGTATGGCAGCTTCTCAAGCTGAGCTTCGCGGATCTTATAGCCGAGCTTCTCGTTGCGCAGATCGCTTTCGGCGCGGATGCCGGCAGCCCGCAGTTTATCTTCAACCTGACGAGCATAAGCGTCAAAGTTGCTGGATACCGGAAGCACTTTCGCTTGAACCGGAGCCAGCCAGAGCGGCAGATTCCCTGCGAAGTTCTCCAGCAGGAAGGCCGTAAAGCGTTCCATCGTCCCGAGAATACCACGGTGCAGCACGACCGGACGATGCTTCTGACCGTCGTCACCCACGTATTCCAGCTCGAAACGTTCCGGCAGCAGGAAGTCAATTTGCACTGTCGACAGCGTCTCTTCCTTGCCCAGCGCCGTTTTGATCTGTACGTCCAGCTTCGGTCCGTAGAACGCGGCTTCGCCTTCCGCTTCGAAGAACGGCAAGCCGGCTTCTTCTACAACTTCGCGAAGCATCCGCTGCGCCGTATTCCACATTTCATCGTTTTGGTAGTATTTCTCCGTATCTTGAGGATCACGGTAAGACAGCCGGAACCGGTACTCGTGAATGCCAAAATCGTTGTACACCTGCTTGATCAGATCTAGAACGCGCTTAAACTCATCTTTGATTTGATCCAAACGGCAGAAAATATGGGCATCGTTCAGCGTCATCGAACGTACGCGGTGCAAGCCGGTTAAAGCACCGGACATTTCATAGCGATGCTGCATCCCCAGCTCGGCGATACGGATCGGCAAGTCGCGGTAGCTGCGCATATCGCTCTTATACACCATCATGTGGTGCGGGCAGTTCATCGGACGAAGTACGAATTCCTCCGTATCAATCGCCATTTTCGGGAACATGTCTTCTTGATAATGCTCCCAGTGACCCGATGTTTTATACAAATCGACGTTCCCCAGCACCGGAGTGTATACATGCTGGTAACCCAGTCTTTCTTCAATATCAACGATATAACGTTCCAGCGTCCGGCGAACTGTCGCTCCCTTCGGCAGCCAGATCGGCAAGCCTTGACCAACCAGGTTATTGAACGTGAAGATATTAAGTTCCTTACCCAGCTTGCGGTGGTCGCGTTTCTTCGCTTCCTCCAACATGTGCAGATGATGATCCAAATCTGCTTTCTTCATAAAGGCAGTGCCGTATACGCGCTGCAGCATTTTGTTTTTGCTATCGCCGCGCCAGTAAGCACCGGCCACGCTGAGCAGCTTAAACACTTTAATCTTCCCGGTCGAAGGCACGTGCGGCCCACGGCACAAGTCGAAAAATTCGCCTTGATCATAAATCGAAATGACGCTGTCTTCCGGCAAGTCGCGAATGAGCTCTAGCTTATACGGATCCCCGAGCTCGGTGTAAATCGCTAACGCTTCTTCACGGCTCACCTCACGACGAGTAATCGGCAGGTTTTCACCGATAATGCGTTCCATTTCTTTTTCAATCTTCTGCAGATCTTCTGGATTGAGCGGATGCTCCAGATCCATGTCATAGTAGAATCCGTCCTCGATCACCGGACCGACGCCCAGCTTCACTTCTTTGTTGCCGTACAGGCGTTTTACCGCCTGCGCCATCAAGTGCGCACAGCTGTGACGCATTATTTCCAGTCCGTCCTGGGAATCCGCCGTAATGATTTCCACTTTCGCGCCGTCAACCAGCTTCGTATTTAAATCGACAGCTTTACCATCGATCTTCCCGGCCAGCGCATTTTTACGCAACCCGCTGCTGATCGAAGCCGCCACATCCTCCAAACTGCTGCCTTCCGCATACTCCCGAACCGAACCGTCCGGCAAAACAACTGATACTGCCACCTTGATTTCCTCCCTAAAAATAGAATTGGTTACCGGAAGCGGACAAATTAAAAAACGCCCGTCCCGGAAAGGGACGAGCGTTATATACCCGTGGTTCCACCCTCATTCGGCCAATCCACAACACTCACCCGTGCATCACACTCGGATATGGCCCTTAATTCGGCATTCGTTAACGGGAATGAACCGGTATTCCTTACTTCACGAAGGTTCGGGAATACAGCTACAAAGGGGTAAACCAAAAGCGAATCCGAAGGGAATTCCAGCCAAGTTCCCTCTCTCTGCACCGTTCAAGCCTTCTGGCTCATGTCTTTGTCCACGCTATTTAAGGTAGTTCACTTAATGCAAGTAATTATAATGCGAACTTCCCCGTTCGTCAAGAAACGTCTTCATCATG
>NZ_BILV01000094.1 GCF_004000745.1 Paenibacillus barengoltzii NBRC 101215
GGGTAACAAAATTACGTGAGTGAACCATTATCCTTCGGTAACATTTTTATATGAGTTGACACGCAATCCGCCTGATTTCACGGGATGGTCCTCACGGAATGTACAAAACTTGCCCTTCATTCACCTGATGCTCGGACAGCCGGTTGTACAGCTGCAACTCCCGCGTACTCAGGTGGTAGCGTTGGGCGATATCATCCAGCGTCTCTTCACGCTGCACGATCACGAGGCGCACTTTGCGGAAGGGATTTTGATCCTCATTGCTGATGAACAGGTTCTTCCACCGCAGCTCCTCACCCTCACCTTGGTCTCTGCTGTCGTCCAGGCTCGCCTGATCCGAAGCTTCCTCCTGCGGTTCCTGAGCAGGCCGGGCCGAAGAGGAAATCAACTTCGTTAAGCCAAAGTTGTCTCGATCTCCCTCGTCATCCCCTTTTTTGGCCCCCAACGCAATCTTCATTTCCTTCTTCTCTTCTGGTTGGGCAGGTACAACTTGGTCCGCTTCAACCTCCGCATTCGCCTCCAAAACAGGTTCGTTCGCCGTATCGTTTGACACGGCAGCGACTTCTTCGCCAACCCTATCCGAAGCCCGTTCCGGTTCAGCATATTCCGCCTCTACAGCTTCACTCGCACGTTCAATTGGCGCGGATTCCGCGAATGGGCGAATCTCCTCCTCAAATGTTGCGCCTGCATCCAACTCCTCTGTCTGGTCAGCAAAAACCTCTGCAGCAGCGTCAAAATCCGATTCAGATTCCTTGTCCGCCCAAGGACCAGCTTCCTGGAATGCAGGGACATCCTCTCTCCAGGCGGCGGATTCCTGCGGCTCGTCCGCACTTCGTTTTTGCGCGGTAAGGACTTCATCCGGAAACGCCTGCCATGAAGCAAATTGCGGAATGGGCTGTGGCTCTTCATCCTGCTCCTCTTGCTGCAGCTCGAGTTCCGGCTCCGGCTGAGACTCTTCGTCTGTCGTATCGCGGATTAACGAATTCCACGAGAACGTCGGCTCCGACTCTTGGCGCACTTCTTCCGTCAGCAATGGCGCTGCCGGGATCGATTCAGGCTCGGTCACCGCCGAAGCGTAATCCTCCGATTCCTCCGCGCTGAAATTCGATTCGGCTTCCGGTTCATCCTCTCGCAGATCCGGTACGACATGGGCAGTCGTAAACTCGCGATCTTTCCATGCATCTTGCTCGGACACGAGGGTAGTAGTCTCCACCCCTTGAAGCGACAAGACCCCTGTAATATTCAAGCTGCGCGAGCTAAGCAGGTCAACATCGAAGTTTTCAATTTCAACCGTGATATCCTCCAACCGGTTCACCCGGCTTAGCGGTATCGTAATTTCGACTGGAATATAATGTTCCAGCTTCTGCGTTTCTCCTTCTCCCCGATACACCCCCGACAACAGCAAATGGCCGCGCAGCGCGGCATACTCCTCCCCGGGAATCACCTGGATTTTCGGATAGAGCTCGATCTCCTCCAGCTCTTCAATGCCGATCACATCTTCAGAAAGATGTATCCGCTCATAAATATCAAACCTGAGACCATAGGATTGATCAGCCAACTCGTTACCTCCTTTCAGCATATCCAAACCTGATTTAGAAATCGATGAATCTTGATCCAAATCATCCTCGTTTAATCTATATGCTACAAAAGAGAGTGCATGCCAGCTTTTTGCCGATTGGAGGGTACAGACCTTCTCACATTAGGTAAAAAAAATAAGCCAGGCTGCCATCAGACAGCCCGGCTAGTCAACGAAAGCGATCTCTCAGCTGGATCATGGCCGACGGCCAAGGATCGTCCAGCTCCACCGTTTCTCCGGTGAGCGGGTGCGGGAACACCAGTCGCTCCCCATGTAGCGCTTGATAAGGCATCCACTTCGTGCTGCCGCCATACAGCGCATCCCCTACGAGCGGATGGCCCGCCGCGCTCAAGTGAACGCGAATTTGATGCGTGCGACCGGTCTCCAGGGTCAACCGAACAAGGCTCACCTCGTGTTTGGGGTATACCTCCAGCAATTCCACATGGGTGATCGCCGGTTTGCCCGTTGGGGACACCCGGCGCCGCTGGTTATGGTGGCGATCCCGACCGATCGGCTGATCGATCACTTTAAGCGCAGGACTGACCACGCCTTGTACAAACGCGATGTACGTTCGTCCGATCTCCTTGCGGCTCATCGCTTCATCCAGCTTCAAATGGGCGTATTCGTTCTTGGCGAACAACACCGGTCCTGACGTATACTCGTCTAATCGGTGAATATGCGCCGCGGCAATCGGCTGACCGAGACCCGCGTACCATCCCGCCACGCGGTTGGCAAGGGTGTCTGGCGGAGCAGAATTCCTGCGGGAAGCGTCCCCCTCATGGCCATCGGGATGGACTTTAAGCCCTGCCGGCTTGTGCACGACAAGGCAAAAATCATCCTCATATAAAAGCGAAACCTCTGCCTCAACCGGAGCATATTGGGAGGCCCTGGCCGGAAAAGCCAACAGCCTTAACCGATCCCCGGCAAGCTTGATGCCGCCTTCCGCCCGCAGCCGGCGCAGCAGCTTGGGAGGAGCCTGCAGCCCCTCCTCCAGCCATACCATCGCCGCATCCAGGCGGTCTTGCCCCTCACGTACAGGCAGCTTGCCTGGCATCAGCTCGAGCCAGTCGCCGCGCCGCGTCCAGGTTAGCTTACCGCTCACAGCTTTTGCAGCGCCAAGCGATGCGCTTCGATCGTCAGCTCAATGTCCTCATCGGTATGCACGCCCGAAACGAACATCCCTTCGAACTGCGAAGGCGCTACGTTGATGCCTTGCTCAAGCAACGCCGCGAAGTAACGGCGGAACAGGTCGAGGTCGCTTGTTTTTGCCGTTTCGTAATTGATGACCTTCTCTTCGGTAAAAAACGGACAAATCATCGAACCTACGCGGTTAATCGTACACGGAATCCCTTTTTCCTTGGCATTGCGCGTAAAGCCTTCCTCCAGCTTCGCCGACAACCGTTCCAGACGGTCGTACACCTCCGGAGTAAGCAGCGACAGCGTCGTGTAACCTGCTACCATCGCCAGCGGGTTGCCGCTCAGCGTCCCGGCCTGATAAATCGGCCCGCTTGGTGCGATTTGCTCCATGATCTCGCGTTTTCCGCCGTACGCTCCCACCGGCAGACCGCCGCCGATGACCTTGCCAAGGCAAGTTAAGTCCGGCGTCACGCCAAAGCGCCCCTGTGCACAATTGAGACCTACGCGGAAGCCCGTCATGACCTCGTCAAAAATGAGCAAGCTGCCGTACTGCTCGGTAATCCGGCGCAGACCTTCCAGGAATCCCGGCAACGGCGGCACAACGCCCATGTTCCCGGCTACCGGCTCGACGATGACGCCGGCAATCTCTTCGCCAAAGCGTTCAAATGCAAGCTCCACCGAAGCCAAGTCGTTATAAGGCACCGCAATCGTGTTGGAGGCAACGCCTTCAGGCACGCCTGGACTGTCCGGCAATCCCAGCGTCGCTACGCCAGAGCCTGCTTTAATCAACAAACTGTCGGCATGGCCGTGATAGGAGCCTTCGAATTTCATGATTTTGCTGCGGCCTGTATATCCCCGTGCCAGACGAATCGCACTCATCGTTGCTTCCGTTCCCGAGTTTACCATTCGCACCACGTCAATCGACGGTACCCGTTCCGCAACCAGCTTGGCCATTTGCGTCTCCAGCAGCGTTGGCGCTCCAAAGCTCGTCCCTTTCGCAGCCGTCTCCTGCAACGCACGCACCACCTCTGGATGAGCGTGGCCCATAATCAACGGCCCCCAGGAGCCCACATAATCGATAAAGCTGTTGCCGTCGATATCGTAAATTCGGGATCCTTCCCCGCGTTCGATATACATCGGCGTCAACCCAACGGATTTAAACGCCCGCACCGGGCTGTTGACGCCGCCGGGCAAGACCTGCTTCGCTTCTTCGAAAGCCAGGCGCGATCGTTCTTCACCCCGCCGGCCAATCATGTCCTTGCTCATCGATACCCCTCCTTAACTGTTTAAACCCCGTTCTCGGTTCTAGGTTTACTGCTTCTCGCGCAGCCAACGTGCCATATCCTTGGCGAAATACGTGATGATGATATCCGCACCCGCCCGTTTCATGCCTAGCAGCATCTCAGTAACGATGGCCCGCTCGTTAATCCAGCCTTGCTGAGCCGCTGCCTTCACCATCGAATACTCTCCGCTTACGTTGTATGCGACCAGCGGAAGATCAAATTGATCCCGCAGCATCCGCAAAATATCCATAAAAGCCAAAGCCGGCTTCACCATCAGCATATCCGCGCCTTCCAGCACGTCAGATTCCGCTTCCCGTAAAGCCTCGCGGGCGTTAGCCGGGTCCATTTGATAAGTCTTCCGGTCACCGAACTGCGGCGCGGAGTCCGCCGCTTCACGAAACGGCCCGTAGAAAGAAGACGCGTATTTAACAGAATACGACATAATCGGCACATGGCTATAACCCGCTTCATCAAGCCCAGCACGAATCGCTTGTACAAAACCGTCCATCATATTGGACGGAGCGATAATGTCCGCACCAGCACGCGCTTGGGAGACAGCAGTCTTCACCAGCAGCTCCAGCGATTCGTCGTTCATCACGTCGCCGCAGACATGCCCGTCGCGTTCAAACGTATGTACCATCCCGCAATGGCCATGATCTGTGAATTCACATAGGCAAGTGTCGGCTACGACCAGCAGATCCGGATACCGCGATTTGATGATCCGCGTCGCTTCTTGTACGATCCCGTCCTCCGCATAAGCCGAGGTGCCTACGCTGTCCTTCGTTTCCGGAATGCCGAACAGCAGAACTGCCGGAATACCTAAATCAACGATTTCTTTAACTTCCTCTTCCAGCGTATCCAACGAAAAATGAAACACGCCAGGCATCGAAGAAATCTCATTTTTGACGCCTTTACCATAAGTGACAAAGATCGGTTGAATCAAGTCGTCCACCGTCAGGACAGTTTCACGTACCATCCCGCGAATCGCAGCCGACTGACGCAGCCGGCGATGTCTTACGATTGGAAAATTCATATTTAATTCCCTCCTAAGTATGCAGCACAGGGTGAAGCCCCGTGTTAACCTTAACCAACAAAACTCACTTCGCCGACGCCGTCCGCGTTTTCCAGTCACAGAGCGCTTGGATCAAGCTGTCGATCGTTGCTTCTTCCGCAAGTATTGATACCCGCAAGCCGGCATCCTCCGCCGTCTTTGCCGTAACCGGCCCGATGCAGGCGATGTCCACGCCTTGCAGGGCAGCGACCGGATCGGCCACCCCCATGCCGCTCAGCGCAGCCAACAGATTCGTTACCGTGGACGAGCTGGTAAAGGTGACGGCGTGGATCCGGCCTTTCTCGAGCAGCTTCAACAGCTCGTCATCCGTCTCCCCGGCTGGCACCGTCCGGTACATCACCGCCTCGGTGACGGTCAAGCCTTTCTCGCGCAAGGCAGCAGGCAACCACGCGCGAGCCAGATCGCCGCGCGGCAACAGCACGTGCTGTCCGGGCTTCAACTCGCTGCCGTACGCTTCCATTAGGCCCTCAGCCTGAAACTTGCCAGGCAAGCCCTCCGCCGCAATTCCGCGTTGGCGCAACGCCGCCTGCGTCGCCGGCCCTACGGCAGCAATTCTAGCTTTATGCAACCCTCGGACATCTTCCCCCAGTCTCTCCAGATGCGAGAAGAAATACTCCACGCCATTCACGCTCGTGAAGAACACCCAATCGTACTGCTCGAGCTGATGGAGCGCTTCGTCCGTGCCAGCCAGATCCTCGCCTTCCGGCATCACGATGTCGATAACAGGGAACTCGTAAGGCTCGCCGCCAAGCTCCTCGATGCCGCGCACCAATTCACTGGCTTGCGAGCGCGAACGAGTGACGAGAATTCGCTTGCCGAACAACGGCAACGATTCCGCCCACATCAGCTGCTCCCGTTGAGCCACGACCTCGCCAACGACCGTGACGGCCGGCGGCTTGAAGTCGGCTTCGCGTACCTTTTGCTCAATATCCGCCAACGTCCCAACCAGCGTCTCCTGTTCGGCTCTCGTTCCCCAGCGAATCAGCGCAACTGGCGTTTCGGGCGGGCGTCCGTAATGGATCAGCTGTCTGCTGATATGACCAATATTGGCTACGCCCATCATAAACACCAGGGTGCCAGTCGCATTGGTCACCTTCTCCCAGTCAATGGACTGATCCAGCTTATCCGGGGTTTCACGCCCCGTAATGATTGACACTGAGGAAGCTATATCCCGGTGGGTGACAGGAATACCGGCATAAGCCGGCACCGAAATGGCCGCCGTAATCCCCGGCACAATTTCGTAAGGAATCCCGTGCTGCCGCAGCAACTCCGCCTCCTCCCCAACGCGGCCGAAGATTGTCGGATCGCCGCCTTTTAAGCGAACGACGGTCTTCCCCTCTAACGCCAAATCAACTAACAGCTGGTTGATATGCTCTTGCTTCATCGTGTGACGGTCGGTTCGTTTCCCGACATAGATTTTCTCTGCTCCGGGCTTCGTTCTTCGCAGCAGGCTGGGATTGGCCAGACGATCGTAGACGATCACGTCGCCCTTCTCCAGACAATCAAGCCCTTTCAGCGTAATCAATCGCGCATCTCCAGGGCCTGCGCCAACCAGATACACCTTACCAGCCATATTCGTTCACTCCCCGGTTTCTTGTAATAATGCAGCCGCTCCCATCGAGATCAGGCGGCCGGCAAGCTGCTCTCCCAGCTCGACCGGATCTGATCCCTCGGCACTTTCCTTCAAAATCGTCGTTCCGTCCGCCGAACCAACCATCCCCGTCAACCGCAAACGCGGACGACCAGTTTCCCCGCTTGTCCCTTCCTCTGGCAACAACGTCGCATACGCTCCAATCGGAACCTGACAGCCGCCATTTAGCACGCCAAGGAATCGGCGCTCTGCAGCCACCGTCACCGCCGTGTCCGGATCATTGTATAAGGACAAGAGACGGCGCACCTCTTCATCATCCTCGCGGCATTCGATGCCAAGCGCGCCTTGACCTACAGCTGGCAGGCAGACCTCTGCGGGAAGAAATGCCGTAATCCGATGTTCCCAGCCCATGCGAAATAATCCCGCCGCAGCCAAAATGATCGCGTCAAAACCTTCCTCCTCCAGCTTGCGCAACCGGGAATCGATATTGCCGCGAATGGGCTCCAACACGAGATCCGGGCGATAAGCGCGCAGCTGACTGGCACGGCGTAAGCTGCTCGTCCCTACCTTCGCCCCCTGCGGCAATTCGTCAAGACTCCATCCATCTCTTGATATCAACGCATCTCTCGGATCAACGCGACGCGGCACCGCACCGTTCATCAATCCGTCCGGCAACACGGAAGGCATGTCTTTCATACTATGGACCGCCAAATCGATATCTCCATTCAGCATCGCCTGCTCGATTTCCTTCACGAATAGTCCTTTGCCGCCTACTTTGGACAACGTCACGTCCAATATCCGGTCACCCTTGGTTACGATCTTGCGGATTTCAAAATCAAAAGGCAGGTTGTGCTCCTTGCAGATCGCTTTTAAATCGTCGATAACCTGTCCCGTCTGGGTCAGCGCCAGCTGGCTTTGTCTCGTACCCACCACTATCGTTCGCTTCGTCATGCTTATTCCTCCGTCTGTTCCTCAATCCAGGCGATCATCGTTGCTTCGCTCCACGGCTCAAAGCTTCCTTCCCGGATCAAGGTCAATATATCGGTCTCGGCCAACTTCCGAAACAGACGTTTCCGTCTTACGGGATCGTCGATTCGCGCCTTAATAAAAGCCCGTGCCGAGCTTAAAAAGTCAATGTAACGCTCGTAATCCTCGCCAAATTGTTCATCAATCTCGCGGATCAGCTCCCGTGCGGCCGTAGGTCCCGCCCCCGAGGTGGAGACGGCTACAACCAGACTCCCGCGGCGCAAAACGCCAGGTGTAATCATGCTGCCTCGCGACCCTTCGCTCGCGTCATTCATCGGGATGCCCTCTGCGTCAGCTTCGGCGACTACAGCGGCGTTTACCTCCGGGCGATCGGTCGCAGCAAAAGCAAGAAACGCTCCGGCTAAATCCCCTTGTCGATACTCCCGTTGGATCCACTCTACTTGTGCCATCTCTTGATGGAGCCGCCGCAGGCCTTCCGTTACGGTGGGACTAATCACCACTGTTACCGCTCCGGCCTCTGCCAGCATCGTCGCCTTCCGTTCGGCTACTGGTCCGCCGCCAATCACGACACAACGACGACCGGCCAAATTTAATAGGACAGGCACATAATGAGGTATGACGCATCCCCCCTGCTTCAACTGATTATTAGCATACCTTACCCTGCCGCAATTTTCCATGTTCATCCCTTCAAAAAAAAGCCCTTCCCCCTCCGCTTCAGCGTCGAATCAGCCATGATTCGGGTGCATCCGGCAGAGGGCTCAGGGCGTTCTCGCGGTTTCACTTATCCAGTTATACAGACACCTTCGCTAGCGGCAATGAAGGTTCCGGCTCAAAGGGGACCTGTTTTGGGGGCTCGTCTTCAAGTCCTGCCAACCCTTCAGACGCCCGGGACCCTAATCGTTCTTGGGCTTCCCGAGAGGCAGAGATCTCCTCGCCGGATCCGGAAGGACCGTTTCCTTGTTCTTCCAAACGATCCTCCAGCGCAAAAATCTGCGTAAACAGCTCCAGCGCTTTCGTGCCTTGACTTTCGCCAGCCAGCTCCTTGATCCGATTAATCGGATCATGCAGCATTTGGTTCAAAATGCTCTTGGTGAGACGACGAATCACCTTACGTTGCCGTTCATCCAGTTCCGGCAGCTTGTTAAAGAGACTGTCCAACGTATTCTGGTGAATGTCAGAAGCCTTCTCCTGCAGCGCGCGAATGACCGGCTTCACCCCCAGCGTCTGCAGCCATGTTCCGAAGGCGGCGATTTCGTCCTCGATCATCGATTCAATCTTGACCGCTTCTGCGCGGCGCATCTCCATGTTGCTCTCTACGATACCTTCGAGATCGTCGATGTCATATAGGAATACCTGATCCAACTCACCGATTGCCGGTTCGATATCCCGCGGCACAGCGATATCGATCATAAACAACGGGCGGTCCATTCGCCGCTTCATACTGCGGGCAACCTGCGCCGAAGTGATCACATACCCTTCCGCACCGGTCGAGCTGATCAGAATGTCCACCTCTTCCAACCGCTCCATCGCTTCCTGCATGGTGCACGGCACGCCATGAAACTTCGCAGCAAGCTCCTGAGCCCGGGCGAAGGTCCGGTTGGCCACCAGCACTTCTTCCGCACCCGCACCGCTCAAGTGCTTGGCCGTCAATTCACTCATCTTGCCGGCGCCAAGGATCAGCACGCGTTTGCCTTCAAAGCTGCCAAATATCCGCTTGCCCAGCTCCACGGCAGCATAGCTGATCGAAACAGCACTTTCCCCGATGGCGGTTTCGGAATGGGCACGTTTGCCCAGTGTGACCGCTTGTTTAAACAACATATTAAACCATGTTCCGGTGCATTTCTCCCTTTGCGAGAGCAAGAACGCATTTTTGACCTGGCCGAGAATTTGGGTTTCCCCTAACACCATCGAATCCAGACCACACGCAACGCGGAACAGATGGCGAATCGCTTGTTCATCTTCATATATATATAAATGGCGGGTAAATTCTTCGCGAGGAACCCCAAACCAGCGTTCCATAAAACTGCGAACGAAGGACCCGCACATGTGCAGTTGATCAACTACGGCATAGATTTCCGTACGATTGCAGGTGGCAATAATTACGCCTTCCAATACACTCTTGGTACGTAAGAGCTCCTGCAGCGCTTGCGGCATGTCCGTATCTGATAAAGAAAAGCGTTCCCTGACTTCCACAGGCGCCGTGCGATAGTTTAACCCAACTACGACGATGTGCATTGCAAGTTCACCTGCCTTGAAAGAAGTATCTATAGCATGTATCACAAACAAACTATGTTAATTATATCACAGTAGCCTTCGGCTCCCCTGGGATTTCTATGAGTTTTTTATGAATTATTTATGAATTTCATTCATTCAAAACAAATAACCATGGATGACCCATGGTTAAGTTATTTTTCCCAATTTTTTAGAATTTCTAACCCAGCTTAAACAAATTCAGCGCGATTCGAATCCGCTTCAGCTACTTCCAGCTCGCCTACGCCCCGAATCAGCTTCTTCGCGTACGTTTTCTCCGGATTCAAGACGGACACCAGGTAATCAATTGCCAGCTGCGGATCTACAAATTCCCCGCAGGTGTAACAATCAATCGCAGCAAACCCTCTCTCAGGATACGTGTGAATCGAGAGGTGGCTTTCCGACAACATCACAAGCACAGTGGCTCCTTGCGGTTCGAACTGTCTGGACTGAATCGACAAAATGGTGGCTCCGCAAGCTTCCGCCGCTTCAACCAAGTGAGCTTCCAACAACCCGGCGTTGTTCAGCACCTCATAGTCGATTCCCCAAGCATCAACCGCAACGTGTCTTCCGAAAGTTGAATATTCCATCTTTCGGCTCCCCCTTCCTAGGAATAAAATGTTTGAAAAAATTTCATCCGCTAGGACCTACGTCATTCACTTCTCGAGGGAAACATCTCTCGCAACATCTCCATGTCCTGAGTGAATCCTGGTTCCTATATTCTTTTCAACGAGATTAAAAATAACATCTCTTGCGGACAAATGCAACCTATTTTTTCAGCAAAAACCTACATCCGTTCGCGGTTCAGGCATAAAAAAACTACCCTGTAACAGGGTAGTTATCATTAGTACATTATGTTGTCGCCCTCACTCTGGTGACACCAGTGGTCGGGCCTTAATGATCTTGATTTAAGCCTCCAGCACAAACAGT
Source organism: Paenibacillus barengoltzii NBRC 101215 (assembly GCF_004000745.1). Classification (GTDB taxonomy): domain Bacteria; phylum Bacillota; class Bacilli; order Paenibacillales; family Paenibacillaceae; genus Fontibacillus; species Fontibacillus barengoltzii. Next base: position 10,824 of record NZ_BILV01000094.1, read on the forward strand.
CTTCGCGAGCATTGACGCAGCTCATTATCGATGCGTTCCACATCCGCCTCATCGGCGATAAACCGCTGGTCAAGCAGCGCATTGATGTCCTTGCGGATCCGGGCGATCTCCAACTCAATATCGTTATTCCGATATATCTGCTGCAGCTCCGCCGCCGCATCCTTGTATTCAAACACAAGCTTGTAAGAATCCCGGGAATATTCGACGATTTTGCGAACCCGGCCTTCCTGATAATAATACATCATCATGAATCCATTATAAATTCGGGTGACCATGCCGGAGCCTTTAAAGGCGGCGAACAACAGTCTCATCACGTTGGTTAAATGGGGTTTTTCCAAGCGGAAAGACATTTCACAGACATAGAACCCGTCAACACGTTCAAATGGAAGATGTACTTCCTCGCCGCCATCATCCTCCAGTACGACCTCTTGCCCGCCGTTGTCCAGCACCTTGACTCGCTGGCGCACATGGGGATCGTAGACTTTGTGAATAAACTGCGACATTTGGACTTCCGTTAAACGCATACTGGCATTGACATACTCTGTGGCTAACCGCTGAGCCATACAAATCTCCTCAATTCTTCATCGCTTTATTATAATTATACACTACGATTCCAACCGTACGCTCAGCGGCCAAAACGTGAATTCTTGCCATTTTCCAGAAAAAACGGCATTAAGCCGTTTTTAACCCGAACAATTTCGCTGCATGCTCACTTTCCTGCCGAAACTGCTCCAAATCCCTTTCGTATTCACCGAATTCTTAGCTTTTCCCATTTTCTGTATCGGAGGTGTCCAGGCTTGCAGCCTCGGTTCCTTCCGTCAGCCCCGCATACCGCTCGATTTGTGCCCACAGCTCATCTTTGCCAATCCCCTCTTCCGAAGAGAACAGGATCAACGGATCCCCGCCCCGCAGCACCAGCGCTTCCTTGATGATTTTCAGGTGCTTCTGCCAACGCGATTTCGGTACCTTGTCGGCTTTGGTGGCCACGACGCAGACCGGAAGCTCGTACGCCTTCAGCCAGTCGTACATCAGCTCGTCGTCCTTGGTCGGCGGATGGCGCAGATCGATGATCTGCAGCACCAGCTTCAGCGTCTCCCGCTCCTGCAGGTATTTCTCAATCATTTTACCCCAGACCTCGCGTTGCGACTTGGATACTTTGGCATACCCATAGCCTGGTACGTCAACAAAATAGAGCTGATCATTCACCCGGTAATAATTCAGATGTTGCGTTTTTCCGGGGGTTGAGCTGGTGCGCGCTAAGTTTTTGCGGTTAATCATCCGATTGATCAGCGACGATTTGCCCACATTGGAACGCCCTGCCAGAGCGATCTCTGGCAAGGCGTCCTCAGGATATTGATTGGGGCCAACGGCGCTGATAATAAATTCAGCCTTGGTTACCTTCATCGTTCAATTCCTCTCTTGAGCGTTGACGCACCTCTGCGCCACGCTTTAACATGCTAGTGCATCCCTGGACGCTCGACGAGCGCATGCTCGAGCACTTGGTCCATATGTGACACCGGTACGAACTCCAGGTCCTCCTTCACGCTGTCCGGAATATCGCGCAGATCGCGCTCATTGTCCTTCGGCATGAGGACTTTACGGTAGCCCGCCCGATGCGCGGCAAGTGACTTCTCCTTCAAGCCGCCGATTGGCAGTACACGACCTCGCAGCGTAATTTCGCCAGTCATAGCGACGTCCTTCGAGACGTGGGTGTTCGTCAACGCTGAGATCAGCGCGGTTGCAATCGTAATGCCCGCCGACGGACCGTCCTTCGGAATCGCTCCTTCGGGAATATGGATATGAATATCGTTCTTCTCGTGAAAATCCAGCGGAATCCCCAGCTCCGCCGCCTTGGAGCGAGTATAGCTGAAGGCAGCTTGCGCCGATTCCTTCATCACGTCGCCCAGCTTACCGGTCAGCGTCAACTTCCCAGATCCCGGTACGACGGTCACCTCGATGACGAGCGTCTCCCCGCCGACCTCGGTCCAGGCAAGTCCCGTGACGGTACCAATCTGATCTTCCAGTTCGGCCACCCCATATCGGAATTTCGCCGGACCAAGGAAGTCCTTGAGATTGTCCGCTGTAATGATAATTTTCTCCTTGTTCTCGGACACGATCTGCTTCGCCGCTTTGCGGCATAATGCAGCCACTTGCTGTTCCAGATTCCGCACGCCAGATTCGCGGGTATATTCGCGGACCACTTGCAGCAGCACGTCTTCGCCGACCTCTAGCTGTTCCGGCTCGAGCCCGTGCTCGCGTTTTTGCTTAGGCAGCAAGTAACGGTTGGCGATCTGCAGCTTCTCCAGCTCTGTGTAACCAGGAATAAACAATGTCTCCATCCGGTCAAGCAGCGGCCGCGGAATATTATGTACCGCATTCGCAGTCGTAATGAACATCACGTTGGACAGATCAAACGGAACTTCAATAAAATGATCGGAGAATGTATTGTTTTGTTCCGGATCCAACACCTCAAGCAACGCCGCAGAAGGATCGCCGCGGAAATCCGAAGCCATCTTGTCGATCTCATCCAGCAAGAACACCGGGTTCAGCGTGCCTGCCGTTTTCATGCCTTGAATAATTCTTCCTGGCATCGCGCCGACATAGGTGCGGCGGTGTCCCCGAATCTCTGCTTCATCCCGCACGCCGCCCAGCGAAATACGGACGAATTGGCGTCCCAACGAACGGGCGATGGAGCGAGCCAGCGACGTTTTCCCGACCCCTGGCGGTCCGACCAGGCACAGGATGGGGCCTTTCAGCTTCTTGACCAGCTTCTGCACAGCCAAGTATTCCAGCACCCGTTCCTTTGGCTTATCGAGGCCGTAATGGTCCTCATTTAGCACTTGCTCCGCTTTGGCTAGGTCAAGGTCGTCTTCCGTCTTGTTGTTCCACGGCAGACTAAGCAGCCAGTCCACATAGTTGCGGATAACGCCGCCTTCTGCCGAGCTGGCTGGCATTTTCTCCAGGCGATCGATTTCCTTCTCGACCTTCTCCCGAACGTTCTCAGGCAACCCTTTCTCTTCGAGCTGCGCCCGCAGCTCTTCCGCTTCACCGGCCCGGCCTTCCTTCTCGCCAAGTTCCTTCTGGATCGCCTTCATCTGCTCGCGCAAATAATATTCCTTCTGCGTCTTCTCCATCTGCTTCTTGACGCGTTGGTTGATTTTGCGCTCCAGTTCCAGCACTTCGCGCTCATTATTTAAGATGTCGAGCAGCTTCTCCAATCGTTTGCGGACATCGATGGTTTCCAAAATTTCTTGTTTATCCTTGATCTTCAAGGACAAATGGCTGGTGATGACGTCCGCCAAACGCCCGGCTTCTTCAATGTCTGATACAGCTGCCAGCGTCTCCGGCGTGACCTTCTTAGATAAATTGATATAATGTTCGAATTGGGTTAGTACCGTACGCATTAGTGCGTCCACTTCCGGATCCACCGTTTCTTCCTCTGGACGCTCTTCGGCGATAACCTCATAATATTCGTCATTATCCAAATATTCGATAATTTCAGCGCGTTCCATGCCTTCCACCAGCACGCGAATCGTGCCGTTAGGCAGTTTCAACATCTGGCGCACCTTTGCGACGGTGCCGATGCGAAAGATATCTTCTTGGGTTGGTTCTTCTATGTTCACTTCCGATTGAGAACAGAGGAGAATCAGATTATCTTCGACCATAGCTTTTTCCAGCGCTTTCACCGACTTCTCTCGTCCCACGTCCAAGTGCAGCACCATGCTTGGATAGACGAGCAGACCACGCAGCGGCAGCAGCGGGAATCGCCGGCCTTTGGATTTATGGGGTCCCATCGCGTATGCACCTCCAAACGTTCTCTGTTGATTTCATTGATATTTTAGCAAATGTTACATAAAAACACCAACGAGGAGCGACCGCCTCAAGCAGCCGCTCCCCGGAATGTGTACGAGCATGACGCTTAGTAACCTCTGCCGGCCCGGCTTACATCGCCCCGCCTTGTGAAGGTGACTCTGCGTGCAGAAAAGGCGCGGGAGCTGTTGCCGGAGCAAACAGGTCGCCGCCGATCGGCAGCTCCAGATTCTTCTCGGCCTCGGGTCCAAAGACGTGGCGGAACACTTCACCTAACGTCTCGACCGGGATCACCCGCAAGCCTTCCAAGCCTTCAAACAACGATTGCCAGTTGTCCTTCGGAATCAGCACCGTCGTCGCGCCGGCTTGGAATGCCGCCTCCACCTTCGCCACGACGCCGCCAACCGGCTTCACCTTGCCGTGAATCCCCAGTTCACCGGTCATGGCGATCTGATTGTTCACCGGCACCTGCTTAATTGCTGAGGCGATTGCCGTCGCGATAGCTAACCCGGCGGAAGGACCATCGATGGGGGTGCCTCCCGGGAAATTGATATGAAGGTGATAGTTCGACGGATTCAGACCGATCCGCTGCAGGACGGTCAGGACGTTTTCCACCGAACCTTTGGCCATGCTCTTGCGGCGCAGCGTTCGGCTGCCTCCGCCAATTTCCTCTTCGTCTACGACACCGGTGATGTTGTAGGTGCCTTTGCCTTTCTCGGCTGGGACCGCCGTCGCTTCAATCTCCAGCAGCGTGCCCATGTTTGCCCCGTATACGGCCAGGCCGTTGACGACGCCAACTGCAGGGTGATCCGGTACTTTGCGATCCGGACGCGGCGCCAGCTGACTGCTCGTCGCCACCCATTCCAAATCCGAGGCCAGCAGATGATCGCGCTTCTCGGTGAGGGCCAGACCGGCAGCTAGTTGCACCATATTGACGGCTTCCCGGCCGTTCGTCGCATATTTCTTGATCACTTCAACGGCTTCAGGACATGGTTGGAAGCCAATCCGCTTCACCGCATCCTCTGCGATCTGGGCAATTTCCTCCGGCAACAGGGGCCGGAAATAAATCTCCATGCACCGTGAGCGTAAAGCTGCCGGGATCTCCTGCGGCGAGCGGGTTGTTGCACCTACCAAGCGGAAATCCGCCGGCAAGCCATTTTGGAAAATATCGTGGATATACGCCGGTGTGTTGGAATCTTCAGAGTTATAATACGCGCTCTCCAAAAACACCTTGCGATCCTCTAAGACCTTCAACAGTTTATTCATTTGGATCGAATGCAATTCACCGATCTCATCAATAAACAAGATCCCGCCATGCGCCTTCGTTACGGCACCGGGCTTCGGCTGCGGAATGCCGGCAACCCCCATCGCCCCCGCCCCTTGGTAAATCGGATCATGCACAGAACCAATCAGCGGGTCAGCGATGCCGCGCTCATCGAAGCGGGCGATCGTTGCATCAATTTCAACAAATTTGGCATCGGATTTAAAGGGAGATACCGGATTTTTCTTCGCTTCCTCCATCACAACGCGTGCTGCCGCCGTCTTCCCTACACCCGGCGGACCGTAAATAATCACATGCTGCGGGTTGGCGCTGCAAAGCGCCGCTTTCAGCGCACGCAAACCGTCCTTTTGCCCAACGATGTCGTTCATCGAAGCCGGACGGGTACGCTCCGCAAGCGGCTTGGTGAGCGAGACGGCCCTAAGCTTGCGCAATTTCTCCATTTCTTTGCGCGATTCCCGGTCTACCGCCAGCCGGTTGCCTTTTTGACTGCGCAGTTGATTCCAGAAATAAAGCCCAATCACGACGGCAAAAAACATTTGGACCGCCATCAGGATAACATTTAGATCCATACGCGTTACGCCTCCCACTCTTATACTGATACTTGGTAGTATAGCCTTTTCGCTCCAAGGTAAAACAAGGATTTTACAATTGGATATGGTCAAGAGGTGAAAGGCGCAAAGGGGGCTTAGGGCCGCTTACTTCGTCAACAAAAAAACCGCAGCCTGCATCCAAGCAGACTGCGGTATGGATCTATCAATCAAGACTTCACACGGGCCCGGTGCTCCTTGCGTCCCGGGATTTCTCCGGTCGCTTCGTACACCTCCACGATATGGTCAATTTCTTTCTTTAATTCGCTTAACAGCTCGGCTTCCGGAACTTTCCTGATCATTTCCCCATAACGGAACAGTAACCCTTCCCCGCGAGCCCCGGCGATCCCGATATCAGCTTCGCGTGCTTCACCCGGGCCGTTGACGGCACAGCCAAGCACGGATACCTTAATCGGCACCTTCAGGTTGGCGATATACGCCTCTACCTCGTTGGCGATGGAGAACAGGTCAATATCCAGCCGACCGCAGGTCGGACAGGAGACAAGCGTCGCTGCATTCGTGATCAATCCAAACGTCTTCAGCAGTTCGCGCGCCACCTTCACTTCCTCGACCGGATCCGCACTCAGCGAAATCCGTACCGTTGAACCGATGCCCATCGACAAGAGGGCGCCGATCCCGGCTGCGCTCTTGACCGTACCGGAGAACAAGGTTCCGGCTTCCGTAATGCCCAAATGTAATGGGTAAGGAATGACCTCGGCCGCTTTGGTGTATGCTGCAATAGCCATTGGCACGTCTGAAGCCTTCAACGACACGATAATGTCATGGAAGTCCAGATCTTCCAAGATTCCAATATGGTACAAGGCGCTTTCGACCATTGCTTCAGGCGTTGGGTAGCCGTATTTCTCCAATAGGTGGTTCTCCAGCGAACCGGCGTTCACGCCAATCCGAATCGGTATGCCGCGTTCCTTGCACGCTTTGACCACGGCTTCAACCTTTTCCCGGCGACCGATATTTCCCGGATTAATCCGGACTTTATCGATGCCGTTCTCGATCGCCAGCAAAGCCAGCTTGTAGTTAAAGTGAATGTCAGCGACCAGCGGGATATGAATCCGTTTCTTGATCTCCTTGATCGCCGCAGCCGCTTCCTCGTTATTCACCGTCACGCGTACCAGCTGGCAACCCGCTTCCTCCAACCGGAGGATCTCGGCCACCGTTGCCTCGACATCTGCCGTTTTTGTCGTACACATGCTTTGGATGATGACTTCGTTGCTGCCGCCGATCGTCAGATTTCCGACTTTAACCGGCCGCGTATCTTGTCTCAAGAATGTCATGTCTGGTCTCTCCCATAACGATCAAAGCTCCACCCCCGCGGGCGCGTCCCAAATAGAGGGCATGACAACCGCAAAGGTGGAGAACCTTGACCTTTATTTTAGCGCACCCGGCGGTTGTCCGCTTACGCGCTTTCTTCTTGTTTCTTGTTCGGCTTGGAAGCCAATTCCGGCACCGTCTTCTCCAAAACGACCTTCTCGGTGATCACGCAATCCGTAATATCGTCACGGGACGGTACTTCATACATCACGTCAAGCATAATGCCTTCAATGATGGCGCGAAGTCCGCGGGCTCCGGTATTCCGCTTGATCGCTTCCCGAGCGATCGCTTCCAGCGCCTTCGGTTCAAACTGCAGGTTCACGTTGTCCAGCTCCAGCAGCTTCTGGTATTGCTTCACCAAAGCGTTCTTCGGCTCGGACAAAATGCGCACCAGCGTCTTCTCATCCAGCGGCTCGAGGGTCGAGATGACCGGCAGACGGCCTACGAATTCTGGAATCAATCCGAATTTCAGCAGGTCCTCCGGCAATACCATCGACAGGTATTCGCCCGGCTTGAGCTCTTTTTGCCCGTCGTTCGCCGCGTTAAACCCGATAACCTTCTTACCAATCCGACGCTTGATCATTTGCTCCAGGCCGTCAAACGCCCCGCCGCAGATGAACAAAATGTTCGTCGTATCGATTTGGATAAATTCTTGATGCGGATGTTTGCGTCCGCCTTGCGGAGGAACGGAAGCCACTGTACCTTCCAAAATTTTCAACAGCGCTTGCTGCACGCCTTCGCCAGAGACGTCACGGGTAATCGAAGGATTCTCCGATTTACGCGCCACTTTATCGATCTCGTCGATGTAAATGATGCCGCGTTCCGCTTTTTCCACATCATAATCGGCAGCTTGAATCAGTTTCAGCAGAATGTTCTCTACGTCTTCACCGACATAGCCGGCTTCCGTTAAGGAAGTCGCATCGGCGATCGCAAATGGAACGTTCAAGATTTTGGCCATTGTTTGGGCAAGGAGTGTTTTCCCCGAACCGGTAGGGCCTAACAGCAGGATGTTACTCTTCTGCAGTTCAACATCCTCGATCTTGTTCTGCGTATTGATCCGCTTGTAGTGATTATACACTGCAACGGACAGCGATTTCTTCGCTTGTTCCTGACCGATGACGTACTGGTCCAAAATATCGCGGATTTCCTTTGGCTTCGGAATTTCCTTCAGATCCAGCTCTTCCTCATGGCCAAGTTCCTCCTCCACGATTTCCGTGCACAGTTCAATGCATTCGTCGCATATATAAACGCCGGGTCCGGCAACCAGCTTGCGTACTTGTTCTTGCGATTTGCCGCAGAACGAGCATTTAAGTTGGCCTTTTTCATCGTTAAACTTAAACATGTAAACACCCCTTTATAGATTAGTGGGCTTGGAGATCACCTGATCGATAATCCCATAGGCCTTAGCCTCTTCCGCGCTCATGAAGAAGTCGCGGTCTGTATCGCGCTCGATTTTTTCAAGGGGTTGACCCGTCCGCTCTACATAAATCTGATTCAGCTTTTGCTTCGTCTTGATGATCCAGTCGGCATGAATTTTAATATCCGTAGCCTGACCGCGAACGCCGCCAAGCGGTTGGTGAATCATCACTTCGCTGTTCGGAAGCGCATAACGTTTGCCAGGGGCCCCTGCTGTTAGCAGCAATGATCCCATGCTGGCCGCCATCCCAACACAGATGGTGGACACATCGGGCTTGATATATTGCATCGTATCATATATACCCATCCCCGCGGTAACAGAACCCCCCGGAGAATTGATGTACAGGTGAATATCTTTCTCAGGATCTTCAGCTGCCAAGAACAACAGTTGGGCAATCACGAGATTGGCAACTTCATCATCAATTGCGTTGCTGAGAAAAATAATGCGATCTTTAAGGAGTCTCGAATAGATGTCATACGACCGTTCTCCTCGATTCGTTTGTTCTACGACCATAGGTACCAGACTCATGCGACCAACCTCTTTTCCTTTTCAATTTCCCTTGCGCTTACGTAAAACATTCTATCATGTTCGAAGCCCCGTGTCATTTTTCGCCCAGTACAGTTTATGTTCGTTTTTACACATTATATAACCTTAGGCTTGTCCCGTGCGCGATGGAAATAAATGTATCATCTGGAGATGAAAAATTAAGGCACGCATTTTATCATACGTGCCCTAACTTTTATCATGATGTATACAAAGAAGCGGGATCTGGCTGGAGTAGATTATTCCTCGCCTTGGGCTTCTTCGGCTTCAGTTTTGTCAGCGTCTGCTTTCGCTTCAGCTTTGGTCGACTTCTTCGTCGATTTCTTTGCAGCTGGCTTCGTTTCTTTGGTTTTTGCTTCCGCTTGTTCAGCCGGAACTTCCTTGCTGTTATCCACCAAGAACTGAACTGTCTTGCGGATCAGGATTTCCTCATTCAAGCTGCCCAAAGAACCGTTCGCTGCCAAGATGTTGCGAATTTCTTCCGGCGTACGCTTGTAAGCTTCCGCCATATCGTTCAGCTCTTTGTTGATTTCGTCTTGAGTAACTTCGATCTTCTCGGCTTTTGCGATAGCTTCCAGCACCAGGTTGTTGCGAACGCGTTTCTCAGCGTCCCCTTGCATTTGTGCTCTGAGGTCGTCCACCGATTGACCGGAGAAGCCCAGGAACATATCCAAGTTCATACCTTGTGCGCGCAGACGGTTGTCGAAGTCGCGAACCATGTTCTCAACTTCGCCTTTGATCATCGCTTCCGGAATTTCAACTTCCGCATTCTCGCCGACTTTATCAACGATAGCCCCTTCGCGGGCTGCTTTAGCTTCTTGCTCTTTGCGAGCTGCCAGCTGTTTCTTCAGATCTTCTTTGAACTCGTCCAACGTATCAAATTCGCTAACGTCTTTCGCGAACTCGTCGTCCAGTTCAGGCAGTTGTTTGCGTTTGATTTCGTGAACTTTGACTTTGAACACAGCTTCTTTGCCAGCCAACTCTTCTGCATGGTACGTGTCCGGGAAAGTTACCGTAACGTCCTTGAAGTCGCCGGTAGCCATGCCTACAACTTGATCCTCGAAACCTGGGATAAAGGTGTTGCTTCCAAGCTCCAGGGAATAGCGTTCCGCTTTGCCGCCTTCGAAAGGCACGCCATCTACGGAACCGTCAAAGTCGATCACAACGGTGTCGCCGTTCTTCGCTGGCTCTTCGTCGATGACAACGAGCTCAGCATGGCGTTGTTGCAGACGCTCCAACTCGTTGTTCAGCTCTTCTTCGCTGACTTCAACGTTAACAGCAGGAACTTCTACGCCTTTGTAGTCGCCAAGCTTCACTTCAGGTTTAACCGTGATTTTTGCTTTGAACTTGAAAGGTTGTCCTTTTGCAAATTGCTCGATGTCCACTTCAGGACGATCTACCGGGAAAATGTCCGTTTGATCAACCGCTTCCGTGTACACTTCAGGCAACAAGATGTCGATAGCATCTTGATACAAGCTTTCCACGCCAAAACGTGCTTCGAAGATCGGCCGAGGCACTTTACCTTTACGGAAACCAGGTACGCTTGCTTTCTTAACAACCTTTTGGAAAGCTTTATCCAGTGCGGCGGCTACGCGTTCCGCCTCCACCTCAACCTCGAGGACACCGAGGTTCTTCTCTATTTTTTCCCAAGTTGCTTTCATTTTATGCCTTCCCCTCCAAATTTCACATATACTTTAAATACTGAAACCGAATCGCGACTAAAGCAGCTATGTTCAAGGTGTCTTGCTCTTGGGTTCCAGTATAGCTGTCTCTATGAACACGATCAGAATAACCATTATATTATAAACAACAATACATCTTTTTACAAGAGCCCGCG
>NZ_BILV01000095.1 GCF_004000745.1 Paenibacillus barengoltzii NBRC 101215
CGCGTACCATGCGACGGGGAAAGCGACGCGGGAGCGGTTTCCTGCAGCGGACGAGCTGCAGATTATCCCGCGCTTCGCGTTTGAGCAGGTCGACGTCCGCGGCAAATACGTCGTCGTCATGTCACATAACCTGGACCTGGATCGGGAGGCGGTCCACCGGATGCTCACCCCGGAGGTCAAGTATGTCGGCCTGGTTGGCTCCAGCTACCGGCTGAAGAAGATTTTGGAGCCGATACGTCAGCCTGGCGAGCCGGAACGCAAGATCGACCCTGCGCTGCGGGATAAGCTCTATTCGCCAGTAGGGCTGGACATCGGTGCGGAAACCCCTGAAGAGATTGCGATGAGTATCTTGGCAGAAATTACCGCAATCAAAAATGGACGCTCCGGCGGGTTTCTGCGTGATCGGAAAGGGGCCATCCGCGGGGGAGGAACTGACGCTTCATTGAACGCTTCGACTTCGAGTCCATCATTTCTTGACGAACCTGCCTTTCCGGAGTCCTGCCGTGTCTAAGCGCAGAGCTGGGTCAGGGGATGTATGGGCGTTAATCCTCGCGGGCGGCGCTTCCAGGCGTATGGGCGAGCCGAAGCTGCTGCTGCCAGCACCGCGCGGAAATCTGCTGCAACAAACGATGCACCAGGTGTTGGCGGCAGGAAATGTTCAGATGGCGGTAATTACCGCGGAAGGCGGACCGCTTCGCCAAGAAGATACGGAGAGTGTGCCGGTGGAATGGCTGACAACCTCGCAGGCCAATCGGGGGCTTGGCGCCTCGCTGTCGGCTGGAGTCCGGCAGCTAGAGGCGCGTTATGCACCTGCAGCGATTCAAATCATCTTGGGCGATCAGCCGGAGATCTCACCGGATGCGATACGGCAAGTGACGGAAGTGTTCATCCAAACCGGAGCCGAGATTGTGCAAGCGCGTTATGATGATCGACCGGCGCATCCCGTATTGTTTGCAGCGCCGTTGTTCCCTGAGTTGACTAAGCTGGACGGTGACGTTGGGGCCAAAGAGCTGCTGCAGCAATACAGAGAGCAAATCGTTGAGGTGAAGATTTCGAGAAATGCCCCCCGCGATATCGACACGCCGGAGGAATATGCGAGATACCGAGAGTCAGCTTTTTCTAGAATTTGACTTCGCCGCTGCGACACGATACGCTTAGATCATCAATCTATTGCGTGAGGGGGACAGGACATGCCGCTGATCTATCACTTTGATCCGGAGCAAGTCCGAATTCGTGAAACGGTAAATGAAGAGGACGTAGAATTCGAGTTGACTTTCCTGCAGAACGAGCCGCTGTTCTCGAACATGCGGGAAGTGCAGAAAAAGTTCGAGGATAATGACGTATACACGGATGTCTTGTTCTACTTGAATCAGGATCAGGAGCGCCAATACCGGATCATCGTTCGTAAAGATTTTTATGATGATTTCCTGCTTGCCTTAATGAAATACCGCATAGTGAACAAGCTTGAGTGGAAGGACTAAGCTGATGAAAGTCCTATATATAGAAGCAAAAAAATCCGTAAGGGTGTCATTCATACCTTTACGGATTTTTTGCTTGCAGGTTAGTGCGTCGAATGCACCCGTTCCCTCCATTGAGCTCGTTTTGCGGCCCAAAACCGCCAGCCGGTCAGAAGCGCGACGACGAGACAGATGGTGGCGGATGTCATGAACACCACACGCATGCCGGACAGGAACAGGTCGGGACGATCCGGCACCAAGCCGGTGACGCGATGGCCTGCGCGACTGCTCATGACGCTAAATAAAGTTGTGGTCGCAACGGTAATGCCGACAACCATCCCCATATTGCGTACAAGCGAGTTGATGCTGCCGGCGATACCCAGCTGAGTTTTCGGGACCTTCGACATGATGAGCGAGTTATTGGGTGACTGGAATAGACCATTGCCCAGACCAAGCATCGCGATCCACACGCCCACCAAGGCCATCGAACTGCTGTCGTGTAAACGGGCCAGCCCGATTTGCGCGATTACCATGACGATGAGTCCAACGAAGGTCAGCAGCTCGGAGCCGATTTTATCGGACAATGCACCGCTCAGCGGGGCGACGATAACCATAACGATCGGGAACAGCATCATAAGGAACCCAGCATGAGAAGGCGAGAGGTTTAAGATGCTTTGCGTATAAAAGGGCGCGATGATATTAAAGCAGAAGTTGGCGACAAACACCAGGAAGCCGGCGAGAATACTTAAGCTGAACAACGGATTGCGGAATAACGTCAGTTGAAGCATCGGTGCTTCACTGCGCGTCTCGATCCACAGAAACACGAAGAACACGACAGCCGCCAGCACGAGCGCACCCACAATTCGGATGTCCTGATACCCGATCTGCTGGCCAAGCAGCAAACCGCTGAACAGTGCCAGAATAAAGACGGGGAACAGCGTGCTGCCCGCTTTATCGATTTTCACCTTCAGCTTGGTTCGGTCCGCCGGAAGCAGCTTCCAGCCGATGACAATCGCGATCAGGCCAACAGGAACGTTCACCCAGAAAATATATTCCCAGCCAAAGGCCGATACGATCACACCGCCAAGACTTGGGCCCGTGATACTGCCGAGCGACACGAAGGTTCCGGTGAAACCAAGCGCTTTGCCTCGTTCAGTGGCCGGGAAGATGTCGGTGACAATTCCCTGGCTGTTGGCCATGGTTAGCGAGGCCCCAAGCGCTTGCAGCAGCCGGGATCCAACAAGCAGCGGCAGGTTATGGCTAAAACCGCACAGCAGAGAGCCCACAGTAAAAATCACCATGCCCCATTTGAACACCTTGATTTTACCGACAATATCTCCAAGCTTTCCGAAGAACAGAATGGCCGCACAGGTCATCATCAAGTACGCAGAAACGATCCATTCCGCTTGAGCCACGGAAAGATGCAATTGTTTGGAGATCACAGGCAGAGCAATATTGACGATGCTGCCATCCAGCGTCGACATAAACGTAAATAAATTCAACACGATCAGAATCAACCAACGTTTCCGTTGAATGTCCGGATCCTCCTGATAAGAAGTTGTGCGTAGGTCAGAACGTGGAGTCGTCATATCCATATCATTTCACACCTCTCTCTTCTCCATCCCAATTTGTTGCATCTGCAACCATTTTAAGCAATCCCAGTGTACTCCAATTTAGTTGCGAGCGCAACTGATTTCAGTTAAAATTTTCATAAATGAGATTTGTAAAAGAGGTGCAGGTCATGAACTACCCTTCCGTTGGGAAACTGATCTCCTATCTGCAACGGATCAACCAGAAGGAAGTCACCGCCTTGTTGAAGCCGTACGGGATCGGCGGAGGCGGAAACCACAGTTATCTGCTTGCAATATTAGCGACACCCGGGTTAAATCAAGACCAGTTAACGCACTTGGTGAAGTTTGATAAGGCGACCACAACCCGCTCCGTTAAGCAACTGGAGGAGGCCGGTTACATCGAACGGCGCGTGAATGAGCAGGACCGGCGGTCAATCTTGTGGTATCCGACGGAAAAGGGAAAAGCTTTCGAGCCAACGCTTCGGCAAATTTTAGCCGACTTTAATTTCCGACTGACGGCTGTGTTAACCGAAGAGGAAACAAAGCAACTCGAGCATTTACTTACGAAGATTTACGAGAGCAAGCTGAAAAACGACGAATATCCTTCAAAAAGCAGGTGAACCCATGGATTTGCAGATTCGGACAGGACGTCCCGAAGATTTGGACGAGATCATGGAAATGCTGCAGCGTTGCATTCAAGTGATGCAGGAAGGCGGCAGCGATCAATGGAATGAACATTACCCGAACCGGGACGTGTTAGCGGATGATTTACAGCGGGGGGTGTTGTTTGCTGCAGAAGCACAGGGGAAAATCGCTGCGATCGTCGTTTTAGATGAAGAACAAGACGATTTGTATGAGACGATTGCATGGAAAGATAGCCAAGGCCCTCATTTAATCATCCACCGGTTGGCTGTGGACCCCCGGATGCAAGGGCAGGGCATCGCCCGCCGGGTGGTTGAGTTCGCTGAAGCTTATGCCCGTGAGCAAGGTTACCGCAGTTTGCGGCTTGACACCTATGCCCGGAACACCGCCGCCTTAAAGCTATATCGCGGCCTTAGTTATGAGCAGCGGGGCGAGGTGCGTTTTCCAGGGCGAATAGATGTGTTTCCCGTGTTTGAAAAGTTCCTGGAGACGTTGTGAATCCCCGATGGTGAAGAACTAAAGGTAAATCGTATTGTTAATTCTCGTAATTTACGCTAATCGGGGCAATTAACAGTAAATCCTGCCTTTAATTTTGCCAATTTTCTCGAATACACGGGGTTTGATCGAATTTAGCAGTACTTTTTGCAGTTAGTTCAAACAATAACGCCAGTTGGTGGAAAATGAACGGTAGTTTTTACTGTTATTGCACCATTTGCGTCCTATTTTCCCTGAAGTTACTGCCCGCGAAATGAACGATGATGAAACGAAGTGATATCCTGAAACAGCGATTGACCGTCATCGGTCACGGTGAACTGATGATTAAGCGGGAGATACA
Organism: Paenibacillus barengoltzii NBRC 101215; assembly: GCF_004000745.1. Lineage (GTDB taxonomy): Bacteria > Bacillota > Bacilli > Paenibacillales > Paenibacillaceae > Fontibacillus > Fontibacillus barengoltzii. The sequence continues at coordinate 4,506 of NZ_BILV01000095.1, forward strand.
GCGCCCGATACGGCTCGGGAACCCAGATATATTGATGGACGTAAGGTGTGGCAATAAATCCGCAATGGATCCAGAAGCGGAGGCGCTCCCGGTTCGTATCCGTGTCATCGGCTTCCGCTTCAATAATGATCGCCTCAGCGTGATGTTCAAACATGGCTAAGTCACGGATATCTGCGAAGAACTGAGTGCCAAAGCCTTGTCCTCTTACATCTTGACGCACGGCCATATAATCGAGGATCAATCGCTTGTGTCCCTGCTTGCTGCTCAGGCCGGTGACGCCCATCGCTACCGCTTCGCCGTCTAACAGCCCTGCGTGCAAGCTGGCGATTCCGCGATCCAGCATGCTCTTCAGCACCTTTACAGGCTTGGCACCGTGCGGGAATGCTTCGCGATAGATGGGTTCGAGCTTGTCCCACCAAACGTCATCCCATTGGTTTAAGGTTGTGAATGTCCATTGCATTTTGGGCCCCCCATTTTAGATGTACGGTTACTTCTATTTTATCCTTCCACCGGCATTCAGGACATATGTCCTTTCCAAACGGCAGAAGATATCCTTTAATTAGGTATTGATATAAAGGATCGCGAAGATTCGAGAACGAGGAGAGAGACGATGAGGGGTTTGTTATTTGCGTTTTTGGCCGGGGCGTTCATCACCTTGCAAGGGGTGGCCAATACAAGAATCAGCGGCGAGATCGGCACATGGCCGGCGGCAGCGTTGACTCAATGTACCGGCTTTGTCGCGGCTTTGCTGATTTGGCTGATGATTCGTGACGGGGGGCTGAACGACTTGCGCAAGGTGAAGCCGCTGTATATCAGCGGCGGGGCCTGGGCAGCGATTATTATTTTTAGCAATGTCACGGCGATCCAGCAGGTTGGAGTCACTTTGACGATCTCAGCGGTTTTGATTGCCCAGTTGTGCATCACCTTTCTGATTGATAGCCTAGGTTGGTTTGGTGTACCGAAGCAAAAAATGCGGCTGCCGCAGTTTATCGGAATCGGCTTGATGATTGCGGGAGTAATTATTCTTAAATTTTAACGGATGAGTGAATGGCCCAAGCCTCAAGGAGGAGAACGGATATGAAAGAAGTGGCAGACCCGGACCTGCTAAATAACTATATCGAATCGTATGGACTTCAGAAGGTATTTCCCAAAGCGTTGCTGCCTTATCTGACGCTTCACGGGTTTGACCAAGGAGAGCTGATTTGCACGCAAGGCGAGCCATCGCATACCATGTACGTGCTGGTTCGGGGGAAGATCAAAATCTATAACACCTCTCCGGAAGGCCGTAGGCTGGTCATTTCTTTTAAGAATCCGCTGGAGATCATCGGGGATGTCGAATACATTCGGGATGGGGATATCATCAATACCGTTGAGGCTGTGTCCCCGGTTCACATGATCGGAGTAGAGTACCGTTGGCTGCGGAAATACGGTGCGGATCATTCGCCGCTGTTGCATTTTTTACTGGACATTATCACCAAGAAGTTCTATATGAAATCCAGCTCGATGAGCTTTAATCTGCTGTATCCGGTGGAGATCCGCCTGGCGAGTTATCTCTTGTCTGTATCTTTCGACGAAGCGGATGCGCGGTTTCAGGGGAAACTCGGCACCGCCGATTTGGCCGATGCGGCTAATTTGATCGGTACCAGCTATCGCCATTTGAACCGGGTGCTGCAGAAATTCGCGGCGCTAGGTTTGATCGAGCGAAGCCGCGAGGGCATCACGGTGAAGGATCGGGAAGGGCTTCACAAACTGGCGAGCCGGAATATTTACGAATAGGGGGACGGAGAGACGTGCTGTTAGGAATAATGTTCGCATTGACTGCCGGAGCGTTGGTGGGGATGCAAAACGTGTTTAATACGAAGGTGAATGAGCAGACCGGCAATTGGACGACGACGACGCTGGTGTTAGGTCTGGGGTTCGCCGCCTCCTTTGTCATTGGACTGATCGTTGAAGGAAAAGGAATGTTTACGTCATTACCCGGGATGCCGGTTTGGTTTTGGTTCAGCGGCTTGATTGGGGTGGGCGTTGTTACTTGCATGGTACAGGGTGTCAAACTGTTGGGGCCAACGTATGCTGTAGCCATCGTGATGACTTCGGAGTTAGGGTTTGCCTTGTTGTTTGATTCGCTAGGTTGGCTCGGCTTACAGAAGGTGCCGTTTACGCTGAACCAACTGATCGGCGTGTTAGTGATTATCGGCGGCATCTTCGTATTTAAGCTGGGCGGGGGAAGCGAGAGCGAGGAGGAAAGCTCTGTTCGGAAGAGAGAAGCTTTGAATTAAGCTAGGAGTTAGGGGGCGTCAAAATATGGAGGGAAACATCGATAAAATCGCCTGGATTCACCTGCGGAATGGTCGCATGTTAAATGTCCGTTCGAAGGGGAAAGAGCTGTTTTATATACCAGGCGGCAAAAGAGAACCAGGCGAGTCCGATCACGAAACTTTGCAACGAGAGATTCAAGAGGAGTTATCCGTGACCGTAAAGCCGGAGACGATCAACTACTTTGCAACGTTTGAAGCGCAAGCTGACGGCAAGCCGGAAGGGATACTTGTACGGATGACCTGTTACTTTGCGGAGGTCGAAGGCGAGCCTCAACCCGCTTCCGAGATCGAGGAAATGGCTTGGCTTAGCTATGAGGAGCGCGTTCGGACATCGCTGGTCAGTCGGATGATCTTCGGCAAGCTCCATGAGATGGATCTTCTATAACGGAAGGATGGACGACCGATGATCATTAGACCTATCCAATCGAAGGATAATGCAGAGATTGAAGCGGTGATCCGCGATTGTCTGATCGAGTTCGGCGGAAACCGGGAAGGGCTGGCTTGGCAGGACGACAGCCTTCGCGCGCTTTCCCGCTATTATGAGCCAGTTGGAAGAGCTTACTGGGTCGTGGAGAAAGATGGTCGGGTGATCGGAGGAGCCGGGATTGCCCCGTTTGCTGATTCCAGCGAGGTGTGCGAGCTGCAGAAAATGTATTTGCGGCAAGAAATCCGCGGGACCGGGATCGCAGCCCAGTTGCTGGCGACCTGCTTAGACTTTGCCAAGCGTCATTATAAGCAATGTTATCTGGAAACGCTGCAGACGATGGAGGCGGCGAACCGTTTTTACCGCAAGCATGGCTTCCGGAAGCTGGAAGTTCCGCTAGCCGGCTCCGAGCATTTTGCCTGTGACGCCTGGTACATGATGGATCTTCATTCCTAACGAATACCGAAATTTGTTCTTCAAAAAACGCCATTTGGGCGTTTTTTTGTCGTTATAGGGCGTTCACCGACAAGCCGAGGGATTTCCCTGATGGGAAAGCAAGTGAAATTCGTTTCATAATGGAGTCAGAAGCTCGAATACCATTGATTCCCCATCAAAGGCATTCATTTGGGCGATGAAGGAGTGAACACTTCCGTGAAACGAAGATCAGGACTTAGCTTTTTTAAGAAGCCGGAAACGATCTCGGGGAAATGGACCAAGATCGAAGAGAAAAGCCGGGAATGGGAAAATATGTACCGCGGCCGCTGGTCGCATGATAAAGTTGTGCGCACGACGCACGGGGTGAACTGCACCGGCTCTTGCAGCTGGAAGGTGTTCGTGAAGAACGGCATCATTACCTGGGAAAATCAACAGATTGATTACCCGTCCTGCGGACCGGATATGCCCGAGTTTGAACCGCGCGGCTGCCCACGGGGCGCCTCGTTCTCGTGGTACGAGTACAGCCCGTTGCGGGTGAAATACCCTTATATGCGCGGGAAGCTGCTGCGCTTATGGCGCGAGGCGATGACCAAGTCTCAAGGGAATCCCGTGCAAGCTTGGGCGAGCATCGTGGAGAATCCGGAAGCTGCAAGATCCTATAAGCAAGCTCGCGGGAAAGGCGGACATGTTCGCGTGACCTGGGAAGAAGCGTCCCAGCTGATTTCAGCACAAATCCTTTATACCATTAAAAAATATGGGCCTGACCGGATTGCTGGATTTACACCGATTCCAGCGATGTCGATGATCAGCTATGCATCGGGGGCGCGGTTCATTTCATTGCTGGGCGGCGAAATGCTTAGCTTCTACGACTGGTACGCTGACCTGCCGCCGGCTTCGCCGCAAATCTGGGGCGAGCAAACCGATGTACCGGAATCATCCGACTGGTATAACGCCGGATATTTGATTATGTGGGGCTCCAATGTGCCGCTCACGCGGACCCCGGATGCCCACTTTATGACCGAAGTTCGCTACAAAGGAACCAAGGTGGTGTCCGTAGCGCCGGACCATGCGGAGAACGTCAAATTTGCCGATAACTGGCTCGCGCCGCATCCGGGTACAGACGCTGCGGTTGCCCAAGCGATGACCCATGTCATCCTTGACGAGTTCTATGTGAAGCGCCAAGAACCGATGTTCTTGAATTATGCCAAACAATACACGGACATGCCGTTCCTCATTTTGTTGGATCCGCATGAAGGTGGATATAAGGCCGGACGTTTCCTGCGGGCCAGCGATCTGGGGCAGGCGACGGAGCATGCCGAATGGAAGCCGGTCATTTTCGACGAGGCGGCTGGAGAGCTGATCGTTCCGAACGGAACGATGGGCCAACGTTGGGAGAAGGACGTGAAGTGGAATCTGATTCTGGAGCGGGAAGACGGCACCCGGATCGAACCGGCGCTGTCAGTCGAACCGCACGGCGGAGAATGGACAGAAATCGTCTTCCCTTACTTCGATGCGGCAGGCAACGGCACGTTTACTCGGTCGATTCCGGCAAAAACGGTCACTTTGGCAGACGGCAGCACCCGATTGGCTGCGACTGTCTTTGATTTGATGCTTAGTCAATATGGCGTGAACCGCCCTGGCAGCACCCATACCGCCAAAGGGTACGATGATGCGGAATCGCACTATACGCCTGCATGGCAAGAGCGCATTACCGGTGTGAAGGCATCGCTGGTAGTGCAAATCGCACGCGAGTTCGCGCAGAACGCGCTGGATACTGGCGGCCGTTCGATGATCATCATGGGCGCCGGGATTAACCACTGGTTCAACAGCGATACGATCTATCGCTCCATTCTGAACCTGGTTGTGTTGACGGCATCCCAAGGCGTGAACGGCGGCGGCTGGGCCCACTATGTCGGGCAAGAGAAATGCCGGCCGATTGAAGGGTGGTCGACAATCGCGTTTGCCCGCGATTGGCAGGCACCGCCGCGGCTGCAAAACGCGACCTCGTTCTTCTATTTTGCTACAGACCAATGGAAATACGAGGAGATGAGCGCGGAATCGCTGAAATCGCCAACCGGCGGGGAGATTCCGTACCGTCATCCAGCGGACTACAATGTGCTGGCTGCCCGACTGGGCTGGCTGCCATCGTACCCGCAGTTTAATAAGAACAGCCTATCGTTCGCCGAAGAAGCGGCGGCTCAAGGCAAAACCGATAATACGGACATCATCAAGCATGCTTATGAGCAAGTGGTGTCAGGCGAAACGAAGTTTGCGGTGGAAGACCCGGATGCGCCGGAGAACTTCCCGCGTACGCTGTTTGTCTGGCGGTCGAACCTGATCTCCAGTTCGGCGAAAGGGCAAGAGTTCTTCATGAAACATCTGCTCGGCACGCATAATGGGTTGTTATCCAGTCCGAACGAAGAGGAGAAGCCGGAGGAAATCGTTTGGCGTGATGAAGTGGAAGGCAAGCTGGATCTGCTAGTGGCACTGGATTTCCGGATGACAGCGACCCCGATGTATGCCGATATCGTCCTGCCTGCCGCAACCTGGTATGAGAAGGTCGACCTGTCCTCAACCGACATGCACCCGTTCGTGCATCCGTTTAACCCGGCGATCGATCCGCTGTGGGAATCGCGGACGGACTGGGATATTTACCGGTCGCTGGCCAGCGTCTTGTCTGAGATGGCGAAGGAACATATGCCGGGCGTATACAAAGACGTAGTTTCCTCTCCGCTGGGTCATGACTCGATGGCTGAAATTTCCCAGCCATTTGGGGAAGTGAAGGATTGGAAGCGCGGTGAAGTCAAGCCGGTACTTGGCAAAACGATGCCTAGCTTTAGCGTGGTTGAGCGCGATTACACGAAGATCTACGACAAGTACATCACGTTGGGACCTAACCTGGAATCTGGCAAGGTGGGCGCGCACGGGGTCAGCTTCTCCGTGAAGGAAGAATACGAGGAACTGAAAAAGATCAACGGCGCTTACACCGATGATACGATCAAAAACGGTCGTCCGAAGCTGCGCACCGCAAGACAAGCGGCCAATGCAGTGCTGCACCTGTCCTCGGCAACAAACGGCAAAGTTTCGCAGAGAGCTTGGGAATCGGCTGAACAGGATACCGGCGTGGAGTTGAAGGATATCTCTGCAGATCGTGCGGCGGAACGCATCACCTTTGCGAACATTACCGCACAGCCTCGCGAGGTCATCCCAACTCCGGTATTCAGCGGTTCGAACAAATCAGGACGCCGGTATTCGCCGTTTACAACGAATATTGAACGGTTGGTGCCGTTCCGGACGTTAACGGGACGCCAGCATTTTTATCTGGATCATCAGATCTTCCTGCAATTCGGCGAGGCGCTGCCGGTTTACAAACCAACGCTTCCGCCGATGGTGTTTGGTCCACGGGACAAACAGGTTGAGGGCGGCAAGGATGCACTTGTCCTGCGCTACTTAACACCGCACGGGAAATGGAACATCCACAGCACCTATCAGGATAACCTGCACATGCTGACCCTGTTCCGCGGCGGGCCTACCGTGTGGATCAACAATGAGGATGCCGAAGCGCATCAGATTAACGATAACGATTGGCTGGAGGTCTATAACCGTAACGGCGTTGTAACGGCTAGAGCCGTAGTCAGCCACCGGATGCCCAAGGGCACGATGTTTATGTATCACGCCCAAGACAAACACATTAATGTTCCTGGTTCGGAAATTACGGGTGAGCGAGGCGGCAGCCATAATGCGCCGACGCGAATCCATTTGAAGCCAACGCAGCTCGTTGGGGGCTATGCCCAGCTTAGCTATGGTTTCAACTATTACGGACCTATCGGCAACCAGCGCGATGTGTACGTTGCCGTGCGCAAACTGAAGGAGGTTGACTGGCTTGAAGATTAAAGCGCAAATCGCCATGGTGATGAACCTGGACAAATGCATCGGCTGTCATACCTGCAGTGTGACCTGTAAGAGCACCTGGACGAACCGGGAAGGCGCCGAATATATGTGGTTTAACAACGTTGAAACGAAGCCGGGGATCGGTTATCCGAAACGTTGGGAAGACCAAGAGCATTACAAAGGCGGCTGGACGCTGCGTAACGGGAAGCTGGAGCTGAAATCCGGCAGCAAGCTGTCCAAGATCGCGCTCGGTAAAATTTTCTATAACCCGGATATGCCTGAAATGAAAGACTACTACGAGCCTTGGACATATGATTACGAGAAGCTGACGAATTCGGGTGAGAAGAAGCACCAGCCTGTGGCCCGTCCGAAATCCGCCGTCACCGGCGACACGATGGACCTGGATTGGGGGCCGAACTGGGAAGACGATCTGGCCGGCGGCCATATCACCGGACCAAAGGACCCAAACATCGAGAAGATCGAAGAGGACATCAAGTTTAACTTCGAACAGTCGTTTATGATGTACTTGCCTCGTCTATGCGAGCATTGCTTAAATCCAAGCTGCGTGGCTTCCTGTCCATCCGGCGCAATTTATAAACGCGATGAGGACGGCATCGTCCTCGTCGACCAGGAAGCTTGCCGCGGCTGGCGTTATTGCATGACGGGTTGCCCATACAAGAAGGTCTACTTTAACTGGAAAACCAACAAAGCGGAAAAATGCACATTCTGCTTCCCAAGAATCGAAGCAGGACTTCCAACCGTGTGCTCCGAAACCTGCACCGGACGTATCCGTTATCTCGGCGTGCTGTTGTATGATGCGGATCGCGTGCAAGAAGCGGCATCTACCCTAGATGAGAAGGATTTGTACGAAGCTCAGCTAAGCCTGTTCCTTGATCCAAATGATCCGAAAATCATCGAGCAAGCCCGCAAAGATGGACTTTCTGAGGAATGGATCGAAGCGGCGCAAAATTCGCCGGTCTACAAGCTGGCCATCGAATATAAACTGGCCTTCCCGCTGCATCCAGAATACCGGACGCTGCCAATGGTGTGGTACGTACCGCCGCTCAGCCCGATCATGAGCCATTTTGAAGGCAAAGATTCGATTCAGAACCCGGATCTCATCTTCCCGGCAATTGAGGAAATGAGAACGCCGATTCAATACCTGGCGAATCTGCTGACGGCTGGGGACACGGAAACGGTAAAAATCGCTCTGCAACGGATGGCAATGATGCGCCAATACCAACGCGCACAATTCTCCAAGCAGCCGTTTGACGAGAAACGATTGGATCGCGTGGGGCTGACCGCACAACAGGTTGAAGAAATGTACCGTTTGCTGGCGATCGCGAAATATGAGGATCGGTTCGTCATTCCAACCTCGCATAAGGAGGGGTACATGGACCCGTACCGGGCCCAAGGCACCGCCGGATTTGGCATGGATTGTGACGGCTGCGGTCCTGCCACTCCGATTCCGGCGAGCACCGGCAAGAGTGGACGGGATCTGTATGAACAAAACTTCTATGGGGGGATCTGGCGTGATTGATCTGGTGAAACTGGATGCACATCGCGAGTTGTTCGGCTTTTTTGCCGGGCAGCTCGTTTACCCCGACAAGGAGACGTTCGCTTCCATTCAGGAAGGTGGGGAAGAGGCTTTCCCTGCTTCCGTCATGGAGCCGGTGTCGAAATACCGGGAACAGATGCTTGCACGAAGCATGGAAGAGATCGAGGAGCTTTACGTCGATACATTTGATTTTGAGAAGTCGTCAACGCTGTATATGACGTATTTCAAATATGAAGATTCTAAAGACCGCGGACAACTGCTGACCTCGCTTAAATTGGTTTACGAGATGTTTGGCATGGAGATGGTGGACCGGGAGCTGCCGGATTTTCTGCCGCTGATGCTGGAGTTTTTGTATGCGGCCGATTGGCTCCATCATCCGCATGGCTTAATGGCGATGCAGACGGTAATCTCGATTTTGGAGGACGGCACTTACCAATTAATGAAGTCACTGGAGTCGAAGGGGAACCCTTATTATCCATTAATCAAAGCCCTTCGGGAAACGTTTAAGCTGTGTTTGTCGCAGGAGGTGAAAGTCCATGAGCCTGTTTGAGCAATTTTTATGGGTGATTTTTCCCTATCTCTGTGTGGTCACGTTCGTGGTGGGGCATATCTTCCGTTACCGCTACGACCAGTTTAACTGGACGGCCAAATCTAGTGAGTTCATCGAGAAAAAACGGCTGATGCTCGGCAGCCTCCTGTTTCATATCGGGATTATCCCAGTTATTATGGGTCACGTGGCCGGGCTGGGGATTCCGAAGGCATGGATGAATGCGATTGGCGTCAACGAGCATTTGTATCATATCGGGGCGATGTATGGCGGTGGATTTTTTGGCGTGGTGACGTTTGCCGGAATGCTGATTCTGACAGCCCGTCGATTGACGATGAAAAACGTGCGCCGGCTCAGCTCCGCATCGGATATGATCGTTAACGGTTTGCTGCTGTTTATCGTTTTTATGGGGATGTACTCTACGCTGGTGACAAATAACGTGCAACCGGACTTTGACTATCGGGAGACGATATCCATTTGGTTCCGCAATTTGTTGATCTTGCGTCCGGAAGCCAGCTATATGTCAGAGGTGCCGATCACGTTCCAAATCCACATTTTAGCAGGTTTTATCATCTTTGCTCTGTGGCCGTTTACCCGGCTCGTTCATGTGTGGAGCGTACCCTTGAATTATGCCCGGAGAAGCTATATCCTTTATAGGAAGAATCGCTCACATTCTGCGGGACGTTAAGGATTTGAGATTAGGGAGACGAGTTCATGAAACCAACCTCCGGTTGCTATCAGGTGATGATCGATCAATTAAGAGAGCAAATGGGATATGATTTTGTGTCGCTGGCCTTTGCGGAGTCGGCGATCAACGACTTTGTACTTACCTGGAAATACGCTTCAGGCAATTTGAATAACCGCTACAAACGGATCGTTCTCCAGTCGGGTAAGGGGGTTGCCGGCATCGTGTTCAAAACCGGCAGCCCCATGCTGGTTCCCCGTGTAGACGAAGTGCTTCAGCCGCAAGAGCTGTACAATTTTCCGATCTTGCTCTCGGAGCGATTAACCAGCTTGGCTGCACTCCCGTTATATTTGGCGGATCGGGTGGAAGGCGTTCTCTTGGCGGGCTACCGGGGAGAGCAGCGGATGTCCCAGGAAGATTTGCTCCAGCTGTATGAATGGCTGCAAGGCCAGTTTGGGGATTTTGAGATCAAGGAGCTGATTCCATGAATCCGTTATCCTTGAACGTACCCATCGAGCTTCTGCAGAAGCAGTATGAGCAAAGCTCCGATGCAATCATTTTCTTTGATGCACAGCATCGGATTATGGCGATGAATCCTCAGGCCGAGAAGCTGCTGGATCGCCGGGTGCTGGAGGAATCAGCAGACACCGAGCACAACGCTTTTTGCTTCTCGTGCCGCGGATATACCAGTGAAGATGAACCGATGTCCTGTATCAATTGCTATCTTTCCAACACCAAGAAGGATTTTAGCTCCTTCCAGCTCTATTTGGAGACCAAGACGAAAGGCGTCGTCCCGTTTTCGGCCAGTTTTCAGACGGTGGACCAAGAGTCGGGGGTTCGGGTGCTGATCTTGCGCGATCTGACGAATCCCATCATGACGCAGCAAATGCTGAACCGCAATACTATGATGAAGAGCATTATTAAAGCCCAGGAGGATGAACGCAAGCGGATCTCCCGCGAGTTGCACGATAGTGTCGCTCAAGAGTTGATCAGCTCGCTGGTGGATCTTCGGGTGTTGAAATATTTGAATGTGCAAGAGGAAGCCTTGCAGAAAATCCAACAAACGGAGGCTTCGCTCACCCGATTGTTGGAGCAAATTCGCAATCTATCGGTGGAGCTGCGTCCAGCCTCCTTGGACGATCTTGGTCTGGATGCGGCTTTTCGTTCGCATTTCAAATGGATTGAGAAGAACTACGGGGTCGTCGTGCGTTTTGTGGCAGAGCTAGGCGGTCAGCGTTTTAACAGTGAGGTTGAGACGGTCGTCTACCGGGTATGTCAGGAATCCGTGCTGAACGCGCTGAAATATGCCAACGTAGACGAGATTGACGTCCGTCTATTTGCTTCCGAGCATACGCTGGAGCTTGTCGTTTCCGATCAGGGATGCGGATTTAACGTGAATGCAAACGATCCGAAGGGAACCGGACTTGGCATTTATGGAATGAAAGAACGGGCAGAGCTGGTAGGCGGAGAAATCACCGTGACTTCGCAGCGGGGGAAAGGAACGACCGTTCATTTACGGATTCCGTTGGCTGCCGTTACCCCGTAATGGTGCTGCAAACGTAAGGATTTTGCTTGGATAGGGAGGTAGGGATCGTGAAAGTAGTAATCGCGGATGATCATGCGGTCGTCCGAAGCGGTTTTGCGATGATTATTAATTTTCAAGAGGATATGGAGGTCGTGGCGACGGCCGCAGACGGGATCGAAGCATACAAAATGGTAGCCAAACACCGGCCTGACATCCTGTTGATGGATCTCAGCATGCCTCCAGGCGAAAGCGGCTTGATCGCGACGGCCAAAATCCATGAGGATTTTCCCGAAACGAATATTATTATCCTCACGATGCACGATGACGAGGAATATTTATTTCATGTGCTTAAGAAAGGCGCCAGAGGGTATGTCTTAAAAAATTCGCCAGATGAGCAACTCGTCTCAGCCATTCGCATGGTGCATCAAGGAGGGGTTTATATCCATCCGAAGCTCGCCTCCTCCCTTGTCCGAGAATTCGTTAGCCAAGATCAGCAAGCCGATGAGAACAACCCTTACCAGCTGTTGTCTACCCGTGAGGTTGAGATTCTGCCGCTGGTCGCCAAAGGCTACGGAAATAAAGAAATCGCTGAAATGCTGCACATCTCCGTCAAAACGGTAGAGGCCCATAAAGCCAAAATTATGGAGAAGCTGAATTTGAAATCAAGACCTGAGCTGGTGGAATACGCAATTAAGAAGAAGCTGCTGGATTTCTAATGGAGGCCTATGACATGGAACGAGGAACACTGTTAAGTGAAACGCCCGCCATGCGTATTCTAGAGAACGAGCACCGTTATTTGGCTAGTTTGATGAACGAATGGCATGCGATTGTACTGGACTTTCAAAACGACCGCTACTCCGGGGATCAGGCGACGCAGCAGTTCGCGCTTCTTCAGGAGCTGTTACATGAGTTTAAAGCGCCTTTGCGCAAGCATTTTCATAAAGAAGAAACGTATTTTTTTCCGAGATTAGGTCAACATATTGGCCATGACCAAGGGCCTCTCGTGTCTATCGAACAAGAGCATGAAGAGATCTTCGCTTATATCGATCATTTTCTTCACCATGCCAACAGTGAGCATTCGCTGGAGGAAATGAAGGCTTTGTGCCGAGACGCAGGGGAAGCGTTTGAAATTTTGACGGTGCATTTCGTGAAGGAAGAAACCGTCTTATTTCCAATGACCAGGCAGGTCATGAGATCGGCGGAACAAGAGCAGTTGAATCAGGAACTTTACACGTTAATTGTTGAATAGTTTTCCAATAAAGTGTACAGCCCATAATCATTATCCAATGGTTATGGGCATTTTTGTGACCAAACCGGGCGGATAGGGAGTTTCCCTGGGCAAACGGGGGAAAACCCTATACAGGCCCCCAAAGCGGATCAGCTACAATACGAGTGGGGAAATCAATGGTCATTCAGAAGTCATTTTGGAAAAGGTGATCGATTTGATAAAAAAAGTTCAGTTACCGCTACAAACACTCAATTTGATCGTCGGTTTTGCCGTATGGGTCATTATCTCGTCCCTCGTATCCTTTATGGGAGAGGACATTCAGATCCCAGCCGATAAGGTCGCGATCATTACGGCTATTCCTGTCGTATTGGGTTCCGTTTTACGTATTCCGCTGGGGTATTACGCGAATATTTTCGGGGCAAGGTTGGTTTTTCTAATTAGTTTCATTTTGCTGTTGTTTCCAGTGTTCTACATTAGTGAGGCGAACTCTTACGTCGATTTGATCATCGGCGGGCTGTTCCTCGGCATCGGCGGCGCCGTCTTCTCCGTAGGCGTCACTTCGCTGCCGAAATATTATCCGAAGGAGCGTCATGGTCTGGTCAACGGCGTGTACGGTCTCGGGAATCTCGGGACGGCCGTGACTTCGTTCTCCGCACCGGTCATCGCGACGCAAATCGGTTGGTCGGCGACGGTCAAGCTGTACTTGATCCTTCTGCTTGTTTTTGCAGCGCTAAATCTTTTCTTTGGTGACCGTAAAGAGCCGAAGGTGAAAACGGCTATGATGGAACAAATCAAAGGCGTTTATAAGAATGAAAAGCTTTGGTTGTTCTCGCTGTTGTACTTTATTACGTTTGGTTCGTTCGTTGCGTTTACCGTCTATTTGCCCAATTTCCTGGTGACGAACTTTGAACTTACCAAGGTGGATGCAGGGATGCGTACCGCCGGATTTATCGCTTTGGCGACCTTTATGCGTCCGGTTGGCGGCTGGCTGGCGGATCGGTTTAATGCTTTGATGCTGTTGATCGTCATCTTTTCCGGGTTTACGCTTGCGGCTATCGTGCTGGCGTTCTCACCAACATTCACTTTGTACACCATCGGTTGTCTGGTAATCGCAATTGTTGCCGGCGCAGGAAATGGTGTCATCTTTAAGTTGGTTCCACAATATTTCAATAAGCAGGCCGGGATCGTCAACGGGATCGTGTCCATGATGGGCGGCCTGGGCGGATTCTTCCCGCCGCTGTTATTGTCCTATATCCATTCGGTAACCGGTCAGTATTCCATCGGTTTCATGCTGCTGTCGCAGGTCGCTTTAGCCAGCTTGATTCTCGTACTCTGGATGATTTATTCCGATAAGCTGAGTTTGTCTTCGGAAGTCTTCAACAATACAGCGCAAGGGATCCTGGTCACCGACCCGAAAGGCACCATTGTGGCTGTGAATCCGGCGTTTACTGCCGTAACCGGATTTAGTCAAGAGGAAGCGTTAGGGAAGAAGCCGAATATTCTGCGAGCGAATCGACAAGCCCCGGATTTCTATGACCGCATGTGGAAGAGCATTAAAGAAACTGGCATGTGGCAGGGGGAGATTTGGAATAAGCGCAAAAACGGTGAGATCTACTTACAGTGGCTAAATATCAGCACGGTTAAAGACGAAACCGGTGAGGATATCCGCTATGTCGGAACGTTCTCTGAGCTTCCAAAGGGAAAGGCGGAGAAGTAACGAATCCAGATTACATCAGAGAATAGGGGGAGAGTCCAATGCCGGTTGGTCCATCGCTGCGGCAACTCCATGCTCATCAGGCCATTCATGACGGCGGCTTGGCAGGGGCGAAGTCGAAAACGGAGGAAGTTGCGGGTTTCTACGCCAGCGGAGATCTGGAGTTGGCAGAGCAGGCAACGAATGAATTGTTGGGATACTGGGAGTCGCGGATTCTAAGTCATGCGGATGCAGAAGAAGACGGCTTCTATCAAGAAGTAACTGAGAAGAATCCAGACCTCCAGGAGGCGGTCGTGCAATTAAAACGCGATCATGAACTGATGCGAATCGTCGTTCGCAGCATTCACCAACAGCGAGAGACCTCTGGTTGGAGCGAGGCTATTTTGCACAAGCTTTATGCTTTGCTGGAGATTAATGAACTCCACAGCAGGGAAGAAGAAAGGTTATTGTTTTAATGAAATAGGAAAAAGCGATTAAGCAGCGGGTCTGTTTAATCGCTTTTTTCATGACTTGTAAACACGAATTACTCTGGTTTTTTGAGTTGCAGAGGCGGAGGAACCAGCCAGCCCTTTTCCTTGCTCATCCGTAAGATTCTAAGCCCCAATGCGGTTTTGGTGGCGTGGTATTTTGCAAACAACGCGCCGATATCCTCTCGGATCGATAACCCCATGGCTCCGCTGCAACCGGCCAAAGAAGCTGCAGTATCCATGGCGATTTTCGCGGCGATTTCTGCATCGGCAAATCTGGCTCCTGGTGGAATATCCTCAAGCTTCGTTTCCGGTCGTTCCGGCAACATGGGGGAGGGGGTGATCCCATTGTCCGTCAACAGCTTGTCCAGTTCTTTAATCTCCAGTTTAGCCTGATCCATCAGGTCCTTTAGAATCTCTTTCAGATCTTTGTCACCCGCATGGTACGTGAACAGCTGGTAGCAGGATAACATCATTTTTGCTGCCATCGAACTTTCCCATATCGTGAAAATTTCGCCGTAGTGCATTGGCTCATGCTTCGGATTCCCGTCTAACACACCCATGAAGAAATCTCCTTTGCTTCGTCATTTTGCTTACCGCAAGTAGTATGTCTCCTTAAGTCGTGTTGTATGAAGCCGAAACTATGGGGCTAGTAAGGAACCGTGACAAATGATTAGAAGCCGCATAAAAAACAGACCCTTTGGTGAAGGGCTTCCCGTCACTAAACTCGAGTTAGCGAGGATGCTGTTCACTTATAGGGCCTGCTCTTATTTTGAGATTAACGGTGCAACGTATATTGATTCGCTTTACTTAAACTGCGAATCAGTTCAACTTCTTTCGTACTTAATTCGGGAACTTCTGCAGCAGCAAGATTTTGCAGCAGCTGCTCGCGTGAGCTGGCTCCCGGAATGACCACGGCAACCGCAGGATGGGCGAGGGAATAGCGGATAGCCAACTGAGTAAGGTTGCGCTCCGGCGTCTCCAGGTCCTGTAGTTTGCGGCGCAGTTCACGGAGTTCATCCAGCTCGTAATCCAGCACACCTTTAGCGGGTTCGCGGTTCGCTGCCAGCGCACCGCTGGCTAATGGCCCTCGAGCTATTACGCTGATCTGATGCTCTTGCAGCAGGGGGAACACTTCTTCTTCGCCGCGCCGGTCTACGATACTGTACTGATTCATGACGCTGACGATGGACGAGCGAGAGACATATTCCCGGATGACATTCGGACGAATGGAAGATATCCCATACTCGCGGATGACGCCTTCCCGCTTCAGTTGTTCAAACGCTTCGATCGTGTCATCGATGGGATCCTCGATCGTTCCGCCGTGCAGTTGGTACAAATCGATATAATCCGTGCCGAGCCGGCGCAGGCTATCTTTCACTGCCGAGAGGATATACGATTTCGATGCATCCCAGACCCAGCCGTCTTGTCCAGGAATCCGCCGATTTCCGACTTTGGTTGCCAGAATGACGCGATCCCGGCGCCCCTTAATCGCCTTGCCGACGATTTCTTCATTGGTTCCGGCATCGTACAAATCAGCTGTGTCGAGAAAATTGACGCCCCGGTCCAACGCCTCGTGAATCAGGCCAATCGCTTTGGATTCTTCCGTCCCTAGCGACATGCAGCCCAGCCCGATTTCACTGACAATCAGCTCGGAGTTGCCTAAACGGTTCATTTTCATTTTCTAGA
>NZ_BILV01000096.1 GCF_004000745.1 Paenibacillus barengoltzii NBRC 101215
AAATAAAAGCCCGGGCGCGAGGCCCGGGCTTACCTTTTTAGGATTTTTTAGGACGATGGACCGTTGTTTCCGGCGTCGTCAGTTTATCGTAAAAATCGACGACTTTGTCCTTGTCGTCTGAAGCCCGCAGCGCCATCGCGGAACGCGGATGCTCATCAAGCGTTCCCGTGATCATGTAAGGGATCAGGTACCCCCACTCTTCCTTCTCGCGAAGCGGGATCAAGAGCTCCTCCAGCACTTCTAGTACAGGGCGCAGTTTGTAGTTCGTCCCCTTCAGATGGGTCACAAGCAGCTCGGTTGGACAGTTGCCAGCCGCGCGCCCCATGCCATACACGGAAGCGTCCAGCAGTTCAACCCCATTTTCAGCAGCTACCAACGTATTAGAAAAGGCCAACTGCATGTTGTTATGGGTATGAACGCCCAGCCGTTTGCCCGGCAAATGGGTCTTGAACTTGTTGACCAAATGCTCCATGTCTTTATAATCGAGGCTTCCGTACGAATCAACAATGTAGACAACGTCAACGACGCTATCCTTGATCATCTCAAAAGCTTCCAGCAGTTCATGCTCCATCACGTTGGACAACGCCATAATATTCAACGTCGTCTCGTAGCCGCGATCATGGAACAACTGTACCAGCTGCAGAGCTTTGTCCACATCTTTAATGTAGCAAGCCACCCGAATTAAATCGAGCACGCTTTCGCTGCGCGGTAAAATATCATTTTCGTCTACCCGGCCGATATCGACCAGTGCGGATAGCTTCGTCGTTCCTTTTTGAGGAATTACCTTGCGCAGGAAATCGTCGTCCAGAAACCGCCAAGGACCGGCTTCATCGGCGCCTTTCAGCAGCTTCGGCGAGTTTTTGTAGCCGATTTCCATATAATCCACACCCGCCTCATTCAGGCCTGCGTACAATTTTTGCACAAATTCTACGCTGAAGTCCCAGTTATTCACCAGTCCTCCATCACGGATGGTACAGTCGACGATTTTGCAATTGTTAGCTTTCATCTGGCATATTCCTCTCCATCGTGTCATTTTACTATCCATCTTACTAAAGGTTGTTCGAAAAGTCATCTTTGGATCACGAAGTAACTCAAGAAGTTTCATTCGGCGTCGAATCTTGAATTCACCCAGGCCTTCCGGTGCTCACGTACCCAAAACGTACGCTCCGCTCCTCAGCCCTGGCTTCATTCAACCTTCTCGGTGCTTCAAACCTAACTTTTCGAGCTTCCATTCGATCGGTTGTTCGAAAAGTCATCTTTGGATCACGAAGTAACTCAAGAAGTTTCATTCGGCGTCGAATCTTGAATTCACCCAGGCCTTCCGGTGCTCACGTACCCAAAACGTACGCTCCGCTCCTCAGTCCTGGCTTCATTCAACCTTCTCGGTGCTTCAAACCTGACTTTTCGAGCTTCTATTAGATCGGTTGTTCGAAAAGTCATCTTTGGATCACTCTTGATTATGAAATAAATCACAGTATGGGCCAGCAGTGCGTGCTATATTACTGATGAATTTAATTGAGATTGATTCTCAATAGCATTGAATCAAATCGATGTTCCAGCCCTATTTGGCTTACCAACATGACGATCCCTTGCATTTCATGATCTTAAAATAGAAGGAGGAAGTTTTCATGCACCCTTGCCGATGCTGTCTGCTGGGTTTGAAACCCGGGACCTCTTGTGCCATCACGCAAATTGGCAATATGGACCCGATCCTGAAACGGCGCCTTGCGGATCTAGGAATCCGGGAAGGATCCCGCGTGGTTGTGAAACGGTACTGCTTATGGGGCGGTCCGGTCACGCTGGAATGCGCCGGACAACTGCTGGGCATCCGTCAGAAGGAAGCGGCCCACATCGAGGTGGCGGTCTCATGAACAATGCGGCACTGATCGGGAACCCGAACACGGGAAAAACCTCACTGTTTAACGCCTTAACCCGCTCTTACGAGTATGTCGGCAACTGGGCCGGCGTAACGGTGGAGAAAAAAGTCGGGCACCTGCGGGGGAAAACCGGGCTTCTCACCGACCTGCCGGGGATCTATACCCTGCATCCTTTGTCCCGGGATGAGGGGATTGCCGCCGAGTACCTGGCCTCCGAATCCCCTTCCGTCTTAGTCAATATTGTAGACGCCTCTAACTTGGGGCGTAACCTGTATCTAACGCTGCAACTGCTGGAATATGGTAAACCGGTAATCATCGGCTTAAATATGATGGATGTTGCCGAGAACAGCGGGTTGAAGGTGGACCCTGGGAAACTGGCAGACTTGCTGGGCGTTCCTGTTGTTCCGCTGATTGCACGTACAGGTAAAGGAACTGAAGAAGTGCTGCAGGTCATCGAGCAGCAATCTTCTGAATCGGCGCAAGCGCCGCAATTTACGATGGATTATGGTGAAGTGATCGAGCAGGCCATTCAGGAGATCACCCGTGAGCTTGAAGCAGACTGGGAGGATCATCGCCCGGCCTTACGCTGGATCGCCATGCAGGTACTTGAGAACAACCCGGCAGTCATCTCCACACTTCCGCCGCAGACCAACTTGCTCATACTGCAGAAGATCCGGACCGAAGCGGATGTGAAGCTGGCCGCCAGCGGTTTGGCTCCCTCCGCAGAAGCGTATATCCGCTCCGTGCGAGACCAGCGGATTCAGAACATTTGCAGTGAAGCCGTAGATGCCTCACAGAAGAAACCGCACTCGGTAACCGAACGGATCGATCATATTGTCACCCACCCGTTTCTCGGAATCCCGCTGTTTATGGTCTTCATGTACCTCACTTTCCAGTTGACATTTGATTGGCTTGGCAACCCGCTCTCCGATCTGCTGGACGGGTTCATCAGCGGACCACTAACCAGCGGTGTAGAAAATCTTCTTACCCGCATAGGGGCATCGGACTTCACGCAGGCGCTGATCATCGACGGTATCATTGGCGGCGTAGGCGGCGTACTGGTGTTTATTCCGCAGATTTTTATCATGTTCCTGATTATTTCCTTCATTGAAGACTCCGGTTACATGGCTCGGATCACCGTCATGATGGATAAATTGATGGAAATCGTCGGTTTAAACGGCAAAGCGTTAATTCCATTTATCCTCGGCTTTGGCTGCAATGTGCCGGCGATTATGGCTTCCCGCAGCATCGAGCAACCGAAGGAGCGGCGGCTGACCATGCTGCTCATTCCGCTGATGTCCTGTTCCGCACGGCTGCCGGTTTACGCGTTGTTTGCCGGGATCTTTTTCGCGGAATCGCAAGGTCTGATCGTCTTTTCTCTGTATATGCTCGGCATCGTGTTGGCGCTTGGGTTAGCCAAGTTATTCTCGCTGTTCCTGTTCAAAAACGAACGTTCCTACTTTATCGTCGAGCTGCCGCCTTATCGAATGCCGCAAAGCATCACCTTGTTCCGCAGCACCTGGGAGAAAGGCAAAGGCTTCCTGCGCAAAGCCGGCACCTTCATTCTTGGCGGTTCTGTGCTGATTTGGCTGCTTACGTACCTTGGTCCGGGCGGTGTGGCGGACAACATGGACGACAGCTTCCTCGCAGCCATCGGCGGCTTATTCGCATCCGTCCTGCAGCCGCTAGGCTTCGGCACTTGGCAATCTGGGGCCGCCCTGATTACCGGGTTTATGGCGAAGGAAGTCGTGGTATCCACGATGAACATTATTTATCATGTGCCTGATATGGCCGGACTCCAAGGCCAAATTGCCGCATCCTTCACCGGGCTGCAGGCCTACAGCTTTATGGCCTTCGTTCTGCTCTACACCCCTTGCCTTGCAACAGTTGGGGTTCTTCGCAAAGAAACAGCTTCCTGGAAGTGGACGTTATTTGCGGTCGGCTATTCACTGGCACTGGCTTACCTTGTGGCTTTCTTGATCTATCAGATCGGATGGCGGCTAGGACTCGGACTGGCTTAAGACAATTTCGATAAACGAAAGGAGCTGCTTGTAATGGCCGATATTCTCATCCTTACCGTTATTTTTGGATATGCTGGCTTTGCGTTATACCGCGGCTTCAAGAAAAGCAAAAAAGGCGCCTGCGCCTCCTGCTCGCAGCAGAAGTCTTGTTCTGCGGCTTGCGGGAAGTACGCGGCGTCCTCTTCGCCATCTTCGGCCGAAGGCCCTAAAGATTAATTTAGGATACCAGCGGGAGCGAAATCGTAAAGATCGTTCCCGCTCCTTTTAAACTGTCCACGGAAATGTTCCCCCGATGGTTCCGGATAATCCGGTAACTCACCGACAATCCCAATCCCGTCCCCTTCTCTTTTGTTGTAAAAAACGGATCAAACAAGCGGCTTAGCAGCCCCTTGTCCATTCCGCCGCCGTTATCTTGTATGGAAATGCAGACCGATTTGCCTTCCTTCTCTGCACGGATATCGATCACCCCTTGGTGGTCGCCGCCTACTTCGGCGATGGCATCCATCGCATTTTTGATAATGTTCAAGAGCACCTGCTTGATCTGCTTCACATCGATGGAGACGAGCAGCTCCTCGCTGGGCTCGTGAAGGATCATTTGGCATCCCTTCATCAACGCCTCGCTCTCCGTAAGCAGAACAACCTCCTTCAACAAGGAAGACACGTTGACCGTCGATTTCTGCGGAGCCGAAGGCTTCGATGAATTCAGAAACTCGTGGATGATATCGTTCGCCCGGTCGATTTCCGTTAAGATAATCCGCGCGTACTCGTCTTTGCCTAGTTGCATCAAATGCGGCCGCAGCAATTGAATGAACCCGCGAATCGCTGTAAGCGGATTCCTAATTTCATGCGCGATTGCAGCAGAAATTTTCCCAAGCATCGCCAGCTTGTCGTTCTGATAAGCCGTTTGTTCGATCCGTTTAAAATCAGATACATCCTTGACGCTGAGCAGAAAATCCCCATCCATCTGATCCCCATAAGTAACGGTAATCAACCAATGTCTGCCGTATTCGTCAATTAACTCATGGTACTTTTTGCGGTGGAAGATGGTCTCCCGGTAAATACGCAAGATCTTACGCTTCTTAAATTGGTTGAGATGTGGATGCCGCAGCAGCTGTAATAAATTACAGCCAATCAGGGATTGGCGCGGCATTTCAAGCAGTTTGGCCATCTGTACATTGATAAAGGTTAGAACCCCATCACAGTCAAACAGCATGATTCCGCTGTCCAGGTGTTGGAGTACGTTCTCATACTTGTTTTTTACG
The DNA here is from genome assembly GCF_004000745.1 of Paenibacillus barengoltzii NBRC 101215. Classification (GTDB taxonomy): domain Bacteria; phylum Bacillota; class Bacilli; order Paenibacillales; family Paenibacillaceae; genus Fontibacillus; species Fontibacillus barengoltzii. Next base: position 5,161 of record NZ_BILV01000096.1, read on the forward strand.
AGTTGGGTCGATTGGTATGCTTTGACGGACTGGAGCAATGTCTCTTGAAATTCACTCAACAAGCTTGGTTCCCCCTTTATTCAGATGATGTACTTTGCCTTACAAGACAACATACCATCACTACCTAGAAGAACTACCCTGAAGCGGTGCACTCACCTCAACCTTACCATGCGATCTATGTCTATTTCGCACCGGGCGATGCCATACTTGTCCATTTTTAATTCCGATAAGTCAAAAGCCACCTGTTTCAATCATAGTCATGTTTTCCAAATACCGTCAATCAGAGAAACTGTCGAAAAAAGTGGGATCAACGCAAAACGACGACCTAAGTCCTAAAAAATACAAATAGTCTCCCTTCTGGAAGACTATTTCTAGGAATTAACGATTGTTATGCAGTAACCGCGCTCGACGACGGCTCATGACCGCCAGCCTCTTCTTCAGCTCTTCCGTCCATTTCTCATCGCCGATTTGTTTGGCAACGGACATGAGGTCCAGCGAAATATCGATTTGACTCTGTACGATAGCCAAGGGATCTTCATCTTCCCGATTAACGCAATTTCCGAAAATGGAGTCATCGTCCTCCATCACAAAATCCTGAAAATCAATTTCCGCGACACCGTCACCATGCGCGTATTCGGCCAGGATTTCGTATTCATTCTCGACTTTATAATGAACCTCAACCCGGTGGCATACCGGGCAAAATAACAGGGGCACATTATGTACCTGCGTGCGATAATGCTTTAAGGTGCCCTTTGTTCCCAGCATGCTGGCTCCGCAGCAAAAGCTCATTCCCCTTCACCCTTTCCCGCGTTTGGTTCATTTCCTCTTCCTGGCTCTCCCTGAAGCCGGGATTTTCCTATAATTTATTCGTGAAGCTTGCTTCAAATTCCTGCGTGTGGATTGTAAATCCTGGGAGCTTAAGTCAATCCTCCGCCGGAGAAAGCTTCTGGGCAAAAAACCCCCGATTTGAGCCAAGCTCAAACAGGGGGTCTTTCTTCTTAATTTCTTCCCACATGGTAACATCGGCCATTCCGAAAGTCAATTCCACGGCCCCATGCAGATACATTTATTTCTTCATTGCAGCAACGATCAGATCGCCCATTTCCTTAGTTCCAATTGCTTTGCTCTTATCAACGGCGATGTCGCCAGTACGATGTCCGGCATTCAGCACGTCGGTGACAGCGGCTTCGATCGCGTCAGCCGCATCCGCGTAACCAAACGTTAAGCGGAACATCAGCGCAACGGACAAGATTGTCGCAATTGGGTTGGCCAGGTTTTGGCCTGCGATGTCCGGGGCCGAACCGTGAACAGGCTCATACAGCCCAAAGCTGCCTTCGCCCAAGGAAGCGGAGGACAACATCCCAATCGAGCCAGTCAACATAGCCGCTTCATCGCTCAAAATGTCGCCAAACATATTTTCCGTTACGATCACGTCGAAGCTGGCAGGGCGGCGCAGCAGCTGCATCGCGCAGTTATCCACCAGGACATGCTCCAGCTCAACGTCCGGATATTCCGGTGCGATCCGGTTCACGACTTCACGCCACAACCGCGACGTTTCCAGCACGTTGGCCTTATCTACCGAAGCCAGCTTCTTCCGGCGCTTCTGGGCAATCTCAAACGCTTGGCGAACGATCCGCTCAACTTCTTTTACGTTATATGCACAGGTATCCACGGCTTCTTGACCTTGCTCTGTATCGCGGCGGTATTTCTCACCGAAATAGATGCCGCCGGTCAGCTCACGTACAACGATAAGGTCCGTCCCTTCAAGCACTTCCGGTTTCAGCGTCGAAGCGTCCTTCAGGCAATCGAATACCACCGCCGGACGCAGGTTCGAGAACAAGCCGAGCGCTTTACGAATACCGAGCAGGCCGGTTTCTGGGCGCAGCTCCTTCGGATTGTTATCCCATTTTGGACCGCCTACAGCCCCGAGCAGGACAGCGTCAGCCTTTTGACAAATCTCCAGCGTCTCTTGTGGAAGCGGCGTTCCTTTCTCGTCGATGGCGATCCCGCCGAACAACGCATGCTCCGTTTCAAACTGGTATCCGAACAGCTCCTCTGTCCGTTTCAACACTTTCTCCGCTTCAGCCACCACTTCCGGCCCGATGCCGTCACCCGCGATGACCGCGATTTTCTTGACTTCTGCCATTGCTTCCAGCTCCCTTTCGTGAACATCCTCTTCTTCAGTTGTAACACACCGGGTAAGGATAGACAAAGATATAGAATCTATTAAGGTCATAGGTTTTAACTATAAGTCATCAAAAAAACAGCGAAGCTGCATGAATCAACTCCGCTGTATCCGCACATCCGCGTATTAGTTAAGCCCGAATCGTAGAGTGGCTTTTTCGCTTCTCAATCAACCGATTAATGGCATCGACATAGGCGCGAGCGCTCGCTTCCAAAATGTCGGTGCTAATGCCGCGGCCTTGTACTGAAATACCGTTTTGCGTCAGCACGACATGTACTTCGCCTTGGGCATCCTTGCCTTGGCTAACGGACTTGATTGAATAGTCCGCCAGTTTGACTTCCTCGCCGGAAGCCAGATCGATGGCATTATAGATCGCATCAACCGAACCGTTGCCTTCGGCTTCCTTCTCGATAATGTCGCCGCCAAGAGTAACGAGCCGTACCTTCGCTGCAGGTGTAGCCTCGTTGCCGTAAGAGACAAAGATCGTCTCAAGGCGGAATTCCTCCGGCGTATCGACCAGCTTCTCCTCAACGATCGCCAGCAGGTCTTCGTCGGTGATCTCCTTCTTCTTATCGGCGAGCGCCTTGAATTTGGCAAAGGCTTCATTTAACCGCTCGTCGTCCAAAGTATACCCCATATCGACCAGCTTCTCGCGGAATGCGTGGCGGCCGGAATGCTTGCCCAGCACCAGCTTGCTCTCCTTGAGCCCAATCGTTTCCGGGGACATGATCTCGTAAGTCGTTTTCTCCTTCAGCATGCCGTCTTGGTGGATGCCGGATTCATGGGCAAACGCATTGGCGCCCACAATCGCCTTGTTGCCCGGCACGACCATCCCCGTCAAGCGGCTGACAAGTCGGCTCGTACGGGCGATTTCCGACAGTTCCAGCGTGGTCTTGGCACCGAAGAAATCAAACCGGGTTTCCAGCGCCAGCGCTACTTCTTCCAGCGCGGTATTGCCGGCCCGTTCCCCGATCCCGTTGATCGTTCCTTCGATTTGGTCGGCACCGCCGAGGATCGCCGCCAGTGAGTTCGCCGTTGCCAAGCCTAAATCATCATGACAATGGGCGCTCAGTTGGATTTTCTCAATCCCAGGCACCTTCTCCTTCAGCGTACGGAAGATGTTGCCGTATTCTTCCGGATACAAATATCCGACCGTGTCAGGGATATTGACCACCGATGCGCCTTCGCGGATCGCCATCGCCGTCATCTCGCAGAGGAAATCCAGTTCGGTCCGGCCTGCATCCTCGCAGGAGAATTCGATCTTCGAAAAGTACTTGCTCGCATAGCGAAGTGCCGCTTGCGCGGTTTCCAGGACTTGTTCCTTGCTCATCTTCAGCTTATATTGCCGGTGGATCGGGCTGGTGGCCAGAAACAAGTGAATACAAGGGTCTTCCGCTCCTTGCAGCGCTTCGCGAACCGCATCGATATCCTGGGTGCGCGAACGCGACAAGCCGATTACCGTCGACTTTTTAACTGCACGCGCCACGGCGTTCACGGCTGCCAAATCCCCGGGCGAAGCTGCAGGGAAGCCCGCTTCAATCCGGTCGACGCCCAGCTTCTCCAGCTGATAGGCGATCTCCAGCTTTTCGCGAGTATTCAGGTTGACTCCGGGAGACTGCTCCCCATCCCGAAGCGTCGTATCAAAAATGTAGATTTTGCGCATGCCATGCACCTCCTCCGAAAAAGCTCCAATGCGGCTCACGCATTAGGCACGGCCGCATTGGATATTCAGGTTAATACCTATCTTACGATTTGCAATAGGAACGGTATACCGCTTATTTCTTGATCCAGTGCATCAAGCCGCGCAGCTCTTTGCCGACCACTTCGATCGGATGATTCGCTTCGTTGCGACGAGTTGCCGTAAGGAACGCACGGTTGGATTGGTTTTCCAGGATGAAGTCGCGGGCGAATTTCCCTTGCTGGATATCAGCAAGCACTTCTTTCATCGCTTTCTTCGTTTCTTCCGTCACAATGCGCGGGCCAGTGACATAGTCGCCGTATTCCGCCGTGTTGGAGATAGAATCACGCATCGTCGCCAATCCGCCTTCATAAATCAGGTCAACAATCAGCTTCATCTCGTGCAAGCACTCGAAGTACGCCATTTCTGGAGCATAACCAGCTTCCACCAGCGTCTCGAAGCCAGCTTTGATCAAGGCAGATACACCGCCGCACAATACGGCTTGTTCACCGAACAGATCGGTTTCGGTTTCTTCACGGAACGAAGTTTCGATAACCCCTGCACGTGTACAGCCGATCCCTTTCGCATAAGCCAGGCCGATTTCTTTTGCTTTGCCGGTAGCGTCTTGGTGGATCGCGATCAGGCCAGGAACGCCGAAGCCTTCAACATAAGTACGACGAACCATATGACCTGGGGATTTCGGAGCAACGAGCAATACGTCATTGTCCGGGGAAGGTACGATTTGGCCAAAATGTACGTTAAAGCCGTGAGCGAACAACAATGCAGCGCCTTTTTTCAGGTTAGGCGCGATTTCGCTGTTGTAAACCGCAGCTTGAGTTTCGTCCGGCATCAGGATTTGCACAACGTCTGCACGTTTAGTTGCTTCTGCAACGGACAACACTTCAAAACCGTCTTCCTTCGCTTTGTTGAAGGATTTGCCTTCACGCAGGCCGATGATGACATTCAGTCCGCTTTCGCGCAGGTTTTGCGCATGGGCATGTCCTTGGCTGCCGTAACCGATGATAGCAATGGTTTTTCCTTTCAATACGCTGAGATCTGCATCTTGTTCATAGTACAAAGTAACTGCCATTTCTTATGCCCTCCTAAGATTTGCGGGACAGTCAAGCTGTGCCCTTGATTTATTAAGTATAATATGGTTTCCTCCGCCTGTAACGAGCGGGTATTTCAATGGACCGACGCCTTGAAGCAGTAAAGTGAACTTTTGGCTTAATCGATCCCCTCAAACACCCGCTCGGCGCGAGCGGAGAGGTGAAGCCGCACGCGGCGGCAAATCTACTGTAGTGTCAATGAGCCTGGGTAGAGCCTAGTTTACGCGTTCCCCCGGATCATGGCGGTGACACCGGTGCGCGACAGCTCCCGGATCCCGTACGGACGAAGCAGTTCAATCATTGCATCGATTTTTTCAGTGTCGCCCACAACTTGGACGATCATGCTGTGCGTCCCGATATCAACGACGGCAGCGCGGAACGTGTCGACAACCCCCATAATTTCCGGGCGCTCCGCCGGCTCTGCTTTGACCTTAATCAAAGCGAGCTCCCGTGCCACCATCGGTCTGGAGCTGAGATTCACAACCTTGATCACGTCGATCAGTTTGTAGAGCTGCTTCTCAATTTGCTCCAGCGTTTTGTCGTCCCCTTTGGTAACGATGATCATCCGGGACAATCCAGCTTCCTCGGATTGCCCCACGGTAATGCTTTCGATATTAAAACCGCGCCGTCCGAAGAGGCCGGCAACGCGCTGCAGAACACCTGGCTGGTCGTTCACTAAAACAGAGATCGCATGGCTTTTCATCATCATTCACTGTCCCCCATCAACATTTGATCAATGGTGGAGCCTTGGGTAACCATCGGATATACATTTTCCTCTTTGCTGACCACGAATTCCACCAGTACCGGTCCCGGCGTGTCGAGCGCTTCCTGCCATACGCGTCTGGCTTCTTCCTTGTTCGTTGCCCGCAGACCCTTGACGCCGTAAGCTTCCGCCAGTTTGACGAAATCCGGACTTCCTTCGAGATTGATATGGCTGTAGCGATTGTCATAGATTATTTCCTGCCATTGACGTACCATGCCAAGCACCTGGTTATTGATCACTACGACTTTGACCGGAATGTTATTGATCGCGCAGATCGCCAGCTCCTGAGCACACATTTGCATGCCGCCGTCACCGTTGATCGAGATGACCAGCCGATCGGGATGTCCCATTTGGGCACCAATCGCAGCAGGGAAGCCAAAGCCCATCGTTCCGAGTCCGCCCGAGGTGATCCAAGAGCGAGGCTGATTAAATTTGTAGTACTGCGCCGTCCACATTTGATGTTGACCAACGTCGGTTGTGATGATCGCTTCGCCGCCAGTCGTTTCATTCAGCATCTCGATCACCCATTGCGGCTTCAGTACCGTATCTGAGTCCTTGTACTTCAACGGCTTCTCGGCTTTCAGGCGTTGGACTTGTGCTCTCCAAGCATCCGCTTTGTCCGCCCGGGACACGAGAGGATTCAGCATTTCCAGCACCGTTTTGACGTCGCCTACGATCGGGATGTCTGCATGGACGTTCTTGCCGATCTCCGCAGGATCGATGTCGATATGAGCCACCTTGGCATGCGGAGCAAATCCGTCCAGCTTGCCGGTCACCCGATCGTCAAACCGCGCCCCGATGTTAATCAACAGATCGGATTGTTGAATCGACTGGTTGGCCGTATACGTACCGTGCATCCCTGGCATTCCCATCCACAGCTCGTGGCCGCTCGGGAAAGCACCTAAGCCAAGCAATGTCGTTGTAATCGGAATTTGCGTTTTATTTACAAATTCGAACAGTTGCTCATGCCCGCCGGAGTAAACGACGCCGCCCCCGGCAATAATGACCGGACGTTCAGCTTCCTGGATCGCTGCAGCCAATTTGTCCAGCTGCAAACGATTTGGCACCACCGTAGGGTTATAACCGCGCAGGTTGATGGTTTGAACCGGTTCGAACAACGTTTTGTTCGCGGACACGTCCTTCGGAATGTCGATCAGAACCGGTCCCTTGCGTCCCGTGTTGGCGATGTGGAATGCTTCGTGAATAATTCGCGGCAAGTCCTCTACACGCCGAACCAGATAACTGTGTTTCGTAATCGGCATCGTAATGCCGGTAATATCTGCTTCTTGGAACGCATCCGTACCGATCAGGCTGGAAACGACGTTCCCCGTAATCACAACCAGCGGAACTGAATCCATAAACGCAGTGGCGATCCCCGTCACCGTGTTTGTTGCTCCCGGACCGGAGGTGGCGATACATACGCCGACTTTGCCGGTAGCCCGAGCGTACCCGTCTGCCGCATGGATGGCGCCCTGCTCATGTCGCGTGAGCAGGTGATGGAAGTCTTTAAATCCGTACAGCGCATCGTAAATATACAACACCGCTCCGCCCGGATAACCAAAGACGCACTCGACACCTTCCAAAAGTAAGCTGCGAAGTAGGATTTCGGAACCGGAAATGACTTCCGGTTTCATCCATTTCTCTCGTAATTGTTCTGTAGACCGCATCTCTGGAATTTGCGCGCTCATCAGTCATCCTCCTTCCAAATGTTGTTCAAAAAGTTATCTTCGATCACGAGATGGATCTCGGTGCTCCAAACCTAACTTTTTGAACCTTGATCTAAGTTTTTCTAACCCCTTTAACCTAAAAAACAAAAAACCTTCCGCCCGCCGGAACAGTTTCCTGCTCCGAGGGACGAAAGGTTTTATCCTCCGTGGTACCACCCATTTTTACCTAGCACCTCACAGTGCCAAGCCTTGACGAGTAAAAGCCTAAGCGACCTTACTCGTGGTCCCTAACGCGGACCAGACGATTCCCCCTACTAAGCCTTGGTCGCAAGCGACACCGCGGATGGCTTGCAGCTTTTCAGGGAAACAGCTCCGAGGTGAGCTCGCAGTTAAGGGATTTTGGTGGTGGTCTCAGCAAATCCATCCACTCTCTGAGCAAAGAGCCCTTAAAGCTTCGTCCTCTTCATTGCCGTTTGCAAGATATGCTTCAAATGTTTAGGAACATTATATGATTAGATTACACCGCACGTCAATACCCTAAACAATTAAAGTTTTTGGCTGGAACCCTTTCCCTCCTCTCCCTCATATGATAAAAGATAGTGCCCAATCTTATGCACGGTTAGGAGGAGATTCGCGTATGATTCGTTACAGAAGACCGAAACAGGACGATCCCGTCATCTACGATCTCATCCGCACGGAGCTTGTCCCCTTCACCCATATGCCTCCTCAGGACATTGAAGCAGTCTTCAAGGATCTTCCAGTCCGGCTGTCGCGCGGCGTGTCGCTGATTGCGTCACCAACCTATGAAGCAGATCCTGTCGCATTTATCCATTTTCTCATTTATGGCGATTTGTTATATATCGATATGATGGCGGTGGCAACGGAACACCAACGGCAGCGTCATGGCAAAACGTTAATGGCCCATGCGGAAAACTTAGCGGTCTCCCGGGGATGTCAACGGGCAAAAGTAATGGTGGACCGGGATAACACCCGAGCCCACCTCTTTTACCGCAAATTGGGATATCGGACTCAGCGTTACATCCCGTTGTCCCAATGTTATGAGCTGGAAAAAAGACTGCCCAGCCGCAATTAAGCCAGCTTACCAGAAATACGGGGAAGGATAACCGCCGTACGGTACGCCTCCGCCATACGGATACCCCCCGTACGAATAACCGCCAAAGGCGTATGGAGCGGTGCCGATCGCTAAGAGATCAAACAATACAAGCGGGATTAACGCTTTGGTTTTGACTTTTTTGCCAGGAGCTTGGCGGAGGATCAAGCGATTGCCGCTAATTTTCACCAGCTTCCCTGTAACCACCGTGCCGTCTTTTTTATAAGCCGCGATCTGCTTGCCCAGCCATTTCTCGGCTTCTTTTCTCGTAACCGTTCTGCCCATCCGAATTCCTCCTGTCAGGTTAGATCCTATAGCCGTGAAAACCGCTCTGGCCGAACCGTTTGACTCGGCTATTTTGTGTACACCCTTAGCATATGCGCCTGTCTCCACCCTGGCATACACCATCGCCTTGACCGCTGACAAACGGGCTTCTAACTCCAGAAGGGCAAAAAAAGGATGCTGACCAATGGTAGCATCCTTTCAACTTGAAGCTTAACGTTTCCCCGGATCGTATGGCGTACCAAGCGCCGCCGGAGCCGAGGATCGACCCACCGCACCAACGAGGACGATAATCGTCAGCACGTAAGGGATCATAAAGATAAATTCCTGCGGAATACTTCTCGACCAATCGAACAACTGCACGTAGTTGCGGATCGCCTGCGAGAAGCCAAAGAACATCGCCGCACCAAAGGCGCCCAGCGGGTTCCATTTACCGAAGATCATGGCCGCAATCGCAATAAAGCCTTGGCCGGAGATCGTATTATGGGCAAACGTACTGGTTGTCGTCAGCGTAATCGTAGCGCCGCCGATCCCTCCGAGGACACCGCTGAGCAGCACCCCGATATAACGCATTTTGGTCACGTTAACGCCCAGCGTGTCCGCCGCACTTGGATGTTCGCCGACAGAACGCAGGCGCAGTCCAAACGGCGTTTTAAACAGCACGAAGTAAATGACCACGACGAGGATTAACGCTAGATACGTCGTTGGGTACGAGTTAAAGAAGCCTTCCCCGATGATCGGGATATCGCGCAGAATCGGGATTGGAACCTTATGGAACACGGTAACCAGCGGAGTTTCAGCGGCTCCGTCGAAAATCAATTTGACGATGTACACGGTCAAGCCCGCTGCCAGGAAGTTGATTACGATCCCGCTGATCGTCTGATCCGCTTTAAACGTAATCGTAGCAATGGCATGAATCAGCGCGCCGAGCGCTCCCGCTACCATCGCCGCAATCACGCCAACCCACGGCGAGAAGCTGCCCATCCCTGCTTCTTGGGCATAGTAGGTCCCTACGCCAGCCGCAAACGCACCGAATATCATCAAACCCTCCAAGCCGATGTTAACGACGCCGGAACGCTCGGAAAAGATACCGCCAAGCGCCGTAAATATCAACGCCGTGGAAAAGACAAGGGTGGAGTTCAGCAATTGACCAAGCAGTGTAAGTACGTCCATCTTACGACACCTTCTCTTTCTTGCGCTTCAGGTAAAACGGCTTCAGCACGATTCTTACAATGCCTTGAGCGGCAATAAAGAATATGATCGAACCGATTACGATCTTGATCAGTTCCGGCGGTACACCGGCGCTAAAGCTCATCCCGGCCGAGCCGTACGTCAATACGCCGTACAGGATCGAACCAAGCACCACGCCAAACGGATGGTTCATGCCCAGCAACGCCACGGCGATACCGTCAAACCCGTATCCCGGAGACGCGGCGAACACCGATTGATAATGAAACACGCCAAGCACCTCAAACGTGCCGGCCAGACCCGCAAACACACCGCTGATGAACATCGCTTTCACGATGTTGCGGCCGACGTTCATCCCGGCGTATTCCGCCGCATTTGGGTTCAGACCCACGGAGCGCATTTCATAGCCTTGCTTCGTTTTCCAGAGGTACACAAAGAAGAATACGGCTGTCAGCAAAGCAATTACCGTTCCCCAATGGACCCGTGCGTTATTAAACACATCGTTTAAGAACGTCATCGAAGCGGACGCATCGATGTTCTCCGAACGGTTTTGGCCCTTAAGCAGGTAAAAATTACGAATGATGTAGTTGGAAAGATACAGCGCCGTCCAGTTCAACATGATCGTGGTGATAACTTCATTGATGCCCCGTTTGGCCTTCAGGTATCCCGCAATGGCAGCCCAAAGTCCGCCGCCAATTCCCCCGGCAATAACTGCTAAAGGCACCAGGATGGCCGATGGCAATCCCTTGAAGGACAGCGATACCGCTGTCGCCACCGTCATGCCGATCAAGACTTGTCCATCCGCACCGATGTTAAACATCCCGGAGCGGAAGGCGAAAGCGACCGCTAACCCCGTGAACATCAACGGCGTGATTTGACGGATGGTTTCGCCGAAATCGTACGGATTCCCTACGACCCGCTGCACCAAGGCACCATAGGCTACTAACGGATTGTATCCGCCGACCAGCATAACCACCGCGCCGACCAATAAGCCAAGCACAATGGCTACAATCGGAAGAATAATGCTATCTAGCGTAAATATTTTTCGCAACTTATCCAACGCTTTGACCTCCCCGTTCCAGGCTTCCCGCCATCATGAGACCCAGCTCCTGATCGTTGGTTTCGTGCGGAAGCACTTCCCCGACGATCCGGCCTTCATAGATGACGGCAATCCGATCGGACACGTTCATGATTTCATCCAGCTCGAAGGAGATCAGCAACACCGCTTTGCCTTGATCCCGCTGCTCAATCAGCTGTTTATGAACAAATTCGATCGCTCCGACATCCAGTCCCCGTGTCGGTTGAGCAGCAATCAGCAGATCTGGATTCTTGTCTATTTCCCGCGCAATAATCGCCTTCTGCTGGTTCCCCCCGGACAGGGAGCGCGCTTTCGTCTCTATGCTTGGCGTACGCACGTCAAACGCTTCAACCAATTGCTTGGCATGCTCGTCGATCGCCCGCCGATTTAGGATACCGCCCTTGCTGTAAGGTGCTTTGTAATAGGTCTCAAGGATCATGTTTTCGCTGATGGAAAAGTCCAGCACCAAGCCGTGCTTATGACGATCCTCTGGGATATGGGACAACCCGCTTTCGATAATCTTGCGCGCCGGAAGGTTGGCAATTTCCTTGCCCGACAGCTTGATGGAGCCGGAATCAATTTTACGCAATCCAGTGATCGCCTCAATCAATTCGCTCTGTCCGTTGCCGTCAACCCCGGCAATGCCGACGATTTCCCCGGCACGCACATCCAGGTTCAGCCCGTTCAGGATCTGAATCCCCTGCTTGTCCTTCGCTTTCAAATCTCTCAGCTGCAGGACAGGCTCGCCAATCTGCGGTTCTTTTTTATCAACCTTAAAGGTCACGCCGCGGCCCACCATCTTCTCGGCCAGTTCTTGTGGATTCGTCTTTGCTGTTTCGACGGTATCGATCACTTTGCCCCGTCTAATAATCGTAACTCGGTTGGAAATCTCCATGATTTCCTTCAGTTTGTGCGTGATCAAGATGATGGACTTGCCTTCTGCCACCAGCCGTCTCATAATCGCCATCAGTTCTTCGATTTCCTGAGGAGTCAGCACAGCGGTAGGTTCGTCAAATATAAGAATATCTGCGCCGCGGAACAGAATTTTCAAGATCTCGACCCGTTGCTGCATCCCTACGGAAATATCGTGGATTTTCGCGTTGGGATCAACTTGCAGGCCGTACTGCTCCGACAGTTTCGCCACTTGGGCGGTCGCCGATTTATAGTCGATATTAAGTCCCTTTTTCGGTTCCATGCCAAGAATGATGTTCTCGGTCACCGTAAAAGGATGAACTAGTTTAAAATGCTGGTGCACCATCCCAATGCCTAGTTTAATCGCCTTGTTGGGATTGTCGATTGTCACCGGCTGGCCATTCATTTCGATTGTGCCTTCATCCGGCTGATATAGACCAAATAAAATGTTCATCAACGTTGATTTACCCGCGCCGTTCTCGCCTAGCAAGGCGTGAATCTCGCCCTTGCGTAAGGTTAGGCTGATGGAATCGTTCGCGACGATACCGGGAAACCGTTTTGTGATTTGCTTCAACTCGACTACGGGAGCTTCAGCGCTCATGAAACCACCCTCACCATTATGGGATTAACGCAAGCAACAAGGCCAGTAGATCCACTGGCCTTGCTCGCTTGAATGACTTAATTATATTCCACTGTCCATACGGACGTAAATGTCTTGCGCTTGCTGATTACTCAGCAGGAACCGTAATTTCGCCATTGACGATTTTTTGTTTGAATTCTTCGACTTTGTCCAAGATTTCTTGACTCAGGTTCGGATTCTCTTCCGGCAAACCTACGCCGTCTTCTTTCAGCGTCAAGTTCGTGACTTGACCGCCTTTGAAGCTACCGTCGATGACTTGTTGAGTTACGTTCTTAACAGCAACGTCAACGCGTTTCATCATGGAAGTCAGGGTTACTTCGTCACCGAATTCCAGCGATTGGTCTTTGTCTACGCCGATAACCCACAATTTGTTAGCACCGCCGGCTTGGTTACGAGCAGCTGCTTCGTTAAATACGCCGTTCCCCGTTTGACCTGCAGCCGGGAAGATGATATCTGCGCCATCGTTAAACAATTGGCTTGCCAAGGATTTACCTACGTCCGGTTTGTCATATGCACCTGCATAAGTAACCGTTACTTTTGCATCTGGGTTAACCGCAGCTACACCCGCTTGGAAACCAACTTCGAAGCGTTTGATAACCGGGCTTTCCATCCCGCCGATAAAGCCGATTTTGTTTGTTTTCGTGGTCAGACCAGCAACAACGCCAACCAAGAAGGAACCTTCGTTTTCGGCAAATGTTACGGACTCTACGTTAGGAGCATCAACCACGTTGTCGATGATTGCCATTTTTGCGTTTGGATTCGCTTGAGCAACTTGTAATGTCGCATCGCCAAGGTCAAAGCCGATCGACCAAGTCAAGTCATAGCCGCCTTGTACGAATTGGTTCAAGTTTGGAACATAATCGGAGCTTTGAGCACTTTGCAGATATTTGTTTTGAATGCCTAGCTCCTCATGCAGCGCTTCGAGCGCTTCCCATGCCGATTGGTTGAAGGATTTGTCGTTTACGCCGCCTACGTCAGTAACGAGACCGATTTTAAACTTCGATGCATCGGTTGCCGTTCCGCCGTTGCCTGCTTGCGTGTTGTCTGCTGTATTTCCAGCATTCCCCGTATTGGTTGTTCCGCCGTTGTTTGCTGCATTGTTGTTACCGCATCCCGCCAAAATCAGAGTAAATGCGAGCACCAAGAGTAAAGAAAGTTTGAAGGCTTTGTTCATTGCGGTTAATCCCCCTTAAAATTTTGTGAGTCTAATCTAAGTTGACCACACAGACAGATTATACCTGTAAAATATACTAAAATCCATACTTTTAATAACCTTGGGTTAAATAATTTTCGCCTTTACCTTTGATAAAACGCTTACTTTCGACAAATTTATCATCCAATGTTCGCATCATGTGAGATTATCCGGCTAACCACGCTATTTCCGAACATTCAGACCTAATTCACGCGCAAACATTGGTATTTTCCCAGGTTTGTAAGGATCGACGGACGTGTCGTGCGGTTCTTATACAGCATTCCATATTTTCAACAATTCCATACCATACACTTAAGATCTTCTGTTCCAAACGCATAAGCTCATCCGGGGGGAGAGTTCCATGAATTTCCAGCAAAAAGCACATTCAAATTCAGCTTTGCGACCATACCCATGCGGTCATTCACGCTTCTGCTCCTGCCTATGTAATCGTCCTCGGACCGCTCTATTCCCCAAAAAAAGCGCCGTCCCGGAAGGATCCGGAAACAGCGCCTTAATCGTTTGAATTTTAAGCGTTGATTTTTTCTTTAGCGACAGCTGCCAAAGAATTGAAGGCATTCAAGTCGTTAACTGCGAGATCAGCCAGCATTTTGCGGTTGATGTTCACGTCAGCGAGCTTCAAGCCATGCATCAATTTGCTGTAGGACAAACCGTTCATGCGAGCTGCGGCATTAATACGGACGATCCACAGTTTGCGGAAGTCGCGTTTTTTCGCGCGGCGGTCACGGTAAGCGTACAGCAATGATTTCATCACTTGCTCGTTCGCAGTTTTGAAAATGCGGTGTTTCGAACCAAAATAACCTTTAGCCAGTTTCAATACTTTTTTATGACGACGACGAACGACGAATCCGCCTTTTACTCTTGCCATTTAAAAAACCTCCCAATAAGTTGTGTAAATTGTTCCTTCGAAAATTACTTCAAGTTCGCCAGTTGCTGCTTCATGCGGCGAACGTCACCTGCGTATGCAACAGGGCTGTTGGCCAAAACACGTTTTGCACGTTTGGACTTATGGGACAGCAAGTGATTGCGGTTCGCTTTGTAACGTCTAACTTTACCGGATCCGGTAATTTTGAAGCGGTCTTTCAGACTGCTGTGGGTTTTCATTTTAGGCATTGTACTTCCCCCTCAAAGTTTGTGACGCCCGTTTTCTCTTTCAGGTCATTCCGCTGTTGGAACGATCATATATAGAAAACAAACGATTAGTTTTTCGGTGCCAGGATCATGATCATACTGCGTCCTTCCAGCTTCGGAACTCGTTCAACGTTCGAGATTTCCGCAACCTCATCTTTGACGCGGTCGAGAATTTTCTTCCCGATGTCGGCATGGGTAATTTCCCGTCCGCGGAAGCGAACCGAGCATTTTACCTTGTCGCCATCTTTCAAAAATTTGATCACATTGCGAAGTTTCGTTTGGAAATCGTGTTCCTCGATGTTCGCGCGGAACCACACTTCCTTGATGTCCACAATTTTCTGATTCTTGCGGGCTTCCTTCTCTTTCTTCTGCTGCTCGTAACGGAACTTGCCATAGTCCATAATCCGGCATACCGGCGGCTTGGCAGTCGGCGCAACGTTCACCAGATCCAGATTCAGGTCCATCGCCATCTGCAGCGCTTCGCGCAGCGGCTTAATGCCGATTTGTTCGCCTTCAGTGCCTACGAGACGGACTTCTTTCGCACGAATCTCTTCATTGATCAAATGTTCCTTACTGATAATCCTCCACCTCCAAGTGGTCTTAGTAATGACTTGGACCCTGTACTCACACACATAAAAAGGATGCAGGCCCAATACCCGCATCCCTCATTGATCGTCAATTCTTCATGAACATTGCATTCATAAATGAACGGATCAAAACCAGCCAACACGTGCGTCGGTCAGGTGAGAAGCCGGGGCCTCTGCTTGCAATCCAAAAATATCTTGCAACCTCAAATACTATACCATGTGCAATTTACCAAGTCAAGATCCCGCG
>NZ_BILV01000097.1 GCF_004000745.1 Paenibacillus barengoltzii NBRC 101215
CGGCGGATGCTGTTCAGCTCTCGGATCGGCAGGATGACGTCGCCATGCAGCTCCGCATCCAGCTTCTCGAGCTGAAACACCGTGCCGCCGAGACGCCCGAACTGCTCTTCGAGCAGGGCGGCGTCCATCGGCCGTTTTTGCGCGACCTCGAGCTCCAGCTCCGAGTCGACTTGCACCGTCGTTCCCTTCTGGACATCCGTCCAGAAGGTGTTCAGCAGCCCGCCGGCGTGGCCCACGGCCCGCACATGCACCGGGAAGACGCGGTACGGCTTCTCGGTCTCGTACGTCTGGCGCAGCCGCTTGTCGAGCGCCGGGTCGTTCGTCTTCCAAATGCGATCCCCAACATGCACGCGGCGCAAATCCACGTCGTTGCGGCCCGGCACAATGTCGACGATCCAGCCTTCCCCGGCTTCGCCTTCTTGCTTCACACCTTGACGGCGCAGGTCGTAGACGCGGCCGCCTTCTTCTTTTTGCGTCGGATCTCCAGCATCAAACACAATCCCGTCCCCGCGTTTCAGCGGCGCCTCCAGCTTACAGACAACGCCGTCGCGCAGCACTTTCTCTACGCGGCCGAGGTAAACGCCCCGGCTTTTCGGGAACGTCCCGTCGACCAGCTTCTTATTGTTCGTCCCCTCCAGGAAGCCATGCGTAAAGCCGCGCGAAAAGCTCTGCTGCAGCTCACGAATCTCCTCCTTCGACGGACGCGTATCATCCCCGTCAAAATAACGGTCAATCGCCTTCCGATACTTGCTCACCACGTTGGCAACGTACTCCGGACTTTTCAGTCGCCCTTCAATTTTAAAAGACGTCACGCCCGCCTCAATCAACTCCGGCATGATGTCGATCGCCGCCAAATCCTTTGGCGATAAGAGGTAAGCCACATCGCCCATCGGCTTCTGTTCCCCGTCGACGATCAGGTCGTACGGCAGCCGGCACGCTTGCGCGCATTCGCCGCGATTCGCCGAGCGTCCGCCCCACATTTCCGACGTCAAGCATTGACCGGAGTAGGACACGCACAGCGCCCCGTGCACGAATACCTCCATCGGCAGCTTGGCTTGCTCCCCGATGACTTTGATTTGCTTGAGGTTGTTTTCCCGGCCCAGCACCACGCGCTCCAGATTCCACGGCTTCACGAACTCCACCGCTTCCGGCGACGTAATCGTCATCTGCGTCGAGCCATGAATCGGGAAATCCGGTGACAACTCGCGGATCAGCTTCACCAACCCGAGGTCCTGCACGATAACCGCATCCACCCCCGCATTGATGCACACCTCAACCAACTCCTGCGCATCCCGCAGCTCATCCTCGAACACAAGAATATTGAAGGTCAGGAACCCCTTAACTCCATAGCTATGCAAAAAAGCCATAATCTCCGGCAGCTCGTCCATCCGGAAATTGTTCGCCCGCGCCCGGGCATTAAACTTCTCCACGCCAAAAAAGATCGCGTCCGCCCCGTTCGCCACCGCCGCCCGCATGCAATCCCAATCGCCGGCGGGCGCCAGCAGCTCCACATCCTGCCGCGTTAACGTCGTCTTGCTCATGTATGTCCTCCCAATCCGGCCGCAGCCGGCGTCTATTCTACTTGATTGCAAAAATTCAAATTTAAGCGAATTATCAACTTATATATTCTAGCAGACATTGCCCGTGCACTCTAGCTTTTCCATCCATTCGCAAGGAAAAACATGGGGCCCGCCCTCAGAGCCCTTATTGCCCTTCTCACGCCTCTTTTACACCATTATCCCTTTCGTTCAGAAAAGGGGATCAAGAGAGGGGGCGAAATTAGGTAGCCTTGTCCGCGCAACCTATTCTCTTTTTGCAAGCATTCTCTGTCCCTAAGCTCTGACGCAACGGGATAATCATCAAAAAGCCCCCCAAACGCACCTCTCCTATCCGAAGCCAAGCCCACCCTTGTCTCACCAAAAAAAAGAAGCCAACAGTAGCCTCAGCTCCCATTGACCTCATGATATATATTTAACCGTTTCGCGTCGCCCGCGACGCATGAATGATTTCTGCCGCTTGGCGGATAATTTCGTCCAACGACGCTTCATCTGTGGCATCGTACTCATCGATATTCAGCCGCAGCACCGGGCAGGCATCAAACTCCTCGATCCACTTCGCATACCGTTCATGCATATGCTCCCAGTAGGAGACGTCCGTCTGAATCTCCATTTCCCGGCCCCGTAGCTGGATCCGCTTCAGAATGGAGGACAGATTCCCTTCCAGATAAATGAGCACGTCCGGATGCGGAAAATACGGCGTCATCACCATCGCCTCAAACAGACTCGTGTACGTCTCGTAATCTGTCTTGGACATCGTTCCTTGATCAGCATGCATTTTGGCAAAAATCCCGGTGTCCTCATAAATCGAACGGTCCTGAACGAACCCGCCGCCCGCTTCAACGATCGCCTTCTGCTCTTTAAACCGCTCTGCTAGAAAATAAATCTGCAGATGAAAGCTCCATCGCTCGAAATCTTGATAGAACTTCTCCAGATACGGGTTATTATCAACCTTCTCCATCGAAGTGCGAAAGCCAAGCCGAGCTGCCAACGCAGTCGTCAACGTGGATTTGCCAACGCCAACGGTACCCGCTACCGTGATTAAGGCGTCTTTGGGGATGTACAATTCATGACTCATTTTTTATAAGTGCTCCTTTATCTGCGCAACGATCTGCTCAAAATGCTCCGGATGCTCCACAAAATCCAGCGTATTGCCATCAATCGTAATCACGACCGTCTCCGGTTCACGCGCTTTAATCTGTGTAATCGCCGTTTCATAATCCTCGATCAGCCGCTCCAGGTAGCCGGGATCGATGTCCTGCTCAAAGCTGCGGCCGCGTTTTTCGATTCTCTTTAACAAGGTCGCCAGTTCCGCCTGGATATACACAATTACATTCGGTTTTGGCAGATCGTCGGTCAGCAGATGATAAATCTGCCGGTACTTCTCCCGTTTGTCCCCTTGCAGCGTCCGCTGGGCAAAAATCCAGTTTTTATAAATATGATAGTCCGACACGACCGGCAGCCCTCGGGACACGTAGTTTTTTACCGTATCCTCCAATTGCTTATACCGGTTGCACAAAAAGAACATTTCCAGCTGAAACGCCCATTCCTCGATATTTTGATAAAACTTGTCCAGGAACGGATTCTCCTCCACGATCTCCTTCAACAGCGGAAAATCAAACCGCTCAGCGAGCATCGTGGCCAGCGTGGTTTTTCCGGCTCCGATGGCGCCTTCCACGGCGATAAACGGGCATGGCTTCTTCACTTGAGGGTCCTCCCACATCTCACTTGCCTGAAAAATAGACTAGAATATTGTATCACAGAATTCAGGCAAACGGCTTTTTCATTTTAAGTAGGCTAGTAGAAGAGAGGCGATAAATGATTTGGAGAAAAAGGTACTTATGGTTTGAGCTTACAGGAAATTTTGAAGTTATGTCGAATTACTGTATGGATGAACCTATAGGAGGTAAGCCGATGAGAAGAAGAGGAATCGTTCGAGCACTGGATGAACTCGGGCGTATCGTATTGCCGATTGAATGGAGAAGGGTATTAGACATCGAGGAAAAGGATCCGATGGAGTTTTTCATTGACCCCGATTCTCGATGGATCATGATTCGTAAATATCAATCTCAAGCCTGCATGTTCTGCCAGACCCTGGATAACCTGCTCTATTATCATGAAAAATTTATTTGTCCCTCTTGCATCCAGGAGCTTCGTCTTCAGGCTACCCTGGAACTCAGTTCACCACCTGCCTCGCCGGGAACAGAGGAGGTTGCGGTAACCGCATCCGCAGAAAATAGGGGGCCGGGTCGTCCCACCAAGGATATCGCTGCAAGAAAACGAGGTCGAAAACGCGGTAAAGCCTACGAACGGCTATTGGAAGCCATGCGCACCCACCCCAACTCCACACAGAGCGAATGGGCCAGAAGGATAGGCATTTCCCAGAGTCGGGTGAGTCAACTACTCCAGGAATTAAGACAATCCGATCCAGCTATGAAAACGAAGAAAAAGGATGGCCAAACCTAAAAAGCTCCTCCCTCTAGGGAAAGGAGCCATTAGTCCGAATACAATTAATGCGTCACGAGCGGCCTGAAATCATCCCGACTCGACAGATCCGCATGGTAAAACGCCACATCCCCATCCTTCAGCGTGAAGCGCCGACCGTAAGGGTCTACCACACTCCGCGCAAATCCTTCCATGCCCGTCCACTGGTTCATCAGCGGCGCGTGAATGTATTGAAGATACGGCTTCCCCAACTCCCCGTTTCGCACCGTCTCGATGTTGAAGTTCACCACGATATAACCTTTTTTCAAAAAGATCTCCGACCGATCTGTCAACCCGCCATGCGTCCGTCCATACTCCGCTACGTTCGTCCCCGCCGGGACCGCGTATAACTCGGCTGGCAGGCTGTACTCGCCGTACCATCGTTGTACTGCGGCATTCACCCGAGCAGGGTCAACGCCTGCAGGGATTCCTGACTTCGGGCCGATCAGCGTGCGAACGCCTTCCGGTAACCGCAGCAGGCTCAGGCTGCCGACAGGAGTTTTTTGCATCGATTGCTTCTGGATGAACCGCTGCACGAACTGGCTTCGTCCGATGCCGGCCACCTGATCAAAGGTGTAGTCGTGATCGTATTTATAGAGCGCGGTATCCGTGAGCTCCTCGATCGGCACATTCCGCAGGCGTTCGTTAAGAATCACATAGCGCTGCACCTGGTCCAAGGGGGATCCGATCCGAACATAACTCCGGTTGCCGGTATGGTAATACAGATCGACGGGCTGGCGCTTTCCGCTTTCGGCATCGATGAAATCAAACGTGGGGGTGATCACGATTTGATCTAAGGGCCCAAACATATTCCCTTTGGTTTTTAGATCAAATTTGAAGTGATAACCCGTTTTGATGACTGCGTTTTTGTAAAGCGGATGACTGCCAGGTCGGATGGGCAGCGTATACTGTGGCGCATTGCCTCTTGGGGCTCCATCAATCCCGTTGAGTCCAACCCAGTAAGCAGCCCCGGTGGGCACCGGGCTTCCCGGAGCCGTCCGAAACACACCTTCCCAGTTGTAATCGGCAATATCCGTCACTTTAAAATCGAACACCCGCCCAATCACATCAACCGGCACGGTGCCGTAAGCGATATGATGCGTGAGGTTCAAGTTGGCATTCGTCTGCTCCGTCGCTCCGGCTGGCGCATTATGTGCAATGGTGCGGAATTCCACGGTATAAAACCCTTCATCCACCCAAACAGGCAGATAGAAGTCAAACTGCTCCCGAGTCTTGTCCACTTCGATCCAGGTATTTTTCGGATAAAATCTCGCCTTCGCTCCCTCATAAACATCAAACGGGAAGCGAACCTGCTTGCTGCCGACATACTTCAAATAGTCCCGGTTGCCGTACCCCAAGTAATTGGTATGCTGGCCGCTGTTAGGCATCGTGACGGTAAACGGCCGATCCAAAATCACCGCCGACCGCCCCGCCGCGGGCGTCGTCTTCTGATTATGCGCCTTGTCGTCGGAGACACCGGGGTATATCACTACGGGCGTATGTACAGTTACACTGTTGATCCCGTTAATAGGGAAGCTTTTGTCCGCGCCGCCATTGATGTTGCCGCTCATCAGCCCGTAATAGATCGTGCCGGTACTAGGCTGGTTCGCCTTATTCGTCTTGCTAGTCGGGATCACATGACCTGGACTATACAGCACATTTTCGTTGATTTGCGGTGCTGAGGGAATCTGGCCGGGCCGCGCCCCCGATCGACTCGTTTCAGCGCCATTCATAATGGTACTTCCGTTAAAGATCAAGGTATCATTCTTGACCTTCACTTCTTCCACGGCATTCTCAGCAAAAGACTTCAAGTCCTCCCCGCTCACATCCGGTCTTTCCGTTCCCCCAGATTTACTTCCGGGAGGCGCTTCTACCGGATTCTCTGGATTCGGCGGCGTGAACCCGTGCGTTAAACTCGTCGAGTAGGACGGGGGAGTATACCCAGTAGGCTGTATTCGAATGCCATTGCCTTCAAACGCGTAATTCTGCAAAGCTGCCTCATTAATTTTGTATACCTCGAGGTTATCAATAACCCAATAGGAATATTGACGTTCGATGGTGTATGTTTTCGTCAGGGTCTCCGTATCCGTTTGGGGATCCGGCTCCTTATGGGTTGTGCCATCCGGCCCTTCCACCTCTTTGCCAGGGTCCCACGTTAACGTATACTCCCGGTTTACCGTAATCTCAAAAGTACATTTCCCGGCCATCTCCACGAATCGATTCTTTGACAAGTAGCTTTTGGCAAAGACATTCCCATATAAGCTTTCGGATGTAGGAATCCCATCCAGCACGTTAAATTGCTCCGCCCCCCGACTATCCGCCTTAATGACCGCACTCACGGCGGGGTCATTTAACGGTACATCGATGACATTGCCGCTGGGGGTGGGTTGTGTGCATTGAGGTGGTGTCGGGTCTGTGGGAATGCCCGGACCTCCCCCGCCGGTTCCTACAGTTATGGTAGCTGACCCGTATAACCAGTATGGTCCCTTTTTCCATTGGGCAGTGATAATGGCGGTTCCTTGTGATTTCGCTGTCACTTTTCCGTTCCCATCAACTGTTACCACACTAGTGTTACTAGAAGACCAAGAGGTCTCGCTAGCTGAAGTAACATCAAACCATTTATCGCCCCAGTCGGACATGTTGTACTCTAAGGTATTAACTTGAGCCTTCAAGTCCTTGGTTTGGCCTACCGCCAACGTAGCGTTATCCAGCACACGCATTCTCTTTTTCTCAACCACGTAGCCACTAAATATAACTTTCATAGGAACGTAATACTCGGCCATAAACTTATCTTCACCATCATACCGGGTCGAATATTTATACTTGTTACTAACGATTAACGGATATCCAGTCCAAACTTTGATTGTAGCATTAGTGCTTCCCTTTTGAAAAACTGGCTTGGCTCCGACTGGCTCATAGCTTTTTTCTTCTCTCCATTCCATATCATCAATAGACAAATCTTTAATGAATGATTTCAAGAACTTATTTCCTAGAACGTCTTCCAAAGAATCTGGTGCATACGATGATAAGTCGAGAGTGAAATCAATTCGTTGTCTTAAGGGCTCTGCACTGGTGCCTCGACCATGTGTACCCGTATCTACGCGAGTTCCATCATCAAAGGTAGCCGTCCAAATATCTGTATCGCTTTGCACCCAAACTACCTTTGGTCGAGCTGTAGCATCACCACTTACCTCTACTCTAACAGTTTGCATTTGTGCTGGCCCAACAGGTGAAACCTCAATACCTAAAGCAGGATAACCATTTTCAAATGCAGCGTTTGCGAAATTCCAGGGCAAGACCAATAGAGTGAGTAATAAAAACCAGACACTCCATTTTTTCATTCATTTTCGCCCCTTATTTAAGTCTTAATGAGGAAAAAGAACCGTCGTCTGTAGTAAGTTGATCACCCGGAGATGTTTTAATATTGAGAATAGTCTCTACCCATAATGTTATCCCGTCACTGGAATTATGCTCTTTAAAAAATTCCTTTGTGTACATATTAGGCAATGTAAGATACCCGTATTTTTCCGTTAGTTTCGTATTTGCAATTCTACTCCCATTGACCAGCCCATAAATTGAACCGTTCATATAATGGCCCAAATCAAAATCCTTTGTTTTTGGATAGATAGTAATTTGAATGTAGGCTCTGTACCTTCCCGGTCGATCCAAACGGGCGTCATAATCGGTTTGATCAATAAATAATGGTGCGTAAATACTTTTAATATCCTTAAAGTCCTCACTATCCGTAATGATATAGTTGCGAAGTTTAACACTGCCAGCATGGTTACGGAACGTCAGCGTTTTATCTACTACATTGGTCAAGGGATTATTCCCTGTCGTAAATGGACTGATCGTTTCCATATTTGTGCGTTGAGTTCCGACTTCTCGTAATTCATTTAATCCCAAAAAACTCCCCGCTTCTCTACTACTCACCTGCTCATAATTCTGCAGAATGATGGCGGTCTCCGCGCGGGTTGCTTTCTTATCCAATCCAAAGGTACCGTCCGGATACCCGCTCATCAACTTAGTCCCTAAGGCAACGGCAACATAGGAAGACTTCGACTCAGGGATCCCCGGTTTAAAATATTCTCTTACCGGGATTACCGTTGTTTTAGTGTCCTCCAACGCCTGTTTAAAGTCATCGCTGTTGGCTGCCAGGCCTGATGTCATCCACTTGGCCATTTCAAAGCGGGTGATCGGCGTATTCGGCTGAAACCCATTTGGATAGTCGCTAGGCTGAATAAAACCAAGGGCTACTGCACGTTCGACCTCAGGTTCGCTCCAATGCCCCGCTAAATCTGAAAACGAGTGCCCTGACGCCTCTGATTCCTCCGATTCCTTTGCTTTAGCTACCCGTGCTAATAAGGCAGCAAACTCAGCTCGAGTTACGGTTCCATTTGGTTTAAAGGTTCCATCTGCATAGCCTTTAAAATAACCTTTAGCTACAGCCGACTCAATCGCCGCTTTAGCCCAGTGCCCTTCCTTAACATCTGGGAACCCTCCGGAAGCGGCATGAAGATGAGGCTTACCCGGAATCAAGCTGACCAACATCAATCCAACCAGCCCTATCACCAGCATCTTTTTCACATTCATCACTCCCACACCTAGTCTTCAACTTTCCCTCAAAGGAAAAATATGTATCTTCACATATTCGCTTCCACTCCCCAAAAACCTCCTTTCTTCTTGCTTTTCTGATAAATTCATCCATTTGTTGCAAATAAAAAACACACCTCGCCATCCAAAAGATGTCAAGGTGTGCTTCACCTGGCTCTTATTATAATCCAGATCCTGTAAATTGAAAAGACACCTTATTCCTTTATCAAGAATAAAGTGCCTTGGCTTATTTCACATAAGGAAATATGTATCGCTTGCTTTGCTTAACTAAACCAGGTCTTAATCATAATTGCATCCGATGCCAAAAAGACCAGCAAGCTAATGATCCCGAAAGCGATCGCGAACAGGTTCTTCTTCGGACGCTCTCTCAACAGACGGATCACGCCAATAAAAATCACGATCGTAAACAAAATCATAAAAATATCGAACCCGTTAAAATTCGTTGTTTTTGCTGTTTCTTCCGCTGCTTGGAGCAACATCGCGAAACCTCCTCTTGAAATCCACGAAATCACAACTCTTCTTCTATGTTATCTTCCCTCCGGTTCGGATGCAAGAGGAAAGACAAGATTTTGTCAAAGTTTTCGCTGAATTTACGTGTTTGCTGCCAGATTCAAGCTTTATTTTATGCAGGATATCATTGACAAATACATTATCACCAGATCTTTAGTTGCTCATAAGGAAGTCTTATGCCAGAAAATTCCTTTCTTTGTTTACGCTCTTAGGCTTCTATGGTACCATGAAAAATAACCTTATTCAGAGTTTTATTGTCGGAATTAATACACGGGATCCATTGAGGATTCTTAACCCAAACGTAACATAGGGAGGTTATCGCATGGCTTATGAACCGATATGGACCAAAGAGCCGGAGAAATTAAACAAATTCGAGTTCGTTAAACTGGAAAAAGACGGGCTGGACGTCATCCGCACCATCATTGAGGAATACGCAGTGAAAGGTTACGACTCGATTCCTGCTGACGATATGGATCGCTTCAAATGGGCCGGCGTATATCAACAAAAGCCAAAAGACGGTCACTTCATGATGCGCGTACGCATCAATACCGGGATCATGACCACGGAGCAAGCACGTGCGCTGGCGGAAATTTCTCGCTTGTACGGCCGTGATTTGGTGGATGTAACGACACGCCAGGCAATCCAGTTCCACTGGTTGCGGGTGGAGAACTTGCCGGATATTTTTGAGCGCCTAGATAAGGTGGGGCTGTATTCGTTCGAAGCCTGCGGTGACTGCCCGCGTACCATCGTAGGGAACCCGCTTGCTGGAATCGACAAGGATGAATTAATGGATACGACGGAGATCGTGGAGGAAGTCAACCGATTCTTCCTGCTGAACCGTGACTTCTCCAACCTACCGCGAAAATATAAAATGTCGATCTCCGCAAACATTTACAATAATGCGCAAGCGGAAATCAATGACTTGGCCTTCACCCCCGCGGTCAAGGTGATTGACGGAAAAGAGACCATCGGGTTTCATGTCATGGTGGGCGGTGGTTTATCCGCAAAGCCACATTTGGCGAAGCCGCTCGACATTTTCGTTAGACCTGAGGAAGTGCTGAAAGTGGCGATTGGGGTCACCACGATATTCCGTGATTACGGCTACCGGGAGAAACGCCACCACGCTCGCCTGAAATTTCTTGTCGCCGACTGGGGGCCGGAGAAATTTAAAGAGAAATTAATCGAGCTGGTAGGTGAGCTGGAGTCTCGCGGGGAAGACAAGACCGTCGGCTGGCAAGCCGCCTATTTCGACGGAGTGCATCCGCAAAAGCAAAAAGGGCTGAACTATATTGGCCTTAACGTACCTGTAGGCCGTTTGAACGCCGATGAGCTGGAGCAGCTGGCCGATGTGGCTGACCAATACGGCGAGGGCAAAATCCGTACTACGATGTCGCAAAATATTTTGATCAGCGGTATTCCAGACGACAAAGTGGAAGAAGCGCTCCAAGCACCGGTTCTTCAGCGGTTAACGCCGTTTCCGAAGCATTTTATGAGCCGGACCGTTTCCTGCACAGGCAATGAATTTTGCAACTTGGCCATCGTCGAAACCAAACGGCGCGCAGCTGAAGTTGCAGCATATCTGGACGAACATGTTGAACTGGACGAAAAGGTTCGCATCCACTTTATCGGATGCCCGAATGCTTGCGGCCAAAAACATATCGCCGATATCGGCTTGCAGGGTTCGCTGATCAAGACGCCGGAAGGTATGGTTGACGCATTTGATATTGCTGTAGGCGGGACATTAGGCGGTGGAGCTAACGGGCCGCAAGCCCAGTTTAACCAAGCGCTTAAAGGTCGCGTCAAAGGCGACCAGGTCGCCTATGTCCTCGAGCAGTTGCTATTATTCTACAAAACGAATCGCAATGCTTCCGAATCGTTCCATGATTTCGTTCGACGCGTCGGAGTTCCGGCGTTCCAAGAACAGCTGAACCAAATACTGGCTGCGGGAATCGCATCATAAGCGGAGTGGCGTGAGCTACTACATTCGATATCATTTTAAAAAAAAGACCGGTCCCTTTGGGGCCGGCCTTCTTTCTATCTTTGTAGCCTCTTTTCCACAATTATCCCTTTCGTTCAGAGATCCTTCCCATCTGATGCAACGGGATAATCCTCAAAAAGAGGGGCAAAAAGAGGCTCCGGCCGCCCCAAAAAAAAAGAGCAACCTCTCAATAGAGGCTGCTCTTTTCTCTACTATACGACTTCCCGATCTTTCTCTTCGACTTGATTAAGTTCGGCGGTGCGTTTCGTATCCCGCTTGAGGATCGGCGCCAGGTATCGGCCGGTATAGGATTTATCCACCTTCACGATATCCTCCGGTGTACCAGTGGCGATCACTGTACCTCCCCCGCTGCCGCCTTCCGGCCCCAGGTCGATCAAATAATCGGCCGTCTTGATTACGTCCAGGTTGTGCTCAATTACAAGCACCGTTTCGCCGGAGTCAACCAGGCGATGGAGCACCTTAAGCAACCGGTCGATATCATCGACATGCAAGCCGGTGGTCGGCTCGTCGAGAATGTAGATTGTCTTGCCGGTGCTGCGGCGATACAACTCCGAAGCCAGCTTCACGCGTTGGGCTTCCCCGCCGGACAACGTCGTTGCCGGTTGCCCCAGGGTCACATACCCCAAACCAACATCCATCAGCGTTTGCAGCTTGCGATGAATTTTCGGAATGTTTTGGAAGAACTCCGTAGCATTCTCGATCGTCATCTCCAGCACATCGGCAATGCTCTTGTTTTTATATTTGACTTCCAGCGTCTCGCGATTGTATCGCTTGCCTTTGCAAACTTCGCAAGGAACGTAAACGTCCGGCAGAAAGTGCATTTCAATTTTGATGATCCCGTCACCTTTGCAGGCTTCGCAGCGACCACCTTTAATGTTGAAGCTGAAACGGCCTTTCTTGTAGCCGCGTACCTTCGCTTCGTTCGTCTGCGAGAACAGATCGCGAATATCGTCAAACACTCCGGTGTACGTTGCCGGATTGGATCGCGGCGTGCGCCCAATTGGAGACTGGTCGATGTCGACGACCTTCTCCACATGCTCAAGGCCTTTGATCTCCTTGTATTGGCCTGGACGCACTCTCGCCCGGTTCAAGTCGCGAGCCAACGTTTTATACAAAATCTCGTTAACCAGGGTCGACTTACCGGAGCCGGATACTCCCGTCACCGCCGTAAACACCCC
Source organism: Paenibacillus barengoltzii NBRC 101215 (assembly GCF_004000745.1). GTDB lineage: Bacteria > Bacillota > Bacilli > Paenibacillales > Paenibacillaceae > Fontibacillus > Fontibacillus barengoltzii. The sequence continues at coordinate 12,342 of NZ_BILV01000097.1, forward strand.
GATCGGGACTTTCACGTTGATGTTCTTCAGGTTGTTTTCTTTGGCTCCTTTGATCTCTAACCAGCGGCCATCCGGCTTCCGTCGAGACAAAGGTACCGGGATAAACTTCTTCCCGCTCAAATATTGCCCCGTTAGGGAGCGCGGATCGTTCATGATTTCCTGAGGAGTCCCTTGTGAGATCACTTGCCCCCCGTGAATCCCTGCCCCAGGCCCGATATCGATGATATGGTCTGCAGCAAGCATTGTATCCTCGTCATGCTCCACGACGATTAACGTATTGCCAAGATCGCGCATGTGAGTCAACGCTGAAATCAGCTTATCGTTATCCCGTTGATGCAGCCCGATACTAGGCTCGTCCAGGATGTAGAGGACACCCATCAGGCTCGAACCGATTTGTGTCGCCAGCCGAATGCGCTGTGCCTCGCCGCCAGACAAGGTGCCAGCCGCGCGACTCAGCGTCAAATAATCCAAGCCGACGTTCACCAGGAACCCAAGTCGGTTATTGATTTCCTTCAGGATCAGGTTGGCAATGGATTTTTCCTTATCCGTCAGCTCCAAGTTTCCAAAGAACTCTTGGGCTTCGCCGATCGACAAAGACGTCACGTGGGCGATGTTCTGATCATTTACCGTTACGGCCAGAACCTCTTTCTTCAGACGGTGACCATGACAGGTACCACAAGGCTTGGATCCCATAAACTGCTCGATGAACTCGCGGATCCCCTCTGAGGTCGTTTCTCGGTAACGCCGTTCCAAGTTAGGGATAATCCCTTCAAACGTGACATAGGCATCCCGGGTCATGCCAAAATCGTTCTCATAGCGGAACCTTACCTTCACATCACCTGTGCCATAGAGCAACTTGTCCATCTGATCTTCCGTTAATTCGGAAACCGGTACATTTTGCGGGATATTAAAATGCTCACACACCGATCTCAAAAACTGTGGATAGTAGTTGGAGGTGCCGCCCGCCCAAGCCTCAAATGCGCCTTCCTCAATCGATTTGGAAGGATCCGTGATGAGCAAGTCCTTGTCGATGATCATTTTCACGCCAAGTCCGTCGCACTCTGGGCAAGCCCCGTACGGACTGTTAAACGAGAACATCCGCGGCGACAGCTCTTCGATGCTGAATCCGCAAATCGGGCAAGCATAGTTCGAGCTAAAGCGAAGCTCCTCTTGGCCAATAATATCCACGAGGATTTGTCCGCCGGACATTTTCAGCGCCGTTTCGATGGAATCGGCCAGCCGGCTGCGTGCATCTTCCTTCACCACGATCCGGTCGACAATGACCTCGATGGTATGCTTCTTGTTCTTTTCCAGTTCAATATTTTCCGACAAATCGCGCTGCTCACCATCCACACGAACCCGAACGAAGCCTTGCTTGGCGATTTCGCTGAACAAGCTTTTGTGCTCGCCCTTTTTGCCGGAAATGACAGGAGCTAAGATCTGCAATCTCGTTCGCTCCGGATATTGCATAATACGGTCCACCATCTGCTCAACGGTCTGCGACGTAATCTCAATACCGTGCTCCGGGCAATGCGGATGCCCGATCCGGGCGTACAACAGACGCAGATAGTCATAGATTTCCGTAACGGTCCCTACCGTCGAACGCGGGTTGCGGCTCGTCGTCTTCTGGTCGATGGAGATGGCTGGGGACAATCCTTCGATCGAGTCCACATCCGGCTTATCCATTTGCCCCAAAAACTGTCGGGCGTACGCAGACAACGACTCCACGTAACGGCGTTGCCCTTCGGCATAAATCGTATCGAAGGCAAGCGATGATTTGCCGGAGCCGCTCAACCCCGTAAGCACGACAAACTTGTCGCGCGGTATCGTGACATCTATGTTTTTCAGATTGTGCGCTCTGGCGCCTTTGATGACTATGTTCTCGCGACCCAACAACTTCATCTCCCTTTTATAGATGTTGTTTAAAAATCGGCTTCCCATCACGATGCTATTCATAGGAGTATTTCGACATCGAATCTTGAATTCAGTCAGTCGCTCCGTTGCTCACGTAGCCCCACCTACGCTCCGCTACTCACTCCCTCCTTCATCCAACCTTCTCGGTTCTGAAAACCCGATTTTTAAACTTGATTTAACTTTTCTTCTCCAAAAATCAGCTTCCCATCACGAGGCTATTCATAGGAGTATTTCGACATCGAATCTTGAATTCAGTCGGTCGCTCCGTTGCTCACGTAGTCCCACCTACGCTCCGCTACTCACTCCCTCCTTCATCCAACCTTCTCGGTGCTAAAAACCCGATTTTTAAACTTGATTTAACTTCTCTTCTCCAAAAATCGGCTTCCCATCACGATGCTATTCACATAGGGTTGGTTTGCCGACGCCCCACTCCCAGGGCGCCCGGATTCTAACGGAACGTAGCGACGTTATTCGTTGATTTCCTGGATATTTCCCGTCCTAACGGAACCCAGAGACCTTATTCACCAGCTATAACGACGTTTAGTGCATTATCAAGCAAAATAGCGTCTCCTCGTTCCGTTAGAACGAGAAACCTTGCTCTCTAGAGCAAATAAGGTCTCTCCGTTCCGTTACAGCAACTTACAACCTAAGAGTCCCATATGAGCCGCCCCAAACCAGGGCCATAGGTCAGCAATCTTGTTTGACTAACCTATGGCTGGCTCATATTGCTAAACGGCGCCAGCTCGCCTACGCTTATGCCTCCGCCCGCAGTTCGAGGATCGCGTCGCGCAGCTCGGCCGCACGCTCGAATTGCAGGTTTTTGGCCGCTTCTTTCATCTCGGCCTCGAGGCGGGCGATCATCGCTTCGCGGTCGCGCTTGGACATCTTGCCTTTGGCATCGGCCAGATAATCCGCTTTGCTCTCTGCGACCTTGGTCGCCTCGATCACATCGCGGACTTTCTTGCGAATCGTCTGCGGCGTGATGCCGTGCTTCTCGTTGTACGCGATCTGAATGCTGCGCCGCCGCTCGGTTTCCTTGATCGCCTTATCCATCGACTCCGTGATCGTGTCAGCGTACATCAGCACGCGGCCATCCGCATTCCGCGCAGCCCGGCCGATCGTCTGGATCAGTGAGCGCTCCGAACGGAGGAAGCCTTCCTTGTCGGCATCCAAAATCGCCACCAGCGAAACCTCTGGCAAATCCAGACCTTCCCGCAGCAGGTTGATCCCAATCAGAACATGGAACGTTCCCAACCGCAGGTCGCGCAAAATACTCATCCGCTCCAGCGTTTTAATATCAGAGTGAAGATACCTTACCTTGATACCAACTTCCTTGAGGTAATCGGTCAAGTCCTCAGCCATCTTCTTCGTTAACGTCGTTACCAGCACGCGTTCGTCTTTAGCGATGCGGTCACGGATTTCTCCGATCAGATCATCGATTTGCCCCTTCGTTGGCCGCACCTCAATGACCGGATCCAGCAGGCCAGTCGGACGAATAATCTGCTCGACCATCGTATCGCAATGCTCCAATTCGTAAGGGCCTGGCGTCGCCGAGACATAAATCAGCTGCGTCGCCTTCTCCTCGAACTCCTCGAATCTTAGGGGCCGGTTATCCAGCGCCGACGGCAAGCGGAATCCGTGTTCAACCAGCACATTTTTACGCGCCTGGTCACCATTGTACATTGCCCGGATCTGCGGCAGTGTGACGTGAGACTCATCGATGACAATCAACATATCGTCCGGAAAATAATCCAGCAACGTATACGGCGTCGCCCCCCGCTCACGGAATGTTAACGGACCGGAGTAGTTTTCGATCCCGGAGCAGAAGCCGACCTCTCTCATCATCTCGATGTCGTACCGCGTCCGCTGCTCCAGCCGCTGCGCCTCCAGCAACTTGCCTTGCGCGCGGAGTTCCGCCAACCGCTCTTCCAGCTCACGTTCGATGTTCTGGAGGGCAATCTTCATCGTTTCTTCCTGGGTCACGAAGTGAGACGCCGGGAAAATCGCCACATGTTCCCGCTCCCCAACCAATTCGCCGGTCAGCACGTCGATCTCCGTAATCCGCTCAATCTCATCGCCAAAAAACTCCACGCGGATCGCCTTCTCCCCATGGGAAGCCGGGAAGATCTCGAGCACATCGCCGCGCACCCGAAACGTACCGCGTACGAAATTGATATCGTTCCGTTGATATTGGATATCCACCAGCCGGCTTAAAATTTGATTACGCGGCTTCTCCATCCCTACCCGCAGAGACAGCACCAAATTACGGTACTCCATCGGCGAACCGAGACCGTAAATACACGACACACTCGCCACAATGATGACATCCCGCCGCTCGAACAGCGCGCTGGTCGCCGAGTGCCGCAGTTTATCGATTTCTTCATTAATGCTGGAATCTTTCTCAATGTAGGTGTCGGAGGAAGGAATGTAGGCTTCCGGTTGGTAGTAGTCGTAGTAACTGACGAAGTAATCAACAGAGTTTTTGGGGAAAAATTCACGAAATTCGCTGGCCAGCTGCGCTGCCAACGTCTTGTTGTGCGCAATGACGAGGGTGGGTCGTCCGAGCTTCGCTATCGTATTCGCGATCGTAAACGTTTTACCCGTCCCCGTGGCCCCGAGCAGTGTTTGGTGCTTTTTCCCAGCCAGCACGCCTTCCACCAATTGACGCACCGCCTCCGGCTGGTCGCCTTGCAGCGTATATTCGGAGATCAGCTCGAATTTATTGTCGCTAACCACGATTTCACTCATTGTCCAACATCACCCTATCGTCTAAAATGGAATACTAGAGGCGTCATTTGACATTATTTTTATTTATGACATGAGTTTGGTTACTCAAGAAGTTTGTTTCTACATATAAACTAGGATCGTCATCCTTCCGATGAATAAACCAAGCTTAACGCCTGCGCCCTTCCTAAATTTATCAAAATAGGAATAGGTGTTCCCATGTATTATACCTTTTTCATCCTATAGATGCAAACGGTAAGTCGAAGATAGGAGTTGTTCATATTTCATGGATATTGCAACGTTGGTAGGCATCATTGTTGGTCTCGCCGCCCTTGTTGGCGGATTTACGCTCGAAGGCGGTCAATTAGGCGGTCTGTTGCAGGTTACAGCCGCTTTAATTGTGTTTGGCGGCACCTTTGCTGCCGTGTTGATCAGCTTCCCGGTTGCCAAGCTGCGAACGGTTCCGAAGGCGCTGGCACTGGCGTTTATGAGCAAATCCCCGGCACAGGACGACGTGATCGAGGATATCGTGGACATGTCCTCCACTTCCCGCCGTGAAGGCGTATTGGCTTTGGAGAAGAAGGCGGCGGAGCATCGGGATCCTTTTTTGCGCGAGGGGATTCAACTGGTGGTGGATGGAACAGATCGGTCAATGGTACGGCAAATCATGGAGCTGGAAATCGATGCGGTATCAAAAAAATATGACGGCTACGCCAAAATCTTCGAATCGGCCGGCGGATACGCCCCAACAATGGGGATCATCGGTACGGTGATGGGGCTTATCCACGTCCTTGGCAGCTTATCCGAACCAACCGCATTGGGGCCTTCGATTGCGCTTGCTTTTACGGCAACGTTGTATGGGGTAGCTAGTGCCAACCTGATCTTTCTACCGATCGCCTCCAAAATTAAAGCGCGCGGCGATGACGAAATCGACCGGATGGAAATGATGCTGGAAGGAATCTTGTCGATCCAAAACGGCGACCATCCACTGCTTGTCCGGCGAAAGCTGGAATCCTATACTGCGGAAACCGCGCGTCTTCTGTCGGATAACGGTCCGGCAGAGAAACCGGCCAGCTTCGGAAGCAGCTCTCGCATTCAAGCCTCCGAGGAGAATGAATTATGAGATTTTCCAGTAAATCGGAAAAAATGAACGAGCCGGACGTTTCGACGCGTGAATCTCGCCGACGTGCACGCCGCTCAGTGCGGAGCGATGCGAAGGACCGCTGGATGATCACCTATGCGGATTTGATTACGCTGTTGTTGATTTTTTTCGTGATGATGTACGCCATGAGCCGGTTAGACGTGGAAAAATATGAGGTCGTGACCTCCTCCCTCCAGCACACGTTCAAAGGCGGCGATTCCATCCTGGAGTTAGGCAGTGGAATTACAGGGACGGCCGACCGGTACACTCACAAAAATCCGCCGGCTTCAGCCGAAAATGGCAGTAAGCAAGGCGAAGGACAAGGCACGACAGGTCAAGCGGACAGCAGCGGGCAGGCTCCGTTGACGGAACGGGAGCTTGCTTTTCGCAAGCAGGAGGAAGATCTCGCCAATTTGATGATGCTCATTGAGAGTTACATCAAAGACAATTCGCTGGAGGATCAAATCCATGTGGCTGACCTGCCCCAAGGCATCTCGATCACATTAAACGACCGGTTTCTGTTCGACACCGGTAAGGCTGATCTCAAAAGCGGCTCCACCAAAACACTCGCCAAGCTCGCCAGCTTGTTCCGACAGCTTGACACGGTCATCAGCATTGAAGGCCATACGGACAATCTCCCGATTGTGTACGCCTCGAAGTACAAGGACAACTGGGAGCTGTCAGGAGCCAGAGCGCTGTCGGTGCTGAGGTTTTTCGTGGACAAGGAGAAGTTAGATCCGCAGCATTTCCAATACGCCGGTTACGCCGACACCCGCCCCGCCGCCGACAACGACACACCCGAAGGCCGCTCAAAGAATCGCCGGGTGGAAATCACAGTATTGCGGCAGTTGCAGGAGTAGTGTGTCTCTTGTTGTACGCTGACTCTAACGGACCACAAAGACGCTATTTGCTATTTCCCGGACGATTTCCCGGGCTAACGGACCAGAGAGACCCTATTGGTTGGATTCTCGTCGGTTATGTCCGATTTTGCATTAAATAACGTCACTGGTGTCCGTTAACATATATCGCGTAAGACTATGGATGAAGTAAGGTCCTCTCGGTCCGTTAGAAGGATCATGCTGCAGGGACCTCATAGAGAAACCATTGCTTGAATGTGATTAACACGATAAACTATTTCTTAAATCGGACGTGAAGCACACGCCGTCTTGATACCTCGACCCGAATTGGGCAGGGAGGTATCGGGACGGCGTTTTTATTTTTCATTAAATAGAGGAAGGGGTAATTGGGATGAAATTTGACCAAGCGTTTGATGCGTGGATGACACAACAAATGGAGGAAGAGAAGAATCCTAGACGATTGGAGCTCCTCAAAAAGGGGTTAGGGCACGGCACTATGGAGTTTTTGAGGTTCGTTTGGTTCCCGGCCATTGGGCAATTTGATCATTTGTATCCGGAATGGGAGGTGCGTGACTTTAACAACGGTTATCGATACTTGGACCTCGCTTATCTTCCAGGGGCAGGCATAGCTAAGGGGGCGATTGAGATCCAAGGATACGGCCCCCATGCAAGAGATTTAGACGTCCGGCGTTTTAAGGATTTGTGTTGGCGTCACAGTTTATTGGCCTTGGATGGCTGGACGTTACTCCCTGTCGCTTACTTGTCAATCGTAGAGGAACCCAAGCAATGCCAACAGCTGGCCCTGTCTTTTGTCGGCAAATTCATAACCCTAGCGGTACAACCAAATTTAGATTGGCTGGAGGCAGAAACAGTACGTTTTGCGAGACGACTGTTGCGACCCTTTAGTCCAATGGAACTGTCAGAGCATTTGCGGATCTCAGACCGACACGCTAGACGTGTTTTGCACAAATTAGTTCAAAAACAGCATCTATTGGTTGCCAGTGGAAGGGAACGTTATCGGACCTACTGTCTAGTGCGTTGAAAAAAGCGGGGTTGGGACAACTACCAGCAGCTGGTTTGCCCTGTGATGGCTCGAACCATGCGTATAAAAGGCGTGCCCTGCTGCCCTGCTGCCCCGCTCCCTACTCCGTACACTGTGCACCGTGCTCCCTGCTCTGCTCCTTTCCGCAGAGTTCTAGCTAAGATGAACGTAAACAAAAGACAGCCCTCCAAATTGCTACATCTCGTAGGTTAAAATGGAAAGTG
>NZ_BILV01000098.1 GCF_004000745.1 Paenibacillus barengoltzii NBRC 101215
GCTTGGAACTATCACTAAAGGAGATGGACCTTTTTTATGAAACTGGGAGTCAGTTCATACAGCCTCTATCAAGCGATGCAGGCCGGATCGATGTCGCTGCTGGAGGTCATCGATTGGGTGGCCGAGATCGGCGGCGAGCATATCGAAATTGTGCCGCTGGGCTTTAACTTCAATGATGATCCGGGTCTCATCGAGCAGATCCGTGAGCGTGCGGCGAAGGCCGGCATCGTCGTGTCCAACTACGCGATCGGCGCCAACTTCATCGTCGACTCGGAGGAGGCTTACCGGGCGGAGATCGCCCGCGTCAAACGCGAGGTCGACTATGCCCATGCGCTTGGCGTGAAGCTGATGCGGCACGACGTCGCCTCCCGGCAAGACACCTCGATCGTCCGGTTCCAGGAGGACCTGCCGCGGATCGCGGACGCCTGCCGAGAAATCGCGGACTATGCCGCGCAGTATGGCATCACAACCAGCCTGGAAAACCACGGCTATTACGTGCAGGACAGCGACCGGGTACAAGCGGTAATCCATGCCGTCGACCGGCCAAACTACAAGACAACGCTTGACGTCGGAAACTTCGTTTGCGTTGACGAGAACCCCGTAGTTGCCGTGAAGAAAAACATCAGCTACGCCTCGATGGTCCACGTCAAGGACTTCTATATCCGGCCCGAGAACCGCAACCCCGGCGCCGGCTGGTTCCGCAGCGCAGGCGGCCAATACCTGCGCGGCGCCATCGCCGGCCAGGGCGATCTCGATCTATGGGAGATTCTTCGCATTGTGAAGTCGTCCGGCTACGACGGCTACCTCTCCATCGAATACGAAGGGATGGAAGACTGCCGCCAAGGCACCCGCATCGCCTTCGACAACGTCCGGCGGATCTGGGATGAGGTATAGGCTATACTCGAACTTAACTCGCCCCCGGACAACAGCGCGGTTGAGTGAAGTGAGGTATACGTTGGTATACCTCACTTTTTTTACTAGCTTGTATGAGCTGGATTGAGGAGCCCCTTACTGCATGTGGCCTCTTTTTAATGATTATCCCCTTGAATCAGGCGGGTGATTATCTAGAGACAAGCATATAGCCACTTTCTAACTCACCAACTCCTACCCATACCATCCCTATTCTGCTTGCGCTTCACTCACCATTTGAATCCCCTTAACTCTTTTCAACTTCTCTATTTCTGAACGAAAGGGATAATCACGTAAAGGGAGCACGGTGACTACATGATGCAGGTCCCTTTTGCATGATTATCCCTATTCATCAGGTGACAACACAGAGATCCAATCACCAATCCATCCCCACCTCTCTCTGAACAAAAGGGATAATCACATAAAGGGGCTCGGAGACTACATGATGCAGGTCCTTTACATGATTATCCCTATTCATCAGGCGGCAACACAGAGATCCAATCGCCAATCCATCCCCACCTCTCTCTGAACGAAAGGGATAATTACGTAAAGGAGCTCCAGAGACAGCAAAAAGGTTATCCCGCCATTCAAACAGACAATGGCGGGATAACCTTTGTTCTTTTCCGGTACAGGTTCAAACGTTCCCCTGATTACCGGCGAACTCCGATGGTTACGATCTCGCAAGGGCCGGCTAGCAGGGATAGTCCGCCTGCGGCGTTCTTGGCCAGCGGTGCCGCTTCTTCCTCGAGAATCGTTGTTTTATAGAAATGATCGTATGGGATGTTCAAGCCGAGCGTCAGCTCGGATGACTGCTTGCTCATGTTATACCAACGCAACAGCAGGTCGCCGGTCTTCTCGTTCATTTTGAGCGAGGAGAATGCCAGCTCCTGGCCTTCCCATTGGAACGGTGTATACGACGGGGACAAGTTCCCTTCGTGCATTTCCGTTTGGCTGAGCGTCCACGGAATTTGGAACTGGTAAGCTTCCGTAAACGCGCCGGACGTCATACCGTCGCCGTTATGCGGAATCAGCTCCATCCGGGCGGTGTGCACGCCCAGGCACTGTGCTTCCGGCGTCGGGAACAAGCCCCAGTCCCCGAGCTCGCCCACAGAGCGGAGCAACGTCACGGCGATCGTGTTCCGACCGTCGCGCAGCACTTCGTATTCGTTTAAGCCCAGGTTGGCGACGGTCAAACCGGCTCCTTCACCGCTCACGTCCACGAATGCTTGCTGATGCTGGGTGTTGCTTGGGTTTTCCCACTCCGGTGCCGGTTCAATGCTCCGTTCAGCGATTTCAAACATCGAATCCACTTGATGTACCGTGGCATTCAGATCGGTTGGGAACAGGGCACGGACGCGATGATCCTTCGCCGTGTTATCAATCGTCGTTTCAATATGAACGCCTTTGCCCGCTACCTCCAACGATATGACCGTCCGCAGCTTCAGCGTTGTCAGCTTGCTGCTGCGTTGCGCTTTCCGATAAGGATAGTACACCAGCTCGCGCATCTCTTCGTCCAGCTTCTCATCAGCGGACGCCGGGATCTCCCAGTCGTGGCAGATTTCCACGGAAGCGCGGTACGGTTCGTTCTCAATGACGCGGATTTGTGCAGCCAGTCCTTTGGTGGTCAGCGGCTTTTCGCCTTCCGGCTGTTTGTACATGTACTCGTTCCCGATATCTCCGGTGTCTTCATAGATACCGAGGTCCCGGTACACTTGACCAGTCGACTTATCGGTCAATGTAAAGGATCCGTCTTCCGCAATTTCCACCTTCAGCTTCTCGTTCTCCATGACCCGGTTGCCCGTGAACAACGAGGCCGGCTTTGAAGCAGCTGCCGCCGATTTCCGGCGCACCCACGCGTAAGTGCGCAGACCCAGTGCAGCTACATCAGCGGCCTGGAACGTCAGCTTCACACGGCGGCACATGTACGGCTGGCGGAACTTGTCGTCCGGCAAATCATAGCCGAACAACAGCCCGAGATCCTCGACCGTGCAAGGCACGGTGTTCCCTTGCTCGTCGACCAGCTCGCGGCCCGACAGGTCGACCGCCTTCATGCGGCGGCCGGTCTCCTCGAGACCGAGGCCTTCGCGCAAATACAGCCGGGCCGCGTCCAGCTCAATGGACACGGTGCCCGTGCGGCTCCAGCCGGTCGTATTAAACACGACCAGCGGCAACGGGTCTTCGCCATACTGGGCGAAGACGGAGGTGTTCACCGCATCCGCGATCACCCGCTTGCTGTCGTCGATGAGCGCCTCGGCAACGTGGCGGCTCTTCGCGAAGCGGGTGACCATCTCGCGGTGCACCTCGTCTACGCTGCATCCGCAAATGCTGTCGTGCGGATGGTTTTGCATCAAAGTTTTCCACGCATACGTAAACAGGTGATGCGGGTAATCCTTCCCAAGCAGATTGGCCATGGAGGCAAGCGGCTCGGCGACTTTCTCCAGCAGGGCCTGGCCGACTTGGTTCATCTGCTTCAGATACACTCGCGAGGAGGCTGTGTTCACCAGCGTCCCCCAGCCGTCAGTGCGCTGGCTGCGCAGCTCGCCCTTAACGGTAGACAGCTCGCGGCCTTCCAGTGCTGCTTCCAACTCGCGCAAATAATCCGGGAAGTTCGAATGAATGAACTTCGTGTCCGGGTACAGCTTCTCCGCCGTACGAATTGCTTCCGGCAGGTCCAGCTGCAGCGGCTGATGGTCGCAGCCGTTCATGAACAGCAGCTCGCTGGTAGCAGCGTATTTCTCCGCATCTGCCAGCTTGCGGTCCCAGAACGCCTTCGCTTCCGCTTCATCCACCGGCACCTCGTTACCGTTGGAATACCAGTTGGCGAACAGGATTCCCAGCACCTTGGAGCCGTCCGGACCTTCCCAGATCAGCTCGGAGAAGGAGGACTCATACCCGCCATCGGATACGGTATTGTTGAAGCCGGTCGGCTTCACACCGCGGCCAAAAAACGCGTTGCGAATCCCAGACTGCAGCATCAATTGCGGGATTTGCCCAACGAGGCCGAAGGTGTCCGGGAAGTAGCCGATCTTCGCGGGCACGCCGTATTTCAACGCGTCCTGATGACCAATTTGCATATTGCGAATATTCGCTTCCCCGCTCGTCAGAAATGCATCCTGCAAAATGTACCAAGGTCCGATAAGGATGCGGCCTTCGCGGATGTATTTTTCCAGACGTTCCTTATTCTCTGGTCGTACTTGCAAATAATCTTCGATAATGATCGTTTGACCGTCGAGATAAAAGCTGCGGAACGCTGAGTCTCCGTCCAGCTTATCGAGCAGTGCATCCACCAGCTCAACCAGACGAACGTGATGCTTCTCGTACGGCAAATACCATTCCCGGTCCCAGTGTGTATGGGAGACGATATGGGCCGTTCTTTGCTTGCTCATTTTCTCTAACCTCCCGCTTTCCTCCGTGGTTTATGATCCTATATCCGATACAATTCTGGATGCTTAGGCTTCCGTTTCCAGCGGATATTCTTCCATGTACTTCAGCAGCTCGTCCACGGTAGTGAAGGCCAGACCGGTTACGGTATCCGCACAGCCGTAATAGATCGCGATACGGCCGGTTTCGGCATCCGTCAGAGCGGCGCAAGGGAACGTCACGTTCGGCACGTCGCCAACCAATTCGTACAGCTCTTCTGGGCCGAGGATATAGTTGCGTGAACGCTTTTTGACGATCCAAGGTTTGTCGATGTCCAGCAGGGCGCAGCCCATGCGGTAAACAAAGCCGTTGCAAGTATTGATTACGCCGTGGTAGATCAGCAGCCAGCCTTGGTCGGTTTCGATGGGAACCGGTCCTGGGCCGATTTTTTTCGATTGCCATGCCGAAGCATCCCCGTTAATCGTACCCATTACATAGCGGTGTTTGCCCCAGAAAGTCAGATCCGGGCTTTCGCTGTAGAAAATATCGCCAAATGGCGTATGACCTGTGTCACTTGGGCGGCTAAGCATCGCGTAGCGTTCACCGATCTTGCGCGGAAACAACACGCCATTACGGTTGTACGGCAAGAAGGCATTTTCCAGTTGATGGAACGTCTTGAAGTCGGTTGTGTACGCAATCCCGATCGTTGGGCCATGATAGCCGTTACACCAGGTGATGTAGTAGCGGTCGCCGATTTTGCAGACGCGCGGATCGTAGCGGTATTCCCGTTTCGTTACTTCCTCGTCGCCTTCGAATTGAATCGGCTCGTGGTTGATTTTCCAGTTGATGCCGTCGTCACTGAATCCTGCAAAAATATCCATGCTCACCGAACGCGAATCGCAACGGAATACGCCGGCAAATCCGCCTTCAAAAGGCACAACCGCGGAGTTAAACACGCTGTTGGAGTTCGGGATCGCATGACGCTGGATGATTGGGTTTTGGGAGTAACGCCATACCGGGGCGTTCGAGCCGACCGGTTTGTCTTGCCAAGGGATATTTTTGAGAGGTTCGCCGATAATTTTGCTCATGGTCAAGTCTCCTTTAACATATGTGGGATATGAATGAGGGGCGCGTCCGCATCCTCATGGATACTTCGGCGCCGCTTGCAAATTGAAGTCTTACAAAATACCTTCCTGCATCGCTTTGTACACCAGTTGCGAGAACAAGCTGTTCGACCAAGCAAACCATTTGCGCGTAAACGTGTTCGGATCGTCGGCGTGGAAGCCTTCATGCATGTAGCCGGTTCCGGCGTCGGTCGACTCCAGCATTGCGATCATTTCCAGCTTCTCTTCCTTCGTTTGCGCGGTGAGACCCTGCATCGACAAGGCCATATGCCAGATGTAATTCTCCGGCGTATGCGGGCTGCCGATGCCTTTGGCTGCTTTGCCCTCGAAGTAGAACGGATTTTCCTTGCTCAGGGCAAAACGCCGTGTATTTTGATAAATCGGATCGTCTGCGCTCACATAGCCCAGGTAAGGAATGGACATCAGGCCCGGCGTACCGGCGTCGTCCATCAAGCAATAGTTGCCAAAGCCGTCGGTTTCGTAGGCATAAATCGGACCAAATTCCGGATGGCGGTAGATCCCGTACAGCTTAATGCCGTGGTCCACCTCGAACTCCAGCTCCTTCAGTTCGGCCAGGAAGTCCATGTCGCGGAAGACCCACTCGGCAAATTCCTGCATTTGACGCAGCGCCACAACCGCAAACATGTTGCCCGGAATATTGTAATGGAAATCGCAGGCATCGTCGCTGGAACGGAAGCCCGACCAGATCATGCCCGTATAGTTCACCGGCATGCCCATACCGTTGTTCCGCAAGGAATCGGTTGGAATCCCGTTGTTGCGGGTAAAGCGGTAAGGCGATTTCTCCAAGTGATGCTGCTCGGTTTTGAACAATTCGTAGATTTTCCGCATCGCGGATTTAAAGCCGGCATCAAAAATATCGGTCTGCTCCGTTTCCTTCCAATACGTGTAGGCCAGACGGACTACGAAGCACAAGGAGTCGATTTCGAATTTGCGCTCCCATACCCATGGGGACATCTCGGTCTCGTCTGTTGTGTTCCAGTGCCAATCGTTGGCCGACTCGTTAAATGCGTTAGCATACGGATCGATGTGAACATAATGAATATGACGTTTGATCAGTCCGCTGATGATCCGCTGCAAATCGGGATCGTTCTTGGCAAACGGCACATAGTGGATCACTTGCTCCACGGAATCGCGCAGCCAAGAGGCTGGGATGTCACCAGTGATGACGAAGGTCGTTCCGTCGTCCATCAGCTTAGTTGTTGTCTCAAGTGTGTTCGGAAAACAATTCTTGAACAGCTGCAGCAATTTTGGACGATGCGCCAGTTTCGTTTCCGCCTCGGCCAGCACATCCTTAATGGATTGCGGCAATTCCAGCGGCGGCATCGAGATTTTCGGGAGTCTAAATTGTTCCATGCGCTTGTCTTCTCGCTCCTTTACAGGTCATTTCATTAGGCTTCGGTTTGTTTTCTATGATGATCTTGAGGGCGGTTGGGTCGGCGGACGGCACAGCAATCTGAAAATTAACGGTAAATCCTGCTGTTAATTTGCTGATATTCCGTTAGTCCATTGATTTAACGGTAAATCCTGCTGTTAAATTAGTCGGATTGCATCAAATCGGCGGATATTCGCTAATTTAACGGTAGAAATTCCAGTTAACTTGCACCGAACCTCGGGAAATGGCGAAATTAACAGTACTTTTTCCAGTTAATCTCCTTCCACTGCGTCTTACGCCGCCCCAAATCGCCCGATATCTTACTTCAACTTCAGCGTCTTAATTTCATACGGGGCAAAATCGAGCTCGATCCGTCCGCCGTCTGCCAGCGTGATCGGCTCCAGCTCCCGCTCCAGCGCGTCGGATTGGAAAGCCGCTGAAACCGGCTCATTCCAATGCAACGCTACGCGTTCGCGGCCGCCGGCCGATTCGTACAGGCGCAGGATCACGCCATCGCCGTCCTCAGCTGGCTTCACTGTGTCGAGCACTACGTGCTCGCCCGTGAACCCGAGCAGCGCCCCGGTGGAAGGCAGCGTGCCTTCATGCGTTTCGGCCGCCCATATGGCCGGCGCGTGGTTCAACTCGGCTGCCGCGCGCACGGTGTGCGCGGTCTGCCAGTCGCCTTGGTGCGGGTACAGCGAATACGTAAATTCATGCTCGCCCAGATCGGCGGTCACGTCCGGCCATTTCGGCGCCCGCAACAGCGACAGACGCATCGTGCTGCCCTGGATGTCGTAGCCGTACTTGCAGTCGTTCAGCAGGCTGACGCCGTAACCGCGTTCGGAAACGTCGGCGAACCGGTGGCCGCACACTTCAAATTGTGCCTGCTCCCAGCTCGTGTTGCGATGGGTTGGACGTTCCAGTGCTCCGAACGGAATTTCGTAAGTTGCTTTGTCCGTAACGACATCGATCGGGAATCCCACCTTCAGCAGCTTATGCGCTTCGTTCCAATTCACCTTCGTTTGGAAATCAATCCGCTTGTGATGATGGTACAGAATCAAATCCTGTGTGATTTCCGATTGACCGATGCTCCAGCGGAAGCGCAATACGTCTTGGACCGGCCCGCTTGCAACCAGACCGCTCTCCAGCAACACGGCCTCACCGGCTGGCTGCTGTTCATAGCGCGGGTCAATGTCCCACGCATCCCAAAGCGTCGGACGGTCGTGATAGAAGTGGAAGCGGTTGGCGCTTTCCCCAGCTTTCACGATCTCCCGTCCAGCTTCCTTATCCCACAGGCTGACGATCTCGCCGCGTTCGTTAAATTTCAGGCGGTAGAACTCCGTTTCCCATTCGCCTTGGAACGCTTGACTTCCGTCTCGGGAACCCACCTTCGTACCGGCAACAGCTCCCGCTTCGTTCCGCAGCCAAATCGTCTTGTACCCAAACGCCGGCACCTCTGGTACGCGGACCCAAGCTGCGGTCTCTCCGCCAAGGTCTGTCCGCACGTCCAGCTCAAGCCGTGCGCCTTGCTCGTCGTATGCCGCCACGCCGCTCCGATCAGCTTGATCCGGCAAGGACACGATTACATCGCGCGTCCAACCCAAGCTGTTAAAGACGATGTACGGCGTGCCTTCACCCGCGGTTGATACCCGTTCTGCCAATGTCGTCAGCCCTTGGCGCAGTCCGGCATTCCCCTTCTCAAAAATCTCTCCATATTCTTTCGTCGATGTCTCGTACGCTTCGGTGATCGCTGAACCCGGAATGATGTCGTGGAACTGGTTCAACAGAATCAGCTTCCAGCCCTCCTGCAGCGTGCTTTGCGCCTCGCGTTGCTGATCCTTCGGCATTGCCGGAGCAGCCAAGGCGTTCCACAGCTCCGCCTCGCGGTACAGGATCTCCGCTTTGCGATTGCTGCGCTTGTTGCGCCCGTGGGTCGTATACGTTCCCCGGTGCAATTCCAGGTACAGGTCGCCATGCCATGCCGGTAACTTCGGCTGCGCGGCCTCGATTCCCGCGAAGAACTCCGACGCCGTGCTATATTCACTCGCTGGTTGACCTACCATCAGCTCGCCGCGGTGAATGTATTCCAGCATTTCACGGGTCACCCCGCCGCCGCCGTCGCCGTGTCCGTAGAGCAGCATTTGCTCGGGATGAACGGCTTTTTGGCGATACGATTGCCAGTGATCATGAACGTCCTTCGGCAACGTATTTTCGTTGACCCCGTGGTTCAAATACGACAGCATTGGCGTACCGTCGATACCAACCCAATGGAACAGGTCGTACGGGAATACGTTGGTATCGTTCCAACCGAGCTTGGTCGTCATAAAGTAGCGAATCCCGCCGTGCTTCAAAATTTGCGGCAAAGAGGCGCAGTAACCAAACGTGTCCGGCAGCCATTCAATCTCCGAGGTAAAGCCGAACTCTTCCTGATAAAACCGTTGCCCGTACAGCATCTGCCGCATCAGCGATTCGCCGCTCGGCAAGTTCAAATCCGGCTCAACCCACATGCCGCCAACCAGTTCCCAGCGTCCTTCCTTAATCCGCGCCTTCACCCGTTCGTACAACTCGGGGTCGTTCTCCTTCAAGAAGGCGAACAGCAGCGGCTGGCTCTGCGTGTAACGGTATTCCGGGTATTCGCGCATCAGCGCATCTACCGTCGAGAACGTCCGGCTTGTCTTGCGTACCGTCTCCCGCACTGGCCACAGCCAAGCGATGTCGATATGGGACTGACCGACCATGTGGATCAGGCCTTCAGCGTTGCCGCCGATTGCCTTCACCCGCTCGGTGAGCTTCTGTTCCAGCCCAGTAATCGCTCCGCCCTCGCGAATCGCTTCCGCATCCAGCGCCACGAAGCCGTCCATGGCGGCATACAGCGCCTCGATCAAGCGGGTGCGCCGAAAATCTTGCTCTGGCAACAATACCGCAGCATCGCGGACAACTGTTGCCGTATACATCAAGCTTTGCACCGGCCGGTTCACCAGCACCAGACGGCTGTCGATCCGCGAGATCGGCGGCTGAATCACCGCTTGTTGATTGAGCGGATCCACCGGTTCCGGGATCGGGTCATACAGCTCGATCTCCAGCGAGAGCGGGCCTTGGCCTTGCTCTTGCGGAAGCGTCACGAACGTATGGTTCCGGTCCAGCCCCTGAGCTGATTTGCCGTTAATGCGCAGCAACCCTTCACCGCCGGAGGCAAAGATAAGACCCACTTGGCCACCGCGCCATTCTTCCGGAATCTCCAGCTGAGTACGGAAGAAATACGTGGTTCCCTGTGTACTCGGGAAGCGTTCGAAGGCTTGTCCTTCCGCATATTCGGTTTCCTTCGTGTAACTGCCGGGAACCTGGTACACGGAAGAGGTGATCTCCCACCCACGCAACTGGATTTGATCCAGCCACTGGGCTTCCGAGAGTTCCCGGATAAAACGTCTGATGCGTTCCATATCGATTAATCCTCCCGCACAAAGAGTTTGGCGCTCAGCGTATCATTGACATTCTTGCCGACGTGCACCCGGAATTCGCCCGGTTCCACAACCGGTTTATAATTCTGGCCGATGTATTGCAGTTGCTCTGGACCAACCGTAAATTCCACGGTCTGGGTTTCGCCAGGTTGCAGGAATATTTTGCGGAAGCCTTTCAGCTCCTTCGCCGGCCGGGTTACCTTACTTGCCACATCGGTAATATACAGTTGAACGACTTCTGCCCCCGCACGTTCGCCGGTGTTCGTCACTTCAACCGTCACCTTCGTTGAGCCGTCTTTATGAATCGTATCGGACTCCAACGCTATATTGTTATAAGTAAATTCAGTATAGCTCAGCCCGTATCCAAACGGATAGCGCGGCTGCGAATCGCCCTCCAGATACCGTTTGCCCCGCGAACGCTTGCCGTGGTAGTAAACGGGCACCTGTCCAACATGCTTCGGAATCGAGATGGTGAGACGTCCCGAAGGATTCACATCGCCAAAGAGGATGTCAGCGATCGCATGCCCGCCTTCTTGGCCCGGATACCAAGCCTCGAGAATGGCATCGGCGTGCTCGTCGATCCAAGGCTCAGCAATTGGCCGTCCGTTGATATATACCACCACAAGCGGTTTACCCAATTTATGAATCTCTTGAATCAGCTCTAGCTGTACGCCGGATAAGTTGAGGTTCATGCGGTCAATGCCTTCACCGCAATCCATGTCGCTCTCCGCATTGTCGGTCACTTTGGAAGCCCCGGTGCGCAGATCGATGGTCCCCTCGCCAAAATCCCGTGCGCTGGAGCCGCCAACGACCATCACCACCGTATCCGCCTTCGCCGCGCAAGACAACGCCACGTCAAAACCTTCCCGGGAATGGCCGTTGATCCGGCAGCCCGGTGCATACAGCACCCGTTCCGGCGTATTCGCCAGCTTGCTGCGGATTCCGCCGAGTACGGTTGTCACTTTGGACTTCGGCTGCGGCGAAGTGTAGTCGCCCAGCTGGTTGTAGCCCACATCGGCGTTTGGCCCGATGACGGCGATCGTACCAGCGTCTGCCGACAACGGCAACACGCCATCTTTGTTCTTGAGCAGCACAACGCCTTCGCTGGCTAATTTCCGGGCCAGCTCCACATGTTCCGTGCTGCCAATGACCTGCTCGGCCCGCTCGGGGTCAGCGTACGGACGTTCAAACAGCCCGAGGCGGAATTTCAGCGTCAATACGCGGCGTACCGCGCGATCGAGCACTTCCTCCTCCAGCTGTCCCGACCGTACCGCCTCCACCAGATGCTTGCCGAACATCACGCCGGACATCTCCATATCGATGCCCGCGCGGATCGCTTGGATCGCCGCGTCCCGCCCGTCCTCTGCCACATCGTGGCCGGAGGCAAGCATGTCGATCGCGCCGCAGTCGGTGATGACCATGCCGTCAAAACCCCACTCGCCGCGAAGGATATCGTCCAACAATTCCTCGTTGGTCGTACAAGGCACACCGTCGATCTCGTTGTAGGCCGGCATAATCGAAGCCGCACCGGCTTCTACCGCCTTGCGGAACGGCAGCAGGTCGACCTCCAGCAGTTCGCGCCGTCCCATATGGACCGGTCCGGCATTTCGGCCGCCCTCGGAGCTGCCGTAGCCGACGAAGTGCTTGAGCGTAGCCGCTACGCTGTCCTCTCCGTCCAAGTTCTCCCCTTGCAAGCCTTCGACCGAAGCCACGGCCATTTCGCTGATCAAATAAGCGTCTTCGCCAAAGCATTCTTCGGTCCGGCCCCAGCGGGGATCACGCACAACATCGAGGACCGGAGAATACGTGACTGCGCCGCCTTGGGCGCGCGTCTCGCGGGCCACCGCTCGGCACATCTCGCGATACAGCTCCACGTTCCAGGTGCTGCCGAGCGACAACGGCACCGGGAACACCGTGGCCCCGATGGCCATATGGCCGTGCGAGCACTCTTCCCCGATCAGGATCGGGATGCCGAGACGGGAGTTCTCAATCGCATAACGCTGGATGGCGTTCACGGCCTCCGCACCTTCACGCGGCGACAAGCCGGTTTCCAGCGTCACGCCCGTCCACGGATCCGCGCGCAGCACGCCGTATAGCGAACCGACGCCGCCGTTTTTCACCTGCTCCTTAAACGCTTCGGTCAGCTTGATCTCTCCATCTTTATGCTCATAGGTCTGCCAGCCGAAAGGCTGGACCAGCTGGCCGGCCTTTTCTTCCAATGTCATCAGCCCGAGCAAATGCTCTACTCGTTCCGGGATGGGCTTCGAGCTGTCTTTGTATAGCAACATCTCCACCTCGTTCCTTTCATTTTCTCCTTGATTCCCAAAGGGTTCAAAAATGATTTAAACTAAAAAATTTACTTTTCAGCATCGAGAAGGTTCAATGAAGCTATATTTATTCTTTGACAGCGCCTACCGTAAGTCCTTGTACAAAATACCGTTGAAAGAACGGATATGCAAAAATAATTGGCAGCGTCGCCAGCACGACCATCGCCATCCGCGAAGTGTCCTGCGGAATGGATTGCATCGCAGCCAGGCTAAGTGAAGTATTCTGCGAGTTTTGCTGGATAAACGCAATACTTGATTCGATCCGCATCAGCATCGACTGCAGCGGCACTAAGTTCGGATTGTCGATATACAAAAGTGCATTAAACCAGTCGTTCCAGTAACCCAGCGTGCTGAACAAGCCGATCGTTGCAAGACCTGGGAGCGACAGCGGCAAGACGATTCGCAGGAAAATATAGAAATCGCCGGCACCGTCAATCCGCGCCGATTCAATAATCGCCTCCGGAACGCTTGTACTATAAAACGTACGTAAGATCATGATATAGAACGCATTCATTGCGAGCGGCAAAATCAGCGCCCACAACGAATCTTTCAAACCCATCAACTGGGATACCACCATATAGGTAGGAATCATCCCGCCGTTAAACAGCATAGTCACAATCGCAAATACAGAGAAAAATCTCCGGTAACGGAAGCTCTTCCGCGAAATCGCATAAGCATAAAGCGAAATCATGACCAAACTGAGAATCGTACCTATCAGCGTGACTGCGATGGTTACGCCGTAAGAACGAAGCAGGGAGTCACCGCTCTCAAACACGAAGCGGTACGCATCGAGACTCCATTTGGCCGGCAGCAGCCGGTAACCGTCCGTTGCCAACGTCTTCTCATCGGTAAAGGAAATAATCACAACAAAGATAAAGGGAAATACGCACATGAACGAAAAAATACCGGCGATCAGGTGCAATACGGCGTTCCAGCCGCGAGAGACATGATGAAAATCTTTGCTTTTTCTAGCCATCTCCGCCATAACTTGACACTCCTTTCAGCTGTTTTAAAACAGGGCGCTGTCTTTATCAATTTTGCGCACGATGTAGTTCGAAACCATAACGAGAATAAAGCCTACCACCGATTGATAAAGACCGGCCGCCGTACTCATGCCGATTTCCCCGGTTGTTTTCAGACCGCGGTATACGTAAGTGTCAATAACGTTCGTGACTTGATAAAGCGTACCCGAATCTCTTGGCACTTGGTAGAACAAGCCGAAGTCAGCGTAGAAGATCCGCCCTACCGCCAGCAGTGTCATGATAATGATAATTGGGGAGAGCAGGGGAACCGTGATGTTGCGGACTTGCTGCCATTTGGTCGCACCGTCAATCATCGCCGCTTCATAAAGCGATTTGTCGATACCCATGATCGAAGCCAGGTAAACGACACTGTTGTAACCGATGGTTTTCCATAGGTTAACGAAAATCAAAATATATGGCCAATATTTCGGCTCCGAATACCAGTTAATCCGTTCCACGCCAAACCAACCTAAAATCTGGTTAATCATCCCGCGGTCCATGCTCAGGAAGCTAAACGCGAAGTAGCCGACGATAACCCAGGATAGGAAGTAAGGCAGGAACATCCCGGTTTGATACACTTTGGCCATGGTCTTGCCGACCAACTCAGACAACAGAATCGCCATTGCCACGGAAAGGACAAGTCCGATGAAGATAAAAGCCAGGTTGTATAACAACGTGTTGCGGGTAATGGTAAAGGCATCGTTAGTACTAAACAAGAACTTGAAGTTTTCCCAACCTACCCATTCACTCCGCACAATACTTGCCCAGAATCCGTCACGGCTGAAGCGGTATTGCTTAAACGCCGTGATTGTACCGACCAGCGGAAGGTACGAGAAGAAGAAAAACCAAACGGCACCCGGCAACACCATAAATAACATGACTTTGTTCTTAAGTAGGTTTTTGAAAAATGCAGCCATGATGTTCCCCTCCTATCAAAAAATAATGAAAAAGGATCGGGCGCAACTATCACCCGCCCGATCCCTCTCTATTTCTATAATGATTACTTATTTATTTTCAGCTCTCCAGGCATCGAGCTGAGCTTGGGCTTCAGCAATTACCTTGTCCAGGCCTGCCTCTTTGAATTTTTCGATTGCTTTCGGCAGGTATTCTGCTGGATCAACGGTACCCGTCATCAACGAGGACCAGAATTGCTCTTTTACGTTTTGTACAGCGGCCATTTCAGTCGCTACTTTCGTGCTGTCGAAGTTGAAGCTCAGGATTGGCGAGTTCACGCCTTCTGCGTTAAACTTCTTGAATTGCTCCCATTTGTCGTCTGGGTCGTTGGCATTCAAGTACAAGAGCATGTTGTTACCCAACGAGTACGAAGGCATGTCGTAGTTTTTCGATTCGTCCAGGTTTTCGTAGTGAGTGTCATTGATCTTCTTGTAGTGAACGCCTTCGATACCGGAGTCAACCATGTTGCGCAGCACCGGATCGGTGTTCAGCAGGTTCAGGAATTCCATCGCTTTCTCCGGATGTTCGGAGTTTGCGGAGATGGCCATGATCGAACCTTGTACGGAAGTGTTGGTGATGATTGCATCACTTGCCGGTGTAGATACTACAGGGTAGCCGTAGCTTGCACTCCACAGGTTATCCGCCAAAGGTTGAGTTTGTGCACGGTCCATGAACCATTGACCCGAAGTCATCAGGTCGCTGGTGGAACCCGTCGTAGCTGCTTCCGGAGCTACATAACCTGCTTTATAGTATTTGTGCATTACGTTCAGAGCTTCTTGCATTTCCGGCGTTTCCAGGATGTTTACGATTTTATAATCGGTTGTATCCAGTTTTACCGCCATCGGCAG
The DNA here is from genome assembly GCF_004000745.1 of Paenibacillus barengoltzii NBRC 101215. Taxonomy (GTDB): domain Bacteria; phylum Bacillota; class Bacilli; order Paenibacillales; family Paenibacillaceae; genus Fontibacillus; species Fontibacillus barengoltzii. The sequence continues at coordinate 15,396 of NZ_BILV01000098.1, forward strand.
GTTTTGAATAACGTAATCGTAAGGAACATACGGAACGTATTCTTTGTTCATCGCGAACGGCGTTACGCCCGGTTCATTTTCTTTAATCGTTTTCAACAATGGCTCGATGCTTTCCAAGGAACGAACATTCGTGATGTCCAGGTTATACTTGTCCAAGAAGGTTTTGTTGAAACGCCATACTTCTTGTTGCGGAAGTTCTTTATTCGCTGGGATCCCGTAGTTATGTCCGTCAACTTTGGAACCTTCCAGGAACGCAGGGTCGATCGTGTTCTTCAGATCTTTGCCATATTGCTCGAGCAGTTCATCCAATTGCATGAACGCGCCTTTTCTAGCGTTTTGCACGTAGTCGAAACCACCTGCGGAAGTGAAGATGATATCCATCGGTTCACCGGAAGCGACGTTTACTTGCATCTTTTGTGCGTAATCGCCCCAGTCGATCATTTTCATCGTAATGGTGGCATTGATTTTCTCTTTGGTGTACTTGCTGACTTCTTCCATAACACGGTCGACGTCTTTTTGAGGCGTACCGATCGTGTACCAAATCAGGTTAACCGTTTCCTCCGAGTTGCCTGCAGCAGCCCCACTGTTGCTGCTGTCTGTGTTCTTGCTTCCGCCGCATGCGCTCAGAACAAGCACCAAGGCCATCAAAGTGGCAAGGACGAAAGAAAAACTTCTTTTGCTTTTACTCATGCTGATCCTCCCTTTTGAATCTCTTTTGTTTTGATTGACTAACCTAACCTTACCGAATGAAAGCCGTTACAAAAAGAAGATAAACCTAAAAAATTAAGGTACAAATTAAAGAAAAGGACAATACCCTGGAACCAAGGAAAACCAACCGTTTTAGGTGGTTAAAAATCTCCTTGCTCCAGGGTACCCTCCCCTATGCGATCTAATGCAGCGCCTTAAAATCGGTGGGGGAGATCCCCACGTATTTCCGGAACTGCTTATAGAAATAACCGATCTCCCAGTAACCCACGCTCCGCGCGATTTCGTGCACTTTGAGATTGGTGTTTTTGAGTTGTTGCTTCGCCTTTTCGATCCGGTACTTGTTAATATACTCGGCAAAGGACACCCCCGTCTCTTTGTGAAATAACTGCCCGAGATAGACTGGATGTATATGGTACTGCGCCCCCAGCGTTTTGAGTGACAGTTCGTCGGCATAATGCGAGTCGATGTAGTTCAGCACCTGATGTACCACCGGATTCTTCGCATCCTGCAAAAGGGAACAAACCGTCTCCTCTGCCAAACTTACGAGAGTTTGGACCAGCTCTTGAAACGAATCACAGCGCTGGACACGTTGAAGCGTGTTCTTAAACAAGTCTGTCTCTTCCGAATATTTAATATGCTGAAGCTCCATTTTAAAGCGGACCACCAGTTCCAGGGCGACATTCTGCACATCCTCGGGACGAATCCCCTCCATTCTCTTCAGCCGCTCGAAATCTTGGCAAATCCGTTCTCTCAATCCATCCTTATCCTTCGCCAATATGAGCTTGGCGTAATCGTCCCAGCCCAGCGGATAGCCATTCTCCAATACGCCGCTGGCGCGGGTGCTCTCTAGTTGCTTGTATTCCATGGTCCGCCGTTCGGGATAAATCAAATAATATTCAAGGGCTCTCTTGGCTTGTTTATAGCTGAGAGCGGCCGATTCAGGTCCCCGTCCTACGTTGCCTACGCCAATTTGAATCATCTGGTTCATGACCGACAATTCCAGCGACAGGTTCTCCATCAATTCGGCAAAAGTTCGCTTCTCCTCTGCCCCGGCAAGAAGGGAAGCCACGATGCCAATATCACCATCCACATCGTGGAATAGGGTGATTCCCCGCCACGCCACGAGATAACGTTCCGCGCGATCAAATACCTCGGCTGAATTGCCCTCGGTGCGCAGCATAGCCACAGCGACATAGGGCCCCTGCAAATGCAGGCCCAGCAGTTCGGTTCGCTCCTCGAATTCCGCAGCTGCCATCTGCCCGTTCAGCCACCGGTAAAGCGTGTTGTCCTTCAGGATTTGAATATCATAAGCGTCGTAGAGTCCATTTGGATCCACGCTGTCCAGCTTCTGCACCGTGTTGCGCAGCGTCGATTCCAGCTCCTCAACATTAATCGGCTTCAGCAGGTAGTTTTCAATGCCAAGTTTCATCCCCTCTTTGAGGTAATCAAACTCGTTAAACCCGCTTAAAATAATGACCTTCAATTCCTTGTGCAGCTTCCGCGCCTCGGAAATCAGCGTTAACCCATTCATGACCGGCATGGAGATGTCCGTGATTAATACATCCACCGGCTTCGTAGCCAGAGCGTCCAGCGCCTGCTGCCCGTTCTCGGCATGTCCGACAATTTCCAAGCCAAACTGCGGCCAGTCCACGATATCGTATAAGCCTTCGATGATAAATGGTTCGTCATCGACGATAAATACCTTATACATCTTCCCCCTCCATTCCTTCCCGATTCGGGAATCGAACCGTGATGGTTGTCCCGCTGCCAGGTGTGCTCTCGACCTTGATCCCATAGTCCGAGCCGTACAATAAACGCAGCCGTGAATGTACACTGCGTAACCCAAACATTCGCCCGGTTTCTTCTTCCCGCTCCAGCTCCCTGCGGATTTCCGCCAGCCGGTCGGGTTGGATACCCTTTCCGTTATCTTGGACCACCGCCACCAGCGAATCCCCGTCTTCCCGCACCTCAATCGTAATCCGGTTATCGCTTTGGTCGGTTTGAATCCCGTGCACAATATAGTTCTCCACAATAGGCTGCAAAGACAAACGAACCATCGCTTTGCCAAGAAGCGAAGGATCTGCTTGAATCTCATAACTAAAGCGATCCCGGTAACGGATGCGGAACAGCTCTAAATATAATCGGCAAGCTTCCAGCTCATCCTTAAGCGTATAGTTTTTCTTTTGTTGCACCATGCTCTTGAACAGAACGGACAAGCTGTATATCATTTCGCCCACGTCTTTCGCCCCTTGGGAAATGGCCCGCATCCGGATCACTTCCAGCGTATTGTATAAGAAGTGGGGATTGATCCGCGCCTGCAACGCAACGAGCTCGGTTTGCTGCTGCTTTATCTCCGCTTTAAACACTCGGTCGATGTAGATATTCAATTCGTCCAGCATGTCATTAAAGCTCTTGGAGATCTGCCCCAGCTCGTCCTCCCGAACATCAGCGATCCGTGCGGTAAGCTCCCCGTTACGAACTCTGCGGGTAAACCGGATAATATTTTGCGTGCGTTTGGCGAAATTGCTGATGAACAGCGCCGGAATCAGGATCGCGAACAAAATACAAATGGAGCTGATCGTAAAGATCGTGTTGCGAAGTCCATGATAGGTCTTGGCCAGCTCCTCTTTCGGGACGGTACTAAGCACGGTATAACCGCCCTGGCTTTGTGTCAGCTTGGTAGCGATCAACCCGTCATCCAGCACGCCGGTATCGTACATCGAGTTAATTTGCTCCGCATATGGGTATTTCTGATCATAATAGGTGCCAGAGGAATCAAATAATACGCTGCCATCAGCGGACAGCACCAGGATGGAACCTTTGAGTTCCTCTTCGTACATCGCGAGGCTGCCCCGGATCTTCTCTGTATCGTAATACACGTCAAGCTGCCCGATATTGCGAAGCGACTGCTTGTTATTGATGGGGATGCGGACCGAATACATCGGAAGATCCGGCAAGCCCACCGTTTTGCGCACCCAGATGTTGGCAGCCCCGACGTTCACGCCTTCCTCCTGATACATCACATCAGGGATAAAGGATCGGGCCTGATTCGTAGGGATAATCTTAAATTGCTTATCGCTGCCAAAAGCATACAGTTGCTGCAAATCCGCGCTATATAACATCAAACTGCGAATATCCGGATCGTCGTCGACAACGTTACGAAAATACAGAACGGTGTCGGTAGACGAACTATTTTCCGCATAGAATCGATCCAAACGGTAATTCACGTAATCCTGATACGGATGCTCCAGGAAAAAAGAAGTGTTCGAAGCCAACTCCTCATCTCGATAAATATCCCGCACCATTGTTTGTACGGATTCATATTTGCTGCCGATGTAATCGCTGACACTTTCGATCGCTCGCTTCTGAATGTCGAGCTGTCTCTGCACTGCGGACTCGGACATAAACATAAACATCAAATACGAAAATGTAATAATCGTCACGATCGTGATGACTGAAAAAAACAAAAGAATCTTCATGAACAAATTGTTCTTGAAGTAATTGCGGTAGATGCTCCGGATGAACATGTCTTCCCTCCTCGCACAAGGTCAATTATACCATGCCTTTGGCACTGCATGCGTTTGTAGTTCTTGGCGGATCAGCG
>NZ_BILV01000099.1 GCF_004000745.1 Paenibacillus barengoltzii NBRC 101215
GCTTAGCTGGGCACGCCCAACAAAAAAAAGCCGCTTCCTAAGCGGCTTTCTCATCGAACGAGATGGACGGTTAAATCCCCCGATCTTTGAACAAAGCGGCGATCGAACCGCCCTCTAGAATAAACTGCGTCGCCCGAGCCAACATCGGCGCTACAGAGAGCACCTGCACATGGGGCGAATGCAGCTCCGGCTGCGCAATCGAATCCGTAACGACCACTTGCCGGATATTGGGATGCTTCAGCTTCTCCAGGGCATTGTCTGAGAAGAGCCCGTGCGTTGCGCACACATAGGCGTCCGCCGCCCCCCGTTCCTTCAACCCTTCGACAACGTTTACAATTGTGGAGCCCGTGTCGATCAAATCCTCGATGATGATTGGCGTATGCCCGGACACATCACCGATCACATGCGTGATCACCGACTGGTTGTGTGCGGGACGCTTCTTGATCATGATTGCAAACGGCGAATCCAGCCCGTTGGCCAGCTTCTCCGCCATCGAGGCCCGTCCCGCATCCGGCGAGACGATCACGGGATTCGGAATTTGCTGAGCCCGCAGGTAATCCGTCATCAAGTCTAACGCGGTCAAATGATCGACCGGAATGTTGAAGAAGCCCTGAATTGCCGGCGCGTGCAAATCGATCGTCACGACCCGACTCGCCCCCGCCGTCGTCAGCACATCAGCGAGCAGCTTGGCAGAGATCGGTTCCCGCGGCGCCGATTTACGCTCCTGCCGGGCGTAGCCGTAATAGGGCATGATGACGTTCACCGTGCGAGCGGAAGCCCGCTTGGCCGCATCGATCATCACCAGGAGCTCGACGAACAACTCATTGATCGGATGGGATAGCGACTGTACGAGAAACACATCATAATTACGGATACTTTCCTCATAATGCACATAAATTTCTCCGCTCTTGAAGCGCGACAATTTCACCTTTCCGGGTTCGATCCCAAGCCGACTGCAGATATCCGATACCAGCTTCGGATTGGACGAACCGGAAAACATGCGCATTTTGGCTTCCATAACATCCTCCCGAATCCTTGATTTATGACATTTCAGACTTGGACATTCCTACACGATTATCGTACATGGATTCAACCTGGTCGTCCAGAATTTTCCAGATAGCGGCTCTGGAGCTCTTATTGCCCTGCTTTCAAAGGAATCATCGTTCGCTTGCGGCCCTCGAAAGTTGCCAACTCCCGCACTCCCAGTTTATACAGCAGTGCTCGCGCTTGATCCAAATGTTCGCTTAGCTTCTGGGGATCATGGGCATCCGACCCTACGGTCAGCGGAATCCCCATCTCGATAGCCGCCTGCAAGATCCGCTCGCTGGGAAACATCTCCGCGCAAGGCTTGGATAGCCCCGAAGCATTGAGCTCGATGGCGATTCCGGCTTCCTTCACGGCAGCCAAGGCCCGCCGCTCCAGCGCAATCGTCTCTTGCTCCAGCTCCGGCCCAGGCTTGTACCCAAACCGCTTGATCACGTCGAGATGGCCAAGGAAATCATACAACCCGGTTTGCGCGGCTTTGGTCACAGCATCATAGTATTGCGTATATACCGCGAATACATCCTTTTCTTCCCAGTTGTGAACCTGGCGAAAATCCGATACATCCCATTCCCCGAGAAAATGCACCGACCCGATCACATAATCCCACGGATAGCCCGTGATGATCTGTTCGATCTTTTCCTCCCAGCCTTCGATATAGTCGCCCTCCAGGCCGACGCGTACGTCGATCTGCCCGCGGTATTTGTCCTTCAAACGAAAAGCTTCCTCCACGTACCGCGGCAACTCCTCCATCGGCATCGCCATTTCCGGATAATAGGCAGCCGGATCCACATGCAGCAACGGCATATGGTCAGAGACACCGAGCTGGGACAATCCGATCTCGATTCCCCGGCGGATATAATCCTCCAGCGTGCCAACGGCATGCCCGCAACGTTCATGATGGGTATGGTAGTCGATCAACATTTGTTCCCACCTCCGCTTTAGTCACGCCGCGGCCGTTCATGACGACGCTCCAGCTCCTGCATAATTTCATCCAGCGGCAAATTGCGCTCGCGCAGCAGCACCAGCAGATGGTAGATCAGGTCGCTGACTTCATAACGCAGCTCATCGTTGTCTCCGTTTTTAGCGGCAATGATCGATTCTGCGGTCTCTTCGCCAACCTTCTTGAGAATTTTATCGAGCCCCTTATCAAATAAATACGTGGTATACGCCCCTTCCGGACGCTCCGTGTAACGCTCGGCAATCAACTGCTCCAGCTCAGCCAGCACCTTGAACCGCTCGTCGGTACTTCCCGATCCCGTGGAGGTTGCAGCAACCTCAGCAGCAGCAGCCGTCCGATAGAAGCAAGTAGACTCTCCAGTGTGGCAAGCCGGTCCGTTCGCGATAACCTCGACCAGCAGCGTGTCGCCGTCACAATCATATTTCAAGGCCGTGATCTGCTGCGTGTTGCCGGAGGTCGCCCCTTTGTTCCATAGCTCCGCGCGCGACCGGCTCCAGAACCAGGTCTGGCCGGTTTCCACCGATTTACGCAGCGACTCGCGATTCATGTAAGCCAGCATCAGCACTTCCTTGCTGCGCGCATCCTGGACAATGGCCGGCACAAGACCGGCTGCGTCCCACTTCACCGTCTGCTCCAACGCTTCAATCGAAAGCGATAGCTGCAAAGCCTGTTGATTTCCTGCGGTCATCGTATCTCCACCCCTTTAGCTTTTAACTCCTGTTTTAAATCCGGTATGGCAATTTCTTTATAGTGAAAAATCGTCGCCGCCAACGCCGCATCCGCATGTCCTTCGGTAAATACCTCGTAGAAATCTTCCGTCTTCCCTGCTCCGCCCGAGGCGATAACCGGAATCCCTACCGCCCGGCTCACTGCGCTGGTCAGAGGCAGATCAAATCCGTCCTTGGTGCCGTCGGCGTCCATGCTCGTCAGCAGAATTTCCCCGGCGCCTCGTTTCTCGGCTTCCCGCACCCATTCCAGCGCCCGGATGCCCGTTGGTTTGCGTCCTCCGTGGGTGTACACTTCCCATTCGCCCCACTCGGCGTTATATTTGGCATCTACAGCCACAACGATGCATTGGGAGCCAAAACGGCGTGCACCGTCCGAGATCAGATCTGGATTGATAACCGCCGCCGTATTAATGCCAATCTTATCGGCCCCGGCCCGGAGCAGACGCTTCATATCCTCCACCTGGGAGATCCCGCCGCCTACCGTAAACGGGATGGCGATTTCCCCGGCCGTCTGCTTCACCACCTCGATCATGGTCGCCCGGCCTTCGTGGGATGCGGAAATGTCCAGAAAGACAAGCTCATCCGCCCCCTCGCGATCATATAATGCGGCCAGCTCCACCGGATCACCGGCGTCACGCAGGTTCACAAAATTCACGCCTTTGACGACCCGCCCGTCCTTTACGTCCAGACAGGGAATAATTCGCTTTGCGAGCATGCTGGTTCGACTTCCTTTCCGTAATTCGTCTATTCGTCGATTTCGAGATCAACTTCGTCGATTTCAAGATCATCGATTCAAAGCTTCAATTGCCCCGATCGCCTGAGCCAGATCGATATTCCCCGTGTACAGCGCCTTACCAACGATAGCTCCGCCGACACCTTGATCTCGGTGGGCAGCGAGGCGCAGCAAATCGTCCTGCACCGTGACGCCGCCGGAGGCAATTACCGTCTTGCCAGATGCCTGAGCCAGCGACAAAATCGCCTCCACATTCGGCCCTTGCATCATCCCGTCGCGGGAGATATCGGTGAAAATAAACGTCTCCGCCCCTTTGGCCGCGAGCTCCTTCGCCAACACTTCTGCCTGAACCTCGGAGGTTTCCAGCCAACCGCGAGTTGCGACGAAGCCGTTCCGGGCATCAATGCCGATGGCGACTTGATCGCCATAGGTGCCCAGCACCGCCTCCGTGAACGCCCGGTCCTCAATCGCTGCCGTCCCGAGAATGACCCGGCTCACACCCAGCGACAACAGGCGCTTTACGTCGTCCAGCGTGCGCAGGCCGCCGCCGACCTGTACTGGCACCTGTACGGTGCGAGCGATCTCGCCGATCAGCTCATCGTTAACCGGATGCCCCGCCTTCGCCCCATCTAAATCGACCAAATGGATAAACGACCCGCCTTGGGCTTCCCAAGAACGGGCCACCTCAACCGGGTTCGCGTTATACACCGTTTCACGATCATAATCGCCCTGGACCAATCGCACACATTTTCCGCCGCGAATGTCGATCGCCGGATAAATAATAAAAGATGACATATGTTCGTACCTCCCGCCGTTCATGGTTAGAATGAATATTTAAAATTCCGCACTTCCCTTAAGTTTAAAGATCCATGTGGCTCCCGTTCTGAAATAGCGGTAATTTATGGTGTTATTTCAACGCAAATCTGCCTCTCCATGAGACTAACGGTATTTCTTGGCGCTATTTCAGCCAAAATCCTTGGATTCAAGCAACCGGACCTCAGATAACGCCACTTTTTACCGCTAATTCTCGACAAAGCCTATCTACCTGCCAAAATAAGGCCATAAATTACCGCTACCTTCGAATAGCTCTATACACAGCCACGTTAACAGCTGGCAGCAGGGGCGCATCGTGTAGCATCGTGTGCTTCGTGTGCACCCCACCCCTCTTCGCACCCAGCGCCTCAAGCTTCAGGACGTCCCTTGCCCGCGAGTGCTCCAAGCGCGCGCCGAGAGCTTCAAATGCGTCTAGCTGGCGCTTACTTGCATCCTTCGCGCCCAACCCCCTAGACACTTCAGGCGTCCCTTGCTGCAAGTGCCCTAAGCGCGCCGAGGACTTCAACTGCGTCTAACTGACGATTACCTGCTGCCTGCGCGTCGATCTCGCGGCATTATCCCTGCCGCTCCACCAGCGTCAGGAAATTGCGCAGCAACGCCATGCCGAGCTCGCCGCTCTTCTCGGGATGGAACTGCATCCCGAAGACGTTGCCGCGGCCGACGATGGCGGTCACCGGATGGCCGTAGTCGGTCACGGCCAGCACATCCCCCGGCTGCTCCGCCAACACGTGATAAGAATGGACGAAGTACACATGTCCCTCTTCCAGCCCGGCGAGCAGCGGATTCCCCGGCTGCAGGAACGACAGCCGGTTCCAGCCCATATGCGGCACCTTGTACCCCTCGGTGCCCGCAAACCGCACCGCGCGGCCCGGCAGCAAGCCCAGCCCCTCGTTGAGCCCATGCTCTTCGCTCTCACCGAAGAGCAGCTGCATCCCGAGGCAGATGCCGAGCAGCGGTGTTCCCCCAGCGGCCGCCTGCCGCACCACGGCGTCCAAGCCCGACGCGCGCAGATGCTTCATCGCGTCACCAAAAGCTCCGACGCCCGGCAACAGCACGCCGTCCGCCGCCAGAATCTGCGCCTCGTCTCCAGTAATCGTACCCTCGTAGCCGAGGCGCTCCACCGCCTTGCTCACGCTGTGCAGGTTGCCCATCCCGTAATCGACGATGGCAATCTTCATCGGCTACAGCACTCCCTTCGTCGACGGCACCCCGTTGACGCGCGGATCAATGCTCGTCGCCTCATCCAGCGCCCGTCCCAGCGCTTTGAACACCGCTTCGATCATGTGGTGCGTATTCTGGCCATAATGCACGATCACATGCAGCGTAATCCGTGCCTCCAGCGCCAGCTTCCATAGAAACTCATGAACGAGCTGCACGTCGAAGCTGCCCACGCGGTCCGAAGGATACTCCGCACGGTATTCGAAATGCGGACGGTTGCTGACGTCAATCACCACCTGGGCCAACGCCTCATCCATCGGAATAAACACGCTGGAATAACGTTTGATCCCTTTTTTATCGCCCAGCGCCTCCCGAATCACCTGCCCCAGACAAATGCCGATATCCTCCACCGTATGATGATCATCGATTTCGATATCGCCGCGCGCCTGGACCGAGAGATCAAAATGTCCGTGCTTCGTGAACAAATCCAGCATATGGTTCAAAAAAGGCACGTCCGTCTCCAACTGCGCGTTCCCGCTCCCGTCCACCGCAAAGGTCAGTTGAATATCTGTTTCATTCGTTGTGCGGCTGATGCTCGCTTGGCGTGGCGCCGCTCCCCCGTTACTGTTGGCCATCTTCGTTCCCCGCCTTTCCTTCTTGCTGCAACCGGATTTCGATCGCCCGGGCATGGCCTTCCAGCCCTTCCCGCCGCGCCAGCTCCATAATGGTAGCCCCGTTCTCCAGCAGCGCTTCCTTGCTATAGTAAATCAAACTGGATTTCTTAATAAAATCGTCCACGTCTACCGGTGACGAGAATCGCGCCGTACCGTTGGTCGGAATGATATGGTTCGGCCCGGCAAAATAATCCCCCACCGGCTCCGAGCTGTACGGTCCGAGGAAAATTGCCCCGGCATTTTCCACCCGGCCCAGATAGCCCATCGGATTGTCCACGATCAGCTCAAAATGCTCCGGCGCCAGCTGATTAATCACGTCGATCCCCGCTTCGATCGAATCGACGAGGATGATCGCACCGTAGCGCTCGATCGAAGCTCCGGCGATCGCCTTGCGCGGCAGCGCGGCAAGCTGCCGCGCCACCTCGGCTTGGCACGCCTTCGCAAACGCCTCCGACGGCGTCACGAGGATCGCCGACGCCATCTCATCGTGCTCGGCCTGGGACAGCAGATCCGCCGCCACATAGGCGGGATCGGCGCTGTCATCGGCCAGCACGGCGATTTCACTAGGACCGGCGATACTGTCGATATCGACGACACCGTACACTTCGCGTTTGGCAAGCGCGACGTAAATGTTCCCCGGCCCGCAAATCTTATCCACGGGCCGGATCGTGTCCGTGCCATAAGCGAGCGCCGCAATCGCTTGGGCCCCGCCGACCCGATAGATCTCGTGCACGCCGGCTTCGGCCGCCGCCACGAGAATGTACGGGTCGATCCCCGCTTTGCCGCCCGTCGCCGGCGGCGTCACCATCACGATCTCCGGCACGCCGGCCACCTGTGCCGGAATCACGTTCATGAGCACGGAAGACGGATAAGCCGCCTTCCCGCCAGGAACGTACACGCCAACCCGCTTTAACGGGCGGATGATTTGACCCAGTAAGCTCCCATCCGGCTGCAAGTCCATCCAGGAATTGCGCTTCTGCCGGGCATGGAACGCCCGGATGTTCTGGGCCGCCCCCCGGATCGCTGTTACAAACGACGGCTCCACAGCCGCATATGCCGCCTCCAGCTCCTCCTTCGTCACGCGCAGCCCGGACGCCTCCAGCTTCATGCCGTCAAATTGCTCCGTGTACCGAAGCAAGGCCGCGTCCCCTTCCGCTTTAACCGCTTGGACGATCGCTTTAACCGCTTCGTTTTGCTCCGGCGAGCCATATTCCACTTCCCGCCGCAAATCAAAATCCTGTGCCGATACCAGTTTCATCATCCGGCATCCCCCTGCTTTCTTCATCCTTATAAATTCTTGTATCTGCCCTTGGCCCGTCCCAAGCTCAAGGCTGCGAGACTTCATCCCGCTGAATCACTTTGCTCAGCGCATCGCACACGGCCTGAATCTCGGCGTTTTTCATCCGATAGCTGACTCGGTTCGCCACCAAACGGCTGGTGATGTCAAAGATCTTCTCCAGCTCAACTAATCCGTTCTCCTTCAACGTCTGCCCGGTCTCCACCATATCCACGATCCGGTCCGCCAAACCGATGAGCGGTGCCAGCTCGATCGAGCCGTTCAGCTTAATGACCTCAACCTGCTGTCCGTGCTCGCGGAAGAACTGCGACGCCACGTTCGGATACTTCGTAGCCACCCGTTGCTGAATCCCCGGCTTCCAATCGGGCAGCGCAATCACCGACATGCGGCAACGCGCGATGCCAAGGTCAAGCAGCTCGTAAACATCCCGATTTTCCTCCATCAGCACGTCTTTACCAACGATCCCGATATCGGCCACGCCGTATTCCACGTACGTTGGCACATCGACCGGCTTCGCAAGGATGAACTCCATGCCGATGTCCGGCAGCGGAATGACCAGCTTGCGCGTTTCATCTACATCATCTGGAATCTCGATACCCGCCTCGCGGAATAAGGCGGAAGCTTTTTTATAAATACGCCCCTTAGGCATTGCGACTTTAATAATTTGATTCAATGGATTGTGCCCTCCTTCTCAGGCAGCTGCCTTCACTCAAAAGCTGACGAACGTCAGGATATCGCCGTATGTTGGTCCCAGCGGTCCCGCCTTCCGCGTCGACTCCGGGGCGCTGAGCAGATCTTCCGGCCCCTCTGCACGGCGCATCAGTACGCTGCGGCCTTCACTGCGCAACCGCTCCGCTTCGGCGAACGCCCGCTTCCGGTTCGGCGCGTCATACTGCAGCACCACCGGCAGCTCCGGTTCCGTCTCCAGCCCGCCAACTCCGTCGAGAATCCGGTTCGTCTTGAGCGAGAATCCGGTAGCTGGTGCCGGCCGTCCGAACTGCTGCAGCAGATTGTCATACCGACCGCCGCTGCACACCGGGAACCCCAGCTCTGCAGCATAGCCCTCAAACGTCATCCCCGTATAATAGGAGAAATCTCCGATCATCGTCAGATCGATCATCACATGTTCGGCTACGCCAAAGTCCTCCAAAGCATCCCACACCTGACTCAGATGCTGAACTGAGGCTTGGGCTAGCGGATTGGCACTCAGCTCCAGCGCTTGGCCGCAAATTTCTTTACCGCCGCGCAGACGGAGAATCCCTTCCAGCTCATCACGCTGCTCCTGCGAGAGAGATAACTGGGAGAGTGTCTCCCGATAGCCTACAAAATCGCGATGCAACAGCCCGGCCTTTAACGCCTCCTGAATATCCTCCCGGCCCGGGACCGCATCCTCCAGCAGACCATTCAGGAAGCCAACATGCCCAACCGCGATCTTAAATGACTTCACGCCCGCTGCCTGCAACGAGGCTACGGCCAGCGCAATCACCTCAGCGTCCGCATCCGGGGAATCATCGCCAACCAATTCGACGCCCGTTTGATAAAACTCCGCTTCCCTTCCTGCTTCTTCCTCAATCGCCCGGAAGACGTTGGCGTGATACGACAAGCGAAGCGGCAACGGCTCTTCCTTCAACAAAGAAGCGACGACCCGCGCGATGGGCGCCGTCATATCGGAACGGAGCACCATCGTGGTCCCCCGGTTATTTAACAATTTAAACAGCTTCTGATCCGACGTCGAGCTGGCTACGCCCACGGTATCGTAATATTCCATTGTAGGCGTCATAATTTGCCGGTATCCCCAGCCGGCCATGCAATCCAGCACACGCCGTTCGATCGCCCGCAGCTTATCCACGGCAAAAGGCAGATAATCGCGGACACCCGCCGGTTTTTCAAAGCCTTTTGGTTTCGACAAGTGTTTCACCTCACCGTTTTTCTCTCTTATATAAAATTTCTTTATTATATTAAAGTACTACCATACTACCAAATTAAAGAGTAGCCCAATTTTATCATAATTTCTTTTCGACCGTCAATTGCTTCTCTCCGGATCCTACGTCTCAAATTAACCTGCCCTACAGTATTCCCCAAGCATGAGCCAAAACCCTTGCGACTTCCCACTCCATGCAAAAAAACCGGCCGGGTATGCCCGAACCGGTTCAACTGATCGAAGTTACGTATTTGCACCAACAGATGGTCTTTGCCCGCTTTCCTGCCGTTCGGACGGTTTATTTTTGCGCAAGGAAGCCGGTACACTCCCCAGAAACCATGCGGCAAACGGCAGCCGCCGGAAACTAAGCTGCACAAACCCCCATGAAAGGAATAGCGCTGCGAGGGAACCCACAATGATGTAAACCAGGTAGCCGTAAGAAGCCCCCGGCAGCCGTTGTTCATTCCAGAAGAGCCGGTACGCGAACAACACGACAGGATGGAACAGATAGATCCCGAAGGAGAGCTCCCCCACCCGAGTCAGCGACCGAACCCAGAAGGCGGAGCCTCTTCGCTGAATGGAGAATGACAGTTTGAGCAGCACTAACGCCGAGAACATCGTGTGAACGTTCCATAACAATTCAAACCATAGGGTGTTGGGCGAAGCATAACCTTGGCGGTATACATACCAGATCTGGACATGAACGAAGGCAACAACTAGCCATCCGATCCACAACGCGGCAGTCCATCCTTTGTGGGATTGGGGCATTTGCTTCCAGTCCGTTTTCAGCCAACTCTTCAATTTGCTGAAGTAAATCGCCAGCACTGCCCCCAACATGTAATACCCCATATAGCTCAGTGCGTAGCTCCCTTTATTCGGCAGATGTAGCTGGTATTTGTTCCAGAATACGAAGCCCCACTGCAGCGCCAGACCCAAAGGCAAAATGAGCGCAATCAAGAAGCGGTGATTTCGGAAGGACTGGAATAACCACAAGAAGAGCGGGAACAACAGGTAGAACTGTATGCTGATAAATACGAAGTAGAGGTGGGTATACGCTGTACCCGTCAGGAGCGCCGTCCCTAACGACTTCAATTCATACAGCTTGGAATTATTGACAAAATCGTTGCGGTAAAGCGCAATCAACATGAAATAACAACAGGAGACCAGGAGATAGGGCAAGATGATATAGGTCAAGCGCTTCTTGTAGAATTTGCTTACCAGCTTGCGGCTAATCGGCTGATCGTAATAATTGTAAAAAAGGACGAAACTGCTTAGCAGGATAAACGACGGGGTACCGATTTTAAAGAAAATGTTCATCCAATTATAAAAGTAGTAGACCGGTGAATTCAGCGCTTGTTCTGCCGCCGCGAACGATGAAGCGTGCACCTGGATGACGCTGAAGATCGCTAACGCACGAAAGATATCCAACTGCGGCAAACGTTCCTTGACCACCTTGCTCACTCAACCAACTCCTGTTCATAATTAAAAGAAGCCTGATTTACGTACTAGACATCTAAACTTTACAAATGTTTCTAGTTCACTCTCTCCACTATACCAGAATTTGAATATGCATAAAACCGTTCAAGATCAAACTCAAATAAAACACACAAAAGCGGTCCCACCCGGCAAATTCCCTGGTTCAAGGACCGCTTTTATTTCTAACGCTTATCACAAACCTTATTGCAGTTAAAATCAACGTATTACGATTCTAACGCTTATCACAATGCTTATTGCTCCATTCTGCTGACGAATTCAGGTGTTTTTCACGAAATAGCGTGTCTCAGCGTCGTTAGAAATTCCAAAGCACCAAAATCAGCAAAATAGCGCTCCTGGTCAGCGTTAGCGCGCCCGCAGAGGCGGGCTGAGCCAATTCGGACTCCGGATGATGACATAGGACACGCCCACAATCTAGGGATTCTTCCGCTCCAGCACCCGCAGCGGGTTCCCGCCAACAAACGTGCCCGGAGCCACGTCCTTATGTACCACTGATCCGGCGGCGACGACTGCACCGTCTCCGATGGTCACACCCGGGAGGATTGTGCTGTTCGCACCAATCATCACCTCATCGCCGATCCGCACCTCACCCAGGCGGTATTCCTTGATCAAATACTCGTGGGCGAGAATCGTCGTGTTGTACCCGATCACCGAATTGCGTCCCACCGTAATCAGCTCCGGGAAAAACACATCCACCATCACCATCAACCCAAACGCGGTGTGCTCGCCCACCTTCATGCCGAGAACCCGACGGTAAATGGCGTTCTTCAGCGATAATATCGGGCAATACCGGGCGATTTGGATAAAAATAAAGTTCCGGACGCCCTTCCAAGGGCTTACCGTCCGGTACAGCTGCCAGAGTGCGTTGGGTCCTTCAACCGGATAACGCCTCACTCGTCTCACGATCTCACCGGCTCCAAACCTAGGATTCCATAGAGATCTCGCATCTCTTGCAGGATGTAATCCGGATGATACTGGCGCAGTACCGCCTCGCCTTTCAACGACCAAGCTACACCGGCTGCCTTCACACCCGCTGCCTTCGCACATTGCAGATCGGCGGCACTATCGCCCACCATCAACGTGTGTGCCGGATCAGCGCCCAGCTCGCGCAACGCCGTCAGAATCGGCTCAGGATGCGGCTTGGGATGCTTCACATCCTCCACCGTCACGATCGATTTCATGTACGGCTTTAACCCGAACATGTTTAAGGCGAGCATCGTGGTCTCCTTAATCTTCGTCGTGACAATCCCCATTGTGATCCCCCGTTCGTGCAAATCGGAGATCACTTCTTTGACCTGGGGAAATTCACGGATCAGTTCATCATGGCGTTCCCGGTTGTATTTTCGGTAATCTGCTACCAGATCCGCTACATCATCACGCCCTGAGAACACTTGCAACTGGTGCTCTAACGTTTGCCCCATATGCGGAATGATTTCTTCCCGAGTACGCGGCTGTAAACCATGCTTTTCGATAACATGCAAAAAGCTTGTAATGATAAGTTCATTGGTATCGATTATCGTTCCATCAAGATCAAATAACACGGTGTTTATCATGTGGCTGCTACTCCTTCTTGTCTTCCGGCGCTTCCGCCAACTCCTCCACGGTCGTTTCCTCCGTCTTAGACAGCTTCGCTTGCTCAGATTCAGCCGCTCCACCCATTACCGGCAAAGCATCCGCTGCGGCGACTTTCGTAGATGTAATAGGATCACTGTAATACGGCAGGTCACGAACGGTACTGCGACGTACGATAATGAA
The DNA here is from genome assembly GCF_004000745.1 of Paenibacillus barengoltzii NBRC 101215. Taxonomy (GTDB): domain Bacteria; phylum Bacillota; class Bacilli; order Paenibacillales; family Paenibacillaceae; genus Fontibacillus; species Fontibacillus barengoltzii. The sequence continues at coordinate 12,597 of NZ_BILV01000099.1, forward strand.
GATGATCGCCGCAACCACAATGCCCAAGGCAAGCAGCTGGGAAATGCGAACGTTGCCGTAAGAAGGCGCCAGATACCCTTGTTCGAATCCAAGCCAGGTCATTGGCGTCCAGAGCCCATTCACGAACGACGCTAGCCAGGATGCTCCCTGGAACGCTAAGCTGTCCGTCCGCAACGCTTCAATGAAGAATCGTCCGATCGAATACCAGATGAAATACGAGGCGAACAATTCCCCTGCGCGCAAAAATTTCTGTCTCCGCAAAATCATTAGTAAGATCAAGCCCACCAGGTTCCACAACGATTCATACAGAAACGTCGGGTGATGGAATGTCCCCTGCACGTTCATTTGATTCACAATAAATGAAGGTAAATGCAGGTTGTCGCGAAGGAAGCTCTCCGTTGTTGGTCCGCCATAAGCTTCCTGGTTCACGAAGTTCCCCCAGCGCCCAATCATCTGCCCCACAATCAGGGAAGGCGCACAAATATCAGCGATCCGCCAGAAGTTATAGCCGCGACGCCGAACAAAGATCACCGCGCAGATGATCGCGCCGATCAGCGCCCCGTAAATGGCGATACCGCCGTTCCAGATTTTAAATACATCCCAGAAGTTATCCTTGTAATCGTCCCACATAAACGCGACGTAATAAATCCGCGCGGCGACAATCGCCGACGGTACGCCCAATAACAGCAAGTCCATAAAAAATTCCTGAGGGATGCGGAACCGCTTCCCTTCCCAAACGGCTAACAGAAGGCCGACCAAAGCCGCGCAGCCCAGTATCAGGCCATACCAGTGTACTTTCAAGCCCCCGATGGAAAAAGCGATCGGGTCTAATAACAAAGTGCCCATCGTTCACGCTCCTACTCCAAATCGTCGATATCTTCTGAAATCGTTTCGGTCAGTTTTGTCGTAAACTGCAGCGCAGCGTTGTACCCCATTCGCTTCAAACGGAAGTTCATCGCGGCAACCTCGATAATGACGGCCAAGTTCCGTCCAGGACGCACCGGGATCGTCACCAGAGGGACATCGGTATCGATAATCCGCGTCGTCTCTTCATCCAGACCTAATCGGTCATACTGCTTCTCTTGTTGCCAAGCTTCCAGTCTGACAACCAGCGAAATTCGCTTGTTGTTGCGGATGGCCCCGGCACCAAACAACGTCATGACGTTGATGATCCCCACGCCGCGGATCTCAAGCAGGTGGCGAATGAGTTCAGGTGCTGTACCGTGTAATTGGTTATCCGACGTTTGCCGGATTTCTACCGCATCGTCCGCAATCAGACGGTGTCCGCGCTTCACCAGTTCGAGGGCCGTTTCACTCTTCCCGATACCGCTGCTGCCGGTAATTAGCATCCCCACGCCATAGACGTCAACGAGAACCCCGTGAATCGTCGCGGTTGGCGCCAGCTTCCGTTCCAGGAAGCTGGTGATCCGGCTCGACAGGATTGTCGTCGCCATGCTGCTGCGAAGGACTGGGATTTGCTTCTCTGAACTGATCTCAATCAGTTCCTCAGGTACCTTCCAAGAGCGGGTAACGATGATACAAGGCGTCTCATCGCTGCTGCATAACCGCTCCATGCGATCTTTCCGTTCCTTCTCCGGTAGCATCTCGAAGAAGGCCAGCTCGGTTTTCCCCAGAATCTGAACGCGCTCCGGCGGATGGTATTCAAAATACCCGGCCATCTCCAAGCCCGGACGATATAAATCGTCGACCGTGATCGCACGTTTTAACCCTTGCTCTCCGGAAACCACCTCGAGCCCGAATTGGTTCACTAATTCGGATACTTTCACTTTTTTAGCCATGGTGCTCTTCCTTTCCCCTGCCGGCATTCAACATGAGGGTGCTCGTCAACTAACGAGCTCCGGCTCCGATATCAGCTGCCTGAATTAAGGCATTAATTCATCTTGGTTCGAGATCACTCAATGTATTCATCGTATAGGAAATTGTCACGTAAATCAATCATTGGGCCGTGAGCCGCCTAGGAATCGCCCTACTGCAGCTTTTTTGCCCCTGCCTAACAAAAAAAACCGCCCCGAAGGGCGGTTTCTTCATCGCGTAACAAATTAGCTGAAGAACACGTTGCGTTCTGTTTCTTTGTCGAAGATATGAATTTTGTTCATATCGATCGCCAGTTTAACGTTGTCGCCTTCACGTGTATTGGAACGGCCGTCTACACGAGCGATCAGGCCGTCGCTGCCTGCACCGTTCAGGTACAATTGCATTTCGTGACCCAGGTTTTCCGTCAGATACACGTTAGCAGTAAAGGTCGTTTGCGGCGAAGCTTCCAGGAATACTGGCTCTTCATGGATGTCCTCAGGACGAATACCCATGATAACGTCTTTGCCGATGTAGCCTTTATCTCTCAGGATTGTTGCTTTACCTTGAGGCACAACAACATCCATGTTGGTAGCTCTGAAACGAACGGTGCCTGCTTCTTCCACCAAAGTACCGTTCACGAAGTTCATCGTAGGCGAACCGATAAAGCCAGCTACGAAGATGTTGCCTGGTTGGTTGTACAGCTCTTCTGGAGAAGCAGCTTGTTGGATGATACCGTCATGCATAACAACGATCCGGTCACCCATCGTCATAGCTTCGATTTGGTCATGTGTTACGTAGATGCAAGTCGTTTCCAGACGTTTAACCAGCTTCGTGATTTCCGCGCGCATTTGACCGCGCAGTTTAGCATCCAAGTTGGAAAGCGGTTCGTCCATCAGGAACACTTGAGGATCGCGGACAATGGCGCGGCCCAAGGCAACCCGTTGACGTTGACCACCGGAAAGAGCTTTCGGTTTGCGATCCAGCAAATGCTCGATGTCGAGAATTTTAGCTGCTTCGCGAACGCGACGGTCGATTTCATCTTTCTTCACTTTACGCAGTTTCAAACCGAACGCCATGTTTTGATATACGTTCATGTGCGGATACAGCGCGTAGGATTGGAATACCATCGCGATGTCGCGGTCTTTCGGAGCAACGTCGTTTACGACGCGGTCGCCGATGTACAATTTACCTTCTGTAATTTCTTCCAAACCAGCGATCATCCGAAGCGTTGTGGATTTACCGCAACCGGAAGGTCCTACCAGTACGAGGAATTCCTTATCCTTAATATCAAGGTTGATGTCTTCTACAGTTGCTTTAGCAGCACCCGGGTATTTTTTGTAAATGTGTTCTAAACGTACGCCTGCCATGTCTTCGTCCTCCCATTACTTTAATTTGGTGGTATTAGGGTATTGGTTCTATGCTTTATGAAATCGGATACATTTTATATTTATATATTAGACGATAGGGGGTTGCCCATCCATCCACAAACTGCACAAAAATCTTAAAGCCTTTTCGTCACTTTATACAATAGCAGCTCGAGCTTGACCAAAACTGCGTCATTAAACGTTCTGACATCCAACCCGGTTTCCTGTTTGAATTTATCCATGCGATATAATAACGTGTTCCGGTGAATATATAGCCGTTTCGCGGTCTCACTCACATTGCAGTCCAGGGCAAAAAACGTCTCAAGCGTGGTTCGAATCTCCACATCCTGCAGCAAATCTGCACGATCCCCAAGCTCCAAAGCAAATTGCCGGCGTTGCTCTTCCGGTATGCTGTACACCAGCCGCTCCAGCCTCAGTTCCCAAGGAAAATGGATGGGATCTGTTACATTAAACATTCGCCCGAGGGCCAACGTCTGACGCAAAAACAACGTAGCAGACACCAATTCATTCTCAGCAATTAAGGCGCTCCCGACCGTAAGGTGAAATCCTCCAACCCATTCGTTGGTCACCAGCTCGTACAAGCCTTGGCATAAGGCAGCCATCAGGTCGCGTTCCGTTTCCGCCGCCTCTTCGCTCTCCTCCCGCAGGCTCATAAACAGCTCTTCACCCAGGAGAATCAGCCACGCCTCCTTCAGCGGAGCCAGAACCACTTCGCCCCCGAAGTAGCTCTTCAACAGCTTGTTTAGCTTTGAAAAAGAAATTGCCTGCCCTTGCCCCGAACTTTCCCAACTCAGTAAAAAGGGCAACATCCTCCCCTTGAGCTTCGCCTTCAAGGTCAAGTGATCAGGCAACGGTTGAGTCAGTTCCCCTTGCTCCAAGCGTTCCTCCAGCCACTCCCCCAACTGAATACTGCGCATTTCATCCTCTCGCTTCAAGTTAGAGGAAGGCGTTGCCGGCTCTCGGGCAGCCGTCAGGAGCATTTGAATTAACCGGGCTTCAGAATCCGTTACTTTGGCAACCTCCGATTCAAGTACACGCACGCCTCCTTGATGCTGCTCGACGAACCATATCCATCGCTCATTTACGCGATATGGACCGGATTCCATAGGATTCGCCGCTTTTACAATATCGTTCCAGTCCTTTGTCTCCCATACGCTCTCCGACAGCGATGTACCGATGACGCTCTCCACTTGTTGTTTTAGCAATTTGATCTCCATAGCGTAGCCTTTCTTTCTATGCGTTTTCGAGTTTATTAGACTTATTTTATCATAACTGCCGGAGCAAACCTAAATCCTCGTCCTGCCGAACGCGCAAAAAAGCCGTCAACCCTAAGGTTAACGGCTTTGGATCATGAGCCATGAAGGACTCGAACCTTCGACACCCTGATTAAAAGTCAGGTGCTCTACCAACTGAGCTAATGGCTCATATAAACTGGTGGAGGCTGATGGATTCGAACCACCGAACTCGTAAGAGAACAGATTTACAGTCTGCTGCGTTTGGCCACTTCGCTAAGCCTCCATATGTGTTATGCTACCCAGCTCAGTCCAATCTGATGCTGGAAGCATAAAAGTGGCTCGGGACGGAATCGAACCGCCGACACGAGGATTTTCAGTCCTCTGCTCTACCAACTGAGCTACCGAGCCATACATTACACGGTAAAAACCCAAAAAAATAAAGCGGTGAAGTTGAACACTTTCCCACTTTACGGTGGAAATATTCAAATAAATGGCGGAGCCGACGGGATTCGAACCCGCGGTCTCCTGCGTGACAGGCAGGCATGTTAGGCCTCTACACCACGGCTCCGCAAGAGAATGGTGCCGGCGAGAGGACTTGAACCCCCAACCTACTGATTACAAGTCAGTTGCTCTACCAATTGAGCTACACCGGCACGGTGTAAATTATGATGTTTCAAATAAAGAACATGGTGGAGGCTGAGGGGATCGAACCCCCGACCCTCTGCTTGTAAGGCAGATGCTCTCCCAGCTGAGCTAAGCCTCCGAAATATTATGGTAGCGGCGGAGGGGATCGAACCCCCGACCTCACGGGTATGAACCGTACGCTCTAGCCAGCTGAGCTACGCCGCCACAGTTAAGCTTGTACAAATGG
>NZ_BILV01000100.1 GCF_004000745.1 Paenibacillus barengoltzii NBRC 101215
GCTGCAGCGCCGCTCGCTGCCTCAGCGGCGCCAGCCACCGCCTTGGCGCCCGCCTCCGCCGCAGCGCAAAGCGCTTCCGCAGCGGGCGCCTGCGCCTGCGCCGCCTTCGCGTACCGCAGCAGCCCGCTGCGTTCCAGCAGGGCCAGCCCGCGCAACGGGTCTGGGCCCAGCACGATTTTTTCAAGCTCCATACGCACGCGCTCCGTCGCGATATAGCCGAGCTTGTCCCGGCCTGCCAGGAGCGCCTTCCACAAGCTCAAGACCGGGCGGAACCCGAAGGTCGAAGCGAACCGGACCGCCCGCATCATGCGCAACGCATCCTCCGTAAACCGTTCTTCGGCATCACCCACGCAGCGGATCAGCCTCCGTTCAATATCCATCTGTCCGCCAAACGGATCAATCAGCTCCCCTTCCAGCCCACGGGCGATGGCATTCATCGTGAAGTCCCGCCGCCGCAAATCCTCCGTCACCGCATCAACGAACTCCACGGACGTGGGACGGCGGTAATCAGCGTAATCCGATTCCTTGCGGAACGTCGTCACCTCAAACGCATGATCCTCCATCATCACCGTAACCGTGCCGTGTTGAATCCCCGTCGGGATCGTGCGTTCAAACAATCGAACCACCTCATCCGGCTTGGCTGAGGTAGCGATATCCATGTCGTGGACCGGGCGTCCCATCAGTTCGTCACGGACACAGCCCCCGACAAAAAAAGCCTGGTGCCCGCCATCTCGCAAAATACGCAGCACACGTTCCCCCTGAGCCAGCATGAGGGGGTCCACTTGACTCCAGTGTTGTTTTTCGATTACGGACACCTCCTTTCCAGTCACTACAAGCATAGACAAAAAAACGGCACAGCAAGCGCAGGACTCTCCAGCCCTGCGCCGTTACGATGCTATGAACTCATTTATCAAACTTACGGTCGCGTCAACCGCAAGCCGGATTTAACGTTGGCATTGGAACATTGAGCACACGGTAATAAATTTCTTCGTACGCAGCCATCATTTTATCACTGCTGAACTCGTGTTTGGCCCGGGATAAACAAGCTTCACGCATCCGCACGGCCAGCTCCGAATTCTTAAACAGAGAAATGCAATGCGCCGCCATCTGTTTCGTATCGCCAATCGGCGCCAAGTAGCCGGTCTCTCCGTGCTTCACCAGCTCCGGAATCCCGCCGGCGATTGAACCGATCGTTGGCACTCCGCAAGCCATTGCCTCAAGGGCGACCAAGCCAAAGCTCTCTTTCTCCGAAGGCAGCAGCAAGACGTCCGCCATGGAGATGACATGGGCGATATCGTCCTGTTTTCCGAGGAAATGCACCCGGTCGGCTAAGCCTAACTCCTTGATTTTGCATTGGATCTTGGGCAGATCCGGTCCTTCCCCCACAAACAACAGCTTCGCCGGTACTTCCTGACTAACTTGATAGAAAATATCCACCACATCACTCACCCGCTTCACCGGCCGAAAGTTGGAGATATGCATCAGCACTTTCTCGTCGGGAGCAGCAAAATTCGTCCGGCAGCTCTTGGCGTCGCGCGGATAGTACACCCGCTCATCCACAAAGTTATACGTCAAATCGATATCTCGCGTAATATCGAGGACCTCACGAGTTTCCCGCATCAAATCTCGGGACACCGACGTCACTGCATCACTTTCATTAATCGCCAGACGAATCAAGTCCTTCAGCGATTCATCCTGTGCCAGGACGGTGATATCGGTCCCATGCAGCGTTGTCACGACTTTAAGCGAGTCACCTACCATTTGTTTGGCGAGAAACGCGCATACCGCGTGGGGCACTGCGTAGTGAACATGCAGAACATCCAGTCCTTGCTCTTTGGCTACCGTAGCCATTTTGGTCGCTAACGACAAATCGTAAGGCGGATACCGGAACACGTAGTAATCGCTGACTTCAACTTCATGATAAAAAATATTTTTATGGTAACTCCCTAAGCGAAAAGGAACGCTATGCGAAATAAAATGGACTTCGTGGCCCTTATCCGCCAGCAACTTCCCAAGCTCGGTGGCCACAACCCCCGAACCGCCCAAGGATGGATAACAAGTGATGCCTATTTTCAAAAATGGTTCCATATGGTGGGGGCCTCCTTTATGTTTGTTCCCTCTTCCAGCTTATGAACGATGGGAGCCAAATAGATTAACTTGATATGCGGTTTTCGTCATAAAACCTTCAGCGAACGGAATTAGAGCACGCTGACCAATCAGGGAATCGCGGGCTTTGACCCGTTCCACATATCCCTGATTCAGCGGAGTTAAGGCAACGTCTTCCCCCGGTGAACCGGCTTCAAATTGAGAACGGTAACACCGGAGCGCCCGCTCCTTCTGCTCATAATTTGCGCTCACATCGACGATCAGATCCGGCGATACCCAGTCATTAATGAAATAAAAATAAAGCTCAGGCGCAGCCACCGCCGGCTTGTCCGGCATATACCGACGCAGCTTGGCGTTGAACACCGCCGCCTCCACCAGCTTGCTGCAATCGATATGATCGGGGTGACGATCATCCCAATACGGAGCAAAAACCATTCGCGGCGCATACTGCCGAATCACCTCAGTAACCGCGGCGAGCTGCTCCGCCGACCCGGTTAACCCGCGGTCAGGCAGTCCCAAATTGATGCGTGCGGCTAATCCGAGCACATCGGCTGCCGCCTCGGCTTCCTGCTTGCGCAGCACGGGATTGCCGTTAGAGGACAGCTCCGCTTCGGTCAAATCGCAGATGCCCACGCGGTACCCTGCAGCAGTATGCTTGGCGATGGTTCCGGCCATGCCGATTTCGGCATCGTCCGCATGTGCCCCAAAGATTAAGATATCCAGTAAACCGTTCATTTTGTCAACCCCGGTTTATTTTGTTCTACCAGTTCGCGCCAACCGAAGTCGCCGCGATCCAAGGCACGTACCAAGATCTCTGCCGTAGCCATATTCGTTGCAACGGGTATTCCATGCACGTCGCACAAGCGCAGAAGTGCAGTGATGTCCGGCTCATGGGGCTGTGCCAACAATGGGTCGCGCAGGAAGATGACCAGATCCATCTCGTTTTGAGCAATTAACGCCCCGATTTGCTGATCGCCGCCAAGCGGTCCCGATAGGAACCGATGGATTTGAAGCGAAGTATTTTCCATGATTCGTTGTCCAGTTGTTCCCGTGGAATAAAGCTTTTTCCCTTTGAATACATGTTCGTAGGCGATGACGAAATTCACGATATCTTCTTTTTTACGGTCATGAGCTATAAATGCGATGTTTAACATATGCCTTATCCCCTTTATTCATCCATGAAGTGGTCGAACCCGTAAATCATGCCCTTGCAGTCAATAACTTTCTTAATGGCCAAATTCACGCCCGGCATATAACCGGCACGCTCATACGAATCGTGACGAATCTTCAGCGTCTGGCCAAAGCCGCCGAACACCACTTCCTGCTGTGCAAATACACCAGGTAACCGGACGCTATGTATCCGGAATCCGTTATAATAACCGCCGCGTGCACCTTCAATCGTCTCTTCCTCGTTCGGGTTGCCCTGACGAAGCTCCTTCCGGTTCTGCGCGATCAGCTCCGCCGTCTTCACCGCTGTCCCTGAAGGGGCATCCAGCTTCTGGTCACCATGGTATTCGATGATCTCCAGATGTGGAAAATACTTCGCCGCCTGCGCTGCAAAACGCATCATCAGGATCGCCCCGATGGAGAAGTTTGGAGCAATCAATCCGCCGATTCCCTGCTCATGGCACAGCTTGTCCAGTTCTTCGATCTGTTCCGGCGTAAACCCGGTCGTCCCTACAACCGGCGAAACGCCGTACCGAATCGCAAGTTCGGTGTTCGTATATGCGTACTGCGGTGTCGTAAAATCAACCAGCACCCGCGGGCTCGTCTCCCGCAGCGCTTCTTCTAAATTCGTGGTGATCGGCACGCCGCAAGCCGGAAGGCCAACCAGCGTTCCGGCATCGATGCCTTCATTGGATAAATTCACAGCAGCAACCAGTTGAAGCTCCGGGTCCTGGAGCACCATTTTGACGACTTCTCTGCCCATTCTGCCTGCGGCGCCCGCCACGGCGACTTTAATCGGTTCAGACATTCGATCTCCTCACATTCTTTACTATGATGATTGCTTCATTTGCTGCTTCAACCGCTGCTCCAACTCTTTAAGCTGACCAGCTGCACCAGCGTCCAAAGGAAGGGCCGATGCGTCCCGAACCGCCTGCAGCGCAAGGTCGTAGCACTCTAATTCGCCGTAGGCGATTGCCAGCCAAACCTGCGCATCCAACGACAACGGGTCCAGCTCGACCGCACGCTTTAACATGCGGGCTGCTGGCTCAGCTGCCGCTTTCCGCTTGGCACCGGCAGCCTCCAGCTGCCGTCTGGCCATCTGCGTCAGTTCCATGGACTGCAAACGATCGTAATGCAGTTTATATTCGTCCTGCTCAGGCTCCAGCGCTGCAGCCAGACGCGCGTGTTGAAGCGCCTTATCCAGCTGCCCGCTCCGGGCACAAGTGATCGAGTAGCGATAATGGATGTCCGCGTGATCCGGCTGGACGTCCAGCGCTCGTTCGAACCAGTGCATTGCCTGTGCAAAGTCGTTTTCGTAGATGCTTCGGTAAGCTCGTTGTAAATAATCCTCCGCCTTCATATGCTATCCCCCTTTACTGTAGGGATGATCATGCTAACAGCATATGAAGATTGACCCTATTCGGTGTCCTTTTTCGTCCAACGATCCGCATCGCGGGTCGCAAATTTATGCATTACCTTATCATGGGCCTCGGTAAGATTAATCCCAAGGGAATTGGCAAAGCATATGGTAATAAACAGGATATCGCCCAATTCGAGCTCAATCGAATTTTCCGGTTCATCTTTCTTCTTTGGCTTTTCGCCAAAGGTATGGTTCACCTCGCGGGCCAGCTCGCCTACTTCCTCCGTCATGCGAGCGAGCATCGTCAGCGGGCTGAAATAGCCTTCTTTAAACTGCGAGATATAACGGTCTACTTCGCGCTGCATTTCCGCGAGAGATTTCTCATTGTTCCGATCCAAGTGCCGATCCCTCCGCTTTATGTCCCGTTTTTCCCTATGTTATCGTAAGTAGGTGACGAAAACAAATCCTTTTTTAATCGGCGAAGAAAAAGGTATACTAGGAGAGGCAGATCTATCCAATTGCCCGCAGCACAGTACATAACATAAATAACGCTAGAGACAGGTGAGGTTTTTTCATGGCATTGAGCAAATTGACCGGATTTCTAAAAACACTGCTACCCATCATGCTGGGTACGGCGATTTATGCGTTTGGCCTTCTTTATTTTATCCTACCGAACCAACTGATGGAAGGCGGGGTTACCGGTGTGACGCTGCTGCTGAACTATGCGTTTGGCATTTCGCCTTCGCTTTCCAACCTCCTGCTGAATATCCCGTTGTTTCTGATCGGCTGGAAAATCCTCGGCGGACGCTCCATTCTATGGACTGGAGTTGGTATCGGCTCGTTAACGCTCTTCCTGTGGCTGTTTGAACAGATGATCGATCATGGCTGGATATTACCGTTTGAGACACAGACGGACTATATCCTCGTCTCGTTATATGCAGGGGTGACGCTAGGGGCAGGGCTTGGCATCGTCTTCCGCTTCGGCGGCACCACCGGAGGATCGGATATTGTAGCCCGGATTCTGGGCCGCAAGTACGGGTTCAGCATGGGACAGGTCATCCTGACGCTGGACATCATCATTATCGGGTTATCGCTCTTCTATATTAGGAAGGAAAATATTTTGTACACGCTTGTAGCCGTCTATATCTCCTCGAAAGTGATCGATTTTATTCAAGAGGGCGCATATTCAGCCAAGGCGTTTACGATCATCAGCGACCATGCACCCGCGATCGCCGATATCATTACGAAGGAGATGGACCGCGGCGTTACGTTGATTCCAGCCATTGGCGCCTACTCGAAGCAAGCGAAGCATGTGGCCTACTGCGTCGTTTCCAGGCAGGAGAGTCGGAGGTTGCAATCCATCGCCAAATCGGTAGATCCACGGGCGTTTATCATCATCAATGACGTCCACGATGTGCATGGCGAAGGATTTAAAGAAGATTAAATCGCACTTACCATCAAAAAAAAGCTTAAGAGGTTTAGGGTTCTCCCTGCCTCTTAAGCTTTTTTCGTAAATCCCTGCCTAAAGCCGGTACCGATTCATCTCTTCCGCCGGGCGCTGTGCTCGAACTGCAGTTACCGCTCGATCCGCGCGATACTTCCGAATTCCCGTGTAGGTCAAGGCAAGCACGATCCACAGCCCAATCAACGCACTCCAATACCACGGACTGTCCACGCCGGTGACCGGCAGGAATACAGGCTCGTCTCCCCGGCGGCCAAACAGCGCTTTGAGTTCGCCTTCTCCTTGCTCGATCGCTCCTTTCAGAGCCTTTTCATCCCAGGATTGTGCACCGCTTAGTCCTTCAGTATACGATAGCCACGACTCAAAACGGTTGATCTCGGAGGCCGGACGACGAATCACTGCAGCCGGACGCACGACATCGTAATGATCCTGCAGCGCCTGGAACGCCTTGCGCAGCCCCGCAGGTTTGCCGCCTGCACGCGCCTGTTTCATCTGCTGCAAATCATCGGACATCACTTTATAATATTGCTGCCATAAGGCCTTATCGGGATGTAGCAAACTATTGACCGCCAGCCGCAGCCGGGCTGAGGATAGCGCCCAGGCTTCAGGCTGAGCATCCGCCCTAACTAACGTCTCTTTGGTGTCCATAATCGTTTCCGCCAAGGCATGGATACCCTCTACCGAGGTTAACCCCTTAAAGGATACGCCCTCCAGCGCTTGGATTAACGCCTCCATGTCGGCCAGCGCTTCTTGGCCACTCCCTTGCTGCATATGCTCATATAGCCGTTCCGATGCCAATTCCAGCTGCTTGAGCCGCTCGCTGCGTTCCTGTTCGGACATCGCCGGCGTCCCTGCCTTGGACGTAGATGGCTTGCTCTCGGTTCCGTTCTTCACAGGCTCTGCAAATACCACCGAAGTCCATAGCAGCGTCGCGGCAAGCAAAGTCAGTACGGCTGTTGCTCCTCTCAACCAAGTTCTTCTCACGGACATCCCCTCCCTACCATCATGGTATGGCAGGCTGTCCTACGTTAGAACCCCGGCCTCAAGCGCGTTTGGCTTGTTTCAGCGCAAGCCAGCCGGCAGCAACGCTCGCTACCGTCAAGATTACGGTAAAGACCGCCACTGCAGGAACGTCATCCCACAACGTCTCCGGTAACCAGGGATAAACTTCGTAGGTATAATCCACCGTATCATTGAGCAGCGTCCAAGCACCGGCCCCAAGCAACATAAACGTCCCAAACTTGTACAATCGGACGAACAACAACGCCTCTACGGCCATCGCCAAATGGGAGGCGACCAGCATCCAGTCCTGCCACACCAGCTCGCTCCCCTGATAGGCCCCGGCGAAAATCATCGTTACGGCCCACACCCCGTATTTCACACTCGTCACGACCGCTAGCCCCTCGATCAAGGTACGGAGGCGGAAGTATTTCGCTAACTTCGACGGGAACAGCAGGAACAACAGGCTTAACGTGAAGAATAAGCTGGCGGTTGGGCTGTCGGGGACGAACACGATTTGCCAATGTGGATGATTCCGCCAGGTGTCCAGCAACTGCGCATCGTACCATATATAGCCGTAAATCGTTCCCAAGAGATTACATACGAACAAAGCCCAAAGTATGAAGCGGGAGGATAGAAACTTTGTACCCCATAGATCCGATATCTTCAAGCGCGATCTCCCTCTTTTTCTACAATAATAGTACGATAGCTTAAAAAAACCTGATCGTAAGACGATCAGGTTTTTCATTATTACTTATTTTACTGTTCTGCTTTTTGTTTCGCAAGCCATTCAGCCAAGTGGTCGATGTCTTGATCCGTCAAGCCCGCGCTGATCGCAGTATCGTACATTGCAGGCATCTTGCCATTGTATCCTTCTTTAATAATCGAAAGGATTGCGTCCTTATCATGCTTGTCACCAACGCCGCGAAGCGAAGGTCCAGCCCCGCCTTTCAGGTCAGCCCCATGGCATGATACGCAGGTCGCTTTCTTGTATGCATCCATGGCCGGATCGTCCTTATCCACGATCGCCACTTCTTCCTGACGGTTCGCATTCGACGTAGGCAAGCCCTTCTCCCGATTCTCACGGGCTTGTTCTTCCCGTTGAATATGTTCCGGTACTTGACCTGTTGCTTGCAGTTCTTTCTGGTAATGCGTCCAAGCGAAGTTCGTCAAGTAAACAACCGCGGCAATCGAAAGAAACATCAGTGTCGAGGCGATCGGACGCTTATAGAAGCGGCGTTCCTTACCGCGATCCAAAAATGGAGCGAGCAGCAAGCCGCCGAACATCACAGCCGGAATCCCCATTGTACCGAGAACGACGTAATCGCCGGAGGCATATGGATATTTCAAATATTGATACAGGAACAGGAAGTACCAGTCCGGCATCGGGATAACCGAAGCCGTCGGATTGGCCGGGAAGCCCAGCGGAGCCGGTTCTGATATAGTCAGCGCCAGGAATCCAACGAGTACAACAACGCCAACCATCCATTCCTTCAGCAAAAAGTTAGGAATGAACGCTTCCGACTTGCCGGGATACGCCGTATAGTCCGGAGGCGCTATAAAGCCCTTGCCCTTACGGACGCGGGAGTCGCCGACATATACGACCTTTTCCTTCGAATTGTCATGATGAGCCATGTCCTTTTTGCCCCCCTTCTCTTATAGAGGTCTTTCGAAACTATTTTCAATTCAATTGGATCAGCTATGTCCCACGCTTCTTATAGCGGACCGGAAATCCCTTGTCTGCGGATCATGATAAAGTGACCTACCAGGAGGATCAGCAATACCGCAGGCAGGAAGAATACGTGAATGGCAAAGAACCGAGTTAACGTTTCCGCCCCTACAATCGTTCCGCCTTGCAGCAATTCCTTAATAACCGGACCCAACACCGGTACAGAGTTGGCAATTTCCAACGTTACCTTCGTTGCGAAATAAGCTTTGTTATCCCATGGCAGCAGATATCCCGTCAAACCAAGACCGATCATGACGAAGAAGATCAGCATACCGACTACCCAGTTCATTTCGCGTGGTGCCTTGTAGGAACCGGTGAAGAAAACGCGAAGCGTATGTAGAAACATCATCACGATAACCAAGCTGGCTCCCCAGTGGTGCATCCCGCGGACAATCTGGCCAAAGGCGACCTGAGTCTGCAAGTATTCTACACTGGCATAAGCGTTAATAATATCGGGAACGTAATACATGGTCAAGAACATCCCCGATAAGATCTGGATTACCGTAATAAAGAACGTCAAGCCGCCGAAGCAATACACAAACGCGGAGAAGTGATGCGCAGGGTTCACGTGCTCCGGAACCTCGTGATCGGCTACATCGCGCCAAATCGGCGTGATATCAAGACGTTCGTCAATCCAGTTGTATACATTCTTAAACATCCGTATCTACGCCTCCTTATTTCACGATGGTGTTCGGGATGATATCCCCCAGATAAACCCAGTCATCCTTGATCATAACCTTGTACTCGTCAAGCGGCTTCGACGCGACCGCCAGCTGCTTACCTTCTTTGGTGTAATGTGCACCGTGGCATGGGCAGTGATATTCATCTGGGAAGTTCTTGTCGTTATTCCAACCAACCGTACATCCCAAATGTTTACAAATCGGTGAAAGCGCATAAATTTTGCCGCTTTCGTCTTTGCGAATCCAAGCCGTCAGGGAAGCTGTGCTTAAGTACCAACCGTCTTGCTGCTTGAGCTCGAACGAAAATTCCTGTGGTTCGTTGGTAATTTTGCTCACTTCCACAACTTTAACGAAGGTCCCTTCGCCTTTCTTATGCAAAATCGGATCAACCGCAAAACGAACCATAGGAAGCGTCACCCCACCCACCATGAATGCTGTGGCGCCCCCTAGCGTATATGTAAGAAATTGCCGACGGGACATCTCTTTGCGAATAGGCGGTTTGTGCGAGGATTCCTGCTGGTCATGCTGATTGCTCATATGTCTTCAACCCCCCTTGTCAAGCAATTGTTTCCGTGCGTTTCAATGATAATTATCACAACATCGCGTAAGACATATTAATAATATATTAGCGTTTTAAGAGCGTCAAGAATTTGACACATTTTTTTGACCCGCAAAAAGCTTGTCCCACTTGAAATTGTCGATATTTTGTCACAATCACCACCGCTATTGAGCTTGCCACATTTCTTGGACTGCCGCCTTCACTCGTGCCGCAGCTCCTTCCTTCGAATCCGCCGCAAAACGGCCTGGCGTCACGATTAAATCCGCCTCTGGAAGCCCCGCATCTCCCCATTCAAAATCAGCTGAGATGACCACAGCGTACTTAAATCCGCTGCTCTTGACATTTCGGCACAAATCGTTTAAGTTCTGCGCCATATCCGGCGTCTCGTATTGATACGACGGGTATGTCACGACCCTTCCCTTGAAAGGGATTTCCACCCAATCAAGGATATCTCTCAGTCTTTCCAACTTTTCGGTGACTTCATACGGACGTTCTTGTCCAGATAATCCTGTGACCGGAATCAAGCAGGTATCCAGGTATGGGCTAAGCTCTTCCCAAGCGGAAGCTTCAATTTCACTAAATTTCATGTTGCATCCCCTTCTTCGATCAATGTCTTCCCATTATAAACAGGGATCATTGACAAATCCATCCTTCATCTCCTTCACAAAAAAACCGTCCCATCCGTTCGTATTGCTGTGAACAGATAGGGCGGTTTGCTTTTAGCGTTCTTCCAGTGTTTTCAGTTCATCCGTCAGGAGCCGGAAGGCAACCTCGTCGCCATTCGCCAAGGCGGTGTCAATCTCGTTGTAGATCTGTTCCGAGCGATGCTTCCGGAGCGCTTCGTCCCATATCATTTCCGCCGCCAATCCAAGCATTGCTTCATAAGTAACCTTCATCTGATCCATAGGATGCACCTCCAAACCATCGTTACATTGAATATTGTTCTCCATACCGTCACACATCTCGTAGATTCTGTCACTTCAACAACCTGCTCATACTTAAAGATATTCACTGATATCTTCGCCGATATGGGACGTTTGCCCCCATTCTCATGAATATGTCTGTGCCTAGCGGCATTCGCGGAACTAGGTCTAACCCTTATGGATTTGCTGAACCGCTTGCTTTCCGAACGGGGAAGCCTGCACATATCGTTCGCGCTGCTCGTCTTCTCCGAAGCGCACCATTCCGAGATGAAGCATCATCTGCAGGATCCGCTCTTCAAAGATCGAAGCTGGGGAGTCGTAGAAGAACGGCTTGATCAGCGGCTCCACTCGTTCGAAGAGCGAGGAAACCGTCACCCATTCTTTCGAACAACAGACAATCCAGTAGACGAGGGACAGCAAATTGGGAATTGGTCCTTTATATAATCTTAACCAAAAGCGAACGAACTGGATCATCGGTTCCTTTCGTTCCTCCGTCAGGTAGGCCACTCCCGTATCCGTCAGTTCCAATCGATGGTTGTTCTCTTGAATGAGACGGGAATGATAGGCATAGTCGTAGAGCAGCGCAAACCGATTGGGATAATCCTTAAAACGGCGGCCATACCCGAAACGCCACCCTCTGCCTACCAGCCCCTCGGAGACGTGCAGCGATTCCATAATCTGTGACTGATTTCTCCGATACATCACACCTTCGCTATTTAGCGGAATGTCATGCTTGGACACGTATTGCAGGAAGAGCAACAGGTCGGCGGATAACATCTCCGGCTCCTCCCGGTGCATCGGCGGTTCGGCGGCGGCCGCCTTCACCTCGGCAAGAAACCGGCGTTCCAGTGCTTCGCGGAAACGCTGCTTCAAGTCCTCCGGAACCTCAAACAGATAGCGAGTTTGCTGGGTGGTGCCATTAAACAGCCAACCCTGCTGGCGAAAGCGGGTGATCATCTCCCGCGGACTTTCCCGTTCCTTCGCATCTTCCGTAAACCGCGAGCCCTGTGCACAGGCAACCAATTCCTCCAGGCTGAACTGACGACGACCATCAAACAGCAGGGTGTTCAGGAAGCGCAAATCCTCCATACTCATGCTGCCGATATAGCGCTCGATAAAATCGCGGCGCCCTACTGTCTGCAGGATGGATTGAATCAGTTCATGCTTCGAGTGCCCGTTGCATTCACAGCGGTAATGATCCGCTATTCTGCTAAGTTGTCCGATATCGGCATAAGTGAGCATATCCGCAAGATTCATAGTTTTACCGCCTCGCCGTTTTAATCCCATTATGGGAAGGTTTTCCGGCGTTTATTCCCTGAAAGCAAAATTATTCCATGAAATAGGCAAAAAAAGAAACCGGCCTAAGCCGATTTACTTTGGTTCCTGGACGCTTTCCTGCAGATGACGCGTACAATTATAAAGCCGCAGGTCCCAGGATTGCTCGTTTTTCTCCAGAATGGTGAGCGATAAGTTGCCGATGCGCTCCTGGCATCTCTCCTGATACAAGGCA
This sequence comes from Paenibacillus barengoltzii NBRC 101215, assembly GCF_004000745.1. Classification (GTDB taxonomy): domain Bacteria; phylum Bacillota; class Bacilli; order Paenibacillales; family Paenibacillaceae; genus Fontibacillus; species Fontibacillus barengoltzii. The sequence goes on from NZ_BILV01000100.1 coordinate 12,496, forward strand.
ATGTATAACTGAGCCAACAGGCCGCCGTGGGTAACGACCAGGATGTTATTCGACGGGTAACGCTCCGCCAAATCGGTCATAAAAGACAAGGCCCGCTGACGAATCTCCTCATCCTTCTCCTGCCCGAGTTCATGGCGATCCCAATCTTTTCCCCATAAGGCTTCCCTTTCTGTTAGCGTCAGCCCCTCAACCTTGCCAAACGACCGTTCCATCAACCGTGGATCCGGATCGTATAGCGGAATCCCGAGCGCATCGGCGATGATCGAACCGGTCTCCCGCGCCCGTGACAACGTGCTCGTCAGGACGAAATCCCAGCGGTATTCGTTTTCCTCCTTCAATCTTCTGCCCAGCAGCTCGGCTTGACGCCGTCCCTCATCGTTTAACGGAATATCGCTTTGTCCTTGAATTCTTCCGATTGCGTTCCAATCGGTAAGTCCATGGCGAATTAACCCAACGAGCATAATCATCCCCCTTTAGATGTAAAAACGCCCCGCCCGCTCCGAAAGCGGGAGAAGCGTTAGGACCCAAGTTTATCTTTTGGTTCGGCGCAGCCCTTTCCAGGAAAAGAGCGCCAGCAGCATACCGCCCATGGACAGGTACATCCAATATTGCGGATAGGCCGGACCCATTTGTACCGCAAAAGGCTCTACAATCCCACGCGAGACGCTAGTTAAGGCGATTGAGAAATCCTCATACGTATCCGACTCCGATCCCGCTACCACAACGGCGGCCGGGAGAATCCCGGTCGTCGGCTCGGCACTTTTCTGGTCCGTCGTAAAATGATCCATCAGCAGGAATCCAAAACTAAAGACGAAGATCGCAAGGAAGCTGGCGGCCCAAATCACCACCCGCCGCCGAATACGACGGGTCACGCCGCGCTTCACATCGGGAGCCAGCCAAGGCGATTCGGCATAAATCCGGTCCATCACTCGCCGGTTGACCGCTTCCGCTTGCTCTTCTGTCACTTCGATCGGTATGTACTGCAGCATGTCCAGGCATTCTTCCCATTGTTGGTATTCGCCCGCGCAAGACTCGCAGCCCAAAAGATGCTGTTCCAGCATTAGCCGCTGTGGGTGTTGTTCGGGCAAGTCCCGTAACAATCCGAACAATTCTTGGGCCTCTTTACAATTCATCTGCTTTTCATCCCTTCGTAATGCTCGTAGATGGGTTCATAAAAGTAGGGTTCAAGCTGACTCTTTACACTGCTGCGCGCCCGGAACAATAGCGACTTCACGGCGCTGACGCTTTGTCCCAGTATGTTAGCGATCTCCTGATAATCCAATTGATCGTATTCACGCAAGATCAAAGCTGACCGTTGCTTCTCCGGCAAATTGTTGATCGCTTCTCTCACCATGCCCACTTTCTCGCTCCGTAATACTGCTTGCTCCGGAGCGACCTCGCTGGGGGCTACGGGGATAATCCCGCTTTCCTCCAGGGGGACGTTGCCGTTTCGTTGCTTGCGGAGCTCACTGAGCACGGTGTTACGGGCAATCGTGTACAACCAGGTTGAGAATGAAGCATCCAGCTCTCTAAAGGAATGCAAGCTGCGAAATGCTTTATAGAACGTTTCCGAGCATAAATCTTCAGCAAGCAGCTCTAAATGAGCGCTCTTTAACATGTGGTACACGAAAGCTAGGATCTTCCGCTGATACCTTCGCATCAGCTCCGAATACAGTTCCGTGTTACCTTCCTTAATTTCGCGAATCATTTGGGAATCCGTCATTTGGGTGCGATCCTCCTCGCGCTTCCATAGGCCATCTTCCCGTTCGATTCTTTCCTAAATAATTACCGAACAGGGGCGAAAAAGTTGCGGTGATCTATGTAACATAAACTAAAAAATATCATACCAACAAGACAGCAAATTAACAGCATTGCCAAACATTGAGGATATTATACCATAGGAGTAGGAATTAAAAAAATATGCGTTCACGCATTATTCATGACAAAAGCGAAATTAATACGAATCCCCTTTACCATATGATCCACAAATTCCCAGACCCTTGCCTGGGGCAAGGGTCTGGTCTGCGTATTGCGTATATGATGAAGCTCTCAAGTTGTGCTTGTGCCGGCATCCGTTGTCGCGTATAACTGCGCAACGGCTTGGCGGACGTCATCCGCCAAGGTTATGGCGGAGATCACGGCAACGCCATCGGCACCGGCGCGAATCACGTCGCCGGCTGTTTCGGCCGTAATGCCGCCGATGCCAACCAGCGGCAAGGTGATCCCGCGGTCGCGAAGCTCGCGGAGAATCGCCGGCCCTTGCGGCGCTTTGGCGTCCGCCTTCGAGGCCGTGGGGTAGATCGGCCCGATGCCGAGGTAATCGGCGCCATGCCGCACGGCGGCCTCCGCCTCGGCGAACGTGTGCGCGGAGACGCCGAGGATGCGGTCGCCGATCCGGGCGCGAACCCGCGCGGCCGCCTCGTCCTCCTGACCGACATGCACGCCGTCGGCATGAATCGCAAGGGCCAGTTCCACGTCATCGTTGACGAGGAACGGCACGCCCCTCCGGCGGCATGCGGCCAGCAGCTGGGCGGCTAGCGCCCGCAGCGGCTCCCCGGTGAGCGCTCCCGGTCCCTTCTCGCGGAACTGCACCAGCGTCACGCCGCCGTCCAGCGCCGCCTCCAGTACGCGAAGCGGATGGTCGCGGCAGTTCGGGCTGCCGAGGACCAGATACGTGCGCAGCAGCTGGCGCATCCGGTCTGCCGCAATCCGCCCGCTTCCAACTCCGCCGCTCATCGGGACGCTCCTTGCAGCCGGCGATAGGCAAAATGGTTGGTCGGGCCGTGCCCTTGCCCCAATCCAAGCTCATGTTCAATCGCCGCTTGAATGAAAGCACGCGCAATTCGCACCGCGTCTAAAGTCGGCGTTCCCTTGGCAAGCTCCGCCGTTAATGCCGCCGAGAATGTGCAGCCCGTGCCGTGCGTATGCACAGTGGGGATTCGCCGCTCCACCATTTCGGTGAAGGTGGTGCCATCATAATATAAATCCACAACCTGCTCACCGGTATCGGCATCATGCCCGCCCTTAATGACAACCTGTTGCACGCCGTAGGCACAAATCCGTTTTGCGGCCTTACGGCGGTCCTCCATGCTGCGGATAGACAGTCCGGACAGCACCTCCGCTTCGGGAAGGTTCGGCGTCACGATGTACGCCAGCGGCAGCAGCTGTGAGCGTAACGCCTGCACCGCTTCCGTCTGGAGCAAGGATGCGCCGCCTTTAGCGATCATCACCGGGTCAACAACGACCCGGTTCCAGCTGAACGCGCGGATTTGCGCGGCCACTGCTCCGATGATTTCGGCGCTGAACAGCATACCGGTCTTTAGCGCATCTACACCAAGGTCAGAGCCCACCGCTTCGATTTGCTCTGCCGCGGCTTCCGGCGGCAACGGGTAGACGTTGGAGACGCCGAGCGTATTCTGAACCGTCACAGCGGTAATCGCCGACATTCCGAAAACGCCCAGCTCCTGGAACGTTTTCAGATCGGCCTGGATGCCAGCCCCGCCGCCGCTGTCCGATCCGGCAATCGTTAAGGCCCTGGCGATCTGGCTCATCCGACCCACCACCCGCCGGCTCCGGTCGCCTGAAATTCACGCACCGCCGCGTGCCCTTTGAGCGAATGCGGGTGCAGCTTTGCCAGCTCGTCAAGAAACGCGATCTGGAAGCTGCCCGGGCCGGCCGAAGCCGTCCGCTCGGCAGCGCGGGACGCGGCAGCGCCGTAAAATGCCAGCCCGGCCGTGCCGGCCAGCAGCAGATCGCGCTCCACCGCGGCGAAAGCCCCCAGCACCGACGTCAGCAGGCATCCCGTGCCGGTCACTTGTGTGAGCAGCGCGTCCCCGCCGCTCACGATCCGGCACTTCAGCCCGTCGGTGATGACGTCTTCACGGCCGGTGATCGCCACGACCGTGTTCAGCGCCCGCGCGGCCCGCACGGCAAGCTCGGCCGCCTCGGCGCTCGCGGAGTCGCCGGCGTCGACGCCCTTGATCTCGCGGGCTTCGCCAACGAGATGGGCGATCTCCGCCGCGTTGCCGCGCACGAGCGCCACCTTCACCTCGCGCAGGATGCGCAGCGCCGCCTCCGTCCGGAAGGCGGTCGCTCCCGCGCCCACCGGATCAAGCAGCACCGGCACGCCGTGGTCGTTCGCCGACTGGCCGGCAAGGATCATTGCCTCCACCTGCGGCGTCGACAACGTGCCGATGTTGAGGACAAGCGCGCCGGCGATCTTGGCCATGTCGGCCACCTCCTCCGGCGCATACGCCATGACCGGCGACGCGCCAAGCGCGTACAAGCCGTTCGCCGTAAAATTCGTAACGACCACGTTTGTGATGTTATGAACGAGCGGTTTTGTATTTTGCACCTTTTGCAGCACTTGGGCTAGTTCTTTTTCCAGTACACTCATGTAGGTTTAACCTCTCTTTCGATCATTTGGCTTGTATCGATGGATCAGTAGCTTGGCGCGAAGTTATGGCTGAAGCACCGGCATCGCCACCGGCCAATCTTCCAACCGATAAGCCATGTCCCAGAAGAGATATTCCAGCTGGCAGCTCTGCATAAAGTGGTCGACCATGCGTTGGCGCTCCGCCGGATTGGCGGTTTCCGCCCATTGATCCAACGCCTGTTTGAACTTCTCTGTGACACCTCCTGCACGTTGACCGTAGAAGGTGATCCACTCATAGTACGGATGCTCCGGCGTCGGCTGCACTTCCTCAAGCAGCTTCTGGCCAATCTCCAGATACGTCCACGGACAAGGCAGAAGCACGGCGTAAATTTCCCCCAAAGTTCCTTCATGAGCTACTGTCAGCATATGACGGATATAATGATGCGCCGATGGGGCCAGCGGAAAGCCTTGCAAATCTTCAAATTTCACCCCGGCCACCCGGCAAAAATTGTGATGCGGATGAATCTCGCTGTTGAGAATAAAATCGATCTGTTGGTTAAACACCGCGATCTCCTCGCGGGTCTGGCACTTGGAAATCGCAATCCCGTAAATTCGCATATACGCATTCAGATACTCAAAATCTTGCTTGACGTAATGAATGAGTTGTTCTTTCTGTAACCGGCCTTCCGCAATACCTCTGACAAAGGGATGATCAAATATCGCTTGATAAATTCCGTCCGCCTGCCTACGCAACTCTTGAGAAAATCCCAAATTCTCCACCTCCACATATTTTGGCTAGGAAATCCTCTGAGAGGACAACAGCAAACCGAGCTGCCAGAG
>NZ_BILV01000101.1 GCF_004000745.1 Paenibacillus barengoltzii NBRC 101215
GAAGCTCGCCCTGCGGGCGGCTTCCGCGGCGGCGATTTCCCGGGCGGCGGCCGCGGCTTCGGGCCAAATGGCCAACAAGCTGGCAGCAGCAGCGAAGCGCTGATCACCGGCATCTCCTTGCTGGTGCTCCTAGCCGCTGCAGGCTTCGTCGCTTTCTTCCGCCGGAAACGGCTATAGAAAACTGCAAAAGTACATCTTTTTTCGAGCCAAAATGGCTATTTTGAGCAAATGCCTGCAAAAGTGCAGTTATTTTTCTCGAAAATCCGCAATTTCGCCAATTTCGCTTTAAACGAACAAAAAGCCTGCACTTTTGCAGGTTTTTTGCTATTTTACGATAAAAGTTACTCAAAAACTGTATTTTTGCAGGAATCGGGACAACCGAGCAAGGCAGGACATCATGCTACTGCCCCCCCATACAACCTACACCCCTGCCTCCCTATACTCCGTTGGCGTCATGCCGGTGACCTTTTTAAAGACCTGGGTGAAGTAACGCGGGTCCTGATAACCTACCATCGGGGCGACTTGGTACACTTTGACTTGGCTGTTTTTCAGAATATACTTGGCCTTCTCGATTCGGCATTCCGTCAGATATTCAAGGAACGTGTAGCCGGTCACCTGCTTAAACAGCAGGCAAAAATGGCTGATGCTCAGATCGGCGCGCTCGGCCACCTCCTCCATGCTGAGGTCCTTATGATAGTTGCTTAAAATGTACTCCTGTGTCTTGGCGATCACATTCTGCACATTGTCCTTGATCTGGCTATCACGGCTTTCGCTGATCCATCGGCCAAAGTTCGTCTTCAACAGCCCAATCATTTCACTTAATGTTCCGAGGGACTGCAGCTCCTGCAGCAAACCTTCCAGCGACCACTCCGACAGCAGATTCATCTGCTCATATTGCCGGAACATCACGACCGTTAGTTCGACCATCATCCGCTCGGCCGCTTCCTTCGAGAAGGCCTGCTGTTCAAGATATTGCTTCGTTTCATCCAGTGCGGACAACAACCGCTCCCGATTCAGCGTCCGAACGCTGTCCAGGAGCACCGCTTCCAGATGCTTCGGATATTTCGCCTCCCGGTCGGCCCCAGGCTCCCGGCCCGGCTGATCAATGAACACGCCTGCCCGGTCACTGTAAAACCGCTGATATAACGCCCGAGTAGCGCTTTGATATGCCTCGCTCAACCGCTCCAGCCCCGCCGCCGTTTGGCTGAATCCAACGGAACAGGTCAGCTTGGTATAGAGCTGAATCTGGCGGATGGCATCGCTGCCCAGCTCCTCTTTCTGGCTGGTGAGTGCACTCGGGAACAGCAACACCCATTCCCCGCCGTGAAAAGGGAACATCGTCAGCGCCCCATGCGCCACCGACCATTCTCCCAAAATGTTGCGCACCGCAAACAACCACAGCCGCCGCTCCTCCGGCGACCACTGTTCATTCAGCTTGACGAAATGATCCAGTTGGATCACCGCCATGAAATAATCCTGTGTCAGCTCGCTGTTCTCCAGCCAGCGCATATGCTGCAGATGGCTTTGGCTCTGGTTGCCTTCGATAAACTCGGCAAACATCCGCTCCCTCGCCAACATCGACAGCACCTGCACCGAGTGCAGCAGCTTATCGTTCTCCGCCCGCTTCTCCAGCGTTTTCTTCGCCCGCTTGATCATCTCGATCAGCTCGTCATGGTCAATCGGCTTCAGCAGATAATCAAACGCGCCTTCCCTGAGCGCCTCACGGGCGTATTCAAACTCCCCATAGCCGCTGACGAAAATAAACAGCCGATTCGCATTCTCCGCCAACACTTCCTTCATCAGCGTGATGCCATCCATCCCTGGCATGCGAATGTCGCTAATAACCATATGCGGGGACAGTTCGCGAATGAGCTCCAGCGCCGCTTCGCCTCCCCGCGCCTCTCCGACGATTTCCAGGCCCAGTTCCTCCCAAGGCACGGCGACTCGCAAGCTTCGCAATATCACCGGTTCATCGTCCACCAAAATGACCCGATACTTCTCCCCATGTGCTACCATCCTGCACCTCCATCCGTCTCACTCAGCAGCGAGCTTCTGCGCAGCTGCCAATATTGCTCTGACGTTTGTTGTATCTGTTCCAGCGCCTCCTCGGGCTTCACCCGTTTGCGGATCATTTCCTCCAATACCTTGAGGAACGTCTTGTTGACCTCGGGAGGAAGCACGTTATCGTAAGGGACAAAGCTTTGGTTGCTTTGCTCCATCATTTCTACTACTTGCGCAAACACGGGGCCCGTTTTTTCCGAGTCATACGTAATCTTCATGGAAGGAATACGTGATGCCTCATAAACGATACGCCGCTGCACCTCTTCGGTATATAGAGCCTTTAGCAGCTCCTGAGCTGCTTCCCATTTGGACTCCTCCAGATTGGAGGATAAGCCGATTCCGATCGTATACCCTCCGGCGATCGAGCGGTTGCCCCCCTCCGTCAGCGACGGGAACGGGATCACCCCGACTTGATTCTGAAAGCCTGCCGGTGCCCTCTCGTTATGGAACAGGTTGATGTCCCAGCTTCCGTTTAGATACATCGCCGCCTCACCGTTAGTGAATCGTTCAATCGCTTCCTCTGTTGACAGATCGTTGGCCGGCGGGTAGAAGGCATTCTCATCAATCCAGCTTTTCAGTTGCTTAAAAGCTTTCCAATAAGAAGGGTTCTGGAAGCTTAACGACTCATCCCCCTGCACCAGCTCATTAATCAACCCCGGCCCGGCATACCGGTCCATCAAATAATGGGCGAAGATCGCCGCCGGCCAGCGTTCCTCATTCCCCAGCGCAAACGGGGTGATCCCATGAGCGATCAGCACGTCAATGACCTTATTCAAATCCTCCAGCGTCTCTGGAGGCTCCAAGCCCAAGTCATCAAAGATCTCCTTATTATAAAACAGCGGCTCTGCATTCCCTTCAATCGGCAACCCATAAATATGATTGTCGAAGGTCCACAAATGCAAGTCCTGAAACTGCTCTTCCAGTCCATTTCCCTCTAGAAAATCCGTTAAGTCCATCAGCCGGTTGGAGCGAACGTAGGGCTCGATTTCCGCTCCCCCAAACAACACGAACATGTCGGGCGGCGTCCCGGTGACCATTTCGCTCTTCAGCTTCTGCTCGCGGTGGACGGTCTGGTCCATTCCCTCGAAGTTCACCTTGACGTTGGGATGCGTCTCTTGGAACTTGGCCACAACGTCCTCGACGATGTTCAGCATCTGCCGGTCATGCTCCTTAATCCAGAAGTGGCGGAAGGTTATTGTGACCTTCTCGGCCTGCTTCTCCTCAATCGGCTCGTGACCAGCGCCTGCGATAATCAAGACGGAGATGGCCAGCACGACGGCGTAGACGGCAATCCAACCCCAGTTCAAAAACCACTTTTTCATGTTCACCGCCACCTTCCTCCGTCGTTATCGTTTCACCGCTGCCGAATCGTGGAGCAGCTTCGGAATGCGGATGCGGATGGTCGAGCCATGTCCGGGAGAGGAGCAGATCAGGATGCCGTAGCGGCTGCCAAACCGGATGCGCAGTCGTTCATGTACATTGCGCAGTCCAACCCCGGTTCCCCGGTAATTTTTGTTGCCTTCATCCTTGCTCCACAAATTCATGAGCCGATCCAAGCTGAAGCCCGGGCCATTATCCGTCACATCAATCATAATATCCCGCTCGTCTTCGTTCGCTGTAATCGTGATCAGTCCTTTTTCCTTCATAGGCTCGATCGCATGGTACAGTGCGTTTTCCACAATGGGCTGGACGATCAGCTTCTGAGTCATATAGTGCCTCAGTGACTCGGGGATTTCAATTCTATAGTCGAACTGCTCCTCAAAGCGGAACTTCTGGATATCCAGATAATGCCGCACATGCTCCATTTCCATGGCCAGCGTAATCAGTTGCTGGTTCTCGCTAATGCTGATGCGCAGCAGCTTGCCCAGCGAGACCACCATTTTGCTGATCTCCTTGTTTCCCTGCAAGACTGCCAGCGAATTGATCGATTCCAGCGAGTTATAAATAAAATGAGGATTGATCTGGGCAACCAGCGCCTGAAGCTCGAACTCCTTCTTCCGCGCCTGCTCAGTCTCTACTTGTTCAATGAGCTCCGAAATTTGCGTACTCATCCGATTAAAGCCATCGACGAGCAAATCCGTTTCGTCTTCGCTTCGTACCGAAGAGGTAATGGGCACAAAGATCCCCTGCTGCACCCGCTTCATCCCGTTCACCGCACCGATGATACTGCGCACCAGTCGGCGAACGAAAAACCGGTCGAATAGGAAAGCCGATATCAGCGAGACCAGCACCAGCACAATCGCGATGTCGCGGATCGAGTTCGACTCCGAAGCGATCAGCTTGCTGGGCGTAAGAGCCACGAGATACCAATCCTTGTTATGCGAAGGCAAGTAGGTGATCAGCGAGCGTTCGCCTTGATATTTGGCGGTATAGTATCCTTTCCCTTCCGGCTCCTCCTGGGTCAGGAACGGAAACTCCGTGCGCTCTCCGATATACGAGCCGGACTTGTCGAACACGATATTGCCCTGCTTGTTCACGAGCAAAATATCGCCCTGCTTTAACGTCACCGCATCCCAAAATACTTGGTCCAAAATATCCGGCTTCACATAAATCACTAACGCGCCAATATCCTCCAGGGAGTAGTAATCCTTAATCAAACGAGCTTGGATCAGAACCGGCTTCCCTGCGGCCGCTGAACCGTTCTCCCCCGGCCCTACCCAAACCGGGCGTCCTTCGGCCGCCTCCATCGCCCCGTACCAGCTTTGCTGCTTCAATTCCTGAAAGGACATTGCCTCATTAAATTGATACTGCAGCTTGTCCTTGGAATACAGGCCAAACGACGTAATCATCGGATGGTTGATCAAGTTGTTGATGTCTTGTTTTTGATCATAGGTCACCGTAAAATTTGGCTGCTTCACCAACTGCTGAATTAATGGCTGCGCGATCGCCGAGTTCGAGACGGTCGTCACCTCGTTTAACGCAAACTTCAGCTTGCGGTCGGTTTCCAGCAAGGAGACCCAATAGAAGTTATTCGATTTATTCTCCATCGCTCGTGAGAAGCTGTAGTACGAGATGGAGCCCATCAGAATGACGGGGATAAAGACGAGAAGAATAATAGCCAGCAAGATTTTTCGACGAAGCTTCATTTCGTTCCTCCTAGGTTTCTCCCACTCTATTATTCTTCATCCGCCAGCCGATTCCCTTGCACCTTTCGACAAAGCGAAATTCGCAAGAGGGCAAGCCCCCTTGCGAATCAGTATGATCGTATTCTTCACAACTTATATTCAATCCGCGTTTTTGGCAGCGGCGATGGCTTTCTCCCATTCTTGTTGCGGATTCGCTTGATTCTCAATTACGTTCTGAAGTGCATGCTTGAACTGCAAATCCACTTCCTCAAACTGCGGACCACAATAGGCCGGTTTGACACGCTGTGCCGATCGAGCATAAGCCTCCGAGATCACCTGTCCTCCAAAAAATTCATCGTGATCCGCCAGAAAAGCCTCTTCATTATACACCGACGGAATCGATGGCAGTTGACCGTTGGCCTGGTATGCTTTCAACTGTTGCTCCTTGTTGGTTAACCAAGTGATAAACTCATAAGCTTCCTTCGGGTGCTTGCCTTCCTTCGGCAACGCAAGGAACGTCCCTCCCCAGCTGCCCGAGCCTTCGGGAATTTGCGCAATCCGCCACTGTCCGGCTGTCGACTTGGCGTTGCGGATCGTGTCCTCCATCCAGGTTGGGCCGAGAATGACGCCGACCTTCCCCTCGTGAATCGCTTGTTCCCATTCGGGAGAACCAAATGCCCAGCTGCCGATCCAGCCTTCCTGAATGCCTGTCACCGTAAAATTGTACGCTCTCTTCACCTGCGGATTCGAGTCCGCGATAAAGGAGCCGTCAACCTTATTAAAATACATCACGTCCGTCGATTGGTCCCGCAGGCCGTTATATACCAGCTCTGCCGAATCAGCAAACGGGATTCCAGTCTGCTTCGTAAACTGCTTCGCCACGGCAGCTAATTTATCCCATTTATTGATCGCGGCGCTAAATGCCTCGGGTTCGGTTGGAAGTCCAGCCTGTTCCATTAAATCCGCACGGTAGTAAACCACCGTCGGACGGACCTCGGCCGGCAAGCCAATTTGAAAAGAACCGTCAGCTGTCGTCGCTTGCTTCCACGCCCAATAGAGATAATCCTGTGCGATGTTCTTCGCGCCCAAATCATATAGGTTATAAAATCGATCCGTCTGATCTATCAACCGCTGCATAGATTCCTGATTTAACATCAAAATATCCGGGGCGCCAGATCCAGGGGATAAGGCTGCCTCTAAGCGGTCTTCCTTCTCGGTTGAGTCCGTTGCATTACTGAATCGGATGTGAATGTTCGAATGCTCCGCCATATATTCCTGGGCCAGCGCTTCATAAGGGGCATCTCCCAACGCCCAGAACGTCAGCTCAATCGGGGAACCTACACTGCCATCGGTCAAGCCCGAAGCGTTGCTCTCCTCATCATTTGCCGCATTAATTACGCTGTATGCACCTAGTAAAGAAATCATCATGGCGGCAACCGGCAGAACAGCCAACCATTTTCCTCTCTTCATTGCGGTTGATTCCTTTCCTGCATCCGAATTTATACCTTTAGTCTAGCGAATGTGGCGCAGATTTTTGAGGAGGCAATTTTGCGATTTCAGGTTGGAATTTTTCCGATCCGAGGCATAAAAAAGCCGATTCTCCACTTCAATCCGTGAAGAATCGGACTCTCTTTCCATATTATAGTAAACCGGCAACTTCCCCGTGTTCATCAAGGTGAATCCGCTCTGCAGCCGGATGTTTTGGCAACCCGGGCATGGTAACAATTTTCCCGGTATGGATAACAACAAAGCCGGCCCCTGCCGATAAGGTAATGTCCTTCACCTGTACGGTAAAGCCTTCCGGTGCGCCTAACAGATTCGCCTGATCGGAGAACGAATACGGCGTCTTCGCCATGCAGACCGGCAGCCGGCCGAAGCCCTGCCGCTCCAGCTCCTCGATTTGGGCGGCAGCTTTGGCGCTTAGCTTGATGCCCTCGCCGCGGTAAATTTCCCTAACCACCGTCTCGATTTTGGCCTTGAGGTCCAGATCATCGGGATAAAGCGGAGTATATTGCGCGGTCTCCTGCTCCAACATGCCCAGCAGAGCCAACGCCATCTCCCTGCCGCCTTCACTGCCTTTCGCCCAAACGTCCGACAGCTCTGCCTTAACGCCCAACCGGGCGCATTCCTCTTTCACAAGCGCAATCTCATCTTCCGTATCACTGGTAAAATGATTAATCGCGACCATCACCGGCACCCCAAATTTGCGAAGGTTCTCCAGATGCCGCTTCATGTTGGGCAATCCGGCTCGCAGCGCTTCCATATTGGGCTGGTCCAGCTCGGTCTTAGACGCTCCGCCGTTGTATTTCAACGCCTTCACCGTGACGACCAATACAGCTGCATCCGGCTTCAAACCTGCCTGCCGGCATTTGATGTCGAAGAACTTCTCCGCGCCCAAGTCAGCTCCAAAGCCCGCTTCTGTCACAACGATATCCGCCAGCTTCAAAGCGGTCTTCGTACCGATTACGCTGCTGCAACCGTGGGCGATATTGGCAAACGGTCCGCCGTGCACGATCGCCGGAGTTCCCTCCGCCGTTTGCACCAGATTGGGCTTAATCGCATCTTTGAGCAGGACAGTCATCGCCTCCACAGCGCCGATCTGCGCTGCAGTAATCGGCTCGCCCGCCATGTTCCGTGCTACGACCATTCGGCTCAGGCGATCCTTGAGATCCTGAGCATCCTCGCTGAGGCATAACACCGCCATGACTTCGGAGGCCGTTGTGATCATAAAGCCGGATTCGTGCACGCTCCCGTTTCCTTCGCCCAGTCCTACGACAATCTGCCGCAGGCTGCGGTCATTCATGTCCATCGCCCGTTTCCACAAGATCCGGTTGGTGTCAATCTGCAGGGCGTTCCCTTGAAAAATATGATTGTCCAACATCGCCGCCAGCAGATTATGCGCGGCTGTAATGGCATGCAAGTCACCGGTGAAATGCAGGTTGATATCCTCCGAAGGGAGCAGCTGGGCCTTGTTGCTGCCGGTGGCCCCGCCCTTCATCCCAAAGCAAGGTCCAAGCGACGGCTCCCGCAGCGCTGCGATGGTGGTCCGTCCGATGGCATTGAGCGATTGGGCTAGTCCAATCGTCGTTAATGTTTTACCTTCTCCTGCCGGCGTTGGATTCATCGCGGTTACCAGCACTAGTTTTCCATCCGGTCGGTTGCGAGCCTCTTCTCGGATGCCAGGCTCTATTTTGCCTTTGTACCGTCCATACAATTCGATATGTTGTTCGGCAATTCCACACGATGCAGCTACTTCCAATATCGGCTTCATTCCACTCCGCTACCTCCATCTATCCGATTCTTTGTCTATCCCTTAAATCTTATAGAAAGAATTCATCCTTATTGTACATGAAATAGATGGAATTATGCGTGAAGAAATTCGTACGCCGCGGGGAGACATCGCTTTTGCTGGTCCTGAGGTCTAGATCTTTCATCTAGCAAACTCATAGTTCCAATCTTTATTAATAGATGGAAAATATATATCAAAAGTCACTGGCGATATATGACATTTTAGGTAAAGTTGATTATGTGTATTTTACCTCAATTTCCAATTTCTGAGGTAATTATACAATCTTCTTGAAAGGAGGGGACCTTCGAAGTTCTAAACCTTGTAGCTATAGCAGAAGAAAGGAGGAGGTTTATGACAACCAAATGGGTTCAGCGCTTTAGTTTGTTCTTCATCGCGTTTCTTTTGTCCATCTCCGTGAATATTTCGGCTTCGGCTGCTGATTTCACTCAAGGAGCGGACATCTCCGGCAACAACGTAACTTTATGGTTCAAATCATCGGTTAATACGACATGGGTGGATGTCCACTATAAGGTGAATTCCGGAGTACAGCAAAATGTAAGGATGAGCTTCAACGCGGGTGCTGCGCGATTCGAGCACACCATTCTTACGGCCGCCCAAGCCGAGATTGAGTACTTTTTCACTTACAATAACGGCGTGCCAGCCTACGACACCACAACATTCACTTATCGAAGCGGCCAACCCGATCCGGAACCTTCGACCAACTCCATTTATTCGATTCCAGCCTCTTCGATTCCCCAGCCTTCCGAGGGCGGCGTCAGCCTCAAGGTCATGAACGGCACGGGCGGGGCTTATACGGATGATCAAATTTACTGGGGAGTCATCGGCATCAATCCGGTAAACGGCAAATGGAGCTATTTGGATTTAGCCGGTAGGCTTCTTCCGATTTCTTCCGATTTAAACAACGCCCCGGGACACCTCACTAAAGACGGCATCAACTATGCCAACATCTATCACAAGATCAGTGATGCCAATTGGGTCAACCTTCCGAAGATCGAATCCGGCCGGTTGTTCCTTAGCGTTGGCAGTCCCTTGTACATGAAGACCTTTGACGACGGCTTTGCCGGTCCGGATCTGAACAATCCCACCGATCCGAATCTGAATATCATTTTTGACTTTGTCGAGTTCACTGTGGATAAGGACGGCTATCACGGAAATACGACTCGCGTCGATCAGTTTGGTTTTCCGATTCAACACCGGCTGGTGAATCTGGCGGGGAACTACGACCGTACCGTCGGCGAACTGGAATCAGAAACCCGTTCCGGATTGTTTGCCAAGTATGTCAACGAAGTCCCTTATGAATTCAAATCGCTGGGTACCTTGCAGGCTCCTTATCGTATCCTTAGTCCTATGAAAGGGCCGTTTCAGGAAGGAGGAGCTTACGAGAACTATTTTGCCGGCTATTCCAGCATCTCTACCCAAGACATTCTGCTGGGTGTTGGCGAAGCGAGCAATCCTGAAGTATGTGCTGCGTTGAACCGTCATGTCTACACGGAACCTGACAACTGGAATCGGGTTGATCAATACTATCAAGCTGCCCCCGCGAACTATTACGCGAAGTTCTGGCATGATCACAGCATCGATGGGCTTGCTTACGGCTTCTGCTACGACGACGTGAACGGACAAGCCGCCTATCTGGAGGTAGGAGATCCGAAAGGTCTCATCGTCAGAGTGGGCTGGTAACACGGATGTTCTGATGGATTGATCCTATGGAGAGAGGAAGGAAGTTGAATGCAAATGACTCGTAAGAGATTCGCTTTTTTGGCGGTATTGGCCTTATTCATCACTTTATTTATTCCTCTTGCTGCAGATGTGAAAGCGTAGACCCTGCCGATCCAATTCCGAGCGGCTTTAAAGTCGTAGGATACTATCCGAGCTGGGAGCCTGGCAAAATCAACAACATCCAGTATCATAACCTGACGCATATTAACTATGCGTTTGCGATTCCGACCAGCGACGGCTCTCTTCTTCCACTGAGCAACCCGGATGCGGCCAGCCAAATTGTTCGGACGGCCCATGCCAACAACGTGAAGGCGCTGCTCGCCGTAGGCGGTTGGTCATATAATGACATTCCTTTGGAAAGCACCTTTATGGCCGCGACGAATACGCCGGAGAAGATCAAGAAGTTCGGTAACGCCATTATCGCGATGGCCAAGCAATACGGATTCGACGGCGTCGATATCGATTGGGAGCATCCGCGAAACGACGGCCCCAGCAAGCAGCAGTACGAGGATCTGATGGTCTACTTGAGCGCGGAGCTGAAGAAGCAAAATATGCTGTTGACCGCCGCAGTGCTTAGCGGGGTAACACCTGAAGGCGTCATTTATTGGGACTCGGCCGCCCAGACCGATAAAGTCATCGACGCCGTGGATTGGTTTAATGTCATGGCCTATGATGGCGGTGATGGGGAGCGGCATTCCTCCTACGAATTTGCCGTGATGAGCGCAAAGTATTGGAAGGAGACGCGGAAGATGCCAGCTCACAAGGTCGTATTGGGTGTTCCTTTCTACGGCAGACCTTCCTGGGCTTCCTATGCGGCGATTTTGCAAGCGAACCCTGACGCCTATAATACCGACATATCGATGATTAACGGCATGCAAGCTCACTATAACGGAATCCCAACCATTCAAAGAAAGACGCAATACGCTCTGGAGAACTTAGGTGGCATCATGATTTGGGAGATCAGTCAAGACACAACTGACACCAGCAAGAGCTTGCTGCAAGCCATTGGTAACACCGTCAGAGCCTACCATCCTTAAGCCTGACATGATCAAAAGAGCACTACCGTTCAGGCGGTGTGCTCTTTCCTTTTATTCCAGGTAGCGTTCTACTCTGTTCATCGCACCTTAATAGATCCACTGCACCCATAAAGGCAAAAGAATCAAGGTGAAGATCAGTGTAGGGGGAATGACGATCATCGTCACTTTCAAGTAATCATCCCATGTGATTTTGACGCGATGTTTTTTCAGAAGATGGAACCAGATCAACGAAGCGAGCGTCCCGATCGGCAATAACAATGCACCGATATCACTGCCAATGACACTAGCCAGATAAGAAATCCTTAGCGTCAGAGGATCCAGCGGCATTTCGGTAAGTGTCATCGTTCCGATCATTAGAGCAGGGTGATTATTGAAAAATATGGAAAGCGACGTCATCACTCCTCCCATCAGCAAGCTGGCATTCAGCATGCCGTCGTGGATTAGAGGATTTACCAGTGAAATGAGCAAATTCGTTAATCCAATGTTGTGCAATCCAAAAATGATGACATACATGCTGAAAGCGAAAACCAAAATATGCCACGGAACCTTGCGAAGCATATCCGATGGCGGGATCTTCAAGTTGTACCATCTCCACCCGAGCAATACAACAGAGCCAAGCACAGCAGCCAGCTCTACGGGAAAACCGTAGTAAGAGGCAACAAATAAACTGATGCGTACGATGAGCACGAATAGCAATATTTTTTGCATAAATTTCGTATCTTGTTTTAAGGGTTCACGATTTCGTACGGCCTCCTCCAGCTCCTCATCGGACTCGAGACTTAACCGCGGTGTTTTTAATGGATGTGACCTCAATCTGGGCGGCAGCTCTTTCGGCAATTGACGATAGAATACAAGAAACAGCAAACCTACCAGCACGATCAACCCTAAAAGTGCAGGGACAAACATCATCATCGTATGCATATATAAGTTCATCCCAACCATATTGAGTGCGATTAGGTTCACGATGTTGCTGACTCCGATCGGTGCGCTGGAGGCCGTTGCCACTAAAGCTCCGGATAAGAGATAAGGGATCTTCTGATGGTTTTTGAGCTTAAGCTCTCTTAACAAGAGGAGTAGTATTGGTGTTGTGATGAGAATGCTGCCATCATTATTAAAGAACAACGTCATTAAAAAACACATCAGGTTCACGTACCAAAACAAGCGGATCCCGGAGCCCCTGGATCGGTAAGCCAGTCCCTCGGCTGCCCAGTGAAAAAAACCGAAGCTTTCCAAGACCAGCGCCATAATAATCGTCGCCATGATCGTGATTGCCGCTCCGCTCACGGTTTCTCCGATGTGAAGCAGATCAGAAAAGTTTACTGTCCCGCTGATTAAGACAATAATAGCTCCGATCGTGGAGGGTATCGCTTCATTGAGTCCCCTTGGGCGCCACAAGATTAGGATGGTGGTTAGAACAAATGCGAGAATCGTTAAGCCTGCAGCTGTAAGCTCTATCAAGTGACCACCCCCATTCTCCAATTGTTTCTGCTCTAGCTGGCCGATTATTTACCGCTGACACGAACAAGGTAATCGTACTCGGCCTGCTGAACATCAACGACTGGAGCATGGGTAATCGTTTCTTCCTTAACCGAAGGTTTTAACAACATAAAGAGTCCCAACCCCGAAAGTATAATTAACACTAGGACGATCATTTTCTACTCCCCCCTTAAGGCAAATGGACAGATTTAATATGCTGAATATTCCATATCACCGATTCCCCGTCAGCTAAAACAAGGTGAAGCAAACCTCGATCAACGGATTGAACGATCCCGAATTTATCCGTTGCTTCTCCATGATCGAGAACCGCCAAACTCCCTTCCATCTTTTTAAGTTGTTGCTCAAACGTTCGGGCCAAGGTCAGACCGGTAGGCTTCACGTTTAATCTTTCATTTTCTAAAGAAAAGGGAGGTTTGTTGGCCGGATAAGGCATAATTAACTTCACATGATCCAATGGGACATACACGGTATGAAAAACCGTAGAATAGAATACAAGGTAATCGTTCATGACGCTGGTTAGATAACCGCTAAGCGTATGAACACCCGTCAGAAAAACTTCCATAAAGACGCCTCTGGCGTTAAATAACGTTTTCCGAAAAGAAATCGACTCTCCCGCTGCCCATTCCAGCGGGTTTTCGTACAAGGTTCCCTCATTATCTTTCTCAGGAGATGGAATAACCCGGAAGTGATGAATGTGCTTCGTTGGAATGTAGTAATAGCGCTCTTGTCTGAAGATGACGACGATATCATCTCCTGCATCAATTAAGAGCCCTGTGTCTAGTTGTGGTCTGCCGCTAATGGTGAGTTCGATATGTTGTCCGATGCGAGAAGTTAGCATAGGCATCGTATACCTCCTTTATCATGAGCATCGTGGTGAGGGAGAGAGGCAAGCCATTTGTGAGCTTGGCGCTTACGACTGGAATAAGCGGGTCCTTTCCCAAATTTTAAAGAAGGCGGCGCCCCAGGCACCGCCTCAATGACTGAAGGCTTTCGTTCCATTCTTAGAGAAAAGGATCCCATTTCTTCTTGGAGGATACCTTGGAGGATCCTCCTTGCCGTTTTTTGGCCGATTTTTTCACATTTTTGCTCGACTTTCTGGTCCCCCACTGGTAGCCGCCAGTACCTACACCCCAAGTGGAAAATCCGCCGGTTCTTCCCGGGTTTCTGCCGCCAGTTCCAGCGCCGCGCGTTCTGCCTTGCGTGCGGTTTCTGCCACCAGTTGCAGAGTCCCCTTCTCTGCCATGCGTGTGGTATCCATCATGAGAATGGTCTCCATGCGTGTGATCTCTGCCTTGCGTGCCGCCTCTGCCTTGAGTGCCGCCTCTTCCCTGGGTGCGGTTTCTGCCGCCCGTCCCGGCACCGCCGGTTCTGCCGCGATCTCCCCTGCCGCCAGGTCCGCCTTCGGCAGAAGAGACCGTAGCATTTTTGCTGCCCGAGGTTCTACCTCCGGTTCTGCCGCCGGTTCTTCCTCCCGTTCTGTTGTTGTTGGATCTATTGCTGTTTCGGTTATTGCCGTTTCTGTTGTTGCTATTATTGCTGCTATTGCTGCTATTGTTGCTGCTACTGTTGCTGCTCGAGCGGTTGCGCAGAGTCACACTCTTGATATGATAGGTTTGAACCTGTACGAGTTCATTATTTACAATGAGGTATACACTATCGTTGCCATAATCCGAGATGACCCCTTCGATCTTCTCAGGACCTCCGCGGTTAATTTGCACTTTTTTGTGTTTCAGGGCACGAAGAACGCCATCGAAATTGTACGAACGAATAATGGATTGACCAGTTCTCCCCATCGTTCCTTTGGTTTTCCCTTTCGTGCCCAAGTTTTGACTAAAGCTCTTCACATGAGCGTTTTTGATATAAACCGTGCCGTCCTTGGCCAGAATGACAAGGTAATCCGATCCGTAACCTACCAAAGTACCTTCAACCGAATCCGGACCACCGCGATTAATACGGACGTTGCTTCCTACTAAGTTGCCATAACCGTTTTGACTGATGGCCATAACCCATTTCCCCTTCCATAAATTGCTTAACATTCACAAACCGTATAACGAATTTGCTCGAGAGGGATCCTTACACTCCTCTCATTCACTTCCATCACAACTTCATCGGCAGTTATACGGGTAAGCCACCCTTTCTCGACTTGCGGCCCGCCAATATCTAGTAGGATCTGATGGTGCAGGAGGCTGGAGAGAAGTTCATTAAATCGAGGCGCCATGATCACTTCAACTTCTTGGCTGTAGTTCGTCGGGACTCTCTTCCATCTCGTTTCGGACAAGCTGTCAATATAAGCCGAATGGTAGTAGAGTATGCGACGATTTTTCGTTTGTACGGCCACATAATCATTCTGGATGCTTACTAATCTGCCAATGATGAAACCTGGTTGACCACGATTAATACAAACTTCCTTACCTATGAGATACATTAATTGACTCAGCGATTGGTAGCAGGCCACGTTCCTCCCCTCCTTTCATTTGCCCCCTAGCGGGAATTGTAGTACATCATATGTCGATGACTAACCTTTGTCCTAGTCTGATATCTATCATCTATAAATTTCCACTTCTGTAACTAAAGTAGAATTGCCTACAAGAATCAAAGAAAGAACCTTCCCTGTTGCCCTAGGTTAAAGCGGACCATCCGACTACTGCCTGCATATTCTGGATATTAAATTGAAATGCGGCAGGCTTCCGCAAGAAAGGTGATCAGGTTGAGGTTCCCCGTTCGTTCGCTTCAAATCGGCTGGTCAGACCAAGCAAAGCTAGAAAAAAGCGTATGGGATGACCAATACGCCAACGCATTACTGATGACGGATAACATTAAGGAGAACGTCAAAATCCGTTACCGGGGTGGACACACCCGTTATTACGACAAGAAATCCTACGAGCTTCGCATAGGTCACAGAAGCATCCATTACAACGTGGAGTGGGATGACCCTACCATGATGAGAAACGCACTCTCTTTTCGTTTTTTTGAGAAAATAGGGGTACCGAGTCCAAGAACGAGACATGTTTATCTGGTAATTAATGGAGTAAATCAGGGGCTGTATCTGGAGATTGAAGGGGTAGATCGGTCGTTTTTTACCAAAAGGAAAGTGAACACGAGCTCGCTGCTTTATGCGATCAATAACAACGCCAACTTTCGGCTGATAGGTGAGGGGGGAAAACGCAAGCGTAACCTGGCTTCTGGCTATGAGCTGGTGATAGGAACCTCTCAGGAGTTGGCACGAATCTCGCGGTTTGTGGAACGGATTCATACCCTCAAGGGGCGAAGGCTTCTAGCTTATATGAAGAAGCATTTAGATATTCCGGAGTATTTACGGTGGTTAGGCGGGGCGGTGTGCACCGGAAACTTTGACGGCTTTACTCAAAACTATGCCATCTTCCGCAAGAAGGGAAGCTTCAAATATCAAATGAGCCCTTGGGATTACGAGGGTACCTGGGGGAGAAACAGTTACGGGAAGCTCAGCGACATCGACAACGTCCGGATCAAAGGATACAACGGGCTGACCCAAAAGCTGCTCTCCTTCCCCTCGGTTCGGAGGCAATATCGCAAGACACTGAAGGAGATTCTGGAGCGACATTTTACGGTGAGTCAGCTGGCTCCAACGATTAACTCCCTTCACTCCTCATTGATGCCTGCGCTTATGGCCGATTCCACGCGTAAGTACTCCACCGATGTCCTCCTGTCAGACCGTCAGGTCATTCTCGACTATATTGCGAAACGCCGAGAGTACTTACTTCGCGAGCTTGAGAAGTTGTGATGGGGTAAGATTGGAACGTTGGGATAGGTGGAGTTGGAGCGCTTTTCGGTACTCGCACGCTGTGCCCTCTACTCGCCGTTTTTATGCGATTGCACGATTCCTGTAAAAATAGCCCCCTAACACACCCGTCATGCACACGATTCCTGCAAAAATACAGTTATTTTGAGCTGGAATCGCTGTTTTTCCTGAAATAACTGCAAAAGTGCAGGCTTTTTTCGCTGAAATGCCTGATTTGC
>NZ_BILV01000102.1 GCF_004000745.1 Paenibacillus barengoltzii NBRC 101215
GGCTCGCGCGTCTCTACGCGCTGCCGCAGGTCGCCGATGATCCGGGCCGCCGCGTTCGGCGCGCGGACCGGATCAAACGGCTCGAGCCACACCGTGATCGCCCCGTTGCACCCGAGGCCGGTGCCCCATACCTCGTCTTCTCCGATGCGGAAGTCGTAGAGCAGCTTGCGCGGCTCCAGGATGCGAAGCACCTCTTGGGCATGCTCGCGCAAGTCTTCCTCAATACAGCCGCCGCTCAGAATGCCCGTCACCTCGCCATCCGCATGGATGAGGCAACGCGCGCCTTCCCGGCGGTAGGCGGAGCCGTCCACATCTACAATTGTGGCAACAACGCACGCCTGACGCTCGGCCAGACAGGCGTCTAACGCAAGCATGAGCTCCTCCATGTTCATGTCATCTCCCGTCTTCAATCTGGGGGCCGTCTAGTCGCATTCTGGAACGGCCCCCCCTTACACCCTTAGGATTGCAACGATTTCCACACGCGTTCTGCCGACAATGGCAGCACATAACCGCGCCGACCGGTGGCATGGGCGATTGCATTGGCAATCGCGCCCGGAACCGGGTCCAGCGCCACTTCGCCTAAGGACTTCGCTCCGAATGGACCATGCGGATCGGCTTCCTGTACGAAATGCACCTGAACATCCGGCATATCCTTAGCCCCCGGCATGCGGTAGTCCATCATCGAAGGGTTCATGACTCTGCCTTCACGGACGATCAAGTCCTCCATCGTCACCCAGCCGATGCCTTGGGCTACGGCGCCCAGCACTTGGCCCTTCGCCATCGTTTCATGAATGATCGTGCCGGAATCATGTACTGCCCAATATCCGACAACCTTCGTGCGGCCAGTGTCCGGATCCACTTCGACCTCAGCAACATGCGCCGCAAACGGATAGTTTGGCGATGGATGCCCGAAATAGGTGGCGTCCGGCAGCTCGGTATCCGGCACATAACTTTCCTTCACCGTAAGCTCCTCGCCGGCATGACGAGCCCGGAACCAATCAGCGACATCGCTAAGGGAATACGTCTTACCGCTATATTGAACGACGCCGTCTTTAAATACCGCGCCTTCGCCCAGCGCTTCAACTGCCAGCTTCTCGATTTCGCGGACCAGCGCTTCCGCCGCTTTTTGCACCGCATTACCGCCCATAACCGTACTGCGGGAAGCCAGCGTACCGATGCCAAACGGATACCGCCCGGTATCCCCGGATTTTACTAAAATCCCGTCTTCCGGAATCCCCAGCACGCGGCTGGCGATGCGGGCGTAAGTCATCGACATCCCTTGGCCCAACTCGATTTCGCCGGTTTCCACTTCCACGAATCCGCCCGGTTTCACGCGGATCACGGCCGTTGAGCCGTCAAACCGCGGATCGATCGCACGGAAGCCCGAGACGTGATTGGCCACCGC
This sequence comes from Paenibacillus barengoltzii NBRC 101215, assembly GCF_004000745.1. Taxonomy (GTDB): domain Bacteria; phylum Bacillota; class Bacilli; order Paenibacillales; family Paenibacillaceae; genus Fontibacillus; species Fontibacillus barengoltzii. Next base: position 1,406 of record NZ_BILV01000102.1, read on the forward strand.
TAGGCCAAGGCCCCGGTAAGGCGGCAATTCGTTTCTCCGCTCCCAACCGGACAGCTCCTTCACCTTCTCGATGCACGCCTCCAAATTACACGTATCGAGACGATACCCGTGCAGCGTGGTGTCGCCGGCGTGAACGATATTTTTGAGACGCAGCTCAGCCGGGTCCATCCCCAGCTCCAGCGCAATCTCATCAATCACGCTTTCCACGGCAAATAGCATCTCCGCATTGCCAAACCCGCGCATACATGTCGTTGGACTATTGTTGGTGTACACCAGGTACCCCGTCGACTTCACATTATGGAAATGATAAATGTTGTCGGGCCGGGTGCAGGCGGTGGCAATGACGTTAGGGCTCCAATAGACACGAGCGCCCGCATCGGCATATACCGTCAGATCTTTGTACACGAAATTCCCTTCCGCATCTGCCCCGATCTCAATGTCAAAAGTCAATGGAACCCGTGGATGGGCCGTGATCATATCTTCATACCGATCCAAAATGATCTTCACATGCCGCCCTGTCGCCATCGCCAAGGCGGCTGCGATCACATGAACCTTCAGAACGTATTTGGCGCCAAAAGAACCCCCAATCGGCGGCACGATAATCCGCACCTTGTCCTCCGGCAAGCCAAACCCGGCCGCATACGCTTCCCGCGCCCGATACGGAATGTGGGAAGGCGCCCAAATGGTGACGCCCTCTTCCTCCGACCAGTGCGCGATCGCCCCAACCGGCTCCAAATGCCCCTGATAAATGCGGTTCGAGATGTAACGCCCGCCTTTGACGACGGCCGCCTTCTGCTTCCCGGCTTCCACATCACCGCGCGAGACATCTACCTTCATCGGTCGGTTCAGCTCCACGTCCTCATGAATCTGAGGAGCACCGGGAGCCATCGCTGCTTCGGGGTCAAATACGCCTTCCAGAGGCTCTAGCTCCACCTCAATCAAGGCCAAGGCTTGCTCGGCTGCTTCTTTCGTCTCAGCCGCAACAGCAGCGATTTCGTCACCGATGAAGAGCACACGATCGCGGGCGAGAATGTTCCAGTCTTTGAATTTGGTCGGCCCATATTTATGGTTAGGTACGTCATCTGCCGTGATAACAGCATGTACGCCTTCCACCTGGCGTGCTTTGTCCACGTTAATCCGTTTGATCCGCGCATGGGCCAATGGGCTGCGGTAAATCGCGCCAACGAGCTGCCCCGGAAAATTCAGATCGTGCAAGTAACGGGTCTGCCCTTCCAGCTTGGACTTCAAATCCAGCGGCTTCTGCTTTAACGTCGGATTCCCTTGCCGAGCCGAAGGATTCGGGTCAGCCGGGTTCATGACCTTGGCGTCTTGCGATTTGCTAGCTTGCTGTTGGCTGTTTGTCGTCATCGCACGGCTCCTTTCGAGGCCAGGACGTGCTCCGCCGCTTCCATAATGCCCCGATAACCGGTGCAGCGGCACAGGTTGTTCTTCAGCGCCGCGCCGATGTCGCCGCCGAACAAATCGGGATTTTGCAGCCAAGCCCAAGTGGACATCATAATCCCCGGCGTGCAAAAACCGCACTGTACGCCGCCATACTCCTGCATCGCTTGCTCCAGCTCCCGGAACTCCGGATGTCGGGCTAAGCCTTCGATCGTTTCCACCGATTGCCCTTGGGCGGAAGCGACCGGCACCAGGCAAGAGACGACCGGTTGGCCGTCCAGCAGCACGGTACAAGCCCCGCATTCGCCGGTGCGGCAGCCGATCTTTGTCCCTGTCAGGCCTTGTCCTTCACGGATGACGTCCGCCAGCGAAGCGGTTGGCTCTCCGTTCCAGGTCACGTCCTCGCCGTTAATCGTTAACGTCAAACTAGAGTTAAGGTTATGGTTATGTCCGCCGTTCATGAGGCAGCACCTTCTTCCTTTTACAAATGCTTATGTGTTTTGGACGGAGGCATGGAACACTTCCTGCGGTGTGAAGCTGCGGTCCAGCAGGCCGTCCTCCTGAAGATAAGAAATAAACGTCTCGATCTGCGGCCAGTTCGCTGCAACTCCGTAAGGCCACATATCCCCGTTCATCAGCTTGGCCGAGGCTTCAGCCGATTCCCAGACAAACGGATTGGAGGTGGCATTGCGAATCGTCTCCAGCAGCTCCGCGATCCCTTCATCCTTGATCGCCCGCATCAGCTCATACAGCTGCTTGGGCAGTTCCGGGAACTGCTCTACGGTGGTTGCCTTCAGCGAAACCAAGTGCATAATTGGGAAAATCCCCGTACGCCCGTAATACTCCCGCTCGACGTTCCATACGTCCGGGATTAACCGGCGCAGCACGCCGCCTTCGCCCGAAGCCGGGAACAGCTTGGCCGGCGGGCGCCGGGCCGTCATGATCGCATCCACTTTCCCTTCCGCCAGCGCTTCAAAAATATCGCCCTCCACCAGCGTTGCCGGTGTCTTCACCGGCACCCGCTCTGGACGGAACGTAAACCATTCCATCTCGTCAGTGGCGATCCCCCATTCATGACGGAACATGCCCCGGACCCAGACGGCCGCGGTCATTTGGTATTCGGGAAATCCGAACCGTTTGCCTTTAAGCTCGGAAGGATGCGTATATGGACTGTCCGAACGGACATAAATCGCATTATGTCGGAATGACCGGGATAGAAATACCGGGATGGCCGTTAACCGCGTATCTCCTCCGCCTTTGGCAATCAGGTAGGAGGCCAGAGACAGTTCGGATACGTCATACGACGCCTGGGAAATTTGGTTCACAAAAATATCTTCAATCGACTCCCGCTGCACGTCGAGCGTAAAGCCCGGCAGCGGTTTGGCGCCGCTGAGCAATTTTAAGGTACGATCGCTCTCTGACATGGCGATCTTTAAGGTTGTCCCTGCCATGGTGATGCTCCTCTCCCCTCGTTACAGGCCGTTCGGTAGCAAAGCGTTCGCGGCCCGCTTGATATAAGTCCCTACTAAGGCGCGGCGATACTCCGCGCTGGCGCGCACATCCGTAATTGGCGAGCTGTGCTGCACGTACAACGCGCTGAGCTCGTCCAGCTTAGCGGCGGTAAGTTCGCCGCTCCACCGCTCTTCTTCCTCCGCGCTCAGCGTGAAAGGCTTCGGCGCGGCTGCGCCCACGGCGGCCGTCCCCCACTCGATCTCATGGCCTTTGCCTTGCAGCAGCAAGGCGACGGAGACGATCGAGATGTCGGTGGCCGCACGCTGATCGTGCCGCAGAAACACCTGCGGCACCTCGAGCACCCGGGCCGGAATGAACAGCGACGTGATCAGCTCGCGTTCGCGGAGCTGGGTCGCCTTCGGCCCGGTGATGAAGTCCGCGATCGGCACGCTGCGAGTGCCGTCCGCCCCGGCCAGCCGGACTTCCGCTCGGTAAGCCACGAGCGGAACGACCATATCGGCGGCCGGGGAGGCGTTCGCCACATTGCCGCCCAGCGATGCGCGGTTTTGGATCTGCCAGCCGCCAACGATGCGGGCGGCCTGTTGCAGCGCGGGCACGACGCGAAACGTGTCGCTGCCCCAAATCTCGGCGGCTGTCACCGCGGCGCCGATTTCAAGACCCGCCTCGGTGCGGCGGGTCGCTTGCAGCTCCGGCACACGCCGGATATCGAGCCAGTCGGTGTGCTCCGACTCATAGCATTTACGCTGCACGTTCACGAACAAATCGGTTCCCCCGCACACGATACGGGGATTCCGCTCCCGAAGCAGCTCAAGCGCTTCGTCTAATCTGCGGGGCTGTAGCCAGGCCATAATTGCCCCTCCTTCATGTAAATATGATGATGTCTACTCCAAGGCGGTTGCCAAATCCTTGATCCACGGACGGCCGGTCAGCGGCTCAATCTTAACCTCACTGCCTGGAACAGCGCGAATGCTGCACAAGTAACCAGGTTTGCCATCCACAAACGCCGAGCATTCTTTGCAGGCGTTGGCGGAACGGCAGGAATACCGTACCGAAAAGGACGGGTCGACATGCTCCCGAATCCAAAAGATCGCATCCAGCAGGCTCATCCCGTCACGAAATGGAACTTCGTATTTCTCAAAGGAAGCGCCGCTTTCTGCATCGCCGCGAACTACGTTTAAAGTCACTGTTGCCATTGTTCCTTATTCTCCCTTCATTCGGAACCGTCTTGCCGGCTCGTTTGATCTCGTCCGTCTCCGTTAGCTGCCCGCCGGCAGCGGAACCTCGGTGACGACCCAATCCCCTGCCTCATTTAAGACATAGCTGTAGCTGGACGGTTGGCTGAGCGTTTCGTCGTAATCCAATCGTACATGGGCACCGCGCGTCTCTTTGCGTTCCAGGGCGCCAAGTACAATCGCTTCGCTGACTTTCAGCATATTGGCGGCTTCCAGCTTCTCGAACAGGGACAGCGCAAATTTGCCCGGCTTCGCCAGCGAGATGCGGTCCAGCTCGCTGCCCAGCGCCTTAAGCTCCGTCAACGCTTCCTTCAAGCCGCTTTCCGTACGAAGCGGACCAGCACCCTTCCACATCACCTTCTGCAGCTTGCGTTTAAACGCTTGGAGCGAGGCAGAATCCCGCTCAACCGGGGTAGGATGCCAAAATTGCGTTAACCGCTCCATCTCCCGCTCAAAGGCTTGACGCACAGCAGCTTCATCCAGTGCATCGCTTTTCTCGCGTGCGGCAGTTTCACCGGCAATTCGCCCGGTAACCAGTGCTTCGGTGATGGCATTGCCGGATAAGCGATTCGCACCATGCATGCCATAAATCAACTCACCCGATGCGAGCAGACCCGGTACTCTTGTGCGCATTGCTTCGTCTACCCGTACACCGCCGAGCATAAAGTGCGCCATTGGGGCTACTTCCACCATATCCTTGGTCAAATCCACGCCTTGATTCCGCAAAATATCGATGACCGGGCCAAACGCTTCCTTCAGCTTGTCCTCCGGTACCATCGTGAAGTCGAGATACGCTCCGCCGTGCGGCGTACCGCGGCCAGCCTCCACCTCGCGGAAAATCGCCAGTGTCGTTTGGTCACGCGCCGCTGTGTATTTTCCGGCAACTTCGCCGTTGTATTTATCCATAAATTCTTCTTTCAAACCGTTCAGCAGGCGACCGCCCAGCTTATAGCGGAACGGATCCCACATGATCGGATCGATGCCAACGAGAGGCGGGAACAGGTGAGCAATGGGGAAGAACTGCACCATCTCCATATCGCGCACTTCGGCACCTGCCTCGGCTGCCAGCACGAATCCGTCACCAGTCATGTTCGCCGATGCACTGTTGCGTTCAAAGACCTCCGTTAACCCGCCTGTAGCCAAAATGACCGATGAAGCGGCGATACTGATCGGGCGGTATTCCTCCATCTCAAAGCCGATGGCACCGACGGCCCGCCCATTCTCAACGACAACTTTCGTGATCATCACGTTCTTCAGACGTTGGATCTTCTCGTCCTTCCAAATCGCCTTCTTTAAACCAGCGGCTGTAGCACCGCCCGTATTCAAAATATCCACGTACACGCAGCGGGCTTTGGAATGCCCTGGAGCAAACGCCTGTGAACGCTTGCCATCCGGTGTGCGGGCCCACTTGACGCCATAACCTTCCGCTTCGAGAATCACCTCGGGTCCCCGTTCGACGACAGCACGAACGATCTTGGGATCAGCCAAGCCCCGGCTTCCCTTCATCGTGTCCTCAAAATGAATTTCCGTACTGTCCTCTTCCGCTTCGCCCAATGCTACGGCTACGGTCATCTGCGCCAAAATCGTCGCTCCGCCCCGGCTGATTAAGCTCTTGTCGGTCAAAATTACGCGGGCGCCTTCATCGGCCGCCGCTCGGGCTGCCATCAACCCGGCGGCTCCGGATCCGACAACCAACACGTCCGTCTGTAAATGCAATGGTTCCATCCTGTTGTCTCCTCCTTCAGCGCTTACGCTTGTTGCCCCAGCGTGATCCCTACCGGTTGTACCGTAATCCCCGCAGCCGTTAATGAAGTGCGAATTTTTTCCGCAAACTCCACGGCATGAATGCCGTCACCATGAATACAAATCGTATCTGCTTGGATATCCACATCGACGTTCTGCTGTGACATGACTTTGCCTTCGGCAACCATTCGAATGACCTGTTTCACCGATTGCTCCTCATCCGTAATCAGAGCATCCGGCAAACGGCGCGAGGTGAGTGAACCGTCGGATTGGTAGGTCCGGTCAGAGAAGACTTCGCTCGCGGTGCGTAACCCAACTTTCTTCCCGGCTTTAATCAGCTCGCTGCCGGCAAGTCCAAACAGAATCAACTCCGGATCGATTTTATACACTGCTTCGGCAATCGCCTCAGCCAAACCGGCGTTCCGTGCCGCCATGTTGTAGAAAGAACCATGGGCTTTGACATGCTGAAGCTTCGCCCCTTCCGCGCGTACGAATCCCCAAAGCGCACCGATCTGGTACACTGCGATGTCATAGGCCTCTTGCGGAGACAGATCCATATCGCGACGGCCAAATCCAATCAAATCCTGCAAGCCCGGATGTGCCCCTAGAGCCACGCCATGATCCAACGCCAGCTTCACGGTCTTACGCATCGTCGCCGGGTCGCCGGCATGGAAACCGCAAGCGATATTTGCTGATGTGACATACTTCAACACTTCGCTGTCTCTGCCCAGCTTATAAGCGCCAAAGCTCTCGCCCATATCACAGTTCAAATCCACTACATTACTCATGCTGATGCTCCTCTCACAATTCATTAATAGGATTAATTCATGGCATTAACTATGAAACAAGCCAGCCTCAAACGGCAGAATGGACAACGGAAGTGGTCTTCTCCGTCTTCTGTCGATTGAGGCTACATGCTTTAGATTTGCCAGTTGGTTTTCTCTTCGGCCGACAGTTCGCGCAGCGAAGCCAAATCGGCCAACTCCACGTGCTCCTTGGGAACAACGGCCCGTTTCGGAAAGACGACTGGCGGCGCCGGTTTGGTGGCGTCAACGATTACAGCACTGGACATGCGCGGCGTGTTCTTGCCTTCGGCGTTGTACTCCCAGTTCGTTGGAAGCAACCCGCCCGGACCGTTCCAACGCGGGATGACCAGCAAATCACGTTCTGCATCAAACCGTGTACCAATCGCCCAAGCCACCTCTTCTCCGTTAAACACGTCGATGTCCTCGTCCACCACGACGATATGACGTAAATTCTCCGGCTCGGTATTTAGCGCTGCAAAAGCTGCTTTTTTCACGTCCGCATCCTTTTCCTTCTGAATTGACAAATAACAGTTCATGCGGGCATAGAAAGGAACGTTTACCGTTTTGAGACCTGGCACGATTTTTTTCACCGTGTGATAAATACTGCCGGAACGCGGCACTCCGCCCACAACCAAATGCTCTCGACCCGATGCTACAATATCTTGGAAGATCGCATGGTTTCGATATGTAATCCGTTTGATGCGGATCGTTGGTACCGAGCCTCCGCCGAGATAATGGCCCGGCCATTCGCCGAACGGCCCTTCACTATGATCGTTATCCGGCAAAATCTCGCCTTCCAGAATGATCTCCGCATGCGCTGGGACGAGCAGATCAGACGTATCCGCCTTCACCAGTTCCAGAGGTTCGTCCATTAATGCGCCAGCCGCTTCGTATTCCCCGCCGATCCCTTGAACCCGGGAAACCGCTCCCATGATGAATCCAGGATGATGGCCTAATGCAATTGCGATTGGAGCCGGCTTGCCTTGTTTTTTATACTTTTTGTAAATCAATCCGCCGTGGTGTGCTCCAAGGAACCACACACCCATGTCGCGTTCGTTGAAAATTTGATGACGATAGATCCCCGCATTAATCAGCCCGGATTCGGGATCGCGGATAATCATCACCCCCGCCGATAAATATGGACCGCCATCCATCTCGTTGTGCACGGGAATTGGCAGTTTGGACAGGTCGACGTCTGCTTCTTCAATCACGTTTTCCTTCACTGTAGCAGCAGCGCGGTCTACGACCACAGGTTCAATCGGTTGCTGCAATTTCTCGCCATATACCCGCGGAATGTCTTGGACCTCACATCCTAAATAGAGGGCGACGCGCTCGTACGAGGTCAGCAGATTGGAAATACACGCCATTTGTGAGCCCTTCACCTTATTGAAGAGCAAGGCCGGGTAATCGCCTTTCTCCGCCAATGCCGCAGCATAAGCGGTAATGCCAAAACGCGGATCAACCTCCGTGTCGACAAGCTTGACGCTATTTGCATCAAATTGCGTTAATTGTCCAAGATAGGTTCTTAAATCTTTGGCCATGAGCGGATCGCCTTCTTTCTCTAATATCGTCGGTTGTGAAATAAATCGGGCGAAAACACACGGTATAAGCGCGCGTTGTTCACCCGATTCTAATATGACTTAAGGAAGCAACGAAAGGTCCACCGTATCTTCAAACGGAATTTCTTTCTCAAGAACGCCTGCTTCGATTTGCGTCTTCGAGACGTTCTTTGCGCCTTCCTCAGTTACTTTAAGTCCCGCCGGTACTTTCGCCAGTTGATTTTTAACGGCCGTTTCCATCACGTCGGCTGGAATTTGATCGAACTCTTGCAGCATTGCTTCTACTGCGGAGGCCGGATCCTTCTGCACGCGTTCATTCACTTCATTGCTGACTTGAAGGAATCGCTTCATCGCATCCTGATTTTTCTCAACCCAATCCGTTTTGGCCATAACCGTGATCCCGGCAAAATCATACGGCGGGTCATACAGCACCCGGTAGTTCCCGGTAGCTAACATTTGCGAAATCGTTGGCTCGGACACCATACCGCCAGCAGCTTTGCCGCTTTCGATGGCAGCCAGCATCGTAGCGCCGCTGCCGCCATTGATGATTTGTACGTCTTTGTCCGGGTCGATATTGACTGCTTTCAAGCCTTCACGCAACCCCGTGTCGGACAAACTGCCAACCTTGGTTACAGCCAGTGTCGTTCCCTTCAAATCTTCCAGCTTCTGATACGGAGCATCGTTCTTCACAACCAGCGAATAACCTACGCCATTGTAAATTTCGCCGTAAGCTTTCACGCCAAGGCCGTTCTTTTGCTGTCTTAAGACGTGCTCATAAGAACCCAAGACAATGTCCAAGCTGCCGCCAACCAAGGCTTGTACCATATCCGCACCGGACGTGAAGCTTTGCTTCTCGATCGTAATTCCGGCTTTCTCGTAAGAGCCATCATTAATCCCGATTTGCGCAATAATTGGCGTCATGCCGCCGCCCACCAGACCTACGCGAATTTTGACGTTTTCTGGTTGAGTAGCATTGCCAGCATCTTCATTGCTTCCTGTTGCCGCATTGTTCGCGCCAGCGTTATTCCCTCCAGAAGCCGCATTGTTGTTGCTTCCGCACGCGCTGACCAAAGCCATCGTCAGAACCAGCAGCGTTGCCAGGAGCATTTTTGTTTTTTTCATGTGATTCCCCTCCTTGAATAATCGCTTTCTTTCTAAATGTATGGTTGCTCCATTTTTATTTCATGGGGTGAAATAATTTGGAGTTCAGCCCTTAACGATATTTCAGTAGCCGCCGCTCAACCTGAACGATAATTTGTTCCAAGACAACGGCGATAATCATGATGAGGACAAGGCCTGTAAAAATACCTGTCGTATCCAGCATGTTGGACGAATAGGTGATGTAATATCCAAGCCCCCGATTGGAGCCAACCAATTCAGCGATAACTGACCCGATCAGAGCCATGCCGATATTCAGCCGCAAGCTGGTTAGAATCCAAACCGTAATCGAGGGAAGTACAACCCAGCGAAGCTTATGCGTCCATTTCGCCTTAAACGTGCTCATCATATCCATTAAGTCTTTGTCGATGTTTCGCACACCTTCATAAGCATTGTAAAAAGCGACGAAGATAACCATTGCCACAACCATCAAAATCTTCGAGGTCATTCCGATCCCAAACCAAACGATAAAGAGCGGTGCCAGCGATACCCGGGGCAAGCTGTACAAAGCCATGATGTACGGATACACCCATTTTTGAAATATCCCGCTGAACGCGAGCAGAATCCCCAGTAAAGTACCTCCAAGCATCCCGATGATAAGACCTACGATAGATTCCTGCAGCGTAATGCTCATGTGGAACCAAAGATCCCCGTTTGCGGTCATGTCGATAATTCGCTTCACAATCAAGGACGGCTTGCTTAGCCAAAAAGAATTAAATACCGTACCCGACAACAGCTCCCATAATCCGATAATGACGATAAATACGACCAATCTGCCGATCCATACGGTGGCGCTGCGATTCCCGCGTCCTGCCTTAGGGGAAGGAGAGCTTGCCGATGGGGTTGATGTTTTTGCTGCCATATTGATGATTCCTCCTCTCTATTCCCCGTCAGACATTTGGGCCCAGATTTCTTTCTGCAGCTCTTTGAACTCGGGATCAAATCGGATCTCGTAAAATGGACGCGGTCGTTGCAAATTCACTTTAAACTCTGCTTTGATTCGCCCGGGCCTGGAGGTCATCACGATCACCCGATCAGACAGTGCAATCGCCTCTTCGATATCATGAGTGATAAAGAGCACGCTTTTTCCGACGTTCTCCCACAACTGTAGGAATTCTTCCCCAATTTTCACCCGGGTCTGCGCATCGAGTGGTCCAAACGGCTCGTCCATCAAATAGATTTCGGGGTCGTAAGCGAAGGTCCGTGCTAGAGCTACCCGTTTACGCATTCCGCCCGATAGCTCCTTCGGATGGTAACTGCCGAAACCGTCAAGTCCAACCATTTTGAGAAGTCGGTTAGCTTCTTCCAGTTGCTTGTCTTTCGCAAACCCTTTGATTTCTAACGGTAAGCGAACGTTGTCGATGACGCTTTTCCACGGGAGCAACGCATCGTTTTGGAACACCATTCCAACCTGGCTAGGCACACCCTGGATTTCTTGACCGTCCAAAAAGGCATGGCCGCCATCCGGCTTCAGCAACCCAGACACTACTTTCAGCAAGGTTGATTTTCCACAGCCGCTCGGACCTACAACCGATACGAATTCGCCGTCTTCCACCTTAAGCTGAACGTTCTCCAAAGCAACGGTGCGTTGGCCCTTGGAGTCGTACTCTACACGCAAATCCCGAATTTCGAGTTTTGGATGGCTATTGTTCTCCATAATAAATTCCTCCATACTGAATTTTCCATTCATGCTGTCTGATTATGCATGCCGGTCCAAGTCCCTGATCAGAATTTGCGCCCCGATATCTCCAGCTGATGCAGCCCCTCTCGCAGCGTTTGAATCGAGAGTTCCCGCTCGATCATTTGCTGCTGGGCCTCTTCCAAGGTGATCTTGCGGAATCGCACCCGAGCCCCTAAGCTGGCCTGTGCAAGCAACGGCAAATCTACACTCGCGACTTGCGCAATTTTTGGATATCCTCCGGTTGTTTGGCGATCCGCCATCAAAATAATCGGGTTCCCGTCAGGTGGTACCTGTACAGTTCCCATTGTCACGGCCGAGGAGATCATCTCTTTCGACTGCTCCAGCTTTAACTCCCGGCCTTTGAAACGGTAACCCATCCGGTCGGACTGCGGCAAAACCGCAAATTCCTCTTGCCATAAATCGTGACGGCTGGATTCTTGGAACAATTCGTATTCTTCCCCTGGAATCAGCTGCACAGTTGGATTAGCTGCATATTTCGGTAGCATTTGCGGAAAGACCGCCCATCGGCTGACCGCGCCGCTATCCTTGCTTGCCTCTCTGGCGAGTAAACCAAGAAAATGAGAGCCAAGGGGACTGATCTCCCCGAGCGTTAATCGGTCGCCGGCTGCAAGCGCCCGACCTTCATAACCGCCGATGCCTGCTCGTAAATAAGTCGAACGGCTGTTCATCTGGATCGGAACATCGATGCCGCCCCCTACTGCCAAATATGCGCGACAGCCTAATTTCGCCGGACCGAAGGTCAGCGTGCTTCCCTTAGGCGCCAGGACAGTTCTCCACAACGGGACGGGTACTCCATTCAGCTTAGGGGATAAATCACCTCCACAAAGTGAGATCAGCGTCGTCTGCTCAAAGTGGATGACGGGACCTAGCAGCGTAATTTCCAGCCCGGCCTCCCCTTCCGCATTCCCAACCAGTAAGTTCGCAATACGTAAGGCGAAGGCATCCATCGCACCGCCAACGATTACGCCATACTTCTGAACACCAAACCTTCCCAAATCCTGAACCGTAGTTAGCAACCCGGGTTTTTCGATCAAGAGACTCATCGCTCCAACTCCTCCCATGCTTCAAATTGTTCACGGGTGATCGAGTAGAAGCGGACGATATCTCCCGCCTGCAACAAAGTTGGCGGCATTTGCTGAGGCTTAAACAATTCGATCGGTGTTTTTCCGATCAACTGCCAGCCGCCTGGGGTGTCAATGGGATAAACTCCTGTCTGATCTCCGGCAATGCCAACGGTACCAGCCGGTATAGACAAACGAGGGGTTTCCCGACGCGGAGTGGCAATGCGTTTAGACATTCCTCCCAAATAGGCGAAGCCAGGAGCGAATCCAAGCATATAAACCAGATAATCTGCAGATGTATGAATATTGATCACTTCTTGAGGGGTTAGACCATTGTGAGAAGCGACCGTTTCTAAATCCGGCCCCCACTCCCCTCCGTAGCAAACAGGAATTTCAACGATTCTTTCTGGTGATGCTTTAATGTCTTGCAGTGTGTGAATCAACTTGGACACGAGCTCGGCAGCGAACTGGTATGGAGTCAGTGTGCGAACTCTGTCCTCATGCTTCTCCGCTTCTTCCAAGAGCTTCATGAGGTCATAATATATGGTCACCGACGTAAAAGCCGGAACGCTCTCGATCATCCAAGGAAAAGGGTGATGCTCCAAATATTCCGCCAACTGCCTTACCTTTAAATGCGTGCTTGTTTGAATTGAATCACCAAATGTCACAATTAACGCCGAATCTCCGAGCGGAGTGATGATGGGAAACTCAGCAGGTGACGGAGAAAACATGATGTCCATCCTCCTATCCGAATTTCGGACTTATAATACCGAATTACGAATTTTCTGCATAAAATCATTGTTAGTTATAATTCCATAAAAATCAAGATTTTTTCCGCTAAAGCGTTAAAAGATTTTGTTCCGTAATTCGGATCGGAACTTCCGAAAATCGAATGTCCAATATATACGATCATTATAGTCGGAATTGGTTAAAAATCAAGCATTATTTTCCGTAAGCGTTTTTGGTTTTCAACAATCTTCCATTCGTTGTATACTAATACAGAACGAATTAGAGGCCATGCAGGAGGCATACCGTGCAAAAGAACACCAAACACAAGAACAAAACCGTGGTCAGGTCCATGGATTTGCTTCAGTTATTCCTGACCCACGCCAAGCTGAATATCAGTGAGATGGCCAAGTTATCGGGGATTCCTAAAACTTCGGTCCTGCGCATGATCGGATCATTGGAAGAAATGGGATTCTTGAAAAAAGATACAGAAGGTTTTTATTCGCTAGGTCTACTCTTTCTTCAATACGGCAACCTGGTTGCCGAACGATTAGATATCCGCCATATTGCCCTGCCGGTCATGCAGCAGTTACGTGACGAAATTCAGGAAGCCATTCATCTCGTGCTGCGTGATGGAGACGAAAGCATTTATATTGAGAAATTGGATACGGATCACCCCGTAAGGCTATTCACCAAAATTGGTCGCAAAGCCCCGTTGTATGCCGGCGCTTCGTCTCGCATCATCTTAGCTTTTATGCCGGAGGAAGAACGTGAGGAGTACCTCGAAGCCACAGAACTGCTACGGATCGCCTCCGGTACAATCACTGACAAAGCGCAGCTGCGTCATATTCTGGAGCGTTCCCGTCAGGAAGGATACAGCTTTAGCCGTTCTGAATTGGAGAACTACACGGCTGAGTTAAGCGCTCCGATCTTTGATCATACGGGGCAAATTATTGCTGCACTCAGCGCTGCTGGATTGGAGGTCCAGTTTGAGGAAGAGCGTATCCCAGAACTGGTTAAGGAAGTCCAGCAAGCGGCTAACGAAATTTCTCGTAAATTAGGTTATACCCAGTCCATACCGATTGCGGTATCGCAATAACCTATCTTTCCAACAAGAACAAGCCCGTCCCGGCGACTGCCGAGACGGGCTTTTAAGGTAATGAAACGTTATTCTTGTTGAAGTAGGGTGGCCTGACCTTCGACGATCACGACTTCAGGTTCGGGAACAAAACCGTAATTCCGATCAAAGGCATCCTGTACGTGACGAATGAGTTCGATCACATCGGCCGCGGTCGCCCCGCCCACATTTTGAATGACATTGCCGTGAACAGGTGAAATCCGTGCATTGCCGCGCTGAACCCCTTTTAAGTTAAGACGATCCGCCAGTTTCCCAATCGGCTCGCCAACGGAATAGTTGTTTTTGAACACCGATCCACAGGAAGGATACGAGAAATGCATCTTCCCTACTCGGTCCTCAATAATCTTTCGCATCGGGGTCAACGCAGCATCTTGCCCCCCTAACCCTTCCTTCGTCTTCAACCATGTGATGAAATGCGAAGCAAACTCCGGTAATTGGTGAGACGGAAGCTTTCCTTCCTGAAGCGCAACCAGCTCCGGGATCGCTGTCAAATCGGCAGCTTGAGCGATAGAACCGAGCTTAAACTCAGCGCCAACGATAAACCAGCGCGTTCGATTATGCTGGAACACCGACTGTTTATACCCAAATTCGCATTCCTCGCGGCTGATGGTTTGAACGGTACCCGGCTGTTGCAAATCGATATAATGAACCTTGACCAACGTATCGCTGATATGACGGTCAAAATATTTAGCATTCATATAAATTCCACCGCCCACCGTTCCCGGCAGCAAAAAGGTAAAATCAAAATCAGTAATCCCCAGGCCATATCCGATCACAGCCAACATCGACATTGGCACCCCTGCCGAGACGTATAGCCGATCTCCTTCAAGCTTCACCTCAACCATTTCTCGAGTGGTCAGAAACAGTGCATCGGGATCCGGCTGATCGGGAAACAGCAAATTGGATCCTCCGCCAAAAAAGATCGGTGATATACCGCGACGATAAGCCAATTCCAGCAACTCTTGCAATTGTTCTACTGAATGAGGCGTTCCCACAAAACGGGCCTCTCCCCCGATTTCGTAAGTCGAATAACGGGACAACGCCTGATGTGTTCGCAGTCCAGCCAAATTCCAGCTTGTCATATAAAGCCCCTTCCTACCTGCTTCCTAAACAGTAATGTATATTATGTCGTTGGGCGATTTCAGTGTCAATGAATCGTTTAAAGTATTACG
>NZ_BILV01000103.1 GCF_004000745.1 Paenibacillus barengoltzii NBRC 101215
GCAGTTTGGCAACAAGGGGTTATACCCCAAGAGCAAACCACCCGTTGGACGGGTGGTTATGATTCCATTCGGTAAGCAAGGGATCAGCTCAAGGTGGAGAGGGCTTCCTTGGTAAATGGCTTCAGCTCATCCACGCGGCCGTCGCGGATTTTCGCCGCCCAAGCCGGGTCGGTGAGCAGTGCGCGGCCAACGGCAACGAGGTCGAACTCGCCGCGTTCGAGGCGCTCGATCAGCTGCTCAATACCGGTTATTTCTCCGCCTTTGCCTGACTCGAACAAGCTGGTGAACTCGGAGTTCAGCCCGACGGAACCTACAGTGATCGTCGGTTTGCCGGTCAGCTTGCGCGTCCAACCGGCCAAGTTCAGCTCTGAGCCCGCGAACTCCGGTTCCCAGAAACGGCGAGTGGAGGCATGGAAAATATCAACACCAGCCGCACTCAGCGGAGCTAGGAAGCGTTCCAGCTCTTCTGGGGTCTTGGCCAACTTGGCACTATAATCAACAGGCTTCCATTGCGAGAAACGGAAAATAATCGGGAAATCCGGCCCAACCGCAGCACGGACAGCTTCGATTACCTCAACGGCAAATCGAGTACGCTCAATGAGGTCGCCGCCGTATTCGTCCGTCCGTTTATTGGTGACTTCCCAGAAGAACTGGTCAATCAGATACCCATGCGCCCCGTGGATTTCGACGGCGTCAAAGCCAAGGCGCTTCGCATCTGCAGCAGCTTGAGCATAAGCCTGAATCAGCTCGCGAATTTCCTCCTTCGTCAGCGGTTCCGAGACCGGCTTACCGGTCAGGCTGAGGCCGGATGGTCCGATCGGATCGGCATTTGATTCAGGGAACGTCTCTCGCTTACGAGCCGTACCGGTATGCCAAATTTGGGGGGCAATTTTGCCGCCGGCTTCATGCACTTCATTGACGACTCGCTGCCAACCAGCCAACGCTTCCTCTCCGTAGAAATGAGGTACATTCCGATCGGCAGGAGCTGCCGGATGGTTGATCACCGTACCTTCCGTAATAATCAAGCCAACGCCGTTCTCCGCTCTTCTCCGATAGTAACCGGCGACATTAGCCCCCGGGATACCTCCTGGAGAAAAGGAACGAGTCATTGGCGCCATGACAATTCGATTGGCAAGCTTCAGTCCACCGCCTTCAAAAGGTTTAAACAGAGCGGCAGCGGTTTGAGAAATAGACATAGGGATCTCTCCTCTCGCGTATAGATATATCTAAATATATAGATTAACAGATGAATATGCAAGCTGAAAAAGATTCTGCTGGATTATTTTTTGGCCTTCAACTTAGCGGCGAATTGTTCCAAGAAGGCATCAATTCCTTTTTCATTTAACCGGTAATACGTATATTGCCCATATCGGCGGGATTCTAACAAGCCGCTCTTTAGCAAACTTGCTAAATACGAAGAAATGACGGATTGCGCTAATCCCGATTTTTCTTGAATCGAGCCGACACATACGCTGCCCGGAAACTCCTGCTTAATGACCTCCGGCAGATCGGGCTCTAAATTCTCCGGCTCCCGCAGCCAACAAAGGATGTTGAGCCGGGTTTCGTTTGAGAGGGCCTTCAGTACAGCCAGCATGTCGTGGTCTTTCATCGCATTGGATCCCCGTTCTTGGTTGATTTGTTCTCAGTATACCAAAATTTACGCCGCCCTATAAAGAGTGAAGATAGATGGAGTAACGTTTGGGATAAGTTGAATTCATATCGAATTCATTTATAATATACATGGATCAGCAATTCATGAAAAAGGTGGGTTAGGTTAAATGGTGCATTTCATTAGACTGCGTCATACCGCTTTGAACAAGTAATTTCATATGTTCAAAGGCTCTGTTCACCGGAACAGGGTAAACGGGACCAGTCTGCCCATTTTTCATAACTCTTCAAATTTAGGGATCGAATCGTGATATGAAGGAAGGCGGGAAAGTTCTGCCTTTCTTTTTTTATGTTCATCAGGGTATATAAGCATGCATAACTATGCCTTCGGTTCACGTTCAGGGCTTGTCTTTCCCGTTTACTCCGCTTCCGAGATCAATTGAGGAAAAGGAAGGGAAAACATTGACGCAATCACGAAATGACGCAGAACGTGCAATGCAATATGCCGCCATCTTAAAATGCCCGGTATGCGGGGGACGCTTTCAGGCAGCGGGTCCAAGAAGCTTGGAATGCTTCCAGAGACATACCTTTGATTTCGCAAAACAAGGCTACCTCAACCTGATGTCTCATCCAGTCCATAGCCATTATGACAAAGAGCTGTTTGCTGCTAGAAGGAGCATCATTGCGGAGAGCAAACTCTATGCCCCCATGCACGACACGATCGCTCAGGTCATTCAATCATACGCAGGCGCCCCCGCTCCTGCCTCGCTCGTGGCTGATATGGGGTGCGGAGAAGGCTCGCACTTGCAGGGGATATTACGGCAGTTGAAAAGCCCGGAAAGGTTAGGCGTTGGCATCGATTTATCCAAAGAAGCCATCCGGCTGGCTGCCCGGCAAGAGGCTAATGCCCTATGGATTGTCTCGGATTTGGCCCATGCGCCGCTGCAGGATCAATCGGTTCAAGTGGTGCTCAACCTGATGTCGCCAGCCAATTATGGCGAGTTTCAGCGGATGGTGGCTCCGGGAGGTTTGGTCGTGAAGGTCGTCCCGGGCGCTGATTATTTGCGGGAACTCCGGGCATCTCTCTATGACGGCCATGAGAAAAGAATCTATTCCAACGAGAAAACGGTCACGTTGTTCCGCCGGCATTTTCCCGTTATGGAAGTTACGCCGTTGAAGTACCGCCAGCAACTAAGGGCCGAACAATTACGTGATCTTGTGCGCATGAGTCCGCTTGCCTGGTCTGCGGAACAGAAGCGGATTACGGCATTTACACAGCGTGAGGCCACTGAGATCACCATCGATGTGGAGATTCTGGTGGGGCATCCAGGAGAGCGCTAGACGGTTATTCGGCAACACGTTATCATGAATGAGGACAGAACTTAAGAACGGATAGGAGCAGGAATATGATCGGAACGATTGTGAACACGGTCGCCATATTGGCGGGGAGTGTGCTTGGCAGCATCTTTAAGAAAGGGCTGAAGGAGACGTATCAGACCGCCCTATTTACCGCCATCGGTCTGGCTGCCACCATGCTTGGCATTAACGCTGCGGTGACGCATATGAAGGACAGCACATTCCCTGTGTTGTTCATCATCAGCCTGGCGGCGGGGAGTCTGGCCGGAACTGCACTGGACATCGACGAGAAGTTCCAACGGCTGGTGGGGCGGTTCTCCACCTCGAATTTGGGACAAGGACTGTCGACGGCCATCCTGCTCTTCTGCATTGGCACGTTATCCATCCTTGGGCCGATCGAAAGCGCGCTGCACGGGAATCATACGTACCTGTACATGAACGCTACGCTGGATTTGGTAACCTCCATGGTGCTGGCCTCCAGTTACGGCATCGGAATTGCCCTTGCTGCTGTCGTGCTCTTTTTATGGCAGGGGGCCATCTATATGAGCGCTGATTATTTAGCGACATTTCTAACGACTCCATTGCTGACGGAGATCTCCATTGTCGGCGGCGTGTTAATTGCCAGCTCAGGGTTATCGATATTGAAGATCATCGACGCGAAGACGCTAAATATGCTGCCGTCCTTATTGGTGCCGGTGATCTGGTTTTTGCTTAAAGGCTGGTTTGGTTATTGAGGGCTCAAGTCGGGTGAGGCGGAAGCAACAAACATCCTCAATGCTAATTAGCTGGAAAAAGTACCGTTAAATTCGACGTAGATGGTCCTTTCGCGCAACGAACAGTAAAACCTGCCGTTAATTTCATCAAAATCGCTGTTTTCGTGGAAAAGCACTCAAATTAACTATACATTTTGCTGTTATATCGCCCAAACCTTGCGTTCTCGTCAAGATTAACGGTAGAAATTCCAGTTAGTTTTGATTTCTCCGACGGAGAGTGCGTAGCGATCCCATCGTCCACGGATACACCAAAAGGTCGATCAGGGAGATAACCCTGATCGACCTTATTTAATTTAAGCTTTCACCGTTGCCGTCGATTCGCGCACGATTAAGCGGGTAGGCAGCAGAATTTCCTGGTACGCTTCGTCCGGATGCTTGATCCGCCACATGAGCTGTTCAAACGCTTTGTGTGCGAACAAGGACAGGTCGACCTCCATCGTTGTGATTTTGGGTGAGGCCATTTGGGAATAATGGCTGTTGTCGAAGCCGCAGATCGAGATCTCGTCAGGGATTTGGTACCCCAGTTGACGCAACGCCAAGCTGACGTAAAACGCAAATCCATCATTCAGGCAGAACCATGCGCTAGGCTGTTTGTCCAAACGGCGTATGGCTTCTGCGATTGTCTCCTCCTCTTCCTGCGTATGCACAAGCATCAGCTCTTTACGCGGCTCCAGGCCGTGCTCTCGCAGGGCAAGCAGATAACCTTCCCAACGCTCTTGATAACTAGGCGACACTGCAACATTGCCCAGGATGCCGATATCCTGATGGCCATAATCCAGCAGATGCTTGACTGCGATATAAGCGCTGAAACGGTTATTGGTCAGCACTGCATCGGTAGAGAGCAACGGGTGATGGTGGTCAATCAGCACGGTGGGGATGCCTTGCTCCAGCACGTTGCGGATATAAGCTGTACTGATATGCGACAGGATGAGGAGGCCATCGACTTGCTTCTCTTCGATGAAAGAAGGCAGTTGCAACCGATCTCGCATCTCGGGAGTAATCGATTGAATCAGGAGATTGATGCCATGGTTCTTGGCTTCCCGTTCGACCGCAAGATAGATTTCCCCGAAAAACTGCATGGAAAAAGCAAAATCTGAGGCAATAAGTCCGATCGTCTTCACTTGATTTGGGTTGCCGGCCGCAGTCTTCTTATTGTAACGGTAGCCCATGGCTTCCGCTGTTTCGATAATTTTGCGCCGCGTTTCTTCGCTGACTCCGTCTTTGCCGGATAACGCCTGGGAGACAGAGTTTTTAGATATATTTAAGCGATCCGCGATATCCTGCATGGCGACTTTTTTTCGCATGTTAGAATCCCCTCTATGCTACAGCTTATCGTTTTTGTAACGTTACAAAAATAAATATACACGAAAAATGTTGTAATGTAAACGATTGGCGCAGGGAAAGCCTGTTTTTTAGCATTTTACGATTCCGAAATCCTCTCTTGACAGCGTTATCATTTGGATGGATAATAAAACTGTAATCTTGATGTAACGTTACAAAAGAGGGTTAGTCATGAAATTAGTAATTCTATCATTTATCTGGTAGGGGGTCATTGGTGTGAAGAAGAAGTTTTCTTTGGGCATCATCTCGGTTCTTGCGGTATCCCTGCTGTTGTCGGCCTGCTCCGGCAATAACGGAGGCACCAGCCAAGGCGAACAGAATGGGAAGGGAGGACAAAGCGCCGAGCCGGGCAAGAAGGTCGAACTGAAGTTGACGACCTGGGCCGGGGCAGACGAAGCGAAAGAGCTGCAGCAGCTTCTTGATGAATTAAACGAGAAATCTACAACGTATACGATCGTTCAAGATTCGAATCCAGCGGAGTATGATACTCGATTAATTACCCAATTAACCGGCGATTCGGGACCGGATTTGTTCTGGATCAGTGCACAGCGTGCGGCCCAGTTCTCGTCGGAAGGCGCGATGCTGGACATTACAGATCGCTTGAAGTCCTCTGACAAACCGGCAGCGAACGTAGATGACTATTATGAGTCTTCCCTTCAACCATTTACGCACGATGGGAAGGTTTACGGTCTGCCATGGTTGCAGCAACCGGTAATGCTGTACGTGAATAAGGGTCTGTTCGATGAAGCCGGTGTGGCTTATCCGGATGAAACCTGGACCTGGGAGCAATTTACCGATGCAGCCACGAAGCTGACTAAAGACAAGAACGGCAAACATCCCGGTGAGGATGGGTTTGATGAGAAGTCGGTTGTACAGTGGGGCTTTACATTAAACGGCTGGCCGCCGTCTCAAATGTTCATCTGGCAAAACGGCGGAGACGTCTTAACCGAAGACGGTCAATCGCCAATCGACTCGCCGGAAGCGAAGGAAGCGCTGAACTTCTACTCCGAACTGGTGAAGGGGCCATTGACACCTTCGCAGCAAATTGTGCGTGATCGCGGCTTCGACAAAATGTTCCGCGACGGTCAAGTGGCAATGTTCATGGGCGGGGCAGCCGATGATCTGGATTCCACGGTCGATAACGTGCAGGCCTTTATGGTTCCAGCCGGACCAACCGGCATCCACGCGACCTTTGGCGATATTCTTGGCATGGGCATCAACGTCAAGACGAAAAACGCCGATGCAGCCTTCGAAGCTTTGGTGGACCTGAGCGATGCGATCCACCACTGGAAGATCATGCCGCCGCGTAAATCTCTGGCGGACCTGGCAACGCTGCAGGAGCTTCATCCGAAGAAATCGCATTCCCTTGAAGCGATCATCAGCTCGATGGAATACGCAAGACCGTATCGCTATTCTGAGAAATATCCGGAATGGGAGAACATTTACTGGACGCAGCTGATGGACCCGATCATCAATGCCGGAACCGATCCGGAGAAGCTGATTCCGGAAGTGAAGCCGCTATTGGAGAATGTGATGAAATAATTGAAGGTTCGAGCGAGAAGGACGGGGAGGCATCAGCCTCCTCCCTTTTCTTCATCAAGTGAACGGGTCAACCTGTGCAGAAAGGAGGAAACCGCATGGAAAACCATCTGGCAACATTCATCCGATGGTTGCTAGTCCCTGTCGTACTGTTAGTCATTGCGAGCGTGCTCTACTTCGTTGTTTCCAAGCTGGGTTGGAAAAAGAAGCAGGCGATCGGTTTAGCACTCGTTTCTCCGTGGATTGTAGGTTTCCTGATTTTTACCGTATATCCTTTGCTAGATTCTTTATATTTGAGCTTTACCGAATCCTCAATCTTCGGCAAGACGGAATGGGTAGGATTCGGCAACTATATCAAGCTGTTTA
Source organism: Paenibacillus barengoltzii NBRC 101215 (assembly GCF_004000745.1). GTDB lineage: Bacteria > Bacillota > Bacilli > Paenibacillales > Paenibacillaceae > Fontibacillus > Fontibacillus barengoltzii. The sequence goes on from NZ_BILV01000103.1 coordinate 6,984, forward strand.
CGAATGATATCGAGTTCTGGCCGTCCATTCGGATCACGCTGCTGTACGCCGCCTTGTCGCTGCCCATCGGCGTGATTGGCGCGCTGCTGGTCGCCATGCTGCTGAACAATAAAATCAAGGGGATCGGCACGTACCGGACCATCTATTTCCTTCCGGCGGTCATGCCCGAGGTGGCCGTAGCGCTGCTGTGGAGATGGATGTTTAACAGTGAATCCGGCATTATCAACTACGTTCTATCCCCGCTGCTATCTCTATTTGGCATTGATAAGCCCAATTGGTTTGGTGATCCGCATTACGTGATTGGCGCGTTTGTCATTATGAGCTTGTGGGGGATCTTCGGAACCAATACGGTCGTATTCCTAGCCGGCTTACAAGGTGTTCCCAAGAACCTGTACGAAGCCGCTGAAATCGACGGAGCCGGACGATTGGCCAAGTTTGTACACATCACGATTCCGCAAATTTCGCCGGTGATCCTGCTGCAAGTCATCATGGGGATGATCGGAGCATTGCAGATCTTTACGATTGCGATGTTTGTCCGTCCAACTTCGGCCGCCGGCAAATTTATGAACCAGCTGGTGTACGAACGCGGATTCACGCAGCTGCATATGGGCGAGGCATCGGCCATCGCCTGGGTGTTGTTTATCATCATCCTGGTGTTGACGCTGCTCGTATTCCGTTCCAGCCCGGCGTGGGTTCACTACGAATCGGAACGGCGCTAATAGGAGGTGTAACGCATGGAAAATACTTCGACAGCCCGTACCCAAGCCGTCTCCGGCAGAACGTGGAAATGGGTGAACCAAACGATCATATACGTCATCGTCACGTTCTTAGCTGCCGTCATCCTGGTGCCGTTCTTCTGGATGGTGTCAACCGCTCTGCAAGCGGACGGGGATATCTTCGCCTGGCCGCCGCAATGGATTCCAGATCCGCCGCAATGGCATAACTTCGTGGAGGCGTGGACGGCAATGCCGTTTGACCGCTACTTGTTTAACACGATCTTTATCGTGGTGTTGGGGATCGTCGCGGAGTTGATCAGCGCCACGATTGTCGCTTATGGATTTGCGCGGTTTCGGTTCCCTGGAAGCGGCTTGATCTTCCTTGTGCTGCTGGCCACGATGATGCTGCCGTTTCACGTCACGTTGATTCCGACGTTCCTGATCTGGCAGAAATTTGGCTTGGTCGGCCAATTTGACCCGCTTGTTCTGCGGGCGTGGACGGCGTGGGGACCGTTTTATATATTCCTGCTGCGTCAGTTTTTCATGACCTTGCCGCGGGAACTGGACGATGCGGCTGAGATGGACGGGTCGAATTTCTTCCAGACTTTTGTTTATATCATGCTGCCGCAGGTGAAGCCGGCGTTGCTGGCTGTCGCGATCTTTGCGTTCCGGGGGTATTGGAACGACTTTCTGGGTCCGCTCATCTACCTGTCGGATATGAAGATGTATACGCTTAATGTTGGCATGTATTTCTTTATGGGCGGCGTGAACGAAGCCCCGCAATGGAATTACCTGATGGCCATGTCCACGCTGGTGGCGCTGCCGGTCATTCTGTTGTTCTTTATGGCCCAGCGTTATTTTATCGAGGGCATTACGTTTACGGGCATGAAAGACTAATCAGTCTGAATTTCGGATAGGAGGAACTGCTAGATGACGATGTTGCAAAAGATAGAGATCAATCGCTCCGTGAACAATCCGCTGATTACGCCGAAGGATGTCAAGCCTACCTTCCCGGATTGGGAAGTACTCGGCGTATTTAACGCTGGCGTAGCTGAATATGAAGGAGAAGTGATTCTGCTGCTGCGGGTGGCGGAATGCCCTCGGCAGACCGACCCGCGGTATGTGCTTGTACCGGTGGTGGACGTAAACCGCCAGCCCCGCGGGGCAGAGCCAGCGGTGGAGATTGTAAAAGTCGACCGGGAAGATCCGAACTTCGACTTCTCCGACCCTCGGGTGATTCGCGATCAGCAGGGGACCACGGTGTATTTGACGTCCATCTCCCATTTTCGCGTGGCCCGCAGCCGGGACGGCTTGAACTTTACCATCGACGAGACGCCTAGCGTCTGGCCGGAAGACCCGCTGGAACGCTGGGGGATTGAAGATCCGCGGATTACCCAGTTAGGAGATCAGTATCATATCACCTACAGTGCCGTTTCTGAACGAGGCGTAGCCGTTGGCCGGTTGACGACCACCGACTTCGTGGCGTTCAATCGAGAAGGGCTGATCCTGGCCCCCACGAATAAAGATGTAACCTTGTTCCCGGCAGCGATCGATGGCAAATATTATATGCTTCACCGCCCGGTGCCGGAAAGCATCGGATTGCCGGAGATCTGGGTGGCCGAGTCGCCGGACCTGGAGCACTGGGGGAATCATCGCTTCCTGATGGGGCTGCGCGAAGGGAAATGGGACGGAGCCCGCATCGGCGCGGGATGTGTACCGATCCAAACCGAGGCAGGCTGGCTGATTCTGTACCATGGCGCGGATCAGACGCATCGCTACTGCATGGGCGCAGCCTTGCTGGACCTCAACGATCCAGGCCGGGTAATCGCCCGCATGGAGGAACCGCTGATGGTGCCGGAAGCGGAATATGAGACGAGCGGATTTTTCCACAGTGTGATTTTTGCTTGCGGAGCAATCGTCAAGGGAGAACAAGTGATTATGTATTATGGGGCATCGGACGATTCGATGGCCTGCGCGAGCTTCCGCCTCCCGCAGCTGCTGGAAGCTTTGCAACCACTAAGCTAACGGAAAGGGAATCAGACGATGGCAAATTTTCAGAACAGCGGTGTGTTGTCGTGCGAGAAGTTGGTTGAGGCCTACCGCCATAAGGCAAAGGTGAACAAGCCCGGAGAGGCCGTCAAACTGATATTTGAAGGGGTAGGCGAACGGGACGTTTACAATATTTCGGCTCCCTTCGAGGACGATGGGGAGCTGGTCATTGCCGGACGCGTGGAGCGTCGGGACAGCGAGGAGTCGGAGATTTGGTTTTTTGTTCGCCGCGGCGAGCATTGGGTTCCCCGGGAAGGGGCGCCGGTGTTTGGGCTGCAGGATCCGTTCTTCACTCGCATCGACGGGGAGCTGATATTCGGCGGGGTGCAGACGTTCCCGCACCCGGAGCTGGAAGAAGCGCTCAGTTGGCGGACGGTATTTTACAAGGGGCCTCGTCTTCATCAGTTGGAGCTGTTCTTCCAAGGCCCAGATCAGATGAAGGATTTGCGCCTGGTGGAGCTGTCCGATGGAGCCATTGGCGTATTTACCCGTCCACAGGGGGAGAAAGGCGGCAGAGGGAAAATCGGCTTCGCGAAAGTGGACCGGCTGGAGGATCTCTCGCTTGAGGTGGTGCAGGAAGCGCCGCTGCTTGACCAATTCCTTGATGAGGAATGGGGTGGCAGCAATGAAATCCATCTGCTGGCTAACGGCAAGCTGGGGGTGCTGGGCCATATTGCCCGCTTCGATGAGCAAGGCGACCGCCATTATTATCCGATGGCCTTCGGGTTTGACCCGGCAACCGGCCAATACACCGATATGGAGATCATCGCCGAACGCGCCGATTTCCTGCCGGGCCCGGCGAAGCGGCCGGATTTAGCTGACGTCGTATTCAGCGGCGGACTTGTCCGTCAAGGCGACGGCAAAGCGACATTGTATGCGGGAATCAGCGATGCGGAAGCGCAGAGCTTGGTGATCGACGATCCGTTTATTAAATTGGAGCAATAAGATAGGATCTAAGCCTCTCTCGGTTGTCGAGAGGGGTTTTGTTTTTTCGTTGAAAAAATAGAAATTGTCGACTACACTAGCGGTAGTCTCTTCTACTTTTTTGTACATCTCTGCTATTACGAACATAGAATACTCATATACGTGATTTCACTTTATTTCGGCAGCGAAAGAGGTGGGGCAGCGATGGGGATTTGGATCGTATTAGCCATCGGATGGATTGCGGGATGGATCCTGTTTCGGGCAGTTGTTGTTCCTGAACGGGAAGGATCTTATCGCGGGGGAGAGAAGGTGTCGGTCATCATTCCGGCGCGGAACGAAGCCGGGAATTTGCCGCATCTGCTGGGTTCGCTTAAGAAGCAAACCTATGCTCCCGATGAGATTATCGTAGTGGATGATTTTTCGGAGGATGGCACCTATGAGGTTGCCGCTAAATATGGAGTGAACGTGATTCGGAACGACGCATTGCCTCCCGGATGGACGGGGAAAACCTGGGCGGTCTGGAACGGCTACCGGCAATCCACCGGCGACGTGATTGTCTTTCTGGATGCGGACATTTGCTTGGCCCCCCGGGCGCTGGAGTCGCTGTTGCAGGCGCGGGCCGAAGCGGGCGGCGTGATTTCCGTGGTTCCATTTCATGTCACGGAGAAGTTTTATGAACGCCTGGCGCTCATTACGAACGTCTTGGGCGTATTTGCATTCACCTCGCCGTTTGAAATGCGCAGCCGGCACAAGGGGCTGTACGGCTCCTGTATCGTGACAACGCGCCGGGATTATGAGGCGATTCAAGGTCATGACAGCATCCGTTCGGAGCTGCTCGACGATTTGAACCTTGGCGCCAAGTTCCGTGAGGCAGGTATTCGCGTGACCAATTTTCTCGGCGGCTGCCTCGTCTCCTTCCGGATGTACCCGAACGGGATTCGCAGCGAGCTGGAGGGGTTCGGTAAAGGTGCGGTGCTGAGCACTGCCAAGCTACGGCCGGCCACGACGCTGCTGGTTGCGGTGTGGCTCCTGGGGCTTATCGCTTCCGAAGGCGCATTGTTCCTTTGGAACACGGCCTGGGCTTACCCGCTGCTGATCGGGTATGTGCTGTATGCGGTACAGCTGTACTTTCTGGTGCGCTATGTAGGGAAGTTTGGCATAGGGATGCCCCTGCTTCATGTGTTGTCGACCCTCTTTTTCCTCGTGATCCTGATCTATTCGGCCTATCAAGTGGTGTTTCGGGGATCGGTCACCTGGAAAGGCCGGGACGTACAGGTAGGAAGCAGGGGAGATCGATGATTCTCTGGCTGGCAGCGGTGGAGTTCCTGTGCGGGGCTTTAATGTTTTCCTATTGGCTGGGCAAGGCGGCCCGGAAAGATTTACGGCAGGTTGGCGACGGCAACCCCGGCGCGTTTAATCTGTGGCAGTCTGCCGGTTACCATTGGGGATTGGCGGGCATTCTGCTCGATTTTATGAAGGGATATGTGCCGCTAGTCTTCCTGGTCGAATCGGGGATGCTGGGACGCGATTACGGGATGACGCTGGTTGCGGTCGCCCCAATCCTGGGGCATGCCTTTTCGCCCTTCCTTAAATTTAAGGGGGGGAAGGCGATTGCTGTCACCTTTGGCGTGTGGAGCGCCTTAACCCGATTTGAGGCGGCCTTGGCCTATGCGGTGATTCTCGCGGTGCTGCTTGCGGTATTTTCTTTCTATAAGAAGGGAAAATATGCATCTAGGGAAGCCGACGGCTTCCAAGTTGTCGTGGGCATGGCGATGCTGTCCATTTTTCTGCTGATTGCCGGCTATGCTCGGCCTTACTGGGGGGTCTGGCTGGTAAACCTCATCGTGCTGGGTTTCACCAACCGGCAGGCGATTCGGAGCTTCCTGACCGGGAAGGGCGGCAAGCTGCCTCGCTCCGGGGATGGCGTCACACTGTAATCGCTCCGAATCAGAAACATGGATAAAGTTAGGAACCGAGGTATATATTGGGTTGGAAACAGAAAAGCTATAGGCAACCTGATATGGAAGGAGCAAAGCTGTATGGATGCCACTCTTGGAGCGGATGAAGTTGTCCGCCGTATTAAACAATTGCAGAGTGAAGGCGTTTCGCTGAGCAAGAAGCAGGTCAAGCAGAACGATCCGGAGTTGATGCGCAACGCTTTGTTTTATTTTCCTAGCTGGGAGCATGCCGTAAAGAACGCAGAAACCTTATAATACCGCACCTTATTAAACCGATTCGGGTTGGCGAAGTAAAAGCCATGGACCCGGGTCGGTTTTTTATTATTTATTTTCTGGACAAGGGTCGATATGATGAATAGGAGGATAATGTAAGCGATTAAATTGATGAGAAAGCTTGGCGATCCCATGAAAAAATATATCCCCTTCACCTACAAAATGCTGATTCCTTACCTGCTGCTCGTGCTGTTAACGGACGTGATCATCGGCTACGTGTCGTACACGATGCTGACGGAATCCCGGACGGAGATGGCTGAGACGAATATCCGCACCGGAATGGAGCAGGCCCGGAATAACATTCGTTACCAAATGGACGAGATCCAGCGGATGTCGGATACCCTGTTTGGCAATCTTGCCTTTCAACGAGCGATGCAAACCAAAGGGGAGCCGTACGACATTTATCTGATTATGCTGGATGAGATCGTTCCGGAAATTACGGCGCCGCTCAAGCTGTTTGGCAACCATATTCGGCTGATGCTGTATACGCTGAACAGCGATCTGTATATCGTTTCGGGCGATAATTTGGAGGAGCCGATTCACCGCAGTGACTATTACATTCTGCCGTTTGAGGACATTCAGGACAGCGCCTGGTATCAACAGTTTAAAGATTCCGAACGGGATAATATCTGGCTGCAGATCGACACCGATCAGCGGTTGGGGAACATCTCTCATATCCGCCGCCTGGTCTCATATAGCGGGAACATGACCGTGATCGGATATGTCCGCATCACCGCTTCCCTCGACGATTTGTTTGGCGATTTCTCCACGTTTCCTGTCGAGCAAGGGATTACGGTACGCCTGATTGATTCTGCGTCAGACGGGGCCTTGCTCTATCAGCGGGGGAATGCGGAAATGGACGCCCAGCGGGGGAAATATCTGAGTCTGCATGAACCGATTCCCGGCACCGATTTTGTGATTGAGGCGCTGGTTCCGAAGGCGTACTTAACGAAGGATGCAGGCAGGCTGCAGCGGGTGATTTTTACCGTGTGCGGCATCAGTTTTATCTGCATGGCTTTCATTGGGTTTATTGTGGCTCGGCTGTCCGGACGAAAGATGAAACGCATCGTTTGGCTCGTCCGTTCCTTTCAGGAGGGGAACTTCCAGAAGCGGATTCGTTTCTCCGGTAACGATGAGTTTGTACATATTGCCGATGCATTTAACGTGATGGCCGCCAATATTCAGGGGCTGATCAACAGCGTGTACGTGCAAGGCATCCAGAAGAAGCAAGCGGAGCTGGAGGCGTTGCAGGCGCAGATGAACCCGCATTTTCTATACAACACGCTGTCGACAATCAGCAGTTTGGCTAATCTCGGCGAGACCTCCAAGGTCACCGAGATGGTGCAGGGCTTGTCACGATTTTATCGGCTGACCTTAAATCAAGGGAACGTCTTTACACCGCTGAAACACGAGTTGAAGCAGGTGGAGACGTATCTGGGTATTCAGCGGGTCAAATACGCCGGGGCTTTCTCTGTCCACGTCGACGTGGATCCCGAACTGCTGCAGGTGCAAGTGATGAAGCTGATCCTGCAGCCGTTCGTGGAGAATACGTTTAAGCATGCCTGGTTTGGCGAATCGATTGCGATCGTCATTAAAGGGAAGCGGCGGGGCGATGACCTGGAGTTGAAAGTGATCGATAACGGGATTGGGATGAGGCCGGAGACGGTGCAGCGTTTGCTGATTGGTCCAAGCCCATCCGGCGGCTACGGGGTGAAGAATGTCGATGCGCGGATCAAGCTCCGCTACGGAGGTAAATACGGCATTCGCATCGCCAGCATCTACGGCGGAGGCACAACGGTTCAGATCGTGCTTCCGATGAACTCTGGGGAGCTTCCGGCAATGGAATAATTTTTGGTGATCTCTCAGAGGAATGTCTGTAAAATCGGTGAATTTGTATAGATTATCATTGCAAACCGATATGTTCAGCGGAACGAGCGATAAGTATGCTCGAGATAAGAAGTAAACTTACGAGAAGGAATGACGGCCATGGAGATTAACGTATTAATTGTCGACGATGAGGCAGTAGACCTCGAGTGGCTGCGCCGCAGAGTGCAGGGTAGCGGAATGAACCTGCAGGTGGCGGCAACCGCCAATAACGGCTTTAATGCGCTTAAGGCGATGGAGCAGGAGCGAATCGATCTGATTCTGTCCGATATCCGCATGCCAATCATGTCAGGCATTGAATTCGCCCGTAAGGCCAAGGAGATTCAGCCAAGTGTCAAAATCGTTTTTATCAGCGGGCACGAGGACTTTGAGTACGCCAAGGAAGCGATCAAGATCAGCGCGTCGGCTTATTTGCTGAAGCCTGTGGAAGATCAGGAGCTGTATAAAATGCTGGGTGAGCTCTGCGCGACCATCGAGCGCGAACGGGATCAGGATCGCACGTTTACGGAAGCGTTGACGCTCGTGAATGAGGAGTTGTTGCTGCGTTGGTTGAACGAGATCTCCCCGGAGCAGGTCGAAGGGCATATTCGCGGATATTTGCAAACCCTGTTTAAAACAGGAACCGCAGCAGCCCTCGTTGAAATCGACGACCTGGAATGGAAGACCGGGGATTTGCCGGAGGAGGAGCGACGCAAGCAAATTCAGAAGGTGATGGCGTTTATCCAGCATTTTACGACGGAGATGAAGCTGGGCACGTTCATCGTCAGCCAACCGACGCGGTTTCTCCTGCTGGCTTCTGTACCGGAAACGGCGTTCCTGGAGCTGCTGGAGGAGCTGATCCGGGCGGTCCGAGGAATTTCCCCCTTCTCCGTGACCGTTGGGGTAGGCAGCTTCGCACGGGATGAAGAAGCGTTGCGGGCGTCTTACCGCCAGGCGCAAGCGGCGCTTAGCGCCAAGTGGCTGGTCGGCAAGGACCGGTTGATCCACGAAGCTCGGGTGTATCCGGGCGAAAGCCGATTTGCCAGTGCACGAACGGACGAGATTCTCCGGCGGATGTTAAAGGCGATTCTAAGCTATGATCTCGTAACGATTGACGACTGCTTGCTGGAGCTGTTTTATCAAGGTTCCCCGCTGGCCCAGAAGAACGATGTGTACGATCTCATCATCCGCATCACCACCCAGCTGCATGCCGATCTGCGTGAGATCAATGAAAATCTGTATGAGCTGTTGAAGTGGGATACGCACCAGCCGGTGCTGCTGTTCCAGTTCGAGACGATTCACGATATTACGTCTTGGCTGCGGAAACGCTTCTTTGAGTTGTCCGAGCTGTTGTACGTCAAGAAGCAGAAGCAGAAACGCAAGCTGATTCAAGATATTATGGCCTATGTCGAGAGCAATCTGGAGCAAAAAATGACGCTGAAAGACGTCGCCGCCCGCTTCGATTTTACGCCAAACTACCTCGGCTTTTTGTTTAAGGAAGAAACGGGCCGGCATTTCAGCGATTACTTGAACGAGCTGAAGACCAAGCGCATCTGCGAGCTGCTGACCGATCCTACCTTGAAGATCTATGAAATCGCTGAACGGATGGGCTATAGAAATATCATTTATTTCAACCGGCAATTCAAGCAAGCTACCGGGATGACGCCCGGGGAATATCGCAAAACGCATAAGATCTGATAAGGTCCGGGCCGTAATCCCCGCTGCGTTCTTGGCGGCCTGGGC
>NZ_BILV01000104.1 GCF_004000745.1 Paenibacillus barengoltzii NBRC 101215
AATAAAAAAAGGACATCAGCCTGAGCTGTGTCCTCCTAGGAATTGACTAAACATATTCGTTCTGCCAGATCCTCAATCGTCTCTCGCATGGCAAGCTTTTGGCGCCAAGTTTCCGGGATCGCTTCATATCCATATCCAAAAAAAACGCAGTGCGGGAGTAAAAACACTCCCACTCTGCGGATTTGTTGACTTGCAACCGAATTACTGAGGCGCTTGATTACTCCACGTCTTGCCGCCGTCAACGGAATACAACTTCTTGCCGTTCTCCGTTTTCACCAACAATTTTACGCCTCCCCTGTGAGTGAAGACTCCTTCTGTTGGTCCCTGACGATCCCCTTCCACAGGAGCCGTTCCTCTTGAAATGGTCACTTTGCCGTCAGCATCAATCGTTTCGTTTACCCCATTAGGTGCTTCTTGGCTCCAGGTTTTGCCGTCGTCTTCGGAGTACCATCTCGCACCGTCTTCCGATTTAACTAACAGGGTTGTGAACGAATTGGAGGCCGAAGCCGATACCGCACCGAGGGAAGCAACAAGCGCCCCGCATACAAGCAAAGTACCTAGTTTTTTCTTGTTGTTCATCGCAGATGGAAATTTGAATTTCATCGTGGGATACCTCCATTTTTTTGTGTTTTTATCAAGCAGCGCTGCTTACATGGATCATCGTACGGGATGAACCTTTAGCTAACCTTTGATTTGCAGAGAAATTTGCAGCAATATCTTCCATCGGTAAACCGTCCGGCCCTTAAGGTTATCTAAAGGGAAGCCATTTATAATTTCTTGTGAAGAGGGTCTATGCGATGAATTGGAGGTAAGAGGATTGAGGATTTTGCTTGTGGAAGATGAGGTTTTCATTGCAGAAGCCGTCGCTCAGGTATTGAAAAAAAGTGGCTACACGGTCGACTTGGCCTTTGACGGCGAAGAGGGGTTACATCACGGCCTTTCGGGAATTTACGATATTATCGTTCTGGATATTATGTTGCCCAAGATGGACGGACTCGCCGTTCTCCAGGAACTGCGGGACAACGACATCATGACCCCGATCATTTTGCTGACCGCGAGAGGGGGGACCGAGGACAAAATTCATGGGCTCGATTGCGGAGCCGATGATTATTTGGCCAAGCCGTTCCAAACAGATGAACTGCTTGCCCGCTTGCGAGCGCTTGGCCGGCGAGGAACGATATTGCATCTGGACGGACTGTTGACATGCGGCGACTTACAGCTGGATCCGCTTGCTCACATACTCCGATGCGGGGCTGATGAGGTCCAACTTCCTCCCAAGGAATCTCAAATGTTGGAACTGCTCATGCGCAGAAAGAACTTCGTCACCTCGAAAGAGATGCTAATTGAAAAAGTATGGGGCTATGAGACAGACGCGGACGAAAACCGTGTGGAGATGTACATTTCCCTCCTTCGTAAAAAGTTTGGAATGATGGGTTCAACTGTAATCATCCAAACGATTCGGGGAGCGGGATACATCCTGAAACCGTAGAGGGTGGGACTATGTTCAGTACGTTGCGGAATAAATTACTTTTTTTAAATCTGTCCATTACTTCAGGCGTCATCATTGCAGCATTCGCCTTTGTCTATTTCATTGCGTACAGCAATCTGCAGGCGGATATTCGTCAACGTCTTCATACTCAGCCTGAGACACAAATCCAAGTTGGGCCTGACAATCCAAATCAACCATCGGGACAAAACGGGAGTCCAACCACAGTAAGGCATAGGTTTGCGGATGATATCAGCACTTTTCATGTGGAAGTTGACGAAGACGGAAGGATCGTCCGTATCGAATCCGCCGTTAATTTGCCTGAAAGTGCATATCAACAGCTCGTGGAGATCGCTTGGAAGAACCAAGACGAGAATGAAATGATTAAACTGGAAGACAGAGAATGGCGGTATTCCGTCGCTCCCATCCGCGTTCAGGTCGTTGGCGAAGACGGGATTCCACAAGCCGTTAACGACCAAAACTACAGCCTCATTTTCCTGGATGTTACGGAGATGAACAGCACGCTAAATCAACTTCTTATGACCCTGCTATTCGTTGGCATCAGCACGCTGATTGTGATTTTGGGTGTGAGCTTTTACTTCGCTAACCGGGCGATCAAGCCAATCCAAGGAGCGTGGGAGAAGCAAAAGCAATTCGTAGCCGACGCCTCCCACGAACTAAAAACGCCGCTTTCGATCATCCATGCGAACTGTGACGCACTTGTCGCAAGTCAGGAAGATACCATTCAGAACCAAATGAAGTGGATTGATTACATTCGGGCCGGAACGGACCGGATGGGCAAGCTCGTCCAGGATTTGCTGATTCTTGCCAAAACCGACGATGAACGGATAACGCTGCACAAAGAACATTTTAACCTTAGTGAAGTTGTCGACACCGTCTCCCAGTCCATGGAAGCGGCAATAGCAAGCAAAAGGCTCTCCCTCACCCGTTCGATTGAGCCCGACCTGATCGTATCCGGGGACCCAGACGGTGTAAGCCAGGTGGTGGGCATCTTGCTCGACAATGCCATCAAGTATGCGAGTCCAGGCGGTTGGATTCGGCTGTCGCTGACAAGATCAGGCCGACGCATCGAATTTTCCATTACCAACAATGGGCGCGGAATTGCCAAAGAAGATCTTCCAAAGGTATTCGACCGATTCTTCCGCGCCGATCGCTCCCGCACGTATAAAGACGGCAGCTATGGCCTGGGCCTCTCCATCGCACAATCGATCATCAAACAACATGGCAGCGTGATAAAGGTCAGAAGTGTGGAGAATCAAGCGACTACGTTTTCGTTTTCGCTTGCCAAGTGATCCGCGGAATATCTCCAAAAATTAATATGAATTATTGAATTATTTTCCTCCTTTAGCAAACAATACATCACAACTTGGTAAAGGAGGCAGAGAGTTTATGTGTCAACGATTTTCCATGGCGGCCGAGCTGCCGGAGGTTCAGGAGCATTTTCAGATTGGACGGGTCATGTGTTACTATAAAAATCGCTTTAACATCAGCCCCACACAGCCCACGCCGGTGGTATTACAGCAGGACGGAGAGCGGGTGCTGGACGAATTCCGCTGGGGGCTCGTTCCTTATTGGGGCAAAGATGCGGTGAATGCCGATCTGCGGAACGTTCACCAGAATCCGACGTACCGTCGGCTCATCAGTACGCAGCGTTGTGTGATCCCCTGCAATGGCTTTTATTATTGGAAGAAGGACGGTAAGAAGGAATATCCCGTGCGCGTTGTGCTGAAAAACCGCGGTATCTTTGGGGTCGCTGGCCTGTACGAAGTTTGGCGGGATACGCGCGGCGAGCCGCTTCGCACCTGTACCCTCGTGATGACAGAGGCAAACCCGCTGATCGGGGAGTTTGAAAGCCGGATGCCGGCGATTTTGTCCCCCGAGGCTATGACCCGGTGGCTGGATGAAGAGGTTAGTGACCTCGACGCACTGGACCCCATCCTGCGGCCGCATGCAGCGGAGGAGATGCAGGCCTATCCCGTAACGCCGCTGATCGACAATGACCGGTACGATTCCGATGAATGCATCCGGGAGATGGACTTGGAGTTAGCTTGGGTGAAGCGTTAAGCGCATGGGGGCAACTTTGTTACATATACATGCAAAAAAAGCTCTTGGACGATCATGTCCAGGAGCTTTTCATTTGGCTTAATTTAATTAAGTCTGCCGTCTTATCGCTCTCCTTCAGAGCTTGCCATACCTTACATGCTCTGTAAAAGATAGTGTGACCGGAATCACCTTATCGCTCCTTTTCCAGCGTTATCTTCAATAGAGAGCTTCTTGGTAAGAAATAGATGGATTAGGAGGATGTAACATGGAGAAAATCGAGGTTAACTTTGAAAAAATGTATTATGGTTTCCCGGTCATTTTAACCAGCTTTTACGATGAAAATGGGGTTGCGCACGTGACGCCGTCCTCGTCCTCTTACTCGCTGAAGGACCTGATGGTGCTGGGCTACAACAGCAAAGGATTTGCCGCACAGCATCTCAAGGCGGGAACCGACTTCGTGGTGAACCTGCCGGATCGCTCCCTGCAGGAGGCAATAAACTATTGCGGTTCACGCTCCGGTGCAGAGGGCAGCAAATTCGCCGCAGCCGGCCTGACACCGGTAGCTTCGGAGCATGTCAATGCCCCGGCGATTAAAGAGTGTCCGATCTCCATCGCTTGCCGGGTTGTTGAAGTTGTCGAGAGCGAGGAATTCCCGGGGCTGACCCATATTTTTGGCCGAATCGTCAGCCGATCCGTCGCCAAGGAATATTTGAGCGCGGAGGGTCGTTTGCTGATCGACAAGCTGAACCCGGTGATATATGCCGGAGACGGGGTTAAGAAGGGGTTCCGGTTTTTGCAGCAGAGCTGACAGCGCAGTGATATTCTCTAGTTTCCTTACGCGAAAAAAAGCTGCTTCTTCGCTTCAATAGCGAGGGAGCAGCTTTGTTGCTTTACTGATCTAACAGCCAACGCCGCAGCACGTTCGCGTGATTATACACCGGGTCCTTGGCGGCATACAGCAAGGTGACCGGACGTTCGCGCGCGATTTCGCGGATCCGGTCCGCCAGCACGGCGCATTCCGGACTGCTGTTCAATTCGCGCAAATAGTTGGTGCTAAATTCCGCATACCGCTCCATCCGGTGCGCGAATTCCTTGCGCAGCTCCGGGCTGGGAGCGATTCCCTTCATCCATTCGTCAATCGCCGCATCGGCCTTGGTCATCCCGCGCGGCCATAGGCGATCCACGAGGATGCGGTATCCGTCCTCGGGGGCTGCCGTTTCGTAGATCCGCTTTACGCGGATCTGCTCTCCTAGCGTTGTTGCTTGGGGCAAGCCCGTTCCCGCCGCAAAACGCCGCACTTCGTCCGCTGTTGGCATACCCGCTTGAGCACCAAACTTCGTCACAGCCAGCGCGGAAGCCAGCGACGCATACTGTATGGCTTCTTCCAGACTTTGCCCCTGAACGAGAGCGACGGCCAGCGCAGCATTAAAACAATCGCCGGCCCCTGTCGTATCTACAACAGAAATGACATGTCCCGCCACGGTTCGAACCTCCCCCGCCTCAGCCAAATAGGCCGATCCATCAGCGCCCAACGTGGTCACAACTTGGGCCGCACCTCGTTCCTTGAGGCGCTGCATCGCCAGGCGGAGGAAGTCGCTGTTCACATCCGTCATGTCCAATCCTATCCCGGCGTATCTCCCCAGCTCCGTACGGTTCGGCGTTATATAGTCGATACAGCCATAAAGCTCTGCCGGAAGTTCCCGAGCCGGGGCAGGGTTTAAAATTACTTTCTTGCCCAACGACTTAGCAATTCGCGCTGCATATAACACCGTTTCCACCGGAATTTCCAGCTGGAGCAGCACGATATCGGCCTCCTTCAGCTTGTCCAAGTGCTGATCGATATCCGCCGGTGTCACCTGATCGTTAGCTCCGGGAACAACCAGAATACTGTTGTCACCATCGGCAACGTAAATTGAAGCAACACCTGTTGCCGTATCGGTCAGCCGTTTGACGCCGCTGACATCAATGCCTTCCTTGCGCAAGGCAGCCATCAGATCGTCTCCAAAAGCATCCGCCCCAACCGCACCAATCATTGAGGTGCTCGCCCCCAAACGAGCTGCGGCAACCGCCTGATTTGCCCCTTTGCCTCCCGGGATGAAGCGAACCCGGTCGCCCAGCAGAGTCTCCCCGATCTGTGGAATTTGCCGCGCCTCCACCACAATATCCATATTCAAACTGCCGATCACAGCCACCTTAGGTTGCGTCAAAGTCATAACCATCCGCCCTTAAACTTAGTTTCTGCCCTCAAGTTTATGCCAGAAGCTTGCTTTCAGCAAGTTGGAATCCAGAACAACAACCGTTGTGCAGCCCCTTTTCCACCATTATCCCCTTCAGTCAGATGGCATGCGAACTTGTAGTCTGATCGTGCGTTTTTGCATCATTATGTATCTGAATCAGGTCTACTCTCCACCTATTTTGTCCCCGCTCTCCATCGATCTCACCACCACCCGCTTCACCGCCTAACTCAGGTATTCCTGAACCAACGGGATAATGGTTAAAAAGAGGCCGCCAGAGAGCAACAACTCCAGTTAAAGGTCCAATAATCAAATAACCGGGACCCCAAGGCCCCGGTCGGCATGTGTATACTATAAAAACTGCACCCGCTTATTTAAAGCACCGCGCGGAACCATAAACGCCTGGGCCCGCTTAAACCCGACCGGCGCCCCGCGCACGATGGTCAGCGCTTTGTAGTATTCGATGAAGGGGAAGCCGGACGTTTCACCGCGCGCATAGGCGTACACGTTCATCGCTTTTACCCAGGTTTCATAGGCTTCTTCCGGGATATCCACGAACACCTCTGGCTGGAAGTCATACGGGTCCTCCCAGTTGTCGGTATAATAGAGCGGGCCGGAGTAGTGATTCGGCAGCGCCCGCTCTATCGTTTTCAGCGCCGCATAAAACCGGGCATCCTCAACGATGTAGTGTGTGTTCGAATGATCTTTATGCATCGAGCCCTTCCAATGCGTAATAAGAAGCGTCGGTTTCACTTCGCGGATGACATCCGCAACCTGATATTTCACCTCTTCATCAACTGGCAGCTCCGCATCCTTGTAGGCAAGAAACCGTACGTCGGCACCAACGATTTCGGCGAAACGGTGGGCCTCTTCGATTTTTTGCTTCGCATAATCGTCTGGGGACAGCTTAGGATGCCCCTTCTCGCCTGGCGTCAAGTGCAGGAAGGTCGCTTTATGTCCCGCCTGTACGTATTTTGCGATAACGGCCCCCGCTGTTAAATCCATATCTCCGGCATGCCCGCCGATGGCCAATATATGTTGTGGTTTATCCATTTCCATGATCCGGAATCTCCCTTCAAGTTGTAGTATTGTTGGCAATCAAAATATCCGCCACGCCTATTCTTTCAACCCAGAGTTCATCATGCCGCGGACGTAATATTTTTGCAGAATGATAAACACGATGAGGATCGGCACCGTCGAGATGACAAGTCCTGCCATCAGAAGCGGTTGGGTCAACGTCGGATCCAGGTGGTCCTTCAGCATTTGCACCCCAACGGGCAAGACCGCCAGCTCGGGATTTACTGAGTTAATGATCAATGCCCAAATGAACTCGTTCCACTGCCCAATAAATTCAAAGATCGCCAGAGTGGCTAACGCAGGCCCGGTCATCGGCAGAATGAGCCGGAAATAAATACGGAACTCCGATGCACCGTCAATACGAGCGGCTTCCAGGTACGCATTGTTGATCGTCATAATAAACTGCCGCATCAGGAATATGCCGTACGCGCTAACCGCAAAGGGGAGTATCAAGGACAGGATCGACGTCGTCATCCCGCCTACGCCCCCGTTGCCAAAGAGATCGTTACCACCTACCAATGGAAAATGCGTCATGATGTAAAAGTTCGGGATAAAGAACAGAAAGCTCGGAATCATCATCGTCGACAAAATAAACCGAAAGATCCCATCCCGTCCGCGAAACCGCAGTTTCGTCAGCGCATACGCCGCCATCGAGCTCGTCAGGAGCACCAAAATGGTGGTGATGACGGATTTGAGCAGGCTGTTTTTGAACAGCAACCCGATGTTTAACGATTCAAACGCCAGTTTGTAGTTGCCGAACTGGAACGTCTCCGGTAAAAAGCGATAGTACAAGCTGTTATACTCCGCCGGCCCCTTAAACGAGCTGAAGATCATATCCAGGAAAGGGAACAGCATCGCGATGGAGCCGATGACGATGATGGTGAAGGAAACCCAAGGCTTTTTTCTCCGTCGCATTAGTAGCTCTCCACCCCTCCCTGTCTAAAAAATCGCATTTGGATCGCCGTAATGATCATGATGCACACGAACAACACAAACGCCATCGCGCTGGCAAGGCCCCAGTTACCAAAGGAAAACGCCTGCTTATACATCTCCAAACCTGCAACATTGGTAGCATCGCCCGGACCTCCGGTGCGCGTCATGACCATGGTCAACGTAAACGACTGCAGCCCGCCGATAAACGAGGTGATCAGTACGAAGGTGATGGATGGCTTCAGCAGCGGCAGCGTAATCCCGAGGAACACCTTCCACACGCTTCCCCCTTCCAGATCCGCCGCCTCGTAGTAGTCTTCCGGGATGGCTTTGAGTCCGGCGGACAGGATCAGCATGGAACTGCCGATCCCGAGCCAGCCTCCAACCACAATAACCGACGTCAGCGCGGTGTTGGGGTCTTGCAGGAAGTTTTGCCGAGGGATACCTACCCAAGTGAACATTTCGTTGATCAACCCATTTGTTGGGTTGTACAGGTACAGCCAAATGTTGCCGATGGCGACAACCGTTGTGACCGACGGCAGAAAGTACAGCGTTCGCCATAGACCTTCCCAGCGCAGACGGGTGATGAAATAGGCGACTGCCAATGCACAGACAAACGAAATGGCTACCGTACCAAACGCAAACGTGAATGTGTTGGTCAAGATCGGATGCAGAAAGGTGGAATTCGCTGAAAACAATGTACGGTAATTGGCTAAACCTACCCACCGGATCGATGCAAGGTCAAAGCCGCCCCATTCCGTAAAGCTGAGAAACAGGGAGAAGATAAACGGGATCACCAGGAAGATCGCGTAAAATACAAACACCGGCGTCAGGAACAAATAACCAACCAAGCCTTCTCGATATGCTAAACCTAGCTTCTGTTTCATTGGCCGGTCCCCTTATTGTCCCAGCTTCGCCTGGATATCCCTCTGGGCATTTTCAAGCACTTCTTCCTTCGTGGCTTTGCCTGCCCACATATTTTCTATCTGCTTATACAAAATGTCCTGGATTTCCGAAGCGGTGGCCGGGCTTTGTTCAGGATTGGCGTATTGCAGCGCATCAGAGAACGTTTTGGCGATCGGGTCGGCGGCCAGCTTGTCTTGGATCGTCTGCGAGGCGAGATCGGTTTTGCGCGCTGGTACCGTATTAAAGCCTTCGATCAGGAAGTTCCCTTCCGGCGTCAATCCGTTCTTCACCTCCACCGAGTTAAACCACTTGAGGAACTTCCACGCCGCTTCTTGATGCTTCGACTTGGAGTTGACGCCCCAGGCCCAGGTATAGGCCAACGAGCCTTGAGTTTGACCGTCCGGTGAAGGCAGCGGGGCAGCGCCTACGTCGACGAAGCTGTCTTTCATGAGCGTTTTTAGGGAACCCGCCCACCAGCCGGCCTCAATCGTCATCGCCACTTGACCGGCGCCAAACGCCTTGGTCGTCTCAAACCCGATGTCGGAGATTCCGTTACTCCCGTAAACCTTCGAATAAAGATCGATCGTTTGCTTTGCAGCTTCACTATCGAGATTCGGCTTGCTTAAATCCTCGCTTAACAGCGTGCCTCCGGCTGTAGCCAGCAGGCCCATAAATGGCTGGACAACTTTACCGGCATAACCTCGCAAGAAGCCAAAACCTTGTACGGTGGTTTTGCCGTCCTTGTCTTTTTGCTCGATGGCCGAAGCCATTTGCAGCAATTCATCCCACGTTTTCGGCGGTGCTTCAAAACCTGCTTCCTTCAGCAACCGCTTGTTGTAGAACAGACCATATGCCTGCACTTCGGTCGGATAACCAAAGATTTGCCCGTCGATCGTTGCTGCAGCCACGGCGGATTCGGGGTAATTCTCTCTGATGTCAGCCGCAACATCCTCCGGTGCCGGAGCCAGCACCTTATTCTTGGATAGCTGTCCGCCCCATAAGGTGTACGTATGGACAATGTCAGCCACTTGACCGGCGGTCTGCTTGGTCATCATCGTGCTGAGCAGTTGGTCAAATTCGACCGGCGTCAGCTTCACCTGGATGTCGGGGTTCTCTTTGTTCCATTGTTCGATGTAAGGTTTGAGGAAATTCTCGTTTTCACCGGTATAATGCGAGAGCAAGGTGAGGGTCACTTTCGAGGAGGAACTCGCGTTGTTGCCGGATGAACAGGCGGTCATGCCGATGGCGCAGACGATCGTTAAAAGCCAAATGAACGTTTTTTTCACGCTTCTCCCTCCCAGGATCGGACTTAGGATCGTGTTTGCTTGTGGCTGTTCTGTTTTTACGCAAAGCGGATGAGGTGTTTATGCGAGGGTCTTGACCATGATGTCGAAGGTTCTTGTCACCGAAAAACCGGTTTGTTTGTACAGGTGCCCTGCCGGGCTCTGCTCGCCGGTCCAGAGAAACCAGGCTCCGTGCAGCCCGTGGGCGCGCATGGTGTGAAGGCAGTGATGGAGTAGAATTTTGCCGATGCCCCGGCCGCGTTGATCCGGATGAACACCAAATGGCCCAAATCGTTCGCGAATCCCTTCGTACCCGCCAAACAGGCAGAAGCCGACAAGCCGGCCGCGCTCACGGGCCACTAAAATTTGCTCCAGCGGCAACCCTTGAAGAATCCCTTCACGGATCGCGCGAGCCCAGTCCGGATTAAAAATCTCCAGATTAAAGCGGATTAATTCCGTCAAATCACTATCGTGCGCCGTGCGAAAAGTATAACCTTCCTCCTCCCTTTGCCGCTTCAGCGCTTCGACCTCGGGCGGAGTTTCATAACCCACCAGGCTGTAATCCATCGCAACGGCGGAGTACTGTTTGGTAAAGGCGTTTTTTTGTAGAAATGCCGCTCCTTTCGGGTATCCCGCTGCGTCGATGCCGGGCACGATGTAGTTCGGGGCGTAGGAAGCGAAAAACAGCTTCGTGCGGCCGTGCTCGCGTAAGAAGCGTTCAGCTTCAAGCAGCAACCGGCTGCCCACGCCCTGCCGTTCAAACCTGGGATCCACGAAGAAGAATGGAATCCAGCCGTTCTCCGGCTCCAGCTCTGTGCCGCTCATCGGAAGCTGCCGGCGCACCGCATAAACGCAGCCAACCAGCCGATCCGTCTCGTCGAAGGCGAGACGCAGGCCTTCTGGATCAAAGTTGGCGTCCAGCAGCACCAAATTCCGGAATCGCTTCGCCGTCACCGGGTCGAGGAGCAGCACGCGGTTCCAAAGCTCGACCAGCGGCCCTTCGTCGCCAGGCCGGTACCCCCGGGTTGCGATTTGTCCCATGATGATCCCTCCTGTTCTGTAGCGTTGAACTATTTTGAAATAAACTTCGCGATCAACGGTCCCTGTTGCCGCAGTTGCTATGCATCAGCAATCGCTGCGGCAACCGTGTTGTGAAACTTGGCACGCAAGCCGGCCACGGATCGATCCCTACCGTAATGAACGCGATTGGTAAGCAGGACGCAAGCCAGCTCCAGTTCGGGATCGATGTAGAGGCTGGTGCCGGTGAACCCGGTGTGGCCATAGGCCACCGGGGAGAGCAGGTCGCCGGCGGCGTCAAACGGATCGCCGCGCAGCACCCAGCCGAGGCCGCGGCAGCCGCCCGGCACGCCGTCCGTGCACGGCCGCGTGGCGGCTTCCACCGCCGCGGCCGAGAGCACCCGCCGGCCAGCGGCGGCACTGTAGCCGCGGCCGAGCCACAGCTCCGCGTACGATGCCAGATCGTCTGCGGTGGCAAACAGGCCGGCGTGCCCGCTGACGCCGGCCAGGGCCCGGGCGTTCTCGTCGTGGACGGGAACGCCCGCGGGACCCGCGCCAACCGCCGTGCCGGGCTCGGCGGTTGAGGCGAGACGCCGGCGCACCTCCGGCGCCGGTGCCGTGAGGTAGCCGCTGGACGCGAGACCCAGCGGCGTGAACAGCTCCGCTGCCGCCAGCTCCGGCAGCGGGCGTCCCGCTACCTTGGCGATGATCTCGCCAAGCAAAATATAGCCCAGGTCGCTATACACCACCCTAGCGCCCGGGGCCGCCTCCGGCGGAGCCTGGCAAATGTAGTCCACGATCTCCTCCCGGCTGAAGCCGTGGGAGTGCAGATCGTAGAACGGTGCCAGGCCCGCCGTGTGCGTGAGCAGATGCCGAAGCGTCATCTGCTTTCCCCTCGTCCCTGACCGCCGCTTCGCTTCTGCGGCGGCCAGGGGCGAGAGATATATCGCTGCCGGATCATCCAGCCGCAGCTGGCCTCGTTCGGCCAGCAGCAAGGTCAGCGGCAGCGTCACCACGATCTTCGTCAGCGAGGCGCAGTCGAAGATCGTCTCAAACGAGACCGGCGTCTGCCCGGTGTCGTCATCCACGGCGTTGCCGCAGGCGAAGCGAATGCGCCTGCCGCGCCGGGACACGACCGCAACTCCGCCGGGAGTCTCCCCTGCGCTCACCGCTTCGCGCAGCGTGTTCCCGATCCATGGGACTCGGGCCGGGTCCAGTCCCATGGCTTCCGCCGCTTCCGTATCCTCGAGCCAGTTCACTTCGCTCATCTGCACCCCTCCTTAGCGTTACGTACGGGAGCTTACCCGTGTAATCCGGTATAGACAGAAGGCATTTTTCTACGATGGAGGCCAACTGATTTGTACCGGCATGTTCACCACCCCCGCTCTCTTAAATCAGCTGATAGTTTTGCTCTTAGGGCAATTATAAAGACGTTGAAATTTTATTTCAATAAGAAAATATATTTTGAAATTTAATTCCGCAAAATTGTCCAATACTTCTCTTTAATCAACATTTTTCGCCACGTTTTTCTCACATCAACTTAACGCAAAAAGCCAGAGTTCTCGCATCCGAAATGCGAGAACCCTGGCTTGCTTTAACAGCTATGACTTACATAGAAAATTTTCTACTTAAGCTTGATGCGGAGCCGAAGCTTGTGCAGCTTGCACCGCACCTTCCTCGCCACCCTCTTTAGCGCTTTGAGGAGTTGGTGCCTGGTTCGAGGAACGAAGCGGCAGCTCGCGAAGGAAGAAGACCAGCACGAAGGCCACAACGAGCACCAATGTACCTGTTAAAAATACAGTAGATAACGTCGTTCCCAAGGCATCACGGATGCCTTGAATCATCTGCGCAAACAGCGGCTGTGCATCGGCCGGCAAACTAGCTTGCGTTTGCTCCAGCAGCGGTTTGTTCATCAACGTCTGCGGATTCGCGAAAGCCGTCATTTGCTGAACTACTTGCGGGTCCATCTGGCTCATATCCGGTGCAGACGAGGATTGCAGCGCCTCTTTCAGGTTTTTCGTCAAGTTGTTGGACATTACCGTCCCCATCACGGCGATCCCAATCGTACCGCCAAGGTTACGGAACAATTGCGTCGATGCAGTAACGACGCCCAGCTCTTTATGCGGCACGGCATTTTGCGTAGCCAGCGAGAACACCGGCATCCCAACGCCCAGGCCTAAACCAAATACGATCATACTAAGAATGGCAACCGGTACACTGTTCATGAAAATCATAATGACCATCCCGGCGATCATGATCGGAACGCCAAACAAGGCAAACTGTTTGTATTTCCCTTTCTTAGCAATCATTTGACCAGTGATAGCACTCGCGACAACCATGACGATAGACATCGGCATCGTTACGTAGCCCGCATAAGTCGGCGAAATGCCCAACACGCCCTGTACGAAGAACGATAGATAAATCAGGGCGCCCATCATCCCGAAGTTCATAATAAAACCGATAATATTCGAAATCGTCACCACATCGTTTTTAAACAAATGCATTGGCAAAATCGGATTTTTCGCCTTTAGTTCCACGAATACGAAGATCAAACCAGATACGACCGAGGCCACAAGCAGGCCGATGATTTGCGTCGAACCCCAAGCGTAGGTTGTTCCGGCCCAAGAGAAGGCCAACAGCAGCGGCACAATCGTCGTCGTCATGAATAGCGAGCCGACATAGTCGATACTTTGGGAGCTGCCGCGTTCCATTTTTGGAAACAGCGACAAAATCATAATAAATGCAACGATGCCCAGCGGCAGGAAGATCCAGAACAGCCAGTGCCAATCCATGTGATCGACGAGGTAACCGCCCAAGGTTGGGCCGAGCACGCTCGAGAAGCCGAAAATCGCGGTCATCAGACCCATCCATTTCCCACGTTCCCGCGGCGGGAACAAGTCACCTACAGCCGTAAAGGCCGTCGATTGGATAATCCCGGCACCGATCCCTTGAATCCCGCGGTAGGCGATGAACTGGAACACGTTCGAAGATGTCCCCGTCATAAATGCGCCCACCATAAAGAGCAATATCCCAATCAATAGAAACGGCTTCCGCCCGTACATATCGGACAACTTGCCGACCAAGACAGTAGCAATTGTGGACGTCAGCAAGTAAATGTTAATCGTCCAAGTATAATAGTCCATGCCGTCCAGAATCGAAATGATTCGCGGCATGGCTGTGCTCACGATCGTCTGGTTAATGGCGGCGAAGAACATCGCGGCCATGATAGCGATCATGATCGAAACTTTACGTTTAAGTGATAAATGTTCCATGTAGTTTCTCCATCTCCGTTATGATTTATTTTCTATATTTGCAAGCACCACGCCAAGAATTCGCCGCAAATGCTGTAGATCTTCCTCATGCAACTGATCAAAAATCCCCTCGAGCATCTCCTTCTGCCGCTCGGTGATCTGATTCATGATTTCTCTCCCCCGATCGGTAATCGAGATGTTGACAACCCGGCGGTCGTTCTCCCCGCGTTCACGGTTCACATATCCTTCCGTGACCAGCCGGTCCGTAATTCCCGTGATGGCTGCCGAGGTAATCCCCAAGCTCTCTGCAATCTGTGATACGGTATGCGTCCCGGAAGTATTGAGCATGTAGAGCATCTTATATTGCGGAAAACTAAGGTTAAACTCGCCCCCGCGTTTGTTCCACTCCTGGGTGATCGCCTTGAACAGCATTCGAAACATCGAGGTAACTTCGAACAGCTCTTCTTTTTTCACCATCGTCTCTCTCCTCCTTCCTGCCTTGAGCCGTTCGATTCGATTAATTTCATAATTTAATTACTTTACTACTTAAATATTTTAGCGGTTAATAATATACTCCTTAATAATTTTCGCGTCAAGCTTTCGTCCAAATATACTTTTTGGCAGCACAAAATGCAGTAACACTGTACAGTAACCCTGTACCCCTTTGCGCACCCCTTTTGCACCATTATCCCTTTCGTTCAGTAATTGGGGATTTATTCATTTAATTTATAGGGGATCATTTCATCCGACATATAGAAAAAGATGAGGTCTGGAATATTTTTCTTGATTAACGAACATATGTTTGGTATAATGAAATAAGAGAACGAATGTGCGCATTTCTGATTGTGGAGGGATCGGACATGGAGATCAGTACGAGTTCAGAGCTTCAATCTTTTAGCAGCCCTTTTCGAAGCGAAGCCGATTGCATCGAGGCGATCATCGCGATGAAGTGGCCAAATGGCTTTGTCTGCCCGCGCTGCGCTTATACCGAGTGCAACCGTCTGTCCACTCGACATATTCCTTTATTTGAATGTGGAAGATGCGGCTATCAAGCCTCGCCTTTGGTCGGTACCATTTTTGAAAGAACTCATCTGCCTTTGGTGAAGTGGTTTCAAGCACTGGAGCTGTTCCTGCTCCCAG
>NZ_BILV01000105.1 GCF_004000745.1 Paenibacillus barengoltzii NBRC 101215
CTTTTGCAGTTAGCGTGCCCCCTGTATCAGCAACAGCCCCCCTCTCCTATCAAAACCACAAAAAAAACCGGTTGGGACGCCTCCCAACCGGTTCAATCTCAGTTACTTTGCGTTGCCGCCTCCGGCAGCAAATCGCGACAAGCGCGCTCTAGGTACGGATCAGCGCTTAGGAAATCGCGGAACACCGTATACTCCCGCCAGAGCTGCAACACGTTCCCTCCGCCCGATTTCACGGCGCGGATCAGGATATTTTTCGGCGTATGCTCCATATCGATGAACTCCAGCAGTTGCGTTTTGTAGCCCATCACGTCCAGCAGCTTAGCGCGAATCGCATCCGTCGCCAGTGCAGAGAAGCGCTCCTTCAGGATGCCATGACCCAACAGCGGCTGCAGCACTTCGTTTTGCACCTGATTAAACAGCTCATGCTGACAGCAAGGCACGGACAGGATGACCGATGCGCCCCAGCGCACCGCTTTCTCCAGCGCTGCATCTGTCGCCGTGTCGCAGGCGTGGAGCGTTACGACCATATCCACCGCGTTAAGCTCGTCATAGTCGGCGATGTCGCCAACAAGAAACTTCAGATCGTCATACTGCAGTTTGCGTGCTAACCCGCTGCAATGCTCGATTACGTCGGCCTTGAGGTCCAAGCCAATCACGTTCAGTTTTCTTTGCTGCTGTACGGCCAAATAATGATACAGCGCAAACGTCAAATAGGATTTGCCGCACCCAAAATCAACGATGGTCAGCGGCCGCCCCGTCGGTAAATGAGGAAGGACATCCTGAACCATTTCAAGGAAACGGTTGATTTGCTTGAACTTATCGTACTTTTTAGCGAGCACCTTGCCTTCCCCGTTCATGATCCCGAGCTCCACCAAAAACGGAACCGGTGTTCCTTCCTCCAACACATATTGCTTCTTCCGATTATGGGTCAGCGTCCCCAGCGGCTTACGCGAGGGGGCTTTTTTCAGAATCGTGACCTTAAACTTCTTGCTGATCAAGACCTGATAATCGGCCTCCGCCGTGCACAGCAATCCTTGCCGGAACTCCTCAAACAACTTCGCCAGCTCGTCCGCGAAACCGTCAGCCGGGATATTTTGATGCAGCACCTTGTTGGGGTAGTGGTAGGCAAATTGATAGTGTAAACTCTTTTTGATTTCGACCGGTTTGATTTGAACCTTCGTGTATTCCGTCTCCCCCGGTCTGCGGCGGCCGCTGATCGTTGCTGTGATCAGACTGCCCTTCTCCGCCAGTTCGTTCGCGAGTTTGCGCAGTGATTCCATGATTGATTAACAGCTGCCTTTCTGCATAGTAGTCAATAAATCATAACGGTTGTTCAAAATTTAGCCTGGACGTCGGCAAGCCCTTCTTCAACTTCTTCAACCGGCAAGCCTCCCGCCGCAAGTGTATCTCGCGGTAGCGCAAGCAACCGCTGATAAAACGCTACCGCCTCTTCTTTAGTAGCATGGCCTTCCTCCAGCAAGCGGTAGAGTGCATTTTCTGCCTGGTCGTACCGGCCTTCCGCTTCTTCCCATTGTAACACCAGCCATTCGGTGTCCGGCGGAAGACGGTAAGACTTTAGCAGCGATTGCAGCTCAGCAATGGCCGAGGGCAGATCCCATAGGGAGCGGTCCGCCCCATGGAGCGCAGCGGTCAAGTATAGATGAAATGATTTGATCCAGCGCTTTGCCGCTTCGTCCGACTCTCCAGAGCTCTCGTAGACGTCTCCCTCTTCTTTGAGCAGACGGGACAGACTTTGGAGCTTGTCCGCCTCGATTTCCCCGCCGCTTTGAAACAGGCGCACGATGTCTTTGGCAGGTAAGTTCTCCAGCAGATGGGAGCTCAAGCGAAACTGCCTTTTAAACAGCTCGTCGAGCGTCCATAATGCTTCGATCTTCTTTTTCTGCTGTTTGAGCATAAACACTTTTCCCAGCATTTCCGTCATTTCTTCGATCATCTTCATCAGGTAATCTCTTCGCAGCACGGACACTCCTCCTCTCGTCCCTAAGTTCAAGGCTGGCTTCCCGCCAATTCAAAAAAAGCCGTAAAACCGGAGTTTTCCATGAAATCTCCGGTTCTTTGGCCTCGGTTCGACTAGCTGATTCTTGCGAAACGTTGTTTAGACTTGCTAGGTTTTACACTTCTACGATCTTTCCCGTGACGCTGCGCATAAAATCGGCGATGACGGCTGTGAGCTGCTCCGGCGCTTCGTACATGCTCATGTGGCCCGCGCCTTTGATGACCGCCTTTGTGACGTTGGGTCCTTCAGTCGTAAACAGCCGCGCCATCGGTACGACGTTATCGTTTTCACCTGCGACCAGCAGCAGCGGAAGCGATGTCGACTCCATCACGTCGCGGCGGTCGGGCCGCTCGCGCATCGCCAGCGCGGCTCCCGTTGCCCCTTGAGGCGGCGTCTTGTAGCCAATCTCCTTCACGCGATCCACTTCAGCTCCAAGTTTGCTGACATTGTCCGGTGCAAACAACCCCGGCACGAGCTCATCTACAAAGTGGGTAATGCCTTCAGACCGGATGCGGGAAACCGCTTGAAGCCGTTTCTCCTTCGCTTCTTCACTGTCCGGAAAGCCGGTGGAGTGGATCAAACCAAAGGCATTCAACCGATCTGGATACCGCTGAGCTAAGGATAGGGCGGTGTAGCCTCCCATCGAATGACCCAGCAGCGTGTACTTGGTGATGCCCAGCGCCTCCATCAGACCAGCGACATCATCCGCCATTTGATCGATCGTATACGCGCCGACTGGCGCAGTTGTGGCCCCGTGGCCCCGAAGGTCGGGGGCGATGACCTGATATTGTTCGGCAAGCAGCGGCTGAACCTTCTCCCAGTAAGCGGAGCTGCCGCAGAAACCGTGCAGCAAAACTACTGTTTCGCCCTGTCCTTGTTGTTCATAGGCGATCGTTGTTCCGTTGACTGTTACTTTGTCCATTACGCTACCCACTTTCATCTCAATTTTAAAGGTTGTTCAAAAAGTTATCTTCGGATCACGTGGTGAATCTTGAAGCGTGTTCGACATCGAATCTTGAACTCAGCCGGGCCTTCCGCTGCTCACGTACCCCAAACGTACGCTCCGCTGCTCAGTCCCTCGCTTCATCCAACCTTCTCACCGGAACGCCGATGCCACAGCGTCCGCGATTTCATCGGCCATTTGCATGACCTTGTACAGCGAGGTCATCTGCAGCGTCCAATAGGGCTTGGGACCGTTGACGTTCACGACTGCAGCGATGCTGTAATGCCCGACCTCAGGCAAGCTGGCTCCGACGGACCGGGCCGGTTGCAGCGGCTGGCTGGACACGAGGTACGTCCCTACGGAATCG
Organism: Paenibacillus barengoltzii NBRC 101215; assembly: GCF_004000745.1. Taxonomy (GTDB): domain Bacteria; phylum Bacillota; class Bacilli; order Paenibacillales; family Paenibacillaceae; genus Fontibacillus; species Fontibacillus barengoltzii. The sequence goes on from NZ_BILV01000105.1 coordinate 3,328, forward strand.
GCCATCCCCAGGCAGGCATCGATGGCGATGATCACGCGCCCTTCGGGAATTTCGGCCATGCGCCTCTCCAGATTGGTTGCGTCACACGGCTCGCGGAGTGTCCCGATGACGTGCTCAAATCCCAGCTCGGTCAGCTTCGTTCCCACCAACGGCCCCAGTGCGTCTCCCGTCGACCGATCCGTACCGATGCACAGAAATGTAACGTCCTCACGAAGATGCCGGGCACGAATGTCTGCAAAAAAAGCCGCCAGCTCCGCGCCGCTCAGCTTCCTCCGGTTTACTCCCGCTGCCGGCCATTCCTTCTGTTCCTGCATGACCTAGACACGCTCCCTCCCGGTATTTCGTAACCTGATTGTAACGCATTCGGACGCCAGGCCGCAAAATTTCATGAACCGCTTCCCTCGTGGTACAATAGCTAATAACCCATAAATCGGAAGGATGAAAACTTATGGATCTGTCCATCAAGAGCAAGGAAAATATTGAGTTCATGATCGAAGCGATCAAAAGCAAGCTGAAAATGGCTTCCGCAGCAGCGATGTCGGCGTCCGCATTCCACGTTAACCAATATGATGATATCCGCGATGTTTATGACATCGTCATGAGCAAAGAGCGGCTCAGCATCTCCGAAGTGGAAGCGCTGGCTCAAGAACTGGGAAGACTGCGGAACAAAGCCTAACCGGTAAGCGGCTCTGATTCAGAGTTAGCGTTCCAGCTGGAACACAGTTTCGGCTTTCCCTACTTCCCAGCCCTCATCGTTCTTGATCGAAGACGGGAACGCCTCGCGGAGCTTCTGCAGCGTTCCTTCGTTTTCGTATCCGAGCTGCTCCAGTACGGATAAAGCGATCATTCCCCACTCTTCCTCGGAACCGTCCTGAATTTTAAACGTGATCCCCACGCGCTCACGGCGCAAAGCAAACGCATAAACCCCTTTAAAACCGCCTTTGGCCACGATATTCGGATCGTCCAGCAGGATCGAATCCACCCGCCCGGTGCCAGCAACCAGCAAGGGTTGACGGTTCATCGCCCCGGTAATCACTCTGACCGCCTCAGCGGTAGCCGTATCCTCGATCAAATCCGGACATGCCAGCTTCAAATAGGCGGAAGCCAAAGCGGATAACGGAAGGGCGAACACAGGAAAACCGCAGCCATCTGTACCCAGAGTAATCTGCGCTTCCGTAAGCCCTGCCAAGCCCGCCAGCGTCGTCAAGATTTCCTTCTGAGCCGGATGCTCCGGATGATTATAGCTTTCCAACGGGTATCCTTTCATTTTGCAATAAGCCAGAACGCCTAAATGTTTACCCGAACAATTATGGTAGATTCGGCGATACGTCCCGCCTTGTCGAAGCAGCTGTTCCTTGGCAACTCGATCCAGCGGCAGGCTGGGAGCGCAAATGAGCCGTTCTTCGGTCAGCCCCGTCTTCTCCAAAATTCGATTCAGCGTCTCGACATGGATCTCCTCAGCTCGGTGTGAAGCGGCCATAATGGCAATCTCCTCGTCAGTTAGCCCGTAAGCCTCCTTAATTCCGGCACGGATCCCTGGAATCGCCTGGATCGGCTTGGCCGCAGAGCGAGTAAATACGGTGGCTTGGGGATTACCCGCTCGCCCCACAATGTTTCCTCGTTCATCAACAATACAAATATGACCATAGTGAGCGCATTCCAGCAGCCCCCCGCGATATTCATTCACCAGCAAAGCTTCGTTATAGTTCATCTCTTGTTCTCTCCTTAACCTGATCCATTCCCTGCACACATTTTGCTCCATTCCTACACAGTATAGTACTTTGGAAGCCCGCTGGCTATAGAGCCATCTAGCAAGAAGCAAGAGAGCGCCAGGTATACGATAAAGGCGTTTGTGCAAACTATTTACGGTTTCATAAGAGAACAAAGGAGGCTACATCCATGACCCAACCCGAGGACCTGCAGGAGCAGTATGTCACGAGGCAAATCCGGGCTGCCCAAGCCGGCGAGTATCCTGAGCATAAAGACATCGACGAAGCGGAGAACGGCTCCATGGTGAATGACATGGAGGATCTCATTCAGCTGGGAGAAGATATGGAAGCTATGCAAACCAACCGGGAAGATAAGAAGGACGGCTTGCTGCCTGATCCCGGACAATAAATATAAGCAAAAAAAGCGTCGCCCCCATATCCCCAAGGCAACGCTTTATGTGGTGTTCATATGATTCATGATTTGCTTCAGGCGTTCGGTCGCCCGCTTCTGAATGCGGGATACACTCATCTGAGAGATCCCCAGCTTCCGGGCAATGGACCTTTGGGATTGCCCTTCCTGATAAGCCATCAACAGAACCTGCTGTTCTTGCGCCTTTAATTGTCCCAGCGCTTGTTGCAAATCCATGCGGTTCTCAAGCGCATCGTAGTCGTCCGCATCCGCACTGATCATTTCACCCAGCGTTACGGCGCTTTCGTCCGGTGATAAGGGCGAATCCAGGGACACGTAATGATAACAATCCCGTCCGGCCAGCACCTCAACCGTTTCTTCCACCGAGAGCTCCAGAACCTCCGCGATCTCCTGTACATTGGGAGATCGCTCCAGCTTCAGCGTCAGCTCATCAATCGCCTGCTGAACCAGCGCTCCCTTTTCTTTAATTCTCCGCGGCACTTGAATATACCAAGACTTGTCGCGCAAATAATTTTTCATATGTCCGATCATGCTCTTCATCGCATACGGTTCAAACGGAATACCCAGCTCGCTGTCATACTGCTGCAGCAAACGCACTAATGCCATTTCGCCCACCTGGTAGAGGTCTTCGTACAAATCCGGTCGATTTCGAGCAATTTTCGCGGCGGCCATTTTGACCATCGAATCGTATTTCCGGATTAACTGCGTGGCGATCTCATTGTCTCTGGTTTGCTGGTACAGCTGAATGAGGCGGGTAGATTCGTGCAAAGAAGCTTGGGGAGCCGCACGATCGGTCATACCTTCTCTTCACTCCTCTGGAGTCGGCGGACCATCGTCACCCTTGTGCCTTTTCCGGATTGCGTTTCCACGCGGACGTCGTCCATGAGCGCCTGCATCAGATAGAAACCTAATCCGCCAATCGGGGCCTCGCTCAACTCTTTTTCGTGTAGAGTCACGCCTCCAGCCTGTCGCCACGGCTCAAAGCTCTCCCCTTCATCTTTGACCGTAATAGACAAAGCATCCGTTAAGATCTCAAACGTGATTTCCATTTTGCCGGCATCCTGCTTGTACGCATACAACACCGTATTGTTGCAAGCTTCGGATACCGCCACTTTCATGTCTTCAATTTCCTCGTACGAAAATCCCATCTTGGAAGCAATACCGTACAGATTCAGCCTAACAATATCCACGTATTCTGCCGTAGCCGGTAGGCTGATGACAATTCTCTCTGTTTCTTCTATCATTAAGACTCGATCCTTTCCTTATTGGGAGTTCTCCTGCTCCGCGAAAAACTTAGCGATCCCCGTCATTTCAAACAACTTCCGGATATGGTCCGGTACTTCCTGCACGTAAAAACTCGAGTTCATCCCTTGCCTAGCCTTTAAGATGGACAGAAAAATTCCGATTCCGGTGCTGTCGATGTATTTCAACTCCTTCAGATTCAGGACTAAATCCGCGTCATCGATGCCAACCAGCGGATCCATCACCTTCCGGAAATCCGGCGCTGCAGACAAATCCAACTCACCTCGCAGCGATACGGTAATAACTCCGTTTTCTCGTTGGGTTGTGGTGGAAAATTTCAAACTTTTTCTTGTATTCATGAAATACTCTCCCTGGAATAGGTTTTCTTAATACAACATAACCCAGCTTGTCCACGACTGAATCAAGGGGGTTATTTGAACGAGATCCAGACCAGACATCTATCATCTTCTCGGTTCAGCGGAGCGGCATCTTGGAAGAACAACCGACTCATCGCCTCGCGGTCGAAGTGATGACTGCAGGTCTTCAACTGCTCCTCCAGCCATGCCTGCCGCGCCTCTATGGAATTCTCCTGCCCATCTATCAACCCGTCGGTGTAGAGAACGAGATGGCCGGGCCCTTCGTAATGTAGAACCTGCGGATAGGTTTCGATTCCATCAAACAAGCCTACGGGAGGCCCCACTTGATCAAAACGAACGGGTTGCTTCTTATCCGTGTAGAGGAGGGCTGGGGGATGTCCGGCATTCACGTATTCGATCACTTTGCGCCGGGTATCCACCACAAGATAGATGGCGGTGAAATAATATTGAATCAATTTGCTTTCAATATGCAGCTGGATAAAGCGGCGGTTTAGCTCCTCAATGACCAGCTTCGGTTCCACATAGGTAAACACGGTATCTTTGAGAACAGAGGAGATGAACATACAGAAGAGAGAAGAAGAAATGCCATGCCCCATCATATCCAGCAGGATCACTGCATACTTCCCTTCACCAAGCGAATACCAGGAGTACAAATCTCCGGCCAACTCATAAGAAGGCTTGTATAGGGCATCGATTTCGAACTCCGAATCACGGATCGGGGCGCTAAGGACCGCATTTTGAACCAGCGACGCAAGCTTCAATTCCTCCTGGATGCGCTGATCCCGGTTCCGATGCCAGTCCTTCTCCAGCTTCAGCCGCAGTGCCAGACGAATTCGCGCCATCAGCTCCACCTTGTTGATCGGTTTCGTCACATAATCTACAGCTCCGGCATCCAACGCTTCCGCCAGCTTGTGGGAATCCCCAACGGCTGTAACTACGATAACAGGAATCTCCTTCAGATGTTCGGAGCGCTGCAAGATCCGACAAGCCTGAATCCCGTCCATCTCCGGCATCATCATATCCAGCAGGATCAAATCCACATCAGATGGTCCGCTTTCTTCAATCAAATCCAAATCTTTGACACCAAGCCGCTCGAACATGTCCCGGGCTGAAGTGACGGTGACCGTGTTGCGATAATTTTCCTTCTTTAAAATCTCACGTATGATCATGGTATTTGTCGGATTGTCGTCAACGATCAATATTCGCATCATTATCTCCTTATCCAATGAGACTTAGAAGTGCTATACGAATCATATTGAAAAAAGAAGGAACGGGGCGCTTTCCCGTTCCTTCTCGATTCACAATGCGGGCAAGGCTTGAGTAATAGAGTACATTACCCAGTCCATCTTTGGTTGAAACGGCAAATTTGAATGGCGTTTCACTTCCGCTTAACTTCGATACTTCTGCCAGACATCGGCGGCGACATCCACCCATTTGACCCAATTCGCCGATTTACGATTCGTTTCTTGCTCCGGCTGCTCTCCTTCAGCTTGCAGCGGCTGGAGTGAAGGTACAGAAGTTGCCGGGGCCGGAGATGCCGGAGCTTTACGCTTGGCCGACAGCGGACGGCTGGCGATACGGCGGGCAAGGGCTGCCGAAACCTGCTTTGTTGCCAACGTCACTTCACTTAGCACTTCCCCCGCATGTTTAACCGATTCCATCAGCGGGTCGATCTGCTTCATTTTGTGCTGAATGTCGCCGGTCAGTTCATTCGCTTGCCGGACGACCTGCCGGACGTCGTTGCCGAGCGCATCAATCGTTTTTTGTACGTCCTTCAATGTTTCGGTGGTCGTCTTCAGCGAATGTTCCGCCGCTTTCAGCGTCTTGACCAAATAAACGACAAGCACCACAAAGGCCGCTGCAGCCACCGCCACGCTGATCTCCCAAATCATACCTGGTTCCTCGCTTTCCGTCCTTGGGCGTTCACCCATTCTTTCCTTAACTATACACGAAAATGGGCGGAAGTGTGCGTAGAACCGTGAAATAAGATTACTTCTTTCGACGTAAAAATGAAAAAACCGCTTGGCCACTTCCTTACTCAAGAACGGGGCCAAACGGTGATTTGATTTATTTCAGGACGCTGCCACCAAACATAAAGCGGTAAACCCAGGAGCCGTCAAGCTTGTCGACAATCACTCCGCCAGCTTCATTAGAATAGGTGTGCAAGAGCTGACCGTCGCCAAGATAGATCGCAACGTGGGTAATCCGTTGGCTTTGCTTGTCGATTCCTTGGTAAGACTTGGCCGAAGAGCCTTTGTAGCTCATGAAGAAGACCAAATCACCGCGCTTCAATTGATCGATGCTGTATACGGCTGTTCCATTGCTCTTTATGTAATCCCCTTGTTTACGGGAATCCGCAGGGAGCGTGATGCCCAAAGCATCCTTATAGGCTTGTCTAACGAAATCAGAGCAGTCAAACGTATCCGTATTGCTGCGGCTGGAGCCGTACTCATACGGAGTGCCAAGGTATTTCATACCGGCTTGAATCACCTGCTCGATTTGCTGGCTGATCCCAATGGAAGGAGCGGGAGTAGGCGTTGGCTGAGGTGTGCCAGATTGTCCTCCAATTTCCAAATATTTATTATTCGTACTAACGTAACCTTTCATCCCGTCTGCCGTCTGTACTTTATAGAAATTCTCATTACTTTGCTCGAGAATCGTTAACGTCGTCCCTTTGCGAAGCATCGTAATGACGTTGCCCGAGGTGGACGGTTGGTCACGCAGGTTGACGCCGTAGGTCACCGTTGCAGGCAAGTTGAGCGAAGGTTGGGAAGGTGTAGTGCTTACAGTTTCCAGTTGAATGTACTTTTCGCTCGTACTAACGTAACCTTTCATCCCGTCTGCCGTCTGTACTTTATAGAAATACTCATTGCTTTGCTCGAGAATCGTTAACGTCGTCCCTTTGCGAAGCATTGTAATAACGTTGCCCGAGGTGGACGGTTGATCACGCAGATTGACGCCGTAGGTCACCGTTGCAGGCAAATTGAGCGAAGGTTGGGAAGGAGCGGTGCTTACAGTTTCCAGTTGAATGTATTTTTCGTTCGAACTAACGTAACCGGTGCTCCCATCTTCGGTTTGTACGAGATAGAAATATTTATTGCTTTGATCCAATACGGTGACTTCGGAGCCTTTTTTCAGAAATCCAATCACTTTCCCCGATGTGGAAGGTTTGTCACGGAAATTGACACCGCCGACAATATGGCCTTTGGTGATCGATTGTGAGGTTGCAGTTGCGGCGGATGCCTGATGAGGGACGGCTGTATAAGTAGAGAGAAGAATGGCACTCAACAATGTGATGGCTACGCTTCGTTTCATTTTCATGGGTGTTATCCTGCCTCCTAGTGTAAGTTCTTGGTGTTCGTCTTGTTCCAAAATCTCCTTTCTTTAGTTCTTGCACCCATTATAACGATTGTCGAAATTAGTCTAAATCGGTCGAAGATCACTTTATAGAAAAGCGCTTTCAAAGACAATGGCCCTAGATTTTACCTATCGGAATTAGAGGCAATCGACCTATAAAAACTGGACGAATGTAACCTATAGCAGCCCTCCCCGTGCAATGGCACCGGATTTCTGCAACGAAAGTACCCGATTTCGCATGTAACCGCATAAATTACATATTAATTCCAATTTATCCAATCGGCCTATTTTTTAGGGACAAATGCCCGCTTTTCGCCAAAAAAGCCCGAACGGCAGGCTTGGTAAATGTTACCTTAGGCCTGTCCATTCGGGCTTGTTTTCACCTTCATCCTAATTCTTCAATCATCCTTATGACTTCCCGTCCAAAATCGAGTCCTATCTTTCTTTAGGCTCAATATGAACGTGAACATGCATGACGTTTTGCTTCTTTCTCATCCGTTCCTCAACCCGGTCACTGATCTTATGACTTTCGATCACCGTCAATTGCGGATCTACCTCAATGACAACATCGACCAGCACGTGATTCCCGTGAACCCGGGCCTTTAAGTCTTTAATTCCTTCCACGCCTTGAGTTCGGGCAATGGTGCTGCGCAGGTCGCCCAGCTCCTTTTCATCAAATCCATCGGTCAGATTATGCGTCGATTGGCGGAAAATATCCCAAGCGGTTTTACAAATAAGCAAACCTACCGCAATCGCAGCAACTACGTCCAGCCACGGCAGCCCGAATTGAGCCCCGATAATCCCAACTGCTGCGCCCACACTCACCAGCGCATCCGACAAATTATCCTTGGCCGCCGCCATGAGCGCCTGATTGTTAATCTGCTTCGCCAGCCTGCGGTTGTAAGCATAGACTCCGCCCATCGCCAGAGCACACACAATAGCGATCAGAGCCGACAGAATGTCTGGCTCGCTATGCACACCTTCGATCAATGACCGGACCGCACCAATGATGACTTGGATACCAACCATCGCCATAATAAAAGAAGCGACTAATGCAGCAATCGTCTCCGCACGAAAATGACCGTAAGCATGGTCGGAGTCCGGCGGCTTCTGTGAGATTCTAAGTCCGATCAGCACTGCCACCGAAGCCACGATATCCGTAAGGTTGTTAAACCCGTCGGCAAGCAGCGCGCTTGAATCAAACACAAACCCGCTGATTAATTTGAAAGCGGACAGCAATAAATAAGCGGCAATGCTTACCCAAGCTCCGCGTTCCCCTTTGCGTATATCGTCGTAAATATCCAAGTCCCGCACCTCCAGACTTCTCCCCGAAGCCAATAACCTACTTCTTCAAGCTCTCAGTTCAAAACAATACATCAAAAGCGTTTTATCATCGTAGCAAATCAACCCCGTGTAAGTCTAGAGAAACAGTGTTGCCCCCGGGAAAAGCAAGCCTTCATCATTATTCCCGTTGTACGCGCATTTAAAAACGTATAAAATAGGGACACCCCCTTTCCAATGTCAAGGAGATGATCAGCGTGACGGAAAATCAAGAACCACGTAAAATCGATTTGGCCGAAGCGATGCGCCAAAAACTGCAACAGAAAAAGCAGCAGCAGCAAAACGGCAACAAACCGGGATTGAAAGACAGTTTTCAAACCAAAACACTGAAGAGCCAAAATAATAAGAAACCGAACAACCAGCGCCGCCGGACGGGCGGCTCGTAAGAACGTAAGAGGTGCAGTAAGAGGCCCATGCCGCAATCGCATGGGCCTCTTCTAATTTCTGATCGAGTCAGATACAGTTAGTTCCTCGGTGTAATTTCCCACTGAATCCAAGCCGCGTCGCTTTCCCTGCATTCACCGTTTAGCTCCAACGCCACGGTCCATCTTTGCTCATTTCGTACCGTAACGAGATGGCCCTCGCCTTCTTTCGCCGGTTGGATGCACAAGTCAAAGCTTGCGTCCGCAATGCGCAGACCTTCCAGTTTGCACTCCTTATCGTGCCATGCGCTAGGAAGCTGCGGCTTCAATTGTAGCAAACGCCGGTGTGCCTGTGGACGGACGCCAAAGAAGTGACGGATCAACGGGACCGCCAGCGCGTAAAGGGTCCAAGCCTGTACAACACAGCCGTAGTCTGGAGACATTTCCGTGAAAGACCCGGGCAAAGCCACGGAGAAGGTGCGCAGCAAGCGACGCAGCAGCTCCAGCGCTTCGTCCGGATGGCCGTTAGCCGCTTCAGCCACAGCGTGGACCCCCGTTGAAATCGTCATCGTCCCTTGCTTGTAAATCCCTGATAGATACGTTCCGTATGGACCGATAAACTCCTCCGTCCGCATCGTCGCAAGCGCCCTAGCTGCTTTGTCCGGATCCGCGATCCCCACCTCCATAGGGGTAACGATGACCCAGTTCTTGTTTAATAGCCATGCCTGGTCACCTACATGACCGGTCGTTCGTTGCAGCAAACTCCTAATATATTCCTCATACCCGGCGATTCCTTGCTTGCGGGCAAGGGAGATCATCACATCTGCCTTGGCCTCAACCGCTTCACGAGGGGCAATCGCATCACCGTACAGACCTTCATCTTCACACCAGTACGCCTGATTCACGGCAGCTACCGCCCGTTTCGCCAGCTCGCGGTATTTGACGGCATTTGCAGATTCACCAAGCTGCTCGCTCATCGCGGCCATGGCCTGAAGTGCTTTCGCCGTATAAACTGCGCTGTCGATCAATTCCATGTTGAGCCCTGCGATCTCAATAATGCCGTAACCGGAAGGGAATAAGTCCCCGTCGCCGTCCATTTCTCCAAGGAGCCAATCCATCCCTTTCACGCAATATTCGTAATGGCGACGCAATAGTTCTTCGTCGCCGGTCCACTCAAATAAATCCCATACAAATGCGATGTAATGTGCCGTCTCTTGGGTATTCCCCGGATTCGCAACCGCCCCCATCGTCGTGATCTCGTGGACGATTCTACCGTTGCCGTTGACTTCTTCCGATTTGCTTCGCAGCAGCTCCAGCGTGTCGATCGCCAGCTGGGCGTCTCCGATCGCAAGCACGCCTTGCAAAGCATACGTACTGTCACAGCCGAACCACCACGGGTAAGTGGGCCCCCCGGCTGTTAGGCCGCGACCCAGTTGATCTACGGTTTGCACTAGCCATTGATTGTTCCATTTGGCCCAGGCAAACGCTTCGTTCAACAGCGTCTCTCCGGCAATTTCCAAGCGCGCTCGCGCCTCGATCTCTCGATAAGCCGCCTGTTTTTCCGCCAGAAGTGCTTCGTACCGCAAGGTCAATCGCTCATAGGTTTGAGTGCATTCCTCTTGCGAGGCACACGATCCTGCAGCAAACAGCCGAAATTCAAACGTCTCCTGGCCGGCCAACTCGATCTGCGCCCGAAACGCAACGCCGCAACCCGCTCCGGCAGTGAACTCAGGCCCATATAACGACGTTCCCGTTTCTACATGGGGCTCCGGCAAGTCCGTACCAATCTGTACGAACCACGGATGTGCCGAATCCTTTACCAGAACCTTGCAATCCGCTGTTTCCATTGGTTCGTCCCGTTCGCCATCGACAATCCCCATATGATCCGAGAACCACACCGGGCGAAGGTCCGTCCGGGCGAGCAATTCCAATCCTAGCCGCACGGTTTCTCCTTCGTAAGCCTGCACTCGGTACTTGGCGATAAAGCCTTTTTCCCGCTCAGGTGCAAATTGAATCCGCTCGATGGACACCGGAATATGACTGAGCCCATGGTCATACTCGAAGCGGCTTCCCCAAGGCTCGTTCGTAAACGTATCCGCCCGAGTCCAAACGGAAATCCCCCGATCCAAATCGGTTACCTTCAGCCAGAAGCCGTCGAGCAGCTTGATTGGATGCAGCCATACACCTCCCATTTCATTGGCGACATGATGCCCGAAATCGGGAAAAGTCCCGTCCTGCGCCCCGCAAATTTTGATATATTCCCCGGCGTTGTAATATAAGTTAAACGGATGTTTGCTGCTTAGTCCGGTCATGAACATTCTCCTCATTGTTAGTAGATTCGCTTAGCCCTTAACGGCCGAAGAGATGGAGATCCCTTCGATGAAATACTTCTGGACAGCAAAGAATACGATCAGAGCCGGCAGCATCACAAGAATTGTGGCCGCCATCAGCATATTCCACTCTACGTTGTACAACCCCTTGAACATGGAAAGCCCCAGTGCCAGGGTATATTTCTCATTGGAATTCAAATAAATCAGCGGACCTTGGAAATCGTTCCAAACCCCCATAAAGGTAAAAATGGACACGGCAATCAACGGCGGCATCGATAAGGGGAGAATGATTCGAATAAAGATCTGCAGCCGGTTGGCTCCATCCACAAACGCTGACTCGTCCAGATCCCGCGGGATGCCCCGAATAAATTGACGAATCAAGAAGATGTTAAAGGCACCTCCTCCGAAAAAGGCGGGCACAATCAAAGGCAGAAACGTATCCACCCAGCCTGCTTCCTTAAACATGATGAACATCGGAATCATCGTGACTTGGGAAGGCAGCATCATCGTCGCGAGCAGCACCAGGAACAGCGTCTTTTTTCCCTTAAAACGAAATCTGGCAAAGCCGTAAGCACACAGTGCAGAGGAAAAAACCGTTCCAATCAGAACTGGTACTAAAATCGTCAGCGTATTCAGTAAAAAATTAAAAAACGGAATCGCCTGAACGGCATCGGAATAGTTGCTCCATAGCCACTTCGCCGGGAAGAAGTTGTCCTTAAACACTTCCGCCGGCGTCTTCAGGGATGTAAAAAAAGTCCACAACAGCGGCACGAGCACGACCGCAGCTCCGGCTATAAGGATCAACAGGCTCAGGATCTGGGCCGGGCTGAATCTCTTGGTCGCAAGGTTCATCGTGATGC
>NZ_BILV01000106.1 GCF_004000745.1 Paenibacillus barengoltzii NBRC 101215
TGATACAACCAAGATTAACAATTAATTGAATACCATGTCACTTTAGATGCAAGGCTAGTGGCACTTTTGCAGTTATTTTGGCCAAACGGCCACTTCCGCACCCCAAAACTGTATTTTTGCAGGAATCGCACACAAAAAGTGAAAGACCACACATGTCCAATAGGCACCAACCGTGCAAGGTTCTCATACGCTTTAGCACGAATATTTTGTAAGCGCAAAGTCCACACTGGAACTGAAACTGTAGCCCCTCTTGGCAAATCATCAAATTATGGTATAATGTTTATAAAGTCAAAGAAAGTCAAAGTCAACAGAACCGGGTCACGGTGCGCCTTATCGGCGACTACCATCATCCGGTACGCTACACATAGGACATGATAGCATCTGTTTGACCTTGCAATGTGCTTCTTCGCCCATGGCAAGCAACCGATTTTGACGATTGCGATGTGCCTCCAAGCCAAGACGCGCATCCATTCTTGACGACTTTTAGTGGTGTCAAACCGCAACATGAGATACACGTATGGAATAATGGAGGATGAGTGATGCGTAATATCTCCGATATCATCGAAAAATATCTCAAGAGTATTTTGCATGAAAGTCCTGAGGGGATTATAGAGATTCAACGTAACGAACTTGCCGACCAATTTTCCTGCGTGCCGTCGCAAATAAACTATGTCATCAGCACCCGTTTTACTCTGGAGAAAGGGTACCTGGTCGAGAGCAAGCGCGGCGGTGGCGGTTATGTTCGGATTCGGCGCCTTCAACTGCCGGGACCATCATCGCTGCACACCCACTTGCATGAAACGATTGGGGAAGAGATCGGGCAATCTGCGGCGGAAGGATTGATTTATCGCCTGGAGGAAGCCCGTATTTTGACCCCTCGGGAGGCCGCAATGATGCGCTCGGCGATATCCCGCGATGTGCTGGCAGTGAAACTGCCGTATCGCGACCAGATCCGGGCAAGAATGATGCGAGCGATGTTAATCTCATTGTTGAGTTAACAGCATGATGTAACACAAATACAGGTTTAAGGATCTGCTGTCTTAGTCTATCCCGTAAGGAGGGACGTGCGATGCAATGCCAAGAATGCGGCAAACGCCCGGCAACCTTGCATTTTACGAAAATCGTGAATGGCGAGAAAACGGAGTTTCACTTCTGTGAAACCTGCGCCAGGGAAAAAGGGGAGCTGATTCCCGGCACCTCGGGCGGCTTTTCGATTCATAACCTGCTGTCGGGCTTCCTTGATTTAGGTCCGGCGACCAAAGGTCAGATCTCCGGGCACAGCACACCAGAACATCTGCGCTGCGAAGAATGCGGTATGACGTATTCCCAGTTCAGCAAAATCGGGCGTTTTGGGTGCAGCTCTTGTTACAAATATTTTAATGATCGTCTGGATCCGCTGTTTAAGAAGGTCCACGGCAATACCGTTCATGTCGGGAAGGTGCCAAAACGGATCGGCGGTCATATTCAAGTCAAACGTAAGCTCGATGATCTTCGCCGTGAGCTGCAATACCGAATTCTCCAAGAGGAATTTGAGGTAGCTGCAGCCCTGCGGGACCAAATTCGTGAGCTTGAGAAGAACTTATCTGCAGAATAGGAGGGATGTAGGGTGACCAATCTCCGATTTACCGAACAGCCGCTGAGCGAATGGATGAGCCGCAAAGGGAAAGAATCCGATATCGTCATAAGCAGCCGGGTACGGATCGCCCGCAACATCCTGCACCATCCCTTCCCGATGTTGGCCACCAACACGCAATCGGAAGAGGTGCTGAATCTGCTGCAGGGGGTTCTGAGCGATAAAGCACTCCAGGCTCACGGCAAGCTATACCCAGTGCATCTGGCAGACTTGGATGAATTGGATAAACGAGTACTGGTTGAGAAGCATTTGATCAGTCCAAATCTGGCGAACGACTCCAGAAATGGAGCGGTCTTCATCAGCGAAGATGAGAGCCTGAGCATTATGGTGAATGAAGAGGATCATTTGCGCATTCAGTGTTTATATCCGGGACTCCAGGTTCAAGAGGCATGGGAAAAAGCGACGGCAATCGACGACATTTTCGAATCCCATGTGGACTATGCCTTCGACGACCGGCGCGGGTACTTAACCAGCTGTCCGACAAATGTAGGTACCGGACTTCGTGCTTCGGTCATGATGCATTTACCGGCACTGGTGCTGACGCAGCAGATCGGCCGCATTTTATCAGCGGTATCGCAGGTCGGTTTAACCGTCCGCGGGATCTACGGCGAAGGCAGTGAAGCGATGGGTAACTTGTTTCAAATCTCAAATCAGATTACACTAGGACAAAGCGAATCTGAGATCATTGAAAATTTATACGGCGTGGTTCTTCAGATCATTCAGCATGAGAAAACGGCGCGTGAGAAGCTGATCAGCGAATCGCGGCTGCGCATGATGGACCGGGTGATGCGCTCTTACGGGATTTTGTCCCAGGCGTACATCATCGACTCGAAGGAAGCCGCCCAGCGGCTGTCGGATGTACGACTTGGCGTTGACTTAGGGTTGATCGAAGGTGTATCTACTCAAGCGCTAAATGAATTGAACGTCATGACGCAACCCGGTTTTTTGCAGAAGAAATTCAGCAGCAGCATGTCCCCGGCGGAACGGGATATGTACCGCGCCAAACTCATTCGGGAACGAATGGGGAAATAACGGGTAGTACCAACTATGGAGGTGTAGGAGAAGATGATGTTTGGAAGATTTACGGAGCGTGCGCAGAAGGTGTTGGCACTAGCTCAAGAAGAAGCCGTAAGACTCGGACATAATAATATCGGAACAGAACACGTACTGCTCGGTTTGATCCGTGAAGGCGAAGGCATCGCCGCCAAAGCATTGATCGGATTGGGTCTGGGACTTGAGAAAATACAGGATGAAGTGGAAACGCTCATCGGTCGCGGACAAGAGCAACCGACCAATATCGCTTATACACCGCGTGCCAAGAAAGTGATCGAACTGTCTATGGATGAAGCGCGTAAACTCGGCCATACGTATGTTGGGACAGAGCATATTTTGCTCGGCCTGATTCGTGAAGGGGAAGGCGTAGCGGCCCGCGTGCTGAACAACCTGGGCATCAGCTTGAACAAAGCGCGTCAGCAAGTGCTGCAGCTGCTGGGCAGCAGTGAGGCCGTATCCAGCCATCACGGCACTCCAACGAACGTGAATACCCCAACGCTGGACAGCTTGGCCCGTGACTTGACGGCTGCGGCGAAAGAGGGCAATTTGGATCCGGTGATTGGCCGCAGTAAAGAAATCGAACGGGTAATTCAAGTGCTCAGCCGCCGGACGAAGAACAATCCGGTGCTAATCGGGGAACCGGGCGTCGGGAAAACCGCCATCGCGGAAGGTCTCGCGCAAAAGATCATTAACAACGAAATTCCGGAGACGCTGCGTGACAAACGCGTCATGACCCTGGATATGGGCTCCGTCGTTGCCGGTACGAAGTATCGCGGCGAATTTGAGGACCGTCTGAAGAAGATCATGGACGAAATCCGTCAAGCCGGGAACATCATCCTCTTTATCGACGAGTTGCATACGCTGATCGGGGCAGGCGGCGCAGAAGGCGCGATTGACGCTTCGAACATCTTGAAGCCGGCGCTGGCTCGCGGCGAGCTGCAATGCATTGGTGCAACTACATTGGATGAATACCGGAAATATATCGAAAAAGACGCCGCGCTGGAACGTCGTTTCCAACCGATCACAGTAGATCAGCCATCGGTCGAAGAAGCGATCCAAATTCTGCACGGGCTGCGTGACCGCTATGAAGCGCACCATCGGGTGAAAATCACCGACGAAGCGATTGAGCAAGCGGTTAAACTGTCCGACCGCTACATCCAAGACCGCTTCCTGCCGGATAAAGCGATCGACCTCATTGACGAGGCGGGGTCTAAAGTAAGGCTCAACTCTTACACGGTACCGCCGAATCTGAAACAACTGGAAAGCCGCCTGGAGGATATCCGCAAGGAGAAAGACGCGGCGGTGCAAAGCCAGGAATTCGAGAAAGCGGCAGCGCTTCGCGATACAGAACAGAAGATTCGTGAAGAGCTCGACATGACGAAGAATCAATGGAAAGAGAAACAAGGACGGACCGATTCCGAAGTGACGCCGGAGGATATCGCCCAAGTTGTTGCCAGCTGGACAGGAATTCCGGTGAACAAGTTGAAGGAAGAGGAAACCGAACGCTTGCTCAACATGGAGAAAATCCTGCATGAGCGCGTCATCGGGCAAGAGGAAGCCGTGAAGGCGGTCAGCCGGGCGATCCGCCGGGCACGCGCAGGACTTAAAGATCCGAAGCGTCCGATGGGCTCCTTTATCTTCCTGGGTCCAACCGGGGTAGGTAAAACCGAGCTTGCTCGCGCACTGGCCGAAGCGATGTTTGGCGATGAGAACGCGGTAATCCGGATCGATATGTCTGAGTACATGGAGAAACACTCCACCGCTCGTCTTGTCGGTGCGCCTCCAGGATATGTCGGATATGAAGAAGGTGGTCAGCTGACTGAAAAAGTACGCCGCAAACCGTACTCCGTTGTCCTGTTGGACGAAATCGAGAAGGCACATCCGGAAGTATTTAACATCCTGTTGCAGGTGCTGGAAGACGGCCGGTTGACCGACTCCAAGGGCCGCGTAGTGGATTTCCGCAATACGCTGATCATCTTGACCTCGAACGTGGGCGCTGATGCGATCAAACGCAATACACGTCTCGGATTCACGGCGGTTCAAGATGCGGGCGCGGATTACGAGAACATGAAGGGCAAAGTGATGGAAGAGCTGAAGAAGAGCTTCCGTCCGGAGTTCCTGAACCGGATCGACGAAATTATCGTCTTCCATTCGCTCGAGGAGCAACATATCGGTCAAATTGTCACCCTGATGTCCGAAGAACTGCGTAAACGCCTGCGCGAATACGATGTTGACTTCACGCTGACCGATCGGGCGAAGGCGTTCCTGGCTAAAGTGGGCTACGATCCTGCGTACGGGGCACGTCCGCTCCGCCGGGCGATTCAGAAGCATATCGAAGATCGCCTGTCCGAAGAACTGTTGACCGGTAACGTGAAGAAAGGCGATTCGTTGACGATTGACGAAGAAAATGGCGAATTGAAGGTCGAACGTACGGGAACGTTCATCAAAAATGCGTAACTTGTGTAAAAAAATGTTGGTAAATCCTTCAAATCCGTAACGTTAAAGCCGATGAAATAATTGAAAGGCAGCTTCCAAAGCGATGCTTTGGGGCTGCCTTTTTTGAATCCTGCCGCCATGGCGGCCGTAACCTCCATAGCTTTCGATCCAAGCGAAAGGGTGGTAAAATTTTAGTAACCCTTAAGATACGGTGTCTGCTAAGTCTGTTAAATATTGCAGAGGCGAGAAGGAGAGATAAATGGTTAAAGTAAAACATAAGTTTTTATGCTCCGATTGCGGTTATGAATCGCCCAAATGGTATGGAAAATGCCCGGGTTGCGGCGCTTGGAACTCCATGGTCGAAGAAGTGGAGAAGCCCGTCAAAACGCAGGGAATGACTTCCGGGATTTTTCATGCGAAAGAAAAGCCGGAATCGATCATAAATATAGAGAGCGGCAAAGAACCGCGAATTCAAACAGGCATCGGGGAATTAAACCGGGTGCTTGGCGGCGGTGTCGTACCGGGCTCGCTGGTCCTGGTCGGGGGAGACCCCGGTATCGGGAAATCGACCCTGTTGCTGCAGACTTCGCATGAAATGGCACGCAGCGGCCTGAGAGTCTTGTATATCTCAGGGGAGGAATCTGTCCGCCAGACGAAGTTACGGGCGGAACGGCTGGGAGCCTTGTCTGCGGAACTGTTCGTCTTGTGCGAAAGCAGCATGGACGGGATCGAAGAAGCGATCGAACAAGTTAAACCAGACTTCCTGGTGATCGATTCGATCCAGACGGTTTACTTGCCGGAAGTGACTAGCGCCCCCGGAAGTGTATCCCAGGTGCGGGAATGTACAGCGAGGTTTATGCGAATTGCTAAAGGGCAAGGCATCGCTACGGTTCTGGTCGGTCACGTGACCAAGGAAGGGGCGATCGCCGGACCTCGTCTGCTGGAGCATATGGTCGATTGCGTATTGTATTTCGAAGGCGAACGGCATCATTCCTATCGGCTGCTGCGGGCCGTGAAGAACCGCTTTGGTTCGACGAATGAAATAGGGATTTTTGAAATGAACGAATCCGGCCTGGCGGAGGTAGCGAATCCGTCGGAGCTGTTTCTATCCGAGCGACCGCTCGGCGTGGCGGGCTCCACCGTTGTAGCCAGCATGGAGGGGACGCGCCCGATGCTGGTCGAGCTGCAGGCCTTGATTTCCGCCACCCATTTTCCTTCGCCAAGACGGATGGCCACGGGGGTAGACTATCAGCGGATGAACCTGATCATCGCCGTCCTTGAGAAGCGAATGGGGATGTTCCTGCAAAATCAGGACGCATACGTCAACCTGGCCGGCGGGGTGAAGCTGGATGAACCGGCGGTTGATCTGGCCATCGCGGTAAGTGTAGCCTCAAGCTTCCGCGACCTCCCAACGAAGCCGTATGACGTGTTCTTTGGAGAAGTGGGGTTGACCGGCGAAGTACGGGCGGTTTCCCGGGCGGAGCAACGCGTGAAAGAAGCGGCCAAGCTGGGCTTTAAACGCGTCATTTTGCCGGAGAAGAGCATGAAAGGGTGGAAAGGTCCGCAAAGGATTGAATTAATAGGTGTAAATACCGTTGCAGATGCGCTAGCTGTTGCGTTAGATTAGGGGGCATTAGATCATGAAGGAAACTACCCATGCAGAGAAAATGAACGAATTGCTGAAACTTGTCGCACCGGGAACGGCTTTTCGTGACGGACTCGAGAACGTGTTACGGGCCAAAACCGGTGGTCTGATTGTGGTTGGTTACAGCCCGGAGGTCATGGAAGTCGTTGAGGGCGGCTTCTCCATCAACTGTGATTTCTCGCCGAACTATCTCTATGAGCTGGCCAAAATGGACGGAGCCATTATCCTTAGCGAAGACTTGAAGCGGATACTGTATGCCAATACTCAACTGATCCCCGACTCCTCGATTGCTTCCTCGGAAACAGGGATTCGGCACCGTACGGCTGAACGGGTGGCCAAACAGACCGGTAAGCTGGTCGTCTCCATCTCCCAGCGCCGGAACATTATCACGCTGTATCAAGGGGGATTGCGATATGCCCTGAAGGAGATCGGCGTGATCCTAACGAAGGCGAACCAGGCGATTCAGACGTTGGAGAAGTACCGCTCCGTTCTGAATCAAGCCTTAACGAACCTGACAGCTTCCGAGTTCGAGGAGCTTGTCTCCTTGCCAGAGGTGATTAACGTCATTCAACGGGTGGAAATGGTCATCCGGATCAAGATGGAGATCAAACGGTTCATCAATGAATTGGGAACCGAGGGACGTCTGATCAGTATGCAGATGGAGGAACTGGTCAGCAACATGGAGGAAGAGGCCTGGCTGTTGTATAAGGACTATGCCAAGGATGACAGCGACGAAGCGATTCGAGAAATTATTATGGGGCTGAAGCGCTCCACCGACGATGAACTGCTGGATGATAACCATATTACGAAGCTTTTGGGCTATCCTTCTTCCGCCGCAACTTCAGAGGAGTTGATCTCACCGCGGGGGTATCGCGTGTTAAACAAAATTCCGCGTTTGCCCAATGTCATCATTCACAACCTGGTCGAACGGTTTGGCCGTTTACCCAATGTGATGATGGCCAGCATTGAGGAGTTGGATGAAGTTGACGGGATCGGCGAAGTGCGAGCACGCTCCATCAAAGAGGGGCTCAAACGCTTGCAGGAACAGGTATTCATTGACAGACAAATCTAAATCACCTATCATCAATGAATGGTTCAGGAATATCTACTCGAGGTGAAGAGATGATTACAAAATCCCTTCCGAACCTGTTTACCTTAGGTAACATGGTTCTCGGAACGCTGGCGATTCTGCTGGCAATGGAAGGCCGATTTAGCATGGCCGCCATTATGGTAATTGTCGCGATGCTGCTCGATGGGTTAGACGGACGGGTTGCCCGTGCGCTGAACGCCCAAAGCGAGTTCGGCAAAGAGCTCGATTCCTTATCGGATCTCATTTCATTTGGTTTGGCTCCAGCACTGATTATGTACATGATTTCCTTTCACAGCATTCCTTCCGGCGTCGCTTGGGCAGTGACGATCATCTTCCCGATGTGTGGGGCGTTGCGACTGGCCCGGTTTAACGTTCAGAAGGGAGCTCCAGGATACTTCATCGGGTTGCCGATTCCGGCTGCAGGTGGAGTTCTGGCAACACTATCGTTGTTTTACCGGGAAATTTCGGCGCCCTACTTCGTGGTATCTATGCTTCTGTTATCGTATTTGATGATTAGCACGGTCAGATATCCGAATTTCAAGAAGATCGGCTTACCGAAGCGAACTATTGTGTATACGCCGCTGGTTGTAATTTTTGCAGTGGTGATCGCCGTCGTATTTCCGGACCAGACAGCGAAGTTGATTTTTATCCCGTTGGTGATTTACGCGGCATACGGTCTTCGGCAGAACATCAACCGACTGCTTCGCCGCAAACATCAGGACGATGAAGATAATGACGCTCAAGAAGTGTATCGTCCCAAACAATAAGAACAACCAACAATCCCGCTAATAAGAAAAAGGCATGGATCTCCCGCGGGCGGAAAGGATCGATGCCTTTTTGATTTCCTCTTATACAATTGCATGTTCCCCATAACCTAAGTACAAGATACCCTTACGATAAGTTAAAAAAACCCAGCGTGGCACATTTCTGCGATTCACGCTCCACGATCTCTTCCATGTTAATATCCAGCAAATTGCAAAGGGCGGACATATAGAAAAGGTTGCGTCCAAGCTCATTGGTGATGACATCCCGGCAATTCTCGCACAGTTCCCCATGGACGTGCTTGGCGATCGTTTCCTTGGCTTGTTGCAAATTCATGCCTGGCTCGAAGTCTTGCTTGGTGGCGTGCAGCTCGATGCAACCGCATTCGGTTACGGATTTGGTTACAGAACGGACAGCAGCTGCGTTGGTTTGTCCCATCTTCGACAAGACATCCAACAGGCTGCGGTGACGGAGCAACAGTTCAGAAACTTGTTCTTGAAAAGACTGTAGGCTTGGTGCGCTCATTTTCCATCCACCTCAATATTATGAATTGAATTCATTATATTCCACCTTTTCCTTCAAGATCAACCTGAAATCCCATCGTTATGGGGCGCATTCGGATTTTCGTTGGTGCTTTTTTGGAAAAAAATAGAGGTCCAGGATTAGGTGCTTTGAAATTGGTTCATACTGGCTAAAGAAGATACTTATTCAGGAGGTGAAGAGAGACGTGCTGAAAAAATACTCGATGATTTTAGCTGGTTTATGCGGGGCCTGGTTCGGTTATACAACCGGCGGCTTGTCCGGTGTGTTGCCGGGGGCTGCGAGCGACTGGTTTCGCGAAATGAACCCGATCGCAGCGAATTTAATCTGGGCTGCGGCCGGTGCGCTACTGTTCTTGTTCCTGTTCTCTATGGCTGCAGACGTCGTTTCTTCCAAAGTAAAAACGTGGATCGCTGCTTTAACGCGAATCCCGATGAATGAAATGGCTGCCGGTGCGGCCGGATTGACTGCGGGACTTCTTCTTTCCTTAATGGTCTACCCCCTGCTGTCCTGGCTCGGCACGCTGGAGAGCATGGCGCAATTCGCGGTATCGGCGCTGTTTGGTTACATTGGGCTTTACGTTGGGCTGGCGAAGAAGGAAGAACTGTCCTCGCTTTGGAAATCCGGGAAGTGGGGGACACCTGCTCCGGAAGAGGAGCGTTGGGCTGAGGAACACAAAATTTTGGATACGAGCGTGATTATTGACGGACGGATTGCCGACATCTGTAAAACCGGCTTCATCGAAGGAACGATTGTCATTCCGGAGTTCGTGCTGGAGGAGCTTCAGCATATCGCCGATTCCTCGGATTTGCTCAAGCGAAACCGCGGGCGGCGGGGGCTGGATATCCTGAACAAAATCCAGAAAGAACTGGATGTGAAGGTGATGATTTATGAAGGGGATTTCGAGGAAATCTCCGAGGTGGACAGCAAGCTCGTCAAACTAGCCAAGGTCCTGCAAGGGAAGGTCGTAACCAACGATTTTAACCTCAACAAGGTGTGTGAGCTGCAGGGCGTATCTGTGCTGAACATTAACGATTTGGCCAATGCGGTCAAACCGGTCGTGCTGCCTGGTGAAGAAATTATGGTTCAGGTGATCAAGGACGGCAAGGAGCATGGACAAGGGGTCGCTTACT
Organism: Paenibacillus barengoltzii NBRC 101215; assembly: GCF_004000745.1. Taxonomy (GTDB): domain Bacteria; phylum Bacillota; class Bacilli; order Paenibacillales; family Paenibacillaceae; genus Fontibacillus; species Fontibacillus barengoltzii. The sequence continues at coordinate 10,293 of NZ_BILV01000106.1, forward strand.
TGGATGACGGGACGATGATCGTCGTCGAAGGCGGACGCGACTACATCGGCACCATTACCGAAGTGCTGGTGACCAGCGTGCTGCAGACCTCGGCGGGACGAATGATTTTTGCCAAACCAAAACTGTTGGAAAAAGCCCAGTAATTCGGTATGATGGAATTAACTGCGCTGCGTTTGGTTGCGGTGCGGTTGAATTCAGTTAAAGGTGAGGCAGATCATGACAGGGTTGCAAGCAAGCGGCGATACGGGAGTCATCGTGGTGGCGGCAGGCCGCGGCACACGAATGGGGACGGCAGAGAGTAAGCAGTATCTTCTGCTGGACGGGAAGCCGATCTTTATTCATACGCTGGAGGTGTTTCGGCGTCATCCATGGATCTCGCAAATCGTGCTTGTTACCGGGAAGCAAGATGTGGACCGGTGCCGGTCATGGATTACCGAATATGGCATAGGCGAACAAATACAGGTTATTCCGGGCGGGGCTGAGCGTCAAGACTCGGTACGCCAAGGCTTGCTGCATCTCAGCACTCCTTGGGTACTGGTGCATGACGGCGTCCGCCCTTTTGTCACGAGTGAGCAAATCACGGCTTGCTGCGAAGCCGTCAGAACGCATGGCGCGGCCGTCCTCGCCGTACCGGTGAAGGATACGATCAAGCAGGCGGACGCGCAGGGCTTTGTCGCAGCGACCCCGGATCGGCGCAGCCTGTGGGCGATACAGACACCGCAGGCTTTTCGGCGTACCGACCTGCTGGCGGCCCATGAGCGGGCCGTGGCGGAAGGCTTCGTCGGTACGGACGACGCGATGCTGGTCGAACGGCTGGGCATCCCCGTCAAGCTGGTGGAAGGGGCCTATGACAATATTAAAATCACGACGCCTGAGGACCTGGATTATGCGGAGTTTGTCCGGAGGAAGAGACTGCTTCGTGATTAAAAGATAGTCAGGTTTTAAGCACCGAGAAGGTTGGATGAAGGAAGGAGCGAGTAGCGGAGCGTAGGTAGATCCTACGTGAGCAACTCAAATGTTTCCGCAGGAAACATACTTCGAAAGCATACGCTTCGACTGACACTTCCTCGAGTTGCTTCGTGATTAAAAGATGACTGGGAGAGGGTAGAAGGATGTTTAGAGTAGGACAAGGCTTTGACGTGCATCAGCTCGTGGAGGGCAGGCCGTGTATAATCGGCGGGGTGCATATCCCGTATGAGAAAGGCTTGCTGGGGCACTCGGACGCCGACGTGTTGTTGCATGCGATCAGCGACGCCATTTTGGGAGCGCTGGGGTTAGGAGATATCGGCCGCCACTTCCCGGATACCGATCCAGCGTTTAAAGACGCAGACAGCGTGGTGTTGTTACAGCACGTATGGGATATGGCAGTTGAGAAAGGCTATCGCATCGGCAATCTGGACGCAACGATCATTGCACAAAAGCCGAAAATGGCTCCGTACATCCCGCAAATGGTGGAGGTTATTGCCCGCACGCTGGGTGCACAGCCGGGGCTCATTAATGTAAAAGCTACGACCACCGAGCAACTCGGATTTACCGGACGCGGTGAAGGCATTGCGGCACAATGCGTTGTCTGTCTGGTTCAGAATGTGTTATCATCATAAGCTTGTGAGGTTATATTTTCGCTAACTATAAGGATAGAGCCTTGACGGCAACGTCATAAAATTAGGGAGGGGATTGGAATGGCTGAAGTACGCGTGCGCTATGCGCCGAGTCCAACGGGTCATTTACATATCGGGAACGCCAGAACGGCGTTGTTTAATTATTTGTTTGCCAGACACCACGGGGGCAAATTCATCATCCGTATCGAAGATACAGACGTGAAACGCAATGTGGCCGGCGGTGAGGAGAACCAGCTGACCTACCTCAAGTGGTTGGGCATGGACTGGGACGAAAGCGTGGATGTCGGTGGAAACTACGGACCGTACCGGCAAACAGAACGTCTGGATTTGTATCGCCCGCTGGTGCAAGATCTGCTGGACCGGGGGCTGGCTTATCGTTGCTACTGTACGGAAGAGGAACTGGAAAAAGAACGCGAAGAACAAATGGCGCGCGGAGAGACGCCGAAATACTCCGGGAAATGCCGTCATCTGACGCCGGAGCAACTGGCTGCGTACGACGCGGAAGGCCGCCAATACAGCATTCGTTTCCGTGTACCGGAAGGCCGTACGTTTAAGTTCGACGATTTGGTGAAAGGGCCAATTTCGTTTGAATCCGACGTCAGCGGAGATTTTGTCATTGTGAAAAAAGATGGCATTCCGACCTACAACTTCGCCGTTGTGCTGGACGATCATCTGATGAACATCACGCATGTGCTGCGCGGGGAGGACCACGTATCCAATACGCCTCGTCAGTTGATGATCTACGATGCGTTTGGTTGGGAGCCGCCGGTATTTGGGCACATGACGCTGATCGTTGGGGAGAACCACAAAAAGCTAAGTAAACGCGACGAATCGGTCATCCAATTTATCGAGCAGTACGATCAACTCGGTTATTTGCCAGAAGCGATGTTTAATTTTATCGCCCTGCTGGGCTGGTCGCCGGAAGGGGAAGAAGAGATTTTCAGCAAGGACGAGCTGATTTCGATCTTCGACGCGAACCGCTTGTCGCGCAGCCCGGCGGTGTTTGATACGAACAAGCTGGCGCACCTGAATAATCATTACATCAAGAACGCCGATCCGAAGCGGATCGCTTCGCTGGCCATCCCGCATTTGCAACAGGCAGGACGGCTTCCGGCGGAGCTGTCGCCGGAGCAGCAAGCATGGGCCGAGGCGCTTGTGGCGTTGTATCAAGAGCAAATGACGGCCGCTTCAGACATCGTGGAGCTGTCGGAGTTGTTCTTCCGCAGCGAGCTGTCGGTGGACGAAGAAGCCGCTGCCGTGCTGGCCGAGCCGCAAGTGCCAAACGTACTGTCGACGTTCTTGGCTAAGGTAGAAGGCCTTGCCGACTTCAGCGTGGAGAACATCGGCGCTGCCATCAAAGAGGTACAGAAGGAGACGGGCAGCAAAGGAAAAGGCTTGTTCATGCCGATCCGCGTGGCACTGACCGGGCAAATGCATGGCCGTGACCTGAACCAAACGATTTATCTGCTGGGCCGGGATAAGGTCATTGAGCGGTTGAAGGCACGTATCGCTGCTTTGTAGGGGCGGCGTAGGAATGCTCCGTGTTGGCAACACGGCCCAGGTGGGCCGATTAAGGTTGCCAACAGCTGTCCAAGTCGCCCCATATCCGGCCGGCTTGTGCGCACGACGCATAGCACTATTGCGCTAACGCTTGCCACAGCACTTATTTAGGCGAAACGGACCGATTTTCTGTTCTAACGCTTATCAGAGTGCTTATTGTGGCAAATTAGGCCCATTTCCTTGCTGAAATCAAGGAATAAGGTGTCTGGCAAGCGTTAGCGCTGAATGTACCCTCTTTTTGCTCGAATAACGTCTGTGATCAGCGTTAGAAGGGATACATTTTTTCCGGGCTACCATTGTCAGTAGGACGTCCATTAGGTAATATTAATGCAGATAGACCTTGCAACTAGAACCATGGCGGCAGACCGCCGTCTTTAGAGCCAAAATGGCATAGATCGGGAGAAGTACGCGATCAGCCGTATCGACCAGAGAGGATAACCGGGACCCTTCAGAGCGGACCACGCAAAGAAGATACCAGGCTGGAAGTTATCTGGATATGTGCTGGCGGAAATGCACCCGGGAGCCGCGAATGCGAACACGCCTTGAATAAGGCGAGGTAGCTTTCGCCGTTTTGTCCGCGTTAAGGACTTTAAGAGGGAGGAGTCACCTTAAGAGCAAAGCTTGGTTGAGCCTGTAATGGACATCAACCGCCCCTAAAGGCGAACTCATCCAAAGCAGAGTGGAACCACGTCGTCAGGCGTCTCTGCAGCGTAAGCTGCAGGGACGTTTTTTTTAATTCTGTTTGCGATAGGAAAAGAAGGTGGGGAAGACTATGTTCAAGAGAATCCGATCCGATATTCAGGCGGTGTTCGACAATGACCCTGCGGCACGCAGCTGGTTCGAAGTGATCTTTACCTATTCCGGTCTGCATGCGATTTGGAGCCACCGGATTGCGCACTTTTTCTATCGTCACCGCTGGTATACAACGGCACGCATCATTTCGCAGGTGAGTCGGTTTTTTACCGGCATTGAAATTCATCCTGGAGCGCGAATTGGAAATCGGCTGTTCATTGACCATGGTATGGGCGTCGTCATTGGGGAAACTTGCGAAATTGGGGACGATGTGGTTATCTATCAGGGAGTCACGCTGGGCGGCAGCGGAAAGGAAAAAGGCAAACGGCATCCAACCGTCGGCAACAATGTCGTGATCGGTTCGGGGGCGAAGGTCCTGGGGTCGTTTAAGATCGGAGATCAGGCGAACATCGGAGCAAACTCGGTGGTTCTGAAGGAAGTGCCTGCCGGCAGCACCGTGGTTGGCATCCCGGGCCGAGTGGTTCGCCAGGACGGCAAACGTCTGGATCGGCTCAGCCATCAACTGCCGGACCCAGTCGTCGACGCAATGCGCGAGATGCAGCGTGAGATTGAGCAGTTGCGCGGCGAAGTCCGGGAGCTCAAGCAACAGCTGCGTGAGAAGCAGCCGACGGAAATGTAAACGGGTTTGGCTGAACGTGCTGATTATGCTGAACGTGCTGATTGTGCGACCTGCGTC
>NZ_BILV01000107.1 GCF_004000745.1 Paenibacillus barengoltzii NBRC 101215
TGGTTCTTGTGGCAGCCGCAAACGCTGGTAAAATCGGTCTCGACTACTACGTAATGCCTTACCTCCGCAAGCTGTTCCACAAAAAAGGCGATGCCGGAACGCAAGCTCCAACACCTAAGCAACCGTTGAACGATATGAAACGCACGGCGTAACTGCCAGGCATATATAGAAGAAAGCCCGCCGGATGGCGGGCTTTTTTTCTATTTAATATCTTCTGTTTCGACCCACGGCACCCCAAGCACACAGCTCGGCGATTACTGCACCTGCGAGAACCGAAGGTCTCGGCAACCCTTATTTTCCAAATGCTTTGCTTCCACGACAGCGTAAGGAAAGAATAACCGCTAGACCTGTATTAATATACTTACTATACTTATATATTGACTAAGTTGAGAACCTTGGAATACAATGCAGTAGAATTCATCATAGAATAGATAGGTGATCTGAATAATGGAACAACACGCTTACCGCGTATTATTATTTTATAAGTTTGTCCGCATCGAGGATCCTGCCGCCTTCACTGCCGAGCATCTGCAATACTGCAAGGAGCTGGGAATCAAGGGCCGCATCCTGATCGCTGCCGAAGGCATCAACGGGACCTTGTCCGGGACAGTAGAGCAAACTGAGAAATATATGAACGACCTTAAAGCGAACCCGCTGTTCGCCGATATCGTGTTTAAGATCGATGAAGCCGACGGCCATACATTTAAGAAGATGTTTGTTCGCCACAAAAAAGAGCTGGTGACCTTCCGCGTTGATCAGGAGCTTGACCCTAACGTGATCAGCGGCAAGCGTCTCTCCCCCGTCGAGTTTTATGAGCAACTCCAGCAGGATGATGTAATCGTTCTGGACGGACGTAACGATTATGAGTATGATATCGGCCATTTTCGCGGAGCGATTCGGCCGGATATTGAATCCTTCCGCGAGTTTCCGGAATGGATTCGCCAGAATCTGAGCGAGTACAAGGATAAGAAAATTTTGACTTACTGCACCGGGGGCATCCGTTGCGAGAAGCTGACCGGCTTCTTGCTGAACGAAGGGTTCACCGACGTTGCTCAGTTGGAAGGCGGAATCGTGACCTATGGCAAAGATCCGCAGGTGAAAGGACGTCTTTTTGACGGCAAGTGCTATGTGTTCGACGAACGGATTTCCGTGCCGATCAACCGCACGGACGAGGACATCGTGATCGCCAGTTGCCACCATTGCGGTACGTCGCATGACCGGTATATCAACTGCCCGGTGTGCAATTTGCAATATGTCTGCTGTGAGGATTGCGAAGAGGAACACCAGGGCTTCTGTTCGGAAGCGTGCCGGGAAGCTGCTCTCGTCGCCTCACAAAGTTAAGAACCGCCGGAACTATCACCCGAAAGGGAGTGTCTCATATGAATACGAAGAAAGACCTTTCCACCCGCGAGCGGATTCTTCATTTAATGAAAACCGCCGGACCTCTGAGTGCCAAAGAGCTGACGACCGAACTGCAGATCACGGAAATGGCGGTCCGCCGCCATCTCGGCACGATGGAACGCGACGGGCTGATCGAATCGAAAATGGTTCGGCAGACGGCAGGACGCCCCACTGCTGTCTATGGGTTAACCGAGCTGGCTGAGGGACTTTTTCCTAAGAGATATCATTCGCTGACGCTGGATCTGCTGGACGAATTGGCCGAGGAGAGCGGCGAAGTCATGGTGGACCGCCTGTTCGATCGCCGTAAGGAGAAGCTGAGCCGCAAATATATGACCGAGATGCAAGGGAAATCGCTGACCGAAAAGGTGCGTACACTCTCGGAGATTCAAAACGACAACGGGTACATGACGGAGCTTCAAGAAACCGATGGCGGCGAATACGTGCTGATGGAGCATAACTGCCCGATCTCGCAAATCGCGAATCGTTACAATCATGCCTGCGATTGCGAATTGAAGCTGTTCGAATCGCTGCTGGATGCTGATGTCGAACGTACGGAATGTTTAGCCCAGCAAGGGAGAAAATGCGTGTATGTGATCCGTCAGCGGGAGCAGTAAGGGAAGAATATTCGCCTATTAAAGAAAAAAGCAGCCTGATGGCTGCTTTTTTGGTTATATATCATAGACGGCTAACTCGTCCTCAATGGCTTGCTTCACGAGCTGGATACACTCTTCCGTCGTCTTGGCAAAGACGCGTTTGCCGTTCACCAGTGCATAAGGTCTGAGCTTGCATAAGCCACATAAACTAAGACAGTCCTGACGCATTACGGCAATTTCGGGGTATTCCTCTTCCAGCTTCTCCAGCTCAAGCGCGCTCATCAGGTTGCTGTCGCACACCTCAACGATTACGATGCCCAACCCCATGACGTCTTTCACCCCAAACTATTAGGCTAATGATGCTTGAACCCTCATTATGAAATTCACGAACCGATTTGTCAATGGCTGCGAACGATTTAACATACTTAATATACATATATGTTGACTAAGTCGATCTGCGGATTTATAATTAGTCTTGTCGGAATTACTACTACATATTGAAGAAAGGATGGATTTAGAAATGGCACATCAATTACCTGCATTGCCTTACCCGAACAACGCGCTTGAACCTCATATCGATGAAACAACGATGATGATTCACCATGATCGTCACCATAATACGTATGTAACGAACCTGAATGCAGCTCTGGAATCCGCTCCAGAATTGCAATCCAAATCCGTTGAAGAACTGATCAGCGATCTGGACAGCGTGCCAGAGAGCATCCGCACTGCTGTTCGCAACAACGGCGGCGGCCATGCGAACCACTCCCTCTTCTGGGAAACCATCGGCCCGAACGGCGGCGGCCAACCTTCCGGCAAACTGGCTGAAGCGATCAACAACGAGCTGGGCGGCTTCGACAAATTCAAAGAAGACTTCACAAAAGCAGCTACCACTCGCTTCGGCAGCGGCTGGGCTTTCCTGGCCGTAGATGCTAACGGCAAATTGTCCGTATACAGCCTGCCTAACCAAGACTCTCCGCTGATGGAAGGCAAAACGCCAATCCTTGGCCTGGACGTATGGGAGCATGCTTACTACCTGAAATACCAAAACAAACGTCCTGACTACATCGCCGCTTTCTTTAACGTCATCAACTGGCCTGCAGTTGAGAAACGTTATGAAGCAGCGCTGAACAAATAAGTTTGCGTGTTGGCGTAACGCCTGCACGAACGCATAAGGGTGTCCACTGGACCGGTTAACCGGCTCGGTGGGCACCCTTTTTTTCATGTAACCCGTGGGCCCTATCCTCTCCGAGCAACGGACTCTCGTACAACCAACGTCGGCGGGACCTGCCAGTGAATCTTCTCTCGGGAACGCCCAAGGTCAGACAAGAGCAAGCTTATAGCGGCATCGCACATCCGCTCCTTCTCCACCCGCATCGTCGTCACATGTAACCCTTCGCTGTTGACGTAAGGCAAATCGTCAAATCCGGCGATCGAGACATCCTCCGGGAATCGTTGGTTTCGCTCCTTCAAGAGACCAGCCAGCAAATAAGCAATGCGATCATTCCCGCAAAAAAACGCCGTCGGCCATTCCTCTAATCCATCCAGAAATTGCGCAATTTCCGCCGTAGTATAATCATATCCCTTGGACGTCGTCAAGCAAGCCGCCTCCCGAATCATGAGCCCCTGCTGTTTCATCGCTCTCTCAAAGCCAAACCAGCGCTCCTCATGACTGGTCGACAGATTCGTGGGTCCGATAAACCCAATGTCCCGATGGCCGGCTTCAATTAAATGAGATACCGCCGTATAGGCCCCCTCTATATTATCCGAGGTGACAGCCGGACAAGGCAGATCGTGATAGTAGGAATCCATCAGCACCAGCGGCGTGTCCAGCTCCCATATCCGCTCCGCATACGCCCGGTCCACAATCCCAAACAGAATGACTCCCCGGTACGGAATATCGGTGAACGGTCCCGGCAGCAAACGTGCTGCTTCCATCTCTCGGTCAAGCGGGGTGATAACGGCGTTAAGCCCTTTTTTGCGCGCGCTTCGTTCCAATCCCCAAATCATATCGTGAAAAAACTGAAAATGATCATTATCCTGATAGCTCATGATCCGTTCGGGAACGAGCACCAGAATATTCGCTTGTCCGCTCTCATGGTGCGCGTATGGGCCATACCCCAGCTCTCGCGCGGTTTCGTGCACGCGACGGCGCATCTCCTCACTGACGCCCTTTTTGTTCATTAGCGCCAAGGACACCGCATTTTTAGAAATTTGCAGCCGGTCGGCGATATCCTGCATAGAGACTTTCTTTTTGCGCCCCATTCTTTTCATTCCTTTCGAATCATGCTACACTTAACCTACATAGTACTTTACAAATATTTATTTTGTCAAGTTTGTCAAGTTATGAATCTTCACTTCCACAGGAGGAATGAACGTTGAGTTATGCAATTGGTATCGACATCGGGGGCACAAAAACGGCCATCGGGTTGATTGGCAAGGACGGTGAAGTGCGGGCGAAGGTTTCACTGCCGACCGATCAGACGGTAGGGCCTGAAGTGATGGTCGACCGGATGGCTGCAGCCATCCAAGACATCATTACCGCCCAAGGTATCGCAGAGTCCGAGCTTCTAGGCATCGGCGTTGGTGCTCCCGGCCCACTTAACACGAAGGAAGGTAAAATCGCCGAACCGCCGAATCTGCGGGGCTGGTGGAACTTCCCGATCGTCGACTCACTGAAGCGCTATTTCAGTCTGCCGATCCGACTGGAGAACGACGCGACCGCTGCGGCCCTCGCGGAAAAATGGCTTGGCGCTGCCAAGGATGCGGACCACTTCGTGTTTATCACAATTAGTACGGGGATTGGAGCCGGGATCTACTCCCACGGCAAGCTCCTCACTGGAGCAAGCGGGAATGCCGGCGATGTCGGTCATATCGTTGTGGATCCGTCCGTCGGCACCTGTGTGTGCGGGCAGAAGGGCTGCTGGGAATTCGTAGCCTCCGGCACCGCGGTCGCTAGACAAGCTTCGGCGCTGTTGGGCCGTGAGGTTTCTTCTAAAGAAGCTTTTGATTTGGCGGCGGCTGGGCAACCTGTGATTCAGGAGCTTGTAGCCAAAGTCTTCGAAAATATCGGCGTTGGCTGTGTAACCCTCATTAATACGTTTGATCCGGAGAAGCTGGTCATTGGCGGCGGTGTATCTCAGGTTGGCGAGCCGTTGTTCAACGCGGTGCGGGACTACGTGTCCAAGTACGCGCTGAATCCTTCGGGCCGTCAAACCCCTATTGTTCCTGCTGCGCTTCATCAAGACGCTGGCTTGATTGGCGCCGCTGCCCTAATCCATATTCCATACTGATCCTACAGACAAAAGGAGTCCGATAACGATGAATGAACCAATTTTTTTGCAGCCGATTTTCCAAGAACGCATTTGGGGCGGCACCAAGCTCAGAGATTTGTTTGGCTATGACATCCCCAATGACCACACCGGTGAATGCTGGGCCGTATCCGCTCACCCGAACGGGCAAAGTGTAGTGAAGAACGGGCCGTACCAAGGCATGAAGCTGGGGGATTTGTGGACCTCTCATCCGGAGCTGTTCCGCTCCTCGTCCAAGGTGTTCCCATTGCTGACGAAAATTCTCGACGCCTCCGACGACTTGTCGGTGCAAGTGCACCCAGACGATGAGTACGCTGGCAAATACGAGAACGGCGAGCTGGGCAAAACCGAATGCTGGTACATCGTAGATGCCGAACCGGGGGCTGTCATCATTTACGGCCATGAAGCCAAAACCAAAGAAGAACTCGTCTCGATGATCGAAAACGGCGAGTGGGATCGCTTCCTGACGAAAGTACCCGTGAAACCAGGTGACTTCTTCTATGTTCCAAGCGGCACGCTGCACGCCCTGGGGAAAGGCATCGTTGTGCTTGAAACGCAACAAAGCTCGGATACCACCTACCGTGTGTATGACTATGATCGCCGTGACAAAGACGGCAACACCCGTGAGCTTCATCTGGAGAAAGCGATCGACGTCACCACCGTTCCGCAAGCGTATGTACCGGTAACCTATGAAACTAAACAAAAAGACGGTCTGGCAATCACCTCATTCGTCTCCAACTCCTTCTTTACGGTGGAAAAATGGAACGTATCTGGCAATGCTGAGGTTGCGCCAAACGAGAAATATACGATCTTTAGTGTACTCGCTGGCAGTGGAACGCTGACAGCTGGTGAACACCGCTACGATTTGGTGAAAGGCGACCATTTCATCCTGCCAGCAAATTTCGGACCTTACCGTTTCAGCGGTGAACTGGAATTCATCATGTCCCATGAGTAATTAAAAAGGACCGAGATGCCATCTAAACTGGTCCCCATAGACTAGACACTTTGAAAAAAGGGGTTTAGGCTGTGGGGATTTATACTTGTACTAACATCCAGGACGGAGGACATCATGATTAAAAAACTTTTCACCGAATCGGAAAAAGAACATTAGATTTAGCCACGGATACAATTGAGCAATTTGCTTATCTCTAGAAGTACTGTCAATTAAAATTAACCGTTACATCCATTACTACAACATTTATAGATATCAATGGGAACGAAAAAAGATGACCCCTGTGTAATACAGTAATCATCTTGATCTAAAAATGCTCGATACTCTATGCATCTTTATATTTAAATTATAATCTCGTTCCGTATACTTCACTATCCTTACTGCTAATATCTTCACTGCCCATACTGTTCAAAATTTTAAGGAAAACAGGCTTCCAACCTACTCTCCTGTGCTAGCCCAATCTGCATTCAGATGTAACTCGCGGTATTTTCCCGGTGTGATCCCTTCCTTCTTACGGAAGGTTGCCACGAAGTGGCTGACATCATTAAAGCCCGTTTGCTCGGCCACCTCGCGAAGGGCACGATTAGGATGCTGCAGCATGATCTTCTTCGCTTCACGCAGACGCAACTGAATAAGATATGAGTAGGGGCTCATATCAAAAGCCTGCTGAAACAGTTCATGCAGCGCGTTCATGCCAATATGGGCATGTTCTGCAATCTCCTGCAAGCCGATGTTATCAGCTAAATGCTGTTCCATCCAATGGACGATGGGTTGCAGCTTGTTGTAGTATTGTGACAACGACGGGCGGTTATTCAGCATACCGAATTCGCGCAACTGCATCAAGAAATAATAAAGATCTGTAGATACCTCAATCTCGCTATGGGATTCCGCCTGATCGATACGCCGGAACAAGTCGTTGAACAACGCGCCAAAGGACTGCTCCTCCCCCTCCTCGTAGAAGGTCGAGGCATTCATGTTCAAGGACTCCATAATCGACGCCGCGGACGCTCCGCCAAATGTAATATAGATGGTCGACCAACGATCCGACACCGGATAATAGCTATGCGGGGTAAACGGTTTCAATAATACACCCTTTCCTTTGGTGAGCGAAACCGCCTCACCGAGCAATTCAAAGCGACCCTCGCCCTCCAATGTGTGAAGCCAGTGATAATAAGGATAACCTTCAGGGCGTTGAAAAACACGCTCCCATGCGCTATAACCGATCGACTCCAAAAATAAAGGAAGCGAACGCTCGATCGACGAAAACACATAGCGAATGTTCTCATCTCCCCAGTCCAAAAGCTTCACCACCCCTGCATTGTTACCTTTATTATGTAGGATGGCTTGCTTTCCTTTCAACATCATTTTCGGGTCATTCTTCCAAAAATGCATCTAGAGAATTCAGCTTGTTGCCGCTATAGTCAAACAGCGTCAAATTGGACCAGTTGTTTTCATGCCCGACTGACCAGGTTGGCTTGGACGGAATCCAGCAAGGTTCCCAATAATAAAGCCCCAAACCAAGCCCATCAGGCACCTGTTTAATGCGTCGGATCAATTCCTCCAGCCACTTTTTTTGCCCTTCTACCGTCGGCGGAAAACCGGGATACACCCATTCTTCCTTATTAAAGATCAGCGGCTGCTCGTCCGGCGACATCATCGTCCATGGATAAGCCACTTCTACCACGACAATCGGCTTCCGGTAACGCCCAGCCAAATCATACAGATTGTCCGTGAATTCCTCCAGAGTGCCATGCCACCATGAATAATAAGAGAGACCGATAATATCATAATCCGTGTTGAACTCCGCTAGCTTGTCAAAAAAGAAACGGCTGCCCGCATTATCGCCGCCGCGGTCGATATGGATCATAACAGGAATCGGCTGCCCCTCCTTGGGAACAGCCCGCACGCCGCGAACACCAGCAGCGATCAGCGCGGCCAGCTTCTCCCATTGCTGCGGCGTATTGTACTCGCCATCGACGCGCCCCTCATCCCAGATCATGCCGTTGGTAATTTCATTTCCCACCTGCACCATATCCGGCAATGCCCCTTCAGCCTCTAACTCTTTTAAGAAGGAAGCCGTAAACTCCTCCACCTGCTTTACAAGCTCCGGAAAGCTCAAGCCGACCCAAGACTTCGGCATATGTTGCTTGGAGGGATCTGCCCAATAATCGGAATAATGGAAGTCCAGCAAAAAATGCAGCCCTTTCTCCTTGATTCGCTTCGCCATCTTGATCGTTTTTCGCGGATTGCAGTAATCGAACTCCGGATTGTTCCACAGGCGCAAGCGGGCGGAGTTCACTCCGCTGTCCTTTAAAATATCCAACACATCGCGCTTTCGGCCATGTTCATAAAACGCGCCGCCCTCACTTTCAATTTCATCGACAAAAGAAATGTCCGCACCTTTAATAAATTCTATGCTCATTTTCATCCACTCCTTCTCTCTTTGCCGTTAACCTTTGGTACCGCCGGCAGCGAGTCCTGATATAAAATACTTTTGCAAAAACAAGTAAATCCCGGCAATCGGAACGGCGATTAATATCGCTCCAGCTGTAAAGACCGTGAAATTACTAGAGTATTTTTCGGTGACAAAATGGTACAAGCCGACCGCCAACGTATATTTGCTCTTATCATGCAGAATGATCGATGGCAAAATAAAATCGAAAATCGGCAGCATAAAGTTAGTCAACGCCACAATCGCTAAAATCGGTGTAATTAAGGGCAGCAAAATCTTGATGAACACACGGATCGGCCCAGCCCCGTCGATCTTCGCCGCATCGTCCAACTCCCGAGAAATCGTGTCTAAATATCCCTTCACCAACCACGCATTAAAAGGAATCTGACCGCCAACATAGATCATAATCAGCCCAATCAAGGTGTCTAACAACCCGATCAAATTTAAAAAGATATAGAGCGCAACCATCGCCATCATAACCGGAAACATCTGCAGCAGCAGGAACACGTACATGCCGCTTTTTCTGCCGACAAACTCAAATCTCGACAAGGCATACGCTGTCATTGATGTAAACAGGATGGACAATAGGCTGCTAATTGTTGAAACATAGAGTGTATTTTTGTACCAGATGAGATAATTGCTCTCCGGGCTGGTGAACAACCAGCGGTAATGCTCCAGCGTCGGCTCCTTGGGGATAATGCTAGACGAATACAAGCTGGTGCCGGCGTTAAAGGACAGGCCGATGGCCCACGCAAGCGGATAGCAGATCACGATCGTCATCAACCCGATGACCAGATAGATCGCTGTTACTTCCAACCGGGATTTCATGCGCCTGCTCATGAATGATCACGCTCCTCTTTAAACGACTTGGTTCTTCTGAATTGGAAGAAAGCGAAGGCGATCACAATTATCCCGATAATCAGGGAGATGGCTGCCGCCATGTTGTAGTTGTTCGTCGTAAAAGTGAGCTTATACACCCAGGAAATCAAGATATCCGTACCGCCGGCCGTCTGCCCGCGAACCGCAGGTCCCCCGCCATTAAACAAATAAATGATATTGAAATTGTTAAAGTTGGACGTGTACTGAATGATTAATAATGGTGCTGTGGCAAACAGCACATGCGGCAAGGTAATATAACGGAATTTCTGCCAGCGCGTACCGCCGTCCACATCGGCAGCCTCGTAGGTATCATGGGAGATGCTCTGCAGCACACCCGTAAATAACGCAAACAAAAACGGAAAACCTAGCCACACCTGAATACTGATCAGGGCAATCTTCGTAAACAACGGATCGGTCAGCCACGGGACTGGAGCGATATTGAACCGGGCTAGGATCGTACGATTGATCGCACCGAATTGATCGTTAAACAACGCGGAAAAAATCATGATCGTCACAAAGTTGGGAATGGCCCACGGCAAAATGAGAATCGTGCGGATCAAACGCTTGAAGCGAATGCGCTTGTCGTTTACCAGCACCGCCAAAAATAATCCCAGGCCAATCTGCAGCGTTGTTGAAACAATCGTCCAGACCAATGTCCAGGACAGCACCTTAAGAAATGACTGGTTCCATATCGGCACCGTTACGAGGTTGATAAAATTGTCAAACCCTACCCAATCGACCAAATTTCGCGGCGGAGAATGGTACAGATCATAGTTGGTGAACGCCAGCGAAATTGCAAACAACAGCGGAAAAACAACGACAAAAATTAATAAAATAAATCCGGGTACGGACAAAATATAAGGAATGCTGTTCATGTACGCTTGCTTTATCGTTTCACGCTGCTTCGGGCGCTGCCAGCCTCTGGCGATTTGCTCTGCCTGCCTTTTGGCGTCCCTGACGTTAAGAACATAAATTACCGCAGCAATCCCGAGCATGAGGAGCGACAGCAGTCCATACACCAGCAGAAAGATCGAATGGTCCACCTTCGGGATCGTCCCCAACGTGACGATCCCCCAGAGACCCAATCCAATAAAATCAGAGAAGGTAATAATAAATGCGAGTTCAATCAGGATAAGTATAATTCCTTTGATATAGCTGCGATTGTACAGCTGCCCCAGGCCAGCAAACAGAATGGACAACACCATCGCCAGCCAGGGCCGGTGCTTCTGATGTATCCCTGGTGTTGGATGCCCTAATGGTACAGCATTTTGCTCTCTCATGGATGATTCCTCCAAAGTACGATATCGTCACTGACCCGTCGCCTTGATTTGGGCCGCGATCTGCTCTGTAACTTCATCTAATACAGACGGCGGATCCTCCCCTTGCACGATAAAATCAACGGCACTGTCCATGTTCCAGACAGCACTCATCTCCGGAATGTTCGGCATCGCTATCCCGCTTTCAATCTGCTGCACGAATCCGCTATACAACGGATCGCCAATATTTTGTTGTGCATCTGGCCGGGCCGGTATTTCCCCCGTGTTCTCGTAATACACTTCCGAACTGTCCGAATTGGTCAGGAAAAGCGCAAGCTGCTTCGCCCAGGACGGATGCTCGGAATAGGCGGAAATAAACCAAGACTTCACCCCAACGAAGGAAGGCGCAGACTTTCCGTTCACTGTCGGAATGGATGCTGTCCCGAGCTGATCTCCCAGCTTATCGGAGTAGGTCTTCATTGCCCATAACCCGTTGATAACCATACCGGCCTTACCCTCCAGAAACAGCGTATCCATCACATCACTGGTCATCGTTACCGGAATACCCGTGCGCTTGATAAAGTCGGCAAAGGCGGTCATGCCCTGTACCGAGCCTTCATTGTTCAAACCAAGATCAGCCGGATCATACTTGCCATCCTTCTCGCCAAAAATATATCCGCCATAATTCGTAATAAACGGAATCACGTAATAAAAATCCGGTACCATCAGAAACGAATACTGATCCTTGGTGGGATCTGTCAACGCAGCGGATAGCTCGGCAACATCCTCCAGGGCAGCTGGCACCTGATCGATCAGCGCCTTATTGTAGTACACCGCATAGGTTTCAATCGAGATCGGGAAGCCATAGATTTGTCCCTCGTACTGTACCGCATTCAGGGCCGCCTCGCTGTACTGCGCACGCTCCTGTTCCGAAAGCTCCACTGGATCAGCCAAACCTTGCACGACAATATCACCTAAACGATCCTGCGGCTGATAGAACAGGTCAGGTCCATTCCCCGCAGGAGCGGCCAAGGCCAGCTTTTGCACCTGCTCGGAGCCGCTGACAGGCACGACTTCCACCGGAAGTCCCGTCTTCGCCGTAAACTCGCCTGCAAGCTGCTCCACCGCTGTCACATGCTTGGCATCGTCATTCGACCATATGATCAATTTATCCGGTTTTTCGTCCTCCCCGCTTCCCTGCTCTTGTACGGCAATCCCTCCATTGCCCCCTCCGTTATTGTCCTCATTGCCGTTTAGCTGCCCCGTCCTGTCGGGTGCACAAGCCGAAAACGCCAGCATGATCATACAAATTAACGAGAATACCATTGTTTTTCTCATTCTCATGTTCATTTCCCCCTTCTCTTCACCTGCTAACGAATCAACCATCAATTTAAATATAAAACGCTTTCAGATTGGTTTATATATAATAAATCTTTGCTACCCGTATAAAAATTCTCCCTCTCCATAGCAAAAAAAAAAAGCAGCTCCAGCAAGACAAAGGCTCGCTGAGGCTGCTTCGAACCGCTGGCGTCAGTTCGTTTTATACAGCTTGACGTGGTCAAGATTCATCCAGTTGTTCGCGTTGGCCTTAGAATAGACGCCGATTTCAATTCGGCCATTAGTGACTTGAATATTCTCGATTTTCACCTTTACCCATTTTTCCGGACTCACGGGAAGATCCACATTACGCTCTGATCCGCCATAGTTCTTGGCATACAGCTGAACCGTATCTTGCCCTCCGCTGTTAAGCACCCAGGCTGACAAAGTATAGGTGCCGTTGGACAATCCAGTGATATTCTGATAGGTGGACGCTTCATACGTGGTGTCGAGCCAGTGCGTAAGTTTGTAGCTACCGGTAACGCCATTGTTCTCGACCTTGATGGCTTGATATGATGCGGTATTGGCCGCCCAGCGGTTCCAAGCTGTTGGCGTCGTTGTCCAGCCATCCGCTTCAAAACTCGGGTTGGATACAAGGTTCACCGGGGTGCTTTCAGTAAATACAGAAACCGTTGATAACAGATTGCCGGAAAAATCGAACAACGTCTGGTTGTCCCACGGATTGGACAATAACCCGGTATCATTATTGTACAGCTTGCCTGCCTCACTTCCCCAATGAGCCCCTTCTACCGGCAACCATGTCGGCTCCCACCAGAAAATACCGCGGCCATGATTGTTCGGCACGTCTTGTACAATTTCTTTCAGATCCCGCAAATATGCCGTCTGGCCCGCAACCGATGCCGGATAGCCGCCAACTTCTTCTTCTGTCGTATAAAAAGAGTTGCCCAGACCATCGCCATCATCCAACGTAAATCCATACGCCGTTTCGACGATCATCACATCCTTATTGTAGCGGTTGCTAATGGCATTCAAATTGTAAGCCAGTTCCCCCATCGTTCCATGCCAGAACGGATAATAGGTTAAACCGATAATGTCGTAATCGACATTTTGCTCTTCGATTTTATCAAACCACCAGGTATACAAGTTGTTGTCGCCTCCATGGTCCAGATGCAGTACGATCTCGATATCCTCGCCCGCTGCCAGAGCCGCATGAATCCCATTAATGGCCGAGGTTAACAATTCGCCAAGTTGGGTAAAATCATCGATCCCCCCACCGACTTTACCGTCATCCCACAGAATACCGCTGCTGGCTTCATTACCGACCTGCACCATATCCGGCAGCGCGCCCGCAGCTTTCATCTGCGTGATGACGCTGTTGGTATAATCGTAGACAGCCGTGAGCAATTGGCTGTAGGTTAAATTTTGCCACGCTTTCGGTTTATTTTGCTTTCCCGGATCGGCCCAGAAATCGCTGAAATGGAAATTGAGCAAGACATCCATACCCAGAGCCTTAGCTCGCTGAGCAAGCGATATCGTCGTCGCCAGATCATTTGTTCCGCCGTCGTACGGATTGCCATCACTATCGTAAGGATCAACCCAGAGACGCAATCGGACTGCATTCATCCCATGATCGCTCAAAATCTCCAATGCATCCTTCTCTACCCCATTATCGTAGAACTTTCCACCCCGTTGCTCCACCTCATGGAGCATGGATACATCCCCGCCCATAATAAAACTGCTTGAAGCTTTCGCCTTCGGTGCCGGAATAATTGCAGGCACAATCAGCACAAATACAGAAGCCAAAGCGATAATCTTCAACCACGCCCTCATTTACCTTGCAACTCCTTTTTATATAATAATTTCTATATCTAAATTATAAAGCGCTTACATATCGGCTTATATATAATAAAACTTTCACAGCTATATAAAAATGTTCACTTTAAAATGATA
>NZ_BILV01000108.1 GCF_004000745.1 Paenibacillus barengoltzii NBRC 101215
TGTTTGCCTCGATTAAGTCAAGAAGTTTTTTTTAAAAAACCTTTCGGCCAGTGCCGATTTCAGCTTCAAAACTTCATTGCCTTTTTTAGGGGCGAGATATAATTTATCATATCCTCGCTGGGCGCGTCAATAGGTTTGTCCAAGGTATATTTTGGAAGTGTTCAGAACGCCGCAATCAGGCTCTGTATCGCAATTCCCGGCGCTCGCCTGCGCCTTCCTTATGAGCTTTGGTGATTTCCTGCGCCAAGGAACGGGCCACCAACTTGCGAAGTAATAACGGAAGCTCATCTCTCACATGTTCGAGCTCAGGGTTCTGTACTAACTCCTGAATACTCCATGCTTCCTTACGGCTGCCCAGAATCCTTAAGAGCAGTTCACAACAATCGGCCATCTTGCTGGCGAGTGTAAATTCGCAAGCCAACAGGACGAGCTGGATGCGTTGCTCCAACGTTTCTGAATTTTCCGTCAACTCGTCAAACAACTTATTGACGACCGAATTCAAAGGGCGAACCTGTTCCCACACGCTGCTTTCCGGCAAAATCCCCTGCTCGATCAATTCAAGGCGAGCATAATGCTTTAACGCCTGCAGCACGCAGTAGTACGCGTCCAGCAAGTCCTGCTCAGCCGTATACCGTTTGGCTTCCCCATAGACTTTGAGAAATTTGGCAAATTCCTTAAGCTTCCGCCGTTCCTTCATGGAATCACCAAATTTGTTGATATAGGAGCGGAAAGTCGTCAACTTCCCATCGATGTCCCAAATGATCTCGCCGTGCAGAAAATATTTCACCGAATCCCGCTGATCACCGGTCAATATGCCTAGTTCGATTTCGCGGGTGCCCACATGCAGCAGCTGATAAGCCGAGTTTCCGCTCATACCGTGCTCAATACGCTGTTCCTTCTCCTCCAAGCCATGGTGCACAACCATAATGAGATATTCGAAATCATGCAACAGCGAGTCGTGGAAGCCGGCTTGGTCCAGGTGATACCCAACCGCCCCAATGGCTCCATGTCCGGCTTTCTCCTCGTCTAAGATCGAAAAAATGGTTGTTTCCACGGATACCCTCCCAGCTTGGCGTATTCCTGCCAATTCGTTATAATATAGTTCTACGCCTAATCTAAGTTTCCTTCTTTGTTTTTGGAGCACTTGGAAAAAGTGGGGAAACGCTCCCCTTGCAGAGTTATAGAAACGAGGTGGCCCAATGTTCTTCAAATCAAGCAAAATCAATGAATTTCGTTTATGGGGCTTGTTGCTCACCATGCTTGGGATGGGCCTAATGGTACTGGGAACCGCCGGGATTGTATTCTGGGGCCCTGCCGGCAGAGCGATCGCTGCCATCGGACTAGCCATCGGCTTGGTCTCGATGCTCGCGAGCTTGGCCATTTATTTTTGGGCGGGCATGTTGTCCACGTCAGCAGTGCAGCTGGAATGCCCGGAATGTCACAAGCTGACCAAAATGCTAGGCAAAACAGATCGCTGCATGTTCTGTAAGACCATCCTCACCCTCGACCCGTCGCAGGCGACGATCACGGCCGAGGAATTGGAGCAACAGCAAACAACCGGAGCTTCAACCACCAGTTAAATGTCATTCTATCCTCATTGGATAAAAAGAAGCCAAGCGGACCGCTGCATCTAAAGCAGCGGTCCGCTTGGTTTTTTGCAGTCTATTTTACAATTTCCCGAAGGGTCTCCCAAGCTTCGTCGGAAGCAAACGCCCGTGTCCAGGTGGCGATGCCAGCCAGTTTCATCGATTTGGCCACTTCCACACGGCGTTTTAACGATTCAGCATCCTCCAGCCATATGCGGTGCAATCCTTCTTTGTCCTTATACTCCACGTAATTCTGTTCCGTTTCTTCAGAGAAGCGCGGTTTTAATTTCTTCTCGGCGATGATTTGCTGAACCTTGTCCATCCCAATAGCTTTAGAACTGACCTCCGTTTTGCCGTCCTTCACCGTTTCCGTCCATACCCGGGTATACAAAGGGATGCCCAGGATCAGCTTACTCGGCGGCACATCATCCTCTTCCAATATCCGTGTCACCGATGAGCGCACCCAAGGCAATGAGGCGACGGAGCCCGCCACCGGACTGGCCGCCCAATGCTCATCGTAAGCCATCAATACGAGGTAATCGACCACTTCAGCCAAGGCCCGGCGGTCCAAAAAGGCCGACCACATCTCACTATTAGATTTCGGGGTCACGTCAATCGAAACGATCAAGCCCTGCTCCTCAGCCAATGGGCGCAGCTCACGCATAAACTGGGTGAGATTCTCTCCGTCCTTGGTGTAGACATTTTCATAATCGATATTAATGCCGTCTAAATCATACAACTTCGCGTAATGCAGCATTTGCAGAATCGTCGTTAGCCGGTTCTCGAAGCTGGCCAACGCCTCGGAAGTGAGATCCGGATCAAAGCTGTTATTGAACAAGCCCCAAACCTGCATCCCCTGACCATGAGCCCATTTGACGTAGGCTGGGTCTGCTTTACTCTTCACGTTGCCCTTCCCGTCCACCATGGAAAACCAAGTAGGACTCACAACGTTGATGCCCGGCAGCTTACCGATGGAAGACGGCTTGGGTGCCACCTGATATACAGCTTCCCAGGTCATATTCACCGTTTTGGACTGCCATTTCTGTTTGGCGGCGGATAGCTCCAGCTTGAGTTCCGGGATGGCATGTTCCTCTCCTAATACAACGTCCTTTCTCTGAACATAGCCGGTATACCCGTTATTTAGCTGAACATAATACCATTTATCATCGGGGGCCTCCAGGATCCGCAGCGCAGTCTCCTCCGGCATATCCGCCAGAATCGGCTGATGAATGCTAGGGCCTGTTCGCAGCGGAACAGTGCTGTCCTTTTTGCTGGAACCGGAGTCTACCACAGCCGGCAAAATCTTCTCTCCCGCCCGATAGAGCAGAACAACGCCGGAAGCCGCATCCTCTTTCACCTCTGCCCCGTACAAGTCCTGAAGCAGATGGGCCGGAAGATAGAGGACGCCCTCCTTCTCCTCCGGAGCAAAGCGCAGCTCCTTCGGCTTATTATTGATTTTGGCGATCTTCTCGTCGGCCTTGAGCAGAACCAACTTCTGCGGCGTCGTTAAGATCACTGACTTCGTATCTTCCTCATAACGAATCGTCGGGTCGATAATCTGCTGAATCACCGGAAGCGGGAGCTTCAAGCTATCTCCCGATCCGATCCCGGTGCCACTTAGCAATTGTCCATCCGCAAAAATAGGCTTATCCACCCGGCCAAGCCATTCAGGATCCACATGCTCGCGGTTGGGCAGCCATTCCGATTGAGCCCAATAAAGCCCTGCTATAATAAGAATCAGGCCGAAAAACCATTTCGTTTTTCTCCTGCCTCGCTTCTTTTTCCTTTGATACACGTCTCTTCTACTCTTCAAGGACAACCCTCCGTATCGAAATCTCTGTCTACTAAATAATAAACTTATAAAGTGCGCCGAAAGTTACCTACAAAAAACAAAAACGTGAAGAATCCGCGAAGGTATTCCACACGTTTGATCTACATCTCACCAAATAAAACTGTCTTAGTGCTTCATACGGCACTCTTTACATACCCCATGCAATTCCAGCCGATGGCCGTGAATCTCAAAGCCGGTGGCTTCTTCGGCCTGGCGCTCGACTTCTTCCAAGCTAGGGTACATGAAATCCTCAATTTTTCCGCATTTCTCGCATATCACGTGATAATGATTGGACACGTCCGCATCAAAACGGCTCGAATTGTCCCCATATGTTAACTCCCGGACCATGCCGGCTTCAATCAACATTTTCAAATTATTGTATACCGTAGCTACGCTCATGTTCGGGAAGCGGGGCTCCAAGGACCGGTAAATCTCGTCCGCGGTCGGATGGCTCATCGATTCCATCAGATACGTAAGTATGGCGTGACGCTGCGGCGTAATGCGGACTCCATTGTTCTTCAGTTGGTCCAGGGCATGCTGTACGCGCGTTGTCATCTCGTCCACCGCCTTCTAAATGCTCATTCCTTATGGTTCATTATGCAAAAAAGTCCGTAAGATTATTGTACGGTTAGGTCAAAACTTTTGTCAACGCAGGATCAACGCCTGCAACTTGGCTTGTCGCCGGTGTTCAGCTTTTATTCACATACAGGTCACTGTTGCCATCGACCTTGAGCTTGAACTCACCGGTTCCGAGTGTACCATGAATTTCCTTGTGATCCACCACAAAAGGCAGTTCGGTAAAAATATCACCGTATCCGCTCGAACCCTCAAGCTTATAATTCCCTTCTTCCGGAAGCTCGACTCGCAACTCGCCAACCGCGCTGTAAACGTCCCAATCGCCGCCAACGATCCGGGAGGTAATGTCGATTTTGCCGTTAAGCGATTCGGCCTTCAGTCCCAGCGGAACGCCGTCGACCCGGATATTGCCGTTTTTCGTATGCAGTTGAATGTCATCCTGAGCTTCGGTTAATGTAATATCGCCTACCAGGGTGGACAAGGCGACCTTGCCCGTAATGCCCCGGCCTTTGATATTTCCGCCTTGCGTATCAATCTCGGCTTCACCAAAGATCCGATACAGCTCAACGTCCCCGTTTAACGTTTTGGCCGAAACATCCCCAATGACATTCCATAACCGTAAGTTCCCATTCCCTGTTTGCAACTTCACCTGCTTCATCGCTTGGACACCGGTTAATGTAATTTTCCCGTTGGAGGTGGAAATGTCCAAATCCAAGAATCGGTTTTGCGGAACAATCAGGGTTACGTTCACCTTCGGATGACGACGGCCAGTCTCGCCGTAAGCCTTATCCTTGACGGATAAATTCAACGTCTTGCCGATAGCGGCTTCGATAGACGTGACTGCCGCAATTTTGCGAGCGGGTTCATACTCCAGTTGATCGATCCATACCGTATAGCGGACGATGACATGGTCGATCTCCGCCTTACGCACCTCGATATCTCCATTCATTCCGTCAAAAACGATCCGTTCGGTATCCAAGTCGATGGGAAGATCCAACTGGGGTTTCTCCACACGATAACCTTCCTGTGCGCTATATTCCGCCCCTGCAGCCGTCAAATCGAGACTGACCCGGTTCCATAAGTGCATGTATTGATCTTGCTGCGTAATAGCAAATACCGAGAAGGCCATGAACATGGACAAGAACAGCCCCTTCACATCAACGCGCGGGCGAAATCTGACTTGCATGGCTCTCATTCGTTTCCAAACCAATATTATAATATGCTCGATTCCCCACAAAACGAACACGAATGGCCACCATCGGATCAACTGCAGCAACAGATCTCCATCCTTCATCGCATCGTGCAGCAAAATTCCCGCGGTTGTCAGCAGGACCACGGCGGCAGTAAAGCGTCCGGAACGCAGGAAGAGACGTTGCGATTCGCGCAGGATTAGCAGCAGCGCGGTCAACGCCAGCGCAGCAGAGACTAGATACGCTCCGGCGTATTGCACCAGCAGCTGGAGCCAATACGGCTTCATCTGAAGTACAATCAAAATGGCCCCGCCGCCGATCAGCAGCGCTCCCGCTCCGAGACCCTGCTTGAAGCTTCGGCCGGACGGTGTGTCCGTGGATGGGGTTTGACTCGCTTCGAGCTCTTTTTTCAGACGGGCATTATGGGCATCCGTAGATTGAAGGACATCATAAATACTAAAGAAGTAAGCCGCGGGAATTAACAAGCCAAGCCATAGGAGAAGCGGCACATTAATCGCCATGCGGACGGATGAGAAATAAATCAATGCGGAAGCATCGATCAAGACAAAATACATAAAGCAAAGGCCGCGTAAATAACTGCGCAAGTACAAATGTCCCATCCCCGGAAACAGGGCGGACAACAGACCGGCAATCAGCTTGCGCTTGCGCCGCCGGGGCTGATATCCTTTCGTCCGCCCTTGTATCGGCGGCTGTCCGATCGGCACCATATCCGGCGTCATTTCCCCCACCTCTTTTCTATCTCTGTTGGGCTTCATCCAGCGCGGATTTCCCGTTTCTTTAATCATAACCGATACTGACTAATTCTGTAACGTGGAAGGAACTGGTCTCCAATCAATCAAAAAGCACGCCCTCAAACCTCAGCCATCTGGTTTGAAAGCGTGCTTGAATCTCTTTACTGGTTCAGTCGATAGATCATCAATTCTACGCCTGCAGCAGATTGGACAGACCGCACCGGACGGAAGCCAAACTTGCGGTACAGCGCAACCGCAGGGGCGTTCTGCGGACTGGCCGTTACGGTAAACTCTTGCTTGTCCAGATGGTGAGTCAGGACGTAGTGCAACAGCTTGGCTCCAATTCCTTGCCGCAAATGGTTCGGTTGAACCATCAATCGAGTGATCTCTAAGGCCCCCGGCATCTCATCTCGAACGGCGATCGCCCCCAGCAGCTCCCCATCCTCCGATAGTTCACCAAAGAACACATCGCTGCTTGAGCGGATGGAATCAAACGTATCTGGCAACGGCGGCATCTCCGTTAGGCCAACCGCCTGTGCCTCCAGTCGGTAAGCCGAATGCTGCAAGCTCCAGAGTTGTTCCACAATATCGGTGTCACTCAATGAGAGTTGCTTGATCACCAGCTGGCCCTAGCCTTTCAGCACTTCGACCAGCAGCTTGTTGACCAGCCCCGGGTTGGCTTTCCCTTTACTTTGCTTCATGACTTGGCCGACAAGGAAGCCAATGGCCTTCTCCTTGCCTGCTTTGTAATCCTCCACGGAGGCCGGGTTGTTCGCAACGACTTCTTGAACGATCGCCATAATCGCCCCTTCGTCGCTGATTTGCACAAGCCCTTGCTCCTCAACGATCTGCTGCGGCAACTTGCCGCTTTGCAGCATTTCTTTAAATACCGTTTTGGCGATCTTGGAGCTGATCGTGCCTTTCTCCAGCAGGCCGATCATCTCACCTAGACCTTGTCCGGTCAGCTTCACGTCGGACAATTCCAGTGAATTGCTGTTCAGGTAGCCGAGCAGATCCCCCATGATCCAGTTCGACACCGCTTTGGCGTCCTTCGTATACTCAAGGCTGCTTTCGAACAAGTCCGCCAGCGCTTTGGAGGACGTAATGACGCCAGCATCGTACTCCGGCAAGCCGTACTCCGAAGTGTAACGAGCTTTCCGGGCATCCGGCAGCTCCGGAATCGACGCGCGAATCCGGTCTTTCCACTCCTGATCAATGTGAAGAGTAACCAGGTCGGGATCCGGGAAGTAGCGATAATCGTGGGCTTCTTCCTTGCCGCGCATCGAGAACGTTTTACCTTGGGTTTCGTCCCAGCGGCGCGTCTCCTGTTCAACCTCTCCGCCTTCGTCCAAAATCTCAGCCTGGCGAAGCTGTTCATACTCCAGCCCGCGAACCACGCCGCGGAACGAGTTCATGTTCTTGAGCTCGGCACGCGTGCCAAACTCCTTCTGACCCCACGGGCGCAAGCTGATGTTAGCGTCGCAGCGCATCGAGCCTTCCTCCATTTTCACGTCGGAAACCTCGCAGTACAGCATGATCGCCCGCAGCTTCTCCAGATACGCGCGCGCTTCCTCCGGCGAAGAAATGTCCGGCTCGGACACGATTTCCACAAGCGGCGTGCCTACACGGTTGAAGTCCACCAGCGAAGCGTACCCGCCGTCCACGTGCGTCAGCTTGCCAGCGTCCTCCTCCAGATGCAGACGGGTGATGCCGATCCGTTTCGTCTTCCCGTCCACCTCGATATCGATGTATCCGTTCTTGCCGATCGGTTGATCGTATTGGGAAATCTGATACGCTTTAGGCGAATCGGGGTAGAAATAGTTCTTTCGGTCAAACTTGCAGACATCGCCGATTTCACAATTCAGCGCCATTGCGGCCTTCATCGCGTAGTCGACGGCCTGGCGGTTCAGCACCGGCAATACGCCGGGATGCCCCAGGCACACCGGGCAGGTATGCGTATTAGGCGGGGCGCCGAACTCCGTGGAGCAGCCGCAGAAAATTTTCGATTTCGTATGCAGCTCCACGTGCACCTCCAACCCAATTACCGTTTCATATTTGGATGTTGACATGGCCTATCCTCCTGCAAAACTTTTGTTATGAACCTACAAGGCGGGACGTTGTTGATGATGATCCGTATTCGCTTCAAAGGCGTGAGCCACGCGCAATACCGTACTTTCGTCGAACGGCTTGCCGATAATTTGCAGTCCAACCGGCAGACCTTCGGCAAATCCACACGGCACGCTGATGGCGGGAACCCCGGCCAAGCTCACCGGAATCGTCAAAATATCGTTTAAATACATCGTGAGCGGATCGTCAACTTGCGAGCCCAGCGGGAACGCCGTCGTTGGAGCCGTTGGCCCAAGGATCACGTCATATTTGTCAAAGGTCTGATCGAAATCTTGTTTGATCAGCGTTCTGACCTTTTGCGCCTTCAAATAGTAGGCGTCATAATACCCCGAGCTCAGCGCATAGGTCCCCAGCATAATCCGGCGCTTCACTTCCGGTCCGAAGCCCTGGCTGCGCGAATCGTAGTACAAGTCGAGCAGGTTGCCGGCATTGTCGGCACGGACGCCGTAACGAACGCCGTCGAAACGCGACAGGTTCGACGAGGCCTCCGAGGACGCCAGCAGATAATAAGCAGCCACCGCGTATTCCGTATGCGGCAGCGATACTTCTTCCCATACCGCGCCAAGGCCTTCAAGCACGCGCAACGCATCCATAATGGCAGCCTTCACCTGCGGGTCAACGCCATCCAAATATTCCTTCGGTACAGCGATGCGCAGCCCGGAAATATCACCGGTGAGGGCGCTCAAATAATCCGGCACCTCCACATTCGCCGAGGTGGAGTCCTTCGGATCGTGACCGGCGATCGCCTGCAGAACATAGGCAGCGTCTTCGACGTTTTTCGTAATCGGCCCGATTTGATCGAGCGAAGAAGCAAATGCCACGAGGCCGTAGCGCGATACCCGGCCATAGGTCGGCTTCAGACCAACAACACCGCAATACGATGCGGGCTGACGGATGGAACCGCCAGTATCCGACCCCAGCGTAAAGAAAGCCTCACCTGCAGCGACGGCGGCTGCCGAACCCCCGCTGGAACCGCCGGGTACACGGCTTAAATCCCACGGGTTACGCACGGGATGGAAGCTGGAATTCTCATTGGAGCCGCCCATCGCGAACTCGTCCATATTCAGCTTGCCGATCGTGACCGCCTCTGCTTCCTTTAGCTTCGTAACTACAGTCGCGTCATAAATCGGATCATAATTTTTCAAAAATTGGCTGCCGCATGTCGTCAGCAACCCTTCGGTCACCATGTTATCTTTGATGCCCACAGGAAGTCCAAACAGCAGACCATGGGCTTCCCCCTGTGCCAACTTGGCGTCCAAACGGGCGGCCTCCGCACGAGCCCCCTCCTCGTTCAACGTCAAGTAGGCGCCGATCTTCCCGTCGTATTCGCGGATTCTGGCGAAAGCTTCGCCTACTAACTCGGTCACAGACAACTCCTTGTTGTGAAGCCGATTATGTATCTCCTGTAAACGCAAATCAAAAAGCGCCAATCTAAGCTTCCTCCTTTGTCATTCTCAAGTTCGTTCTAGTCGATGGGTTCATTTTTCAGCGGATCACCTATTCCAATACGGCCGGAACCTTAAACTGACCGTCTTCTTCCTCCGGTGCGTTGCGGAATACCTTCTCCGGCGGCAGGCTTTCCTTCACTTCGTCCTCCCGCATGACGTTACTGAGATGCAGCACATGCGTGGTCGGTGCGATATCGTCTGTATTCAGTTCGTTTAACTTCTCCGCGTATTGTAAAATCGCATTTAATTGTTCCGTAAACATATCCCGCTCTTCGTCGGTCAAGTGCAAACGGGCCAGTCTCGCCACGTGTTCAACGTCCTTCGTCTGGATACTCATGCTTAGATGCCTCCCTTTACTCATGCGTTCCCGCACTATTCGTACATTCTACCATGCTTGTACAATTGAATAAAATTATATTGTAGATTCCGGTTCAATTCAATCCGTTAAAGCGGAAAGGAGCTATAGGGCGGGATATCTCTCCCCGGACAAAAAAGAAAAAGAGCCGGCCTTAAGCCGACTCCTTTCTTATATCCATGCCCGCAGGTTCACTTGTTTAATGAACTCTGCTTGGGACATTACTTCCTTTGTTGGTTCCTGCTGCCCGTCTGCATCGCTGTCTTCGCCGTTCATGATATGCCGAAACAGCTTCTCATTGTGCGTAGCCAGCGCGTAATCGATCAAAGCTTCCTGTGTCGCGCGTTCCGCTGCTTGCTCGATCAGCCGACTTTCGGATTCTATATCGCTCTTAGGAACGAAATAATTCCGCCCCGTCTTCGGAGACCGGATGACGTAGTCAAAAGCATTGTCCGGATTGCGGTCGTAAGCAATAACGTAGCCATATTCCCCAACAGGAAGATTCTGCTCAAAAGCATCACCGACGATAACAATTTTCTCTCCCAAATGAAGCATCGTCTACCTCCCTGATTTATTTGGATGCATAATCATCAACTTGTATTGCTTTATATAATCCTACTAAAAGACACGGAGATTGGTCAAGTTCTACCCCGGAATCCCGGATATGAATAGCTTATGCAGATTCGCTTCCTGAAGTACATCTTGTTTCTGCCGATATTAGTTCAAGCCCAAAAAAGCATAAAAAAGAACGCAAACCGGGATCATTTCCGCAGCTTGCGTGCTTCGCAAAAGTTACAATGTTTTAATATGTACATCCTATCAAAAGGTTGCACTTTTGTCCACTATTTTTGTACTATTTCGTCGATTTTTTTCACAAACGCCATGAGTAGGGTTCATAGACTCTCTAGGAGACGTACGGATTATTCTGCCGTTCGTAGCCGATAGTCGTCTGGGGACCATGACCGGGATACACTTTGACTTCATCCTTCAGTTGGAACAGCTTCCCGCGAATCGAATTAAACAGGTCGGCTTCACGGCCTCCCGGTAAATCCGTGCGCCCTACACCAAGACGGAACAACACATCCCCTGAAAAAAGATCATCCCCGCACAGGAAGCTCACGCTGCCTGGGGAATGCCCCGGCGTATGAAATACGGTGAACTCATGCCCGATCAGGTGAAGCTTCTGCCCTTCGGCCAGATCGAATTCTGCCGGATCCGTGGAGATGGGCGGTCCGACCTCCGGCCACATCAAGGACCCATTCAGCTTCGGGGTCGTCAACCAATCGCTTTCCAGCGGATGCACATAGACCGGGCAATGCTTCTCCTTCCGAATCTGGTCCAAACCGCCGATATGGTCAAAATGAGCATGTGTAAGCAAAATCGCCTCGATCTCCAACCCTTCGATTCTGCGCAACAGCGGTCCCGGGTTTGAACCAGGATCGATAATGATCGCACGGTTCTCGTCTTCTCCCCGCAACAAATACGCATTCGTCTGCAAGGGGCCTAAGGAAAAACTCTCAATTTTCAGCATGATGTATCCCTCGGAATAAGCGTTACAACCAAGCTCACGGGCCGCTTCGCTCACTCCGCCTCCTCTCTTTAAGTTCATCACCAATTCACTAAGCCCATCCGTTTGGTATCTGGCTTCTTACGGATGTTATCGACTTAGGCATCGCCTTTTCTCCGGTTGTTGAACGATTTGACGACCAAGTACACGATTAACAGCGCCAAAGCCCCAAGCAAAATCGGCATGATATAGGGGCCTGCTTTCTCGTCGACATGCTGCCACTGTTCACCGAGCAGCATTCCCAAATATACGAACAGCACGGACCACGGAATGACCGCCAAGGTCGTCAGCAGCAGGAATTTGCCCACCGGCATTTTCGCAATCCCGGCAGGAACGGAAATGGCATGCCGAGCCACCGGGATAAACCGCGCCGTAAAGATAACCCCGGGACCGTATTTCTGAAACCAGGCTTCAGACGCGTCGATATGCTTCTTCTGAATCAAAATATACTTCCCATACTTCTCCAAAATCGGCCTGCCGCCATATCGCCCAATCCAGTAAATGAACAATTGAGCAATGACACCGCCTACTGTGCCAAAGAAGACGGCGCCGATGAAATTAATATGTCCGAGATGCACGAGATAACCGCCGTAGGCCAGCACAATTTCGCTGGGGATGATCTCGATCATGAGCCCCAGCATAATCCCCATATACCCTAATTGTTGTATCCAATCCAATAATACGCCCACTAAATTTGATATCCAATCCACAGCTTCGTCCTCTTTCCAGTTAACTTCTGTCCTGAAGCCAGCAATAAACTGCCTCCAATCTCAGTCTATTCTATCATAGCCATGGACATGCGTTCTACTTCAGCTCGCCGCACCGGTGACTTCGGGAAATCCGCCCGCATATGCTGGAGCAAAAGGAGGCGACTTCTGCCATGGCAAACTTCCCGGCGAAACATCAAACTTCCCTCCCGAATCCCCGCAAAATCCGCCGCAGCTGCAGCAAAGAGCTGTACCGGACGATCAAGCGGCTTGGCGTATATATTCCGGAGGACCGAGTCAAGGAAGGCGAAGCATTATATTACAAAAAAGTGATTGGCAACCTGCTGTGGATCGGTGAAAACATCAGTAACCGCAAGCTGCTGGCGGATTGGTGGGATGAAGCCGTCAGCGCTGAGCTGGCAGAGCTGTGGGAGGTCGATCGCGAAGCGTTGTCCTCTGCTTTTCGCGCCGCGTTTGGCGGATAGCAAGCTCACCGTCTGACACGCCTGACTGCAAGAAGCGAGATTTACTTCTTGGCAGCATCGCTTGTGTAAAAGTGAGCCCTCTGTTGCAGCTCCCGCCCGAGCGACATGGCTTCCTCCGTTAAGCGGAAGGCGCGGTCGTTACGCAGCGAAGGATTGGCGGCGATGCCCTCTGCCAAACGCAGGAAGCTCAGGTACAAGTCGGTCCCGACCGACGCCACCGCTTCAGCCTGTTGCAGTCCCCCGCTCGCCTGCAAGCGTTGCGCCAGCTCCCATAACTCTCGCAGTGCTGCCGTCTGCTTGACCCGGTCGTACCGGTCCAGCTCGATGCCTCGCCGCAGCGCTTCAGCAGCGGCGGGCTGATCGGCTTGGGCCAGCGCTTGGCCCAACGCGAACCACAGCTCGGCGCGCTCCGGCTCGTAGCGGAGGCCCGCCTGCAGCAGCGAGGCGGCCTCCTGTGGTTCGGAGCGTTCCGCGAGCGCTAACCGTACCGTCGTGCGGTACGGGGCAAGGGCCAGCGAACGCCGAAGCAGCTCCGCCGCCTCCCGGTGCGCCTCGGGCGGTTGGGCTAAGGCTTGGCGTTGCAGCCGCTGGCTCTCCGCTTCGCGGAGACCGGACACGCCCAGCAGAAGTAAGGCAGCGGCGATGAGGCCGCTGCACACGATGCGCAGCGGGCGTGGTGAGAGCAGGCCGCGAGCGCGGAAGAAAGCTCCGCGGACAAGTCCGGGGCGGGGCAAGACAGGGAGACGAAGCCGACCCAGCGAGCCGGCTTCGGCGATTCCCATGGTCGCCGTCCAGAGCAGCAACAGCCAGACGAGACCGTAGCTGAAGTCAAAGTCGATGGCGCTATGCAGCAGCAGCACCAGATAAGGTGGGAGCAGCGCGCTGCGTGCCCGCAGCAGGGGGATGGACATCCCCCCCAGCCACAGCAATATGCAGGCGAGGCCAAGCAAGCCCAGGTCCAGCGCCAGGTCCAGGTAGCCGCTGTGCACCTCGCTACCGACGTACGGCAGGCTCTGCACACGGCGGAACGCGTGGCGCCAGACATCTCCGCCTTGGCCGAGCCATGGCGACCGCCGAAGCAGTTCGGCGGCGTCGGCGTACATCACCGCGCGGGCGGACGCTGTTTCCGGGCGGAGTCCCCGCCCGAGGAAGCCGGCGGACGCCGGCAGCGCGGCCAGCGGCGCCGCGAGCAGCAGCGCGGCTGCG
>NZ_BILV01000109.1 GCF_004000745.1 Paenibacillus barengoltzii NBRC 101215
GGGCGGACCGCCGGTGCGCGTCTATCTCACGCGCACCGGCGTGGTCGAGACCGTGCCGCTCGAGCAGTATGTCACCGGCGTCCTCGCCGCCGAGATGCCGGCGGACTTCGAACTCGCGGCACTTAAAGCGCAGGCCATCGCCGCGCGTACCTTTATCGTCCAGCGCTTGGCGGCTGGAGAGACCTCAGGCACCGGGAACAAAGCCGCGGATGTTAACGACACCATTGAACATCAAGTCTATCTCCCTCGTTCCGAATTAGAAGAGTGGCCGAACCGGGGGAAGGGTGCAGAGCTGAAGAAGCTGCGCGAAGCCGTCCGGCAGACGGCAGGAATCGTGATGACGTTCCGCGGACAGCCAATCACGGCCTCTTTCTTCTCTTCCAGCGGCGGATACACAGAGAACTCTGAGGAATATTGGTCGCTGAAAATTCCTTATCTGCGCAGCGTGCCAAGCCCTTGGGATGCCGCGATCAATCCGAACAACCGCGAAACCGTGGAAATGCCGCTCCCCCAGCTTTACGCTAAGCTAGGCCAGAAAGTGCCGGAGCCGGTTCAGACGGCGCTGGCTGCGTTGGACCAGGGAGAAACCGAAGCGAAAGCGGCGGCATCGAAGCTGAGTGCCGATAAGCTGTTTAAGATTCTCTCTTGGACGACCGGGCATCGCGTGAAAGAGATTCGCATTGGCGACAAGGTATACACTGGCCGGGAAGTCCGGGAGAAGCTGGATCTTCGCTCCAGCCAGTTTACGCTGGCGGTGACGGGCGATACGGTGAAGATCACCACCTACGGCTACGGCCACGGGGTGGGCATGAGTCAGTGGGGAGCGAACGGGATGGCGAAAGAGGGTTATACGACCACGCAAATCCTCAAACACTACTACACGGGAATCTCGTTTCAGCAGGTCTCCCATTTTCTCAAGTAGATGATGGAAGGCGAAGTTTCTCTTTTTTCTGAAAAAAAGTATATAGACGAAGTATAAAAGAGTTCACCCCGGTAACACTGGTTACTGAGGTGATGAGCAAATGAATGAAAACCAGAAAAAAACAAGTCACGAGGAATCTCCTAAAATGGGACTGGGAGAACCGGTAAAGCCGGTATCCGCGTGGAAGAGATTATTGTCTAAGAGATGGGTTTACCCGGCAGCGTATGTGGCGGCAGCGGCAATTATACTAACCTTAGTGTGGGTCTACCAGGATGCGAGCAACAAGCCGATGGACTCGACCCCCGCCAGCGTAACCGACACCGTAAACCTGTCTGGCGAAGAGGAAGCCGCAACGGGAGAAGGAACGACAGAGGAAGAAGCAACCGAAGTCATCGCCTCCTCCGAGGATCTCGCTTGGCCGGTAGTAAATGCCGCCGAAGTGAGTGTAGTGAAGCCGTTCTATGAGAAGGACGGCACGGCTGAAGAACATCAAGCCGCCCTGGTGCAGTACAACGATACGTTTACGCCAAACACCGGGATCGACTTGGCGCGTGAAGACCGCAAACCTTTCGAAGTCACGGCTGCGATGAGCGGGAAAGTGACGCGGGTTGAAGAAGTGCCGCTCCTCGGGTATGTGGTGGAAATTACGCACGCCAATAACCTGAAGACGGTCTACGAAAGCTTAGGCGAAGTTAAGGTGAAGAAGGATGCCGAAGTGAAGCAAGGCGACATTATCGGCAGCGCTGGCCGCAACGAAGTGGAGAAGGATTTGGATAACCACGTCCATTTTGCAATTTATGAAAATGGCGAGCTGGTGAATCCGGAATCTGTACTTCCGAAAAACTAACGTTTTGCAATAACCCATCCATCCCATGTGAAGGCACTGCCAGCCGATCCAAACATGAAACTGGAATGTGGCAGCAAGCCTGACGGAGAGCGAAGAGCTCTCCGTTTTTTTGTCCTCATTCGCAATAAGGGTACAAAAAGGCCTTATTTACCGGAAATTCCGGCTTCCCGAGTAAATAAGGGAAAATATTGGCCTTATTTTTTTGATCCAAGCCTCATAAGGCTTGTTTTCCTGAGGATCGAGACAAATAAGAGCCTATTTTGTCCTTATCTCGTGCAGATCAAGCTCGAACGCCCAAATAAGGTCAAAAAAGTCCTTTATGAAGCATGAAGATGGTAACTCCATTACTCCGTTTTACGCACTTCACTTCACTTGTCCACCTGAGCTGCGGCTGCCCCCCTGGTAACCAACGGTAAAATAAAAGGCCCCGCAAAGGCTTGTCACGCTTGGAAACAAAGAATATCTAAGCCCGCCCCTCATATAATGTACCAAACTATCTCGAGTTGAGGGAGGCGGGAGCGTGCACGATTACATCAAGGAACGGACGATAAAGATTGGACGGTGCATCGTGGAGACACGGCACACAGTTCGGACGATCGCCAAGGAATTCGGCGTTTCGAAAAGCACGGTGCACAAGGATTTAACCGAACGTTTGCCGGAGATTAATCCGGATTTAGCGGATCAGGTGAAGCACATTCTCGAATATCACAAATCGATTAGACACTTGCGCGGCGGTGAAGCAACGAAGATCAAGTATAAGAAAAAAGGCCAAAACAAACGCGAGGTGATTAGCTCTGTGAATTAAAGCGTAATGAATTTATTTAGTTCGCTCATCGAACGATAATCATTGAATCAATCCCCTAAAGTATGGTATTTTTAAATATGGTATAAGATGATGTGGATTTTCATCCATTTATCCCGAAATTTCGCAATATTCTTCGACTTTTGTCGATTAAGAACACCTCGTCAGCGGGACACTTCTGCCATATCACATGAGGTAGGACCGCTACGTCCTTTCCGTGATTTACAAAAATACGCTTTGGGGGATCGAATGATGGGCAAGGATATTGGGATTGATTTAGGCACGGCCAATGTGCTGATTCATATCAAGGGAAAGGGAGTCGTACTTGACGAACCTTCCGTCGTCGCCATTGACAGCGATGGGAAACGAGTACTGGCCGTTGGTGAGGAAGCTAGGCGGATGGTAGGACGTACGCCTGGAAATATCACTGCAATTCGTCCCTTGAAGGACGGAGTTATCGCCGATTTTGAAATTACGGAAACGATGTTGAAGTACTTTATCGACCGGGTGGGTGGACGCAGTTGGTACAGCCATCCGAGAATTCTGATCTGCGCGCCAACGAATATTACGTCGGTTGAGCAGAAATCGATTCGCGAAGCCGCCGAACACAGCGGTGCCAAAGAAGTGTATCTAGAAGAGGAACCTAAAGCGGCCGCAATTGGGGCTGGCATGGATATTTTCGAACCGAGCGGCAACATGGTTGTCGATATCGGCGGCGGGACGACGGATGTGGCGGTGCTCTCCATGGGAGACATCGTCACGGCCTCGTCGCTTAAAGTCGCTGGGGACAAGTTTGATGCTGCCATTATTAAATATATTAAAACGAAGTACAAGCTGTTGATCGGGGAACGGACGGCAGAGGATATCAAGATTGGAATCGGAACGGTGCACCCGAACGGACGGCAGGCGGAGATGGACATCCGCGGACGGGACATGGTATCCGGATTGCCGCTGACCGTGACGATCACAGCGAAAGAAATCCAGGAGGCGCTGGCTGACCCGGTATCCTCCATCGTTACCACCGCTAAATCGGTGCTGGAGCGCACTCCGCCGGAATTGTCCGCCGACATCATTGACCGCGGCGTGATTTTGACCGGGGGAGGCGCTCTGCTGAACGGGTTGGACGAGCTGCTGGCCGAAGAGCTTCACGTACCGGTGCTGATTGCGGAAGATCCAATGCACTGTGTGGTTAAGGGTACGGGGATTATGCTCGATAATTTGGACAAGGTGCTAAGAAGAAAGTTCTAATCGTCCGATATAATAAAGAGGAATGAATTGCTCAGAACAATAGGGCATTTCGAATACATAGCGTCTGGAGGTAAGTCATGCTAAGAGGTCTCTATACCGCAGCATCCGGCATGATCGCTGAACAACGGCGGCATGATACAGTTACGCAGAATATTGCCAATCTCAACACACCGGGCTACAAATCGGTGAACACCGTAGCGCGCTCTTTTCCCGAAATGTTGATTTCCTTGATGGGGGACAAGCAGTCAGGAAACAATAAGCAAATCGGGAAGCTGGTAACCGGGGTGTTTGCGGAAGAGAGCTTGCCGGCGTTTACGCAAGGAGATTTGAAGGAAACCGGGAAGAATACCGATTTTGCCTTAATCTCGGAGCTTGGCTTGGAGAACCCGGAAACGGGTGAGCCTTATGCGTTTGACGCCTCCGGTAAATTCGTGACTGCGGACGGCGAAGTGATTTATCAACCGCAAGCCTTCTTCGCCGTGGAAGATAACGAGGGGAATGTACGATATACCCGGGATGGCAGCTTCGCGGTGAATGCGGCGGGAGAACTGAGAACATCCACCGGTTATCGGGTGTTGGACACCGACGGCAATCCGATTATTCTAGATGCGGGCTTGTCTGTGAACACATTGTCCAGCGATGAAGCGGGTAATTTAACGGCCGTGGATAATACCGGTGCCCTGGTGGACTTGGGGACTTTGGGGATTACGGTAGTAGAACAGCCTTACCAGCTTGTCCGTGAAGGCAACGGCGTCTTCCGGGTGGCGGATGAAGAGGCGGCGGGAGTCCGCGGACTGGTGCCTGGAACGGATGGGGCTGTGGTGCGCCAAGGCTATCTTGAGGTATCTAACGTCGATACTGCCCAATCTATGGTGGATTTGCTAGCCGCGCAACGCGCTTATGAATCCAACCAAAAAATTATTCAATATTACGATAGAAGCTTGGATAAAGCAGTTAATGAAATTGGCAAAGTACAGTGATCCTGTCTGGTTGCTTTGCTTAATACAGGAGGTGCGGCATGAATAACACCGTCATCAGCGCGATGGTATCGATGAGCGGGATTCAGCAACGGTTGGACTTGCTGGCCGATAATATCGCTAACACGAACACAGTAGGGTATAAACGAAAAGAAGCTAACTTTGAAGACACGCTGACTCGGGTGCAGAACCAGACTTCGGATCTGAATCTGCCGGGCCGGGCTACACCGTCCGGATTCACTCTGGGCTTTGGCTCTAGAATGTCGCAGGTCACTGTCAATTATGCTCAGGGTTCGATTCAAGAGACTGGCAATATGACGGATTTGGCCATTCAAGGCAATGCGATGTTTAGCGTATTGTCGCCGGAAGGGATCGTTGCTTATACCCGGGGTGGGGATTTTCACATTCAACCGGATCCAGATGATGCCGAGTCAGCCTTCTTGGTGAATCAACTAGGGTATGTGGTCTTAAACGCTGAAGGTGAACCGATCACGTTCCCGTCCGATGCCAAGCTTAGCATTGATGCAGAAGGAAATATCCTGGCTACCAATGGAGAAGGCACAACGGAAGTCGGACGAATCGCGTTGTTGACGGCGGAGAAGCCGGATGTCCTCGTTCAGAAAGACGGAAACCTCTTTGTTCTGGCTGCGGGGGTTGACCCTGCTGAAGCGATGGTAGATACCCTTACCCTTCCGCAGGAGCAACGGGCCAGCTTGCGCCAAGGGGCGCTGGAAGCCTCTAACGTAGATTTGACGGAAGCGATGGCAGAGATGCTTCAGGTACAGCGCGCCTACCAATTGACAGCTCGTGCGCTAACCTCGGGTGAAACGATGATGGGTCTAGCCAACAACTTGCGCGGATAGGTGGGATGCTTCATGAGTGAAGACAGTCAACCGGTGAGCAAACGGCCGGCCTGGATCGTCATCCTGAAGATCGTGCTTGTGTTGCTCGTTCTTGTCGCAGCTCTGGCGGCAGGTATGGTCGTAGGGTATGTCGTGTTCGGCAAACAGGATATGTCCGATATTTGGAACTGGGCAACTTGGAAGCATGTATTTGACTTGGTCTTTGCTCCATAAGGCCATTCAAATCGTCTCTATATAATAGAAGAAACCGAACGAAAATAACAAAAATGTCCACAAACTCTCGGCTAACGGGAGTTTTCTTTTTGTAGGTGAAAAATGTATAATGATGGGGGACTTAGGTGAGAAAAACCGTCAAAAGGGCTGTATCCGTAATCGACCGGGGGGTCAATTGCGGATAAGCCCCTTATCTTAACCTTCGCTTCTGCAGAGGCGAAGGATATCTACAGTGTGAACGGATACCCGCATTTTTATTCAAGTTGGGATGCGCCCAATCCGAAACTCATGCCCTAAACCGAAAGGAGACGTACATATGTTAAACACGAACCAAATTCAGGAAATCTTGCCGCACCGTCCTCCATTCTTACTGGTGGACCGTATTATTGAGCTGGAGGAAGGCAAACGTGCCGTTGGGATCAAGAATGTCACGATTAATGAGCCGTTCTTTACCGGGCATTTTCCGGGATACCCTGTCATGCCGGGCGTATTGATTACGGAAGCGCTGGCCCAGGTTGGGGCTGTTGCGATTCTTAACGTTGAGGAGAACCGCGGGAAGATCGGCTTCTTGGCTGGACTCGATGGATTCCGCTTCCGCGGGCAGGTCGTTCCGGGAGATACGCTGCGCTTGGAAGTCGAAGTGACCCGGATGAAGGGCTCCATTGGTAAAGGCCACGCCATTGCCAAAGTGGACGATAAAGTTGTTGCTGAGGGAGACATCATGTTCGCCTTGTCTTAATGGGGCGTCATCGTGATTACTTAAGGAGGAGAACCTATCCATGACTGAAATCAGTAATGCTGTCCGTGAGAAGCTGGAGAGCTGGCTGCAGGACCCTACAATCGATGAAGCAACCAAACAGGAATTACGTGATTTGGAAAATAACCCGGCAGAACTCGAGGACCGTTTCTATCGTGACCTGGAGTTTGGGACAGGCGGGTTGCGCGGTACGATCGGCGCCGGGAGTAACCGCATGAATCGTTATACGGTAGCCCGTGCTTCGCAAGGGTTTGCCGAATATATTCTGGAAGCGCATGCGGGTCAGGCCGGGGCGCCTTCCGTTGTCATCGCGCATGATTGCCGTCACTTCTCGCCGGAATTTGCGCTGGAAGCAGCTTTGGTACTGGCCGGCAACGGTATCGTAGCCAAGCTGTTCCCGTCGCTGCGTCCAACGCCGCAGCTCTCCTACTCTGTACGCGCTCAGAAGGCGACCGGGGGCATCGTCATCACTGCAAGTCACAACCCGCCCGAGTACAACGGCTATAAAGTCTATAACTCGACAGGCGGCCAGCTCGTTCCACATGAAGCGGAGCAGGTTATTGCTCGGATTCAGAAAGTGGCTTCTTTCGCCCAAGTCAAACGGTTAAGCCGCGAAGAGGCGGAAGCGAAGGGATTGCTCGTATGGCTGGGTGCCGATGAGGATGAAGCCTTTGCGGATACGGTAGCGAACACCAGTGTTAATCGCGAGCTCATGGCTTCCGGAGCAGCGAAAGATCTGGTGGTGGTCTATACGCCGCTGCATGGAACAGGGAACCTTCCGGTTCGCCGTGCTTTGGAGAAGCTTGGTTTTACCCAAGTGCACATTGTGAAGGAACAGGAGTTGCCGGATGGTGATTTTCCAACGGTGAAGTCTCCGAACCCTGAAGAACGGGAAGCATTCACGATGGCAATCGACCTCGGCAAACAAGTAGGCGCGGATATCTTGATCGGTACAGACCCTGATGCTGACCGGATGGGTGCCGTTGTGCGCACGCGGGACGGGGAATATGAAATTCTTACCGGTAACCAATCGGGCTCCTTGCTCGTTCATTATGTATTAAGTCAAATGAAGGAAAGAGGAACGCTTCCGAACAATGGCGCGGTCGTGAAGACGATCGTAACCAGCGAATTTGGCGCTGCGATTGCCCGTCATTATGGGGCTACGGTGTTTAACACGCTGACCGGCTTCAAATATATCGGGGAGAAAATGAACGAATTTGAAGCTTCCGGTGAGTATACTTATTTGTTCGGTTATGAGGAAAGCTACGGATATCTGGCGGGCAACTATGCGCGCGACAAGGATGCCGTTGTGGCCTCCATGTTGATCTGTGAAGCGGCGGCATATTACAAACGCCAAGGCAAGACCTTGATTGACGTATTGGAGGAACTGTACCAACAGTTCGGTTATTACCGCGAAACGCTGGCTTCCCGTACATTGAAAGGCAAAGACGGGCTGGCCCAAATCGGTGCGTTGATGGAAGCCTTCCGCAGCAATCCGCCGAAGGAAATTGGGGGCGTGCGTGTATCCGAAGTACTGGATTATTCGCAAGGTCTCGACGGTTTGCCGAAGGAGAACGTATTGAAGTTTTTGCTGGATGATGGTTCGTGGTTCTGCTTGCGTCCTTCGGGTACGGAACCGAAGATTAAATTCTATTTTGGCGTTTGCGGTACATCGACGGAAGATGCCAAGGCACGTCTGAATCGGATTCAGGAAGATGTTCTTGCTCGCGTCGATCAATAATCGGCAAGCAGGTTGGGGAAACAAATAACAGATGTGGATTCATGCATTTTTGAGGAGGTACCTTAGTGATTCGAAGTTGGCAGCGGTGGAATAACGCTTCCCGAAAATTGTTGTGGGTTTTGGTGATTGTCGGTATCCTGGCTTCTGTGCCAGTGATCGCGCAGCGGGTTCAAACGGAATCCTCCGCAAACAAAGTGGAGTTCGTCTTTAATTATCGAGGGTTGCTGGATATCGCATCGTATAAGGCGAATCCGCAGGCGTATATGGACGAGCAGCTGGACCGTCTGAAGGAAGCTGGCGTGGGCACCATGGCGATGTTTGAAAGCACGCTGGATGAATTGGTGAAAGCGCGCCGGATTATGGTGTTTAGTTCGTTGGAAGTTGCGAAGCTGAATAGTACTGTCGTGACGAATAGCGGCAATTACACCCACCTGGCGTTTACAAGTGCGGAGAACGAAGCGCAGTTGAAGCCGATGATCGAAGCGGCATTCCGCAAGCTGGACGTGCCGGTGGCAAGCTGGCGGTATCAAGATCATGGCGGTCTCGCGATCGGTATGGGCATGGAAGAAGCAATGATGAAGCCGATGCCGCTTGATCCGATTGCTTTTCATATGCTGCGGGAGAAAGGCTTTACGATTTTGCCGCGGCTTTCGGACAATATCCCTTATGATCAGGAAGAGATGGATCAATTGTTAGCCTTCTTCGCTGAAAACGGGGTGAATCGCATTCTGTTCGACGGCGAAGCGGTGAAAGGCTTTAACGAAGATCCGACGAAGCATAGTTTGCAAGGCTTTGCAGATTTATTGAAAAAATACAACATCGGCATCGCGGCCATCGAGAATTTGAAGGCACCGCAAAAAGGCTTTAACAAGCTGGCTTACTTGATCGACTATAACGTCGTACGCCTGCATTCCTTGTCGGATGCGGAGGCTTCGCAAGATAAGATGACACTGGCCGATCGGTTCGTTCTGGCGACCAAAGACCGGAACATCCGGATGATCTACTTGAACGCCTCGGCTTCCAAAGATGCGGCGAAAGCGGCGATTACGAATCCCGTTGATAATCTAATCGACTCGCTGCAAGCTCCAGGGAATGCGTTGCAGCGAATCGAAAACAACGGATTTGAG
Organism: Paenibacillus barengoltzii NBRC 101215; assembly: GCF_004000745.1. Lineage (GTDB taxonomy): Bacteria > Bacillota > Bacilli > Paenibacillales > Paenibacillaceae > Fontibacillus > Fontibacillus barengoltzii. Next base: position 9,498 of record NZ_BILV01000109.1, read on the forward strand.
CTGGGACAAGCCGAAGCCTTCACAATTCACGATGCCAGCTGGCAAAGATATTTGAAGGCGCTGGTTGTGCTAGGGGGCGTAGCGTTTGTGGCGCTGCTGATTTCTTGCTTCCTGCCGTCGCTTACGCTGGCTGCTTTTGTGATCGGCTTGGTGGGTTCGGCTGGATTGTACGTGCTGAAGCCTGTATTGCTTGAACAGGCATTAGCTCTGTTCGTCGCCATCAGCGCGCCAACGATTGCGATGGTGCTGGCGATCCGCAAGGTGCAGGAGCTTCAAGAGAAGCATCCGAACCTCTCGGGCGGTCGGCGGCTGACGCATACAATTGTGTTGTATATCAAAACATCATTGCTGTCCCTATTCGCCGTACCGTTCGTGATCGCACTCTTGAACAACATTACGTACAGCTTGGTGCTGAATCAATTCCGCGGCGTCAGCCTGCTGCATTTGGCGCCGATTCTGCTGATCGCCGTGTATGTCTTCTTATACCGGGGCAACTCGGTTTGGGAGGAATTGCGTAAGTGGCTTAGCATGCGAATTACGGTGCTCTGGGTTGTCGTTGCTGCTGTACTTGGTGTGGCGGCACTGTACTACCTGTCCCGTACCGGGAATGCGGGAACGTTGCTGCCGGGTGAAGCGGCTTTCCGTTCCTTCCTGGAGAATACCTTTGGTGTTCGGCCGCGGAACAAAGAATTTTTACTGGCACATCCGCTCTTTATTGTTGGTCTGTTTGCCGCGTTCCGCTATCGCTGGGCGATGTTTGCGATGATTATCGCGGTGATGGGCCAATTGTCGATGGTCGACACGTTCGCACATATTCACACGCCGGCCGTGCTTTCGTTGATCCGCGATGTTCTGGGTCTCGGACTTGGTCTTGTGATTGGTTTGATTGCCGTTCTCGTTTGGCAAATCATTGAAAGGTGCTGGGATAAATGGTCGCCACGGCTACTAAAACCATAGTTCTATCAGGGTATTACGGATTTCGCAACAGCGGGGACGAAGCGGTGCTTCAATCGATTCTGACCGCGTTGGAAGAAGAAGGCCTTACCTCGGGCGTGGACATCAAGCCCGTTGTGCTGTCCATCGATCCGGAATGGACAAGCCGCACATATGGGGTGGACGCTGTGCACCGGATGAAACTCGGCGAGGTAAGGAAGGCTATAAAGAGCAGCGACGGATTGATCAGCGGGGGCGGCAGCTTGCTGCAGGATGCGACGGGGATTAAGTCGATTCCGTATTATCTGGGTATCATCAAGCTGGCGCAATGGCTCGGCAAGCCGACCTTCGTGTATGCTCAAGGCATCGGACCGGTGAACCGCAAGCTGTTCCGGCCTTTGATCGCTTCGGTGTTCCGGCGCTGCGACTATATTTCCGTACGCGATGCGGAATCGGCCAGCTTGCTCCGGGACATGGGGCTGCGCGGCAAAGATGCCATCCAGGTGGTGCCTGACCCGGTGATGGGGCTGACACTTCGGGAGCCTGCGAATGGCTCCTCGGAAGGGCGCGGCGAGGAAGGCGAGTCCGCTTCCGAGCTGCCGGTCGTGGGCGTATCGGTTCGCTTCTGGAACCCATCGCGAACCGATCTCACGCAGCTGGCCGAGGGGCTCTCGCTGCTCTGCCGCCGCAAGCCGGTGCATATCCGCTTTCTGCCCTTCCATTTCCCAGGCGACGACGAAGCTTCGCGCTTCGTGATGGAACGGTTGGGAAATGTAGCGGAACGGGGGTGCACCGTGAGCATTGCGCCAGAGGCGGAGCACCCGCAGGATATGCTGCGGGAGGTCAGCCAGTGCAGCCTGCTGATCGGCATGCGGCTGCACAGCTTGATCTACGCCGCCTCGCAGAATGTCCCGCTGCTCGGCGTCTCGTATGACCCGAAGATCGACCATTTCTTAGGTCGCATCGGAAGCGTCCCGGTGGGGACCGCGGAGGAGCTGGATCCGCGGATCTTGGCCGCGGAAGGGGAGCGCCTCCTGCAGGAAGCCGGGACGTGGCGCAAAACCCACGCCGCGCAAATAGCCGAACTGAAGCGGGAGGCACGGGTGCCCGCGCGGCGGATCGTTGAATTTTTACGAAAGTGATGGGTGAACAGGTGATGACGATGATCAAGGAAGGTATCCCGACGGTTTCGGTCTTTGGCGTTCCCGTCTGCAAATGGGGGATGAAGGAGACGGTCGCTTATTTGACGGAGGTGGTTGCCGCCAAGACGCCGCACCATGTGATTACGGCCAATCCGATCATGATGATGGCGGCGATGGAGAATCCGGAATATAAAGCGATGATGAAAACCGCCGAACTGATTGTGCCGGACGGAACGGGGCTGGTCTGGGCTGCGCAAAAAGGCGGCGACCCGGTGACAGAACGCGTGCCGGGGTACGATCTGCTGCACGAATTGATGAAGCAAGGGGAGCGCCGCGGTTGGAAGGTGTACCTGCTCGGTGCAGCGCCAGACGTCGTGAAGGAAACGGCTCGCCGATTGGCTCTGCAATATCCTGGAACGACGATTGCGGGATATCGTGACGGCTACTTCGGTCCGGACCAAGACCCGGAAGTGATCAACGAAATCGTCAAAGCCGCGCCTGATCTGCTGTTTGTTGCCCGGGGGGCAGACACGCAGGAGCCTTGGATCGCCAAATACAAAGACGTCCTGCGCGTCCCTGTCATGATGGGCGTTGGCGGCAGTTTTGACGTCATTTCCGGACGAACCAAAAGAGCCCCTGTGGCCTTCCAGAAGCTTCGGTTGGAATGGCTGTACCGGTTGTTAAAGGAACCTACCCGCTTCCGCAGAATGCTGGCGTTGCCGAAATTCGCCGTACGCGTGCTGCGGGAGAAAGAAAACCTTACGAAAATGGGCTAAAAGTCTCGATTTCCATGAATTACTGTGATTTTTTGCGCAAATGCGGGGTTGGTGTTTCTCTTTAATCGGAGTATAATCATTCCGGTGCAGAACAATTGGAGGTCGAAATTGAATGTTGATGATCTATATCATCGGGTTTATCGTATCACTTGGCTTGGCTTTGGGCCTAACGCCGCTCGTAAAAAAATTCGCTGTTAAAGTCGGCGCCGTGGATGTGCCCAATGCGCGCAAAGTGCATACACGAATCATGCCGAGACTCGGTGGTTTAGGGATATTTTTATCTTTTGTCATCGCGTTTTTTCTGATTCTTCCATTCTTACCTGACGTATTCACGGTACGCGAAGTGAACTTTATCAAAGCCTTCCTGGTGGGCGGAACGATTACCGTGCTGCTGGGTGCTTTGGACGATCGCTACGATTTGCCGGCAAAATTGAAATTTTTAATTCAAATTGCAACGGCCTGCGTGGTCGTGTTCGTATTTGATATCCGGATTGAATTTGCGAATATTCCATTTCACACCTATGCTGCAGTGGAGACGTGGGTGGCCATTCCATTCACCATCCTGTGGATTGTTGGTGTGACGAATGCCATTAACCTCATTGACGGATTGGACGGGTTGGCTGCTGGGGTCTCTGCCATTGCGATCGGGACAATTGCCGTCATGGCATTCCTGATGGGCAATGTGATGGTGGCGTTGCTTTGCCTGTTGCTGCTGGGCAGCATTATTGGATTCCTGTACTTTAACTTCCACCCGGCGAAAATCTTCATGGGAGACTCGGGCGCCTTATTTCTCGGCTTTAGCTTAGCGCTGTTATCGTTGCTCGGCTTTAAGCAGATTGCGATCGTGTCGTTCCTGACGCCGCTGATCCTGATCGGTGTGCCGCTCTCGGATACGATGTTCGCCATCGTGCGCCGCTGGATGCAGAAGAAGCCGATCTTCTCGCCGGACAAGGGGCACTTGCACCATTGCCTGCGTGAGCTCGGATTCAGCCACCGTCAGACGGTGCTGATCATTTACGGCATCGCCGCTTTCTTCGGCGTACTGGCTGTGATCCAGTCGTCGGCTGCGATGTACAACGCGAACTGGGTGACGTTTGTCGTCATCTGCGTCATGGTCTTCTTCCTGCAAATCGGTGCCGAAGTCATCGGCCTAATTGGCAAAACGAAGCGCCCCGTGCTCGACTTCCTCGCCCGCCTTCGCATGAAGGTGTCGGAGGAGCGCGGTACGAAATAATAGCATTCCTAAATGCAGGGCAATTATGCATTTCTTTACTTGATGATAGGACAACCCTTGACGGTGATGAGCCGCAGGGGTTGTTTTTTTTGTGCTTGTTCCTGCTGTGTACCCTCTTCCTGCCCGAAGTACCTTCGACCGCTCTGTACGCCTCCAGTCACTAGCCCTCTGATCTGATC
>NZ_BILV01000110.1 GCF_004000745.1 Paenibacillus barengoltzii NBRC 101215
TAATAAGTGATGGTTCCTTTCAGTCTAAAACTTATTTTTCAAGAGCTGACGATTTCCCAACTTAAAAACCGCGTCAGATCAACAATCCCAGTCTAATACTTTATTTTCTTCGAACATTATCTAACTGGTGAAATAAATGTGTGGAACCAGTAAAGAATGTCCGGAACCATTAAAAAATCTATGGAACCAGTTAAAAAAGTGCGGAACTTCTAAAACAGTCCCGATGATGCCGTTAGGTCATCGGGACTTCATTATTATGTAAGAGTTGGAGCTGTCAGCAGAAAATAAAGTATTAGACTGCCCCTAGAATTTGAAACAGCAACAGCCAATGGACGAGAAAATATAGTCCTAGGACTGTTGCTGTTTCATTATATTAACGCATCCGATGCCGCCTATTGGGCATAACTATGACCTGCCTATTGCACCTCTGCATGTTGGAGGTTTCTTCCGGTGAGCCGAGTTCTTGCGAACAGCAACGCAAAGGCGACACCAAGAACGATCATCGCTGCGCCCGACCATAACGCCGGCACCAAGTGTATGCCAAAATCATTAGGTGTTTTAATGGCTGCACCTGATTGGAAGATCAGCCCGCTGATGGCGATGCCGAACACGCCGCCAAGTTCACGAGTTGCGTTGCTGATGCCGCTGGCTTCCCCAGAAGATTGGTCCGGGACCGAGGTCATGATACCGTGGGCGAGCGGGGTGAAGCTGAAGCCCATCCCGGCTCCTGCCAGCATCATAAGCGGTGCTTGCCATAGGAACGGTACATCCACGCCAGCTGTTCCGATCAAGATAGCGAATCCGGCTAGTGCCAACGCTTGGGCTGTCATGCCGACGACTAACACAGTCCGGTTACCCAACCGCCCCACAGCGAACCCGGCAAGCGGAGCGCAGATCATCGTGCATCCAGTCCAGGCCATCGTCCGGACGCCGGCCTCCAGCGCCGAATACCCCTGCGCTTGTTGCAAGAACAAGGTGAGCAGGAAGATAGCGCCAAAGATGCCCGCATTCATCCAAAATCCGGTGAAGACATAGGCGGTGTAGCGCATGTTGCGGAACAGGGCGAAGCGGATATATGGCGTTTCCCTCTTCCGTTCCCACAGATAAAATAGAATCATTAAGAATACGCCGGCGGCCAGTGACCCGATTACTTCCAATGATGTCCAACCTTTGGTGTTGCCTTGTTCAAGTCCGTATACAATGCCGAACAATCCTATAGCAAGCAGCAGCACACCTGGCAAGTCAAGGGGCTTCGATTCGCCCTTCGTTTCGTTGATCCAGAAGCTGCCGAACAGAAGCGCAAGCAGGCCAATCGGAACATTTACCCAGAAAATCATTTGCCATGGCGCGCCTTCCACGATCACCCCGCCGATCAGCGGCCCGATGGACAGCCCGAGCCCGGAAATGCCGGACCATATGCCAAAGGCAGCGGCTCGCATGTTTTCCGGGAAGCCAGCGTTCACAAGCGTTAGGCTGAGCGGTACGATGGCCGCCCCGCCCATGCCTTGCAGCGCCCGGGATAAGATAAGTTGCAGCGAGTTGCCGCTTACGCCGCACAGTATAGAACCAACAGTGAACAGAACGACGCCGATGAGGAACATCCTTTTGCGCCCGTAGCGCTCACCCAGCATGCTGAACGGGATCAACAATACAGAAAAAGCGAGCGTATATGCGTTCATAAACCATTGCAGATCGGTCATGTCGGCGTTGAACGACCGTTGAATTGACGGCAACGCAACGCCGAGCACCAGATTGTCAAGCATGGCCATGAACAGGGCACAACAGGTAACAACAAGCAAACGAATTCTTGCAGGGGTAAACATAGGGGGTCATCTCCTTGTTAGAATTTTATTTATTGATAAATAAATTTGTGATTTGAGAAAAAGCAAAGCGCTGTACCACAGCAGCTTTGCCGGGATAACTTGCGGGATTTGGTCGCAATCGATTAACACCAGGGCAGCAATTTGCTCAGGCCGACGGATTCGGAAAGCGAGATGACAAGGCCAGTACCAATAAACGCACTCGCTTCGTTTCCGGGATTCGGAAAACCGGCTTGCTCGAACCGCGCCTTCAGCCGGTCATAGACAACATCAAAACATTGCCGGGTAAATTCCCGGACTGCCGGTTCTGGTATGGCATATGACATCATCACTAGCAATATCTCATTGCGATGGGTTTCAAGCAGCTTCGCAAAGGCCAGACCCAGCGACTCTTTCAATTCTTCCGGACGGGCTTCAACCGATTCAAATGCATAGTAGATTTGCTTCGAGGCTTGCTCCAGCACGGCCAAATACAGTTCTTCCTTGGATTTGAAGAAGTGGAACACGTACGGTTGCGTCACGCCAACCGCTCGCGCCACATCCGCTGTGGTCGTCTTATAATAACCGCGTTCGGCGAACAGGACTGCGGCCGCCTCCAGAATATGCTGTTTCCGGCTCTGCTGATCTTCTCTGGGTGACATGTTTAACGCCCTTTCTTATTTATTGACTGATAAATAATTTATAGGGCAGAACTTTCCATTTGTCAATCCTCTTGGATGGATAAAGTGATGCATTTGGCCGTGAATGTTGCGGGGATGAACACACTGATGTTTGTTGAGTCAGGGGGGAGAAAGTAAATATCCTATCGCACTTCAACCATGGGACCACATTACGGGAGAAGTGGTCGATCTCTTTGGCGTGACGTGGATGATCACCAAGCAGTAAGCTTAGGTGACGAGAATCGGAGCTTAGGAACTTAACACGGAAAAACCGCGCCCCATACCAAGCAAGGTATGAGGCGCGATTCTTTTATATCGAGTCATCACAAATTTGCTCATCCCGCTTTATTTTTGCCTGCTGTTATTCAGTACTTCAAGGCCGTTCATTACATATGGCCGAACCATCTGTACTAATAAGTCAGTTCGATGCTTGTCCCCAATCGTTAACCAATGATGGGCTGCGCCGTAGATCGCGGAGGCGGTCATAGCCGAAACGATTTTGATCTGACGGAGGTCCGTAGCCGGCCCTTTGGTGAGAAGGCTTTCGATGATTTGCTGCAACATTCGCTTGATTTGCTCATCCACAAGCGTCGCGATTGATTTGGAAACCATTCTGCATGTCTGATAAAAATCCACAATGTAGCGGTGTGTCAACAGGATCAACTGATCACAGATTTCAGCTGTGAACTCCTGCGCGTTCATCACTTCCTCGGGAACCATGTCATGGAAAAACTGTTCAGTGTATTCTTCAAGCAACGCATATTTATCTTCATAATGGGCGTAAAAGGTGGCGCGGTTAATAGCAGCTTGCTGGGTGATATCTTTGATGGATATCGCATCAAAGTCTTTACTCCGCAATAATTCTCTGAATGCTTCTCGGATGAATTGTCGTGTGCGCATGACCCTTGGATCTTGCGGATTAACCATAAACCTGTCCCCCTCTAAAACATCAAATATCCAAATGTGTTGCTTAGGCAACGTCCTCGTGAATCTGTCTGTTGAACTCATGATCTTGGTGTACTACGATTTTATCAGACAGATGTTGCTTAAGCAATTTATGTCGAGTATCTTCCAGAAAGGTAGGAACATCATGAACTCGAAACAACCTCGACTTTTGATATTTGGTGCTGGTGTGATTGGCAGTGTGTACGCCCTCCGTTTTGCACAGTATGGATTAGACGTCACCGTCTTGGCGAGAGGAAAGAGACTGGAACTACTGCAACAAAAGGGATTGCTATACAATGAAGCTGGGGTCGTTAAGCAACTGCCTATCAAGACGATTGAGAAGCTAGAAAACGACGACATCTATGATTTTATTTTCGTTCCCGTACGATTCGACCAAGCCGAATCGGCCCTTACTGTGCTCAAGGATAATCAGAGCAAAACGATCGTCACTTTGACGAACACTGTTGGTTATGACCGTTGGCTTGACATCGTAGGTGACCGGTTGCTCCCCGGATTCCCGGGTGCAGGTGGAGACATCAAAGGTGATGTTCTATACGCCCAATTTGGTACGGAGAAACATCAGGGCACCATTTTTGGTGAAATCAATGGACAGGTTACCGAAAGAGTGAAAGAGCTCGCGAAAATCCTTGAATCGGTCAATTTACATTATGAAATCCAAACTGACATTCACGCTTTCCATATTTCACACGCGGCATTAGCCGTCGTCAACAAGCACTTCTATACCAATGACGGCATGATGGATGTAGAGTCGGCAAGAAGTGAGAGCACGCTAAGCAAAATCGCTGCAGAGATGAAGCAAAATCTTCGGCTGGTTGAGCAAGCTGGAATCCCCGTGATTCCAGCGGAAACGAAGGCGGTACTGGAATTGTCTGATGACGAGATCATCTCCCGTCAACGCCAGATGCTGACCAACGATTTTATTATTGATGTCAAGCTTGGGAACCATGCCGTCAGCCAAAAGGCAGAAATCCTGTTACTAGATGAGATGTTTCATAAAAAGCTATCCAACCTTCGATAACTTTGGACTCGGTTGAACACAAAAGCAGCGGCGGGCTAAGACTTTCCTTTTCAAGTCCTAGTCCACCGCTGTTTCATTTAAGAGGGGTCCCTCTCTATTTCATATTTGCCTTCTTCCACTCCTCATGATATGTCCACACTCGCTTCCACAGCTCCTCACGTTCAAGCTGGCTATAGCTGACGAGATGCTCCTGAAACACGTCTCCCAGCACTTCCAGCCATTGGGTTTTGGTGCGGAGTTCTGTTTTTTCGATTGCTTTGCTGTCTCGCCGCGTCCATATACATCCTCTTAATTCATTACTACCCGTGGCGTGTCTATGCCGAACAAGGAATAGCTTCATCCAGGGCGACTCCGGCGATCGGCTGTAAAATTCATGCTTAGGTTTGAATTCCTCCAGATTCTCCAGTTCATCCGGGTCATAATCAACGCCAACAAACGAGGCGTTCGGGTCGTGCACCAGCCGCCAGCCGCCTTCTGCCACGTCGGAGTTCACGACTTGATAGCGTAGCGGCCCTTGCTCGTAAGTTCCGATCTGCAGCGGAAGCGGTTCATAGGGCATATCCCCCAGCCCCACATCGATGATGTAACGTTGTGCTTGCTGCTGTTCATTGGTCAAGCTGACGGTAAGACCAAGGTGAAAGGAGTTAATGCGCGGTTCCTGCCCTGGCGGCTGGACACCGGCTCGATGCCAAAACACACGGTAACCGAGGGAATGAAGCAGAACGCCAAACGCACCGTTTAAGTGAAAACAATACCCGCTTCGGTTGCTCAACATCAGACGGACGCACTCATGAAGATCGATTGGAGTGGGTCTGCCAGCAACGATATCGATAGTCTGCCAGGAAATGGTCGACACATGGGCTCTGTGAAGCTGGGTGAGATAGTCAAGGGTTGGCGGTTGGACGTCTGCGATCCCGATTCTTTTTAAGTAAGCTTTGATTTCGGCGGGGGTCATCCTCATGTTTCCATCATCACTTTCTCAGAATGCTTGCTGTCATGCCCCAGCTTCTTGACCAGTGCGATAAACCGCTCAACGGCTTGATCGATACGCCCAAGAATCTCCTTATCTTGCGGAAGCCCATTTGGATCAAAGATCGATTGGCCTTCCCCAACGGAGATCCATTCCGGACAATGGATGCCATGCAGATTCCGAATGATGCTCTGCAAATGGAGAAGTGAACTAACCCCCAGAGGACCACCTGCCGAGCTCACCGTTAAGAACGGCTTCCCTGCCACGTGGCGGTTGTCCAGGTAATCCAGTGCATTTTTTAAGGTGCCGGAAATGGAACCATGATACTCAGGAGTGCCCAGGATAATGCCGTCGGCTTGTTCAACCGAAGTGATCAGAAGCTCCGCTTCCTTAGGAACAACCTCGGAATCAGGGGAAAAGAGCGGTAGCTGCACAGCCGCTAAATCAATAAATGAGACGGGAATATTGTTCGATTTCAGCAGGTTTTCGATATAGCGAAGAATACTTGTGCTAATCGCATGGTGCCGGTTGCTTCCGGCGATCAGGGTAATATGCATCGTTACGACCTCACTTTATTCGTTAAGCTTAAGTTGCTCCGGAGAAGATTTCGCAAATTTCCACGACATGTTCATGCCAATGACCCCGGAGATAATCATGGCCGTGCCGCAGAGATGACTCCATGTCACGGTTTCCTCCAAGAACAAGGCCCCTGCTCCAATGGCGATGACCGTAGATAAGTGGGAAAATACACTCATTTTCGCCGCTTCTAACCGGGATAAAGCAAAATTCGCCATATAAGCGGTCGCCACTTGAGCCACGCCAAGAAAGAGAATCAAGCCGATAAAGAATGGGCTGGCCAGCGGAGCGATGAAGGTATCAACCGTTCGAGATGGGAGATGATTGCCAAGCGATACTGCTAAGTAGGAAATGAAGGTGACTCCCATCATAAAGAAGCTGATTTCCATGGCGCTAAAATGCTGGGTGACCACTCGGGCCAGTACGTTATACCCGGCTAACGTAATGCAGGCGAGAAGGAGCAGGACGATTCCGGTGGTGTGCGACCAGTTGCTGCTGCCATTCATCAAATATATGAACACAATGCCGCCTGCAGACAGAAGAAGAGAGAGCTTCTGCATCCAGGAGTTTTTTTCTTTCAAGAAAAGGGAGGCGAATAGCATCGTGACCGCAGGTGTCATGGCGCTGATGATGCCCCCTTCTGCGGAACTTGCATGCTGAAGCCCAAAGGTTAGCAAGATAAAGTAAGCGATCGGGTACAACGCAGCGAGCAACAGTAGGGAAAATATCGGTTTTCCACGAAAGCCCAATTTGACGAATCCAAACAACGCAGGAACAAGGAAAACGATAAATGCTACAGCAAAGCGATAAGTCAACGTATCCACGGGATTGGCGAAAGCCAAAGTCAGTTTGACCAACAGAAAAGTGATGCCAATCACTGTCGCATTCAGGGTGGCAACGAAATAAGCGAGCTTCAGTTGAGAAATCACCTCCAGGTTGTCATGCCATCTCTAGGATGTCCGCCGGCGGACATCATGCGCTGCAATACAAACATGTGACCCAATGGTCACTTTTAATATATGTTACTATATGGTAACATGTCAATGGTTATAAAGACATTTTTTGCCCACTATTTTGTGGACGTCATGGAGGCATGTCCTGATGGACGATATATTTAAAGCGCTGGCGGATCCGAGCCGACGCACGTTGCTCGATCTGCTATATGAGAAGGATGGCCGAACGTTAAACGATCTCTGTGCGCATCTGCAGATGTCCCGTTTCGGTGTCATGAAGCATCTACGAATCCTGGAAGAAGCGGGTTTGCTGACGACCCGGAAGGTGGGCCGGGAGAAATATCACTACTTGAACCCTGCATCCATACGCCAAATCTACGATAGGTGGGTAAGCAAGTACGCCGAGCCATGGGTATCGGGATTAAGTTTGCTAAAAAAAGAGTTGGAGAGTGAACCAGCCATGGAGCCAAAGCCAAGACATGTCAGCCGCATTGCGATCAAGACCAGTCCGGAACAGGTCTGGAACGCGCTGACCAATCCTTCGCTAACCTCAAAATATTGGTATAACGGGTCACTTCGCGGCGAACTCAAAGCGGGTTGCCCGTATGAGATATGGAATCCTCAAGGGCAGGTGCAGGCCAAAGGGGAATTTCTTGCCGTAGAGCCGCCTCGTCGGCTGGTGATGTCCTGGCAGCTGCTGATCCAACCCGAGACCACGGAGGAGAAGCCTTCACGATTAACTTGGGAAATCGAGCCGCATGCCGAGTTTGCCGGGGTAACGTTAGTGACTGTGGTACACGACGAGTTCGAGGAAGCCCCTATGACTTCTCGTATATTGGAAGAGGGATTGCCGATCGTATTGTCCGGGATGAAGACTTTGATTGAGACAGGCGGCACATTAACTACTTAAGGGAAAAATAAGGAGGCAGAATTCCAATGAAAATCGTGGTGACAAGCCTATTCGTTCAAGATCAGGACAAGGCGTTAGAGTTTTATACCCAAACCCTAGGGTTTGTAAAAAAGCACGACGTTCCTGCCGGAAAATTTAGATGGATCGCGTTGGTATCGCCCGAGGAGCAAGACGGGACCGAGCTTTTGCTCGAACCCAATGACCATCCTGCTGCGAGAGAATATCAACAGAAATTGTTCGCCGATGGCATCCCGGCCACGATGTTTGGAGTTGCAGACACTCACCAAGAGTACGAACGCTTATTGAAGCTGGGGGTGAAGTTCACGATGGAGCCGACGCAAATGGGCGAGAACACCATCGCGATCTTCGACGATACTTGCGGCAATTTGATTCAAATAATTGATTATAAGAAATAACTTCATTCGTTGAGCTCTGTGATGTTCGATCCCACTTCTTGTAACTTGCGAAGAGAGTTCATTGATTTGTGACAGGATCTGTCACTATTATCCCTTATCAGAAACAAGGAATCTCACCAGACGCTACAAGGAGTGATCGAATGTCATGTTCAGATTTACGATACTATTCTTTAGTATCATGTTTATGATTGGGACCGACACCTTTCTCATCTCGCCGCTGCTGCCAACGCTGCAGGATCAATGCGGTGTGGATACGGGCATTGCCGGCTGGATGATTGGCGCCTACACGCTGGGTTCTGCCATCTTTGCCTTTTGTTTGCGCAGCAGGAAGAGGTTGTAGGTTGCGTAGTAAGAGATCATCACGAACATCAACCCGGCGGTCCAACCGCCGGTGATTCCTTGCCATTGCTCTGCAGAGGAAACGCCGGTTTGGGTGAATGCAACGTAAAATCGGAACAAGAATCTTACCAAAAACAATAGGGTGACAATCATTCCGATCCACAAATTTGGCATGTAATGCAATCGTCCTTCGCGTTGTTCGAATCGGGTCATCGCCGCACTGCAGGTTGCTAGAATGATGCCGAGGGCGGTTCCTGCTAGGTCAGAGATTAGACTGCTTATATGCGACGAGCCTGAGATGAACAGGATGAATCCAAAGATCGTCATGATCACGGTAGACACTTGTAACCTGCGCGAATTCAGCGGTTGCCATCCAAAATTTCGCCGTAGGCGGCGATAGACGCGGTGCAATATAAAAAAAGCGAGAAGTGCGAAAATAATGATTTGTGTATTCATCGCGGGGTGTGGCCTCCTTCGATTGTTCTTTGGTCTGATCTCTATGTTACTTCAGTTCGTTTGGATCAGCGACCATCCTCGGATACAATTGCGCAGGTTCTGTGTATATCTGCGGATAGAACAAGGAGATGAGGTGATGACCTTGAACATCAAAGGAGGGGAAAGCCCAAGATAGAGGGGAAATAGAAGCGTGGAACCTTGCTAGCTGATAGGGTGGAACGGAGGGGGCGTTCCAGCCCGGATCCAGCAGAAGACCTGGATGTTCCATGCTTCAGCAGAGTTCATCCGTGGGGAGACGGCAAAGAATCCTCACGACGGCTTCAGCATCTCCATCGAAACCTCGGCAATTTGATGGAGCTTCTGTTTATCCGTGGAAGTGCGACGCATAACGCGGATTCCGAGCATCGTCGCATGCAAACTGGACGCCAGCAGGCGAGGGTCTAATCCGGGTGAGATATCTCCCGCCTGTTGTCCCTGTTGGATGAGCTCAGTCAACAACTGCTCTTCATTGCCGAACAGCTCGCTCGTTAATTTGCTGACCTCAGGGTCTCGGTAGGCCAGCTCCGTCGCTGAGTTGACAAAGAAGCAGCCGATTGGTTGGTCGCCATTGGTCTCAATCAAATAATCAAAAATCAAACGGATGGATTCTAACGCCGTCCGGCCGCGTTGGACTTCCGTCTTAATGGCAGCATTCGTAATCCGTGCATACTTCTCCATCGTTTTGAGGTACAGCGTGTGCTTGTCGCCAAACGTGTCGTATAAGCTGCGGCGATGAACCCCCATATGCTCGACGAGGTCTTGCAGCGAAGTCTTCTCATAACCTTGCTCCCAGAATAGACGCATTGCTTTAAGGAGCACCTCGTTCTCATCAAATTCCTTGCTTCGTGCCATAGTAAATCCTCCTTTATCCCTTATCTTAACATATTGAGAATGAACGGTAAAAGAAAGGATAGCGAGCGTCCCTTCGATCCTTTATGAATTCACTTCGCATGCTGGTGTCAATCTCGATAAGCATACTCCTCTAGAAAGCTTCGCAACCGTTCAATTCCCAGTTCGATCTTCACCTCAGGGAGATTGCCATAGCCAAGCAAAATATGCCGCGTATAGTTGCCTTGGATGAGGCAGTAGTCCTCGACCCCATATACGCGTACGCCGTAGGCCTGGGACTTGGACCAATCGAGACCTGCAGGAATCCCGCGAAACTCGACCATCAGGTGCATGCCGGCTTCATCCCCTTGAATAACTGCACGCGCGCCGAAATGGCGTTGTATCGCTTCGATCAATAGCTGGCGCCGCTGTCGGTAGTTTTTTTTCATTTTGTGAATATGCCGGTCCAAGCAGCCATCCCGCATAAACATCGCCAGCGCAATTTGCAGCATCGACGGGGGACGGAGATTCTGGGCTTCGCGCAGGTCAGCCATGGGCCGAACGAGATGAACCGGGAGAACCAGGAAGCCGAGACGCAATCCGGGCGCCAGCGTCTTGCTGAACGTTCCAACGTATATCACGCGACCCGGGTTTAAGGTATATAGCGGCGGGATCGGAACTCCCTTTAATCGAAAATCACCATCATAATCGTCCTCGATGAGATAGGAGGCCGCTTCCTCTGCGAGGCGGACGGCATGTTGTCGCCGCTGAATCGGCAGAATACCGCCGCCCGGAAACTGGTGCGAGGGCGTGAGCAGCATGAGATGTCCCGGCTCCCATTCGCGCAGCTCATGCACCTTCATTCCGGCGCTGTCGATAGCGACCGGCGAGATCCGATAGCCAACTTTGCGAAAAATATGCTGCGTGAACTCAATCGTCGGATCCTCCAAGTACACGGCGTCAAAACGGTCTCGCAGCGTCTGGGCAATGAGGGCAAAGCCTTCCGAGGAGCCGGATACAATCATGATTTGCCCCGGTTGGCAACGCATGCCTCTCGTTCGGTAGAGGTAGGCGGCAATCTCCTTTCGCAGCGCTTCTTCCCCGCGGATGTCGCCGTAATCAAGGGAGGTGGAGGGGATTACCTCCGCCGCTTCTTTTAAATATTTAGCCCATAGCTTCCGAGGAAAATGGCGCAAATCCGGCGTGCCGATCTCGAAATCGATCAAACCCTCGGAATCGGAAGATGCCTCTCCCTCCCATCCCAACCGCTCCATCTCCAGTTCCTCTCCCTCACTTTCGCCAGCGCTGGCAAGGCTCGTCCGAATTCCACTTGCCACATAGGTGCCGGAACCGGTTTGGCCGATCAAATAGCCTTCGGCAATGAGCTGCTCATACGCGTCGATCACCACGTTCCGGGCAATCCCAAATTCTGCGGCCAGCTTGCGGGTGGGAGGGAGCCGCATTCCTTCCCCCCATTCACCTCGTTCAATATTTTGCCGGATTTGCCGGCAAAGCTGGGCCGTCATCGTTAGTTCTGAAGCCGGATCCAGTTGAATTCCGTACATGATTACTCCCCCTCCCTTCGGGAAATTGGTTCCTAAAAATAATCAAAAAGTGGCTCTAAAAAGAACCGATTATCTCTATTATACTGTGATGGAAATCAAATGGAAGATGGAGGGATCAAGCAATGAATAAGAAAACGATCGGCTCCTCCGGGCTTCAGGTGAGCCCGCTCGGATTCGGCGGATGGGCCATCGGGGGACCTTTCCTGCTGGACGGCTTACCGGATGGTTGGGGAGAGGTCGACGATAAGGAGTCGATCCGGGCTGTTCAAACGGCGCTGGATCAGGGGATTAATTTCTTTGATACAGCGGATGTGTACGGCACCGGTCACAGCGAGGAAATTCTGGGACAGGCGCTGCAAGGGCGGCGGCAGGACGCTGTGATCGCTACGAAGTTTGGCTTTACGTATGATGCCGCAACCCGGAACGTATTTACGAAGCTGGATGTGTCCCGCAATTATATCCGTTGGGCTTGCCAGGCCTCCTTAAGACGGCTCGGTACGGATTACATCGATTTGTATCAAATCCACCCGGGGGATTTCTCGTCAGAACAACTCGATGAGGCGATCGATGGGCTGGAACGGTTAAAACAGGAGGGGCTCATCCGCGCTTACGGATGGAGCACCTGGAGCACAGCGAATGCCGAGCAATTCGCCCGCAAGTCCTCCGGTGCTGCGATCCAGCATCCTTTGAATGTGCTTTCCGATGATAGCAGCATGGTCGAATTGTGCGAGCGGCACGGGTTGAGCAGCATTAACAACTCCCCGCTGGCGATGGGGCTGCTGAGCGGCAAGTTTACGGCTGCATCGAGCCTTCCGGCAGATGACGTTCGCGGGAGCGGGCATGAGTGGGTACAGTACTTCAAAGACGGCAAGCCGCTTCCGGAGTATTTGGCGAAGCTGGATGCGGTTCGTGAAATTTTAACCTCCGGCGGACGCAGCCTGGTGCAGGGAGCGCTGGCCTGGATCTGGGGGAAGAGCGAGTGTACCATCCCGATTCCGGGGCTCAAAAACGTCAAACAGGTGGAGGAGGCGGCAAAGGCCATCTCATTGGGCCCGTTGACTCCATCCCAAATGAGCGAAATCGAAGCGATTTTGCGATAACCTAAAAAAGACCTCTTCGAAGATCTCGAAGAGGTCTTGATT
>NZ_BILV01000111.1 GCF_004000745.1 Paenibacillus barengoltzii NBRC 101215
GGCATAAATATCGCTATGGATACCGAAAAATCGCTGCTTTGCTCCGGATGAAGTGTCCGGTAAACCACAAATGTGTACGGAAACAATCAGTCACCGATTCATTTCCGACAACTGGCTGTTTAATCTTGAGAGGTGCTTTGATCCCTGTCTCACAAACGGGGATAGTCCCCAGTCCCTGAAGATTCACTCTGCTTTTTTTGCATGAAGGGGGGCGTTAAGACCGTCGCTTCGGCGCAATCATCAGCCCTGCACCGATAGCGATCAAGGCAATCGCTAATAACGGTTGGCCGAAGATCAGGCGGTTGTACAACGCGCCCAGCGAGAAGACGGCGAAGAACAATAACGAAAGCACGGTCAAAATGTTGATCGGGATCAGCAGGTATTTATTGCGGTTCCCGAACCAGTAAAACTCGAACAACCCCACGGCCGGAGCCAGAATGAAGCCGGGCCACAGGTACTGCCAGCTGTCAAATAATGTTGAAAGTTGACAGACGAGCCCGACGGTGAAGAGAATTCCCCCGGGGATGAGCAGCCCGGTTGCCTTGCGCCCAACGACCGAGAAATACAACCAGTGGAAGAACAGACCGAGCGGAAGGACAAATAAGGTCGGCCAGAAGGTGCCGAACAGCGTTCCCGCGCTGATCGCTTCCTTGCGGAAGAAGAAGAGATAGAGGCCTAGCAGGATGAGCACGGGCCCAATCCATGATTTTTTATTCCAATTCATACGCAAACTCCTTTGTTTATGTACTTATCTGTGATCAGCATACTACAAAAGCCGAAAGAAGACTTCAGTCTCTGGGGGAGACAAGAGCTGGACTTTAGTCCAGTTCCCCTGCCTTGGAATAAAAACAGCCCGGGGAAGAAACGCTAACCGAAGGAACAGGCAGGGCGGCCTTTCCATCCATCAGATCCTACTGAGGAGGTTAGAACAACATGGGAAATAACAAGCAGCATCGCAAGCCGGGCACCGGAAACGGCAGCAGCAACGGGCAGAATCAAACGACCGGTAACGGCGGAGAAGCGCAGAACGGACGCTTGGCGACGATCAAGAACCATAGCACTGAAGGCGGAGAGACGCTGAACGAATACATTTCCGGCCATGATAAGTACGAGGGATAAGCCGAAAGCCGAAAGCCGCTGCACAGGATTGTGAGCGGCTTTTTTCGGCGATGCCATCTTGAAGTAGCTAAGATACTTTGATGTTATTTTTGCGTGCCGTGCTGCTTGGTTGGAAGCTGGCCGGCCGGGTTGCCGTGCCCGCGCTTTTTGTTTTTGGCTTGCTTCTCCTGTTGATCGTGAACCTTCTCGACAAATTCGTGCAGATTTTCCATGAGGTTGATCGTCTCCTTGCTTGAAATAGGGTAGGTTGCAGATCTACATAGATCCGACTCTTCTGGATTACTATACCCCGTTCATGCCTTTTTCATCAGGTCGGGATGCTCTATACTTGCCTTCTTCGGACATGTACAATGAAGGGGACAACCACGGAACCACTTGCATAAGGAATGGGCGATTCGTGCCGCTGAAGCGGGCAAACATGTATTGTGCGAGAAGCCGCTGGCGTTGACGGCCGCCAAGGCGGAGGAAATGGCAGCGGCCGCGGACAAAGCCGGGGTCCTGCTGGCAGAAGCGTTTATGTACGGTCGAGTTATAGATTTGAAAAATAAAACGCGGGTTTGCTTGAGAGCGCTCAGGCAACCCGCGTTTTTGTATTTGGACAGAAGCCTTATTCCGGCTTACCAACGTACATGTCGTTCGGATGCGAGCCTTTGCGGCGATTGAGGTTCAAGCCGCTAATCTGCTCCATTTCAGCGTCCGACAGCTGGAAGTCGAACACGTTAAAGTTCTCCTCAATCCGAGACGGGGTGACCGATTTCGGGATCACGATCGTATTGTTCTGCAGATGCCAGCGGAGGACAACCTGTGCCGGCGTCTTACCATGGGCTTCGGCGATGGACTTCACCACCGCATCGGTCAGCACCTCACCGCCTTGCTCCAGCGGGCTCCAGGCTTCGATGTAAATATCATGCTTGGCGCAGAACGCTTTCAATTCGGTCTGAGTCAGGTGCGGATGGCATTCCACCTGGTTCAACACCGGCTTAATTTCCGTTTCATTCAGCAGACGCTCCAAATGCTCGATTTCGAAATTGCATACGCCAATCGCTTTAACGCGTCCATCGCGGTACAGCTTCTCCAACGCCTTGTAGGTTTCCACGTACCGGTCGACTTTTGGCATCGGCCAGTGAATCAAGTACAAATCGACATAATCGAGACCAAGTCTAGCCAGACTTTCGTCATAAGCTCGGAGCGTACTGTCGTAACCCTGGTCGCTGTTCCATACTTTCGTGGTGATGAACAGCTTCTCACGAGGGATACCGGACTGCTTAATCGCCTTGCCGACCCCCACCTCGTTGCGGTAGATCATCGCCGTGTCGATGGAGGTGTAACCTACCTCCAGCGCCTTGGCGACTGCGGCCGTAGCCTCCTCATCAGGCACCTGCCAAACTCCGAACCCTAGCTGCGGCATCTGTAAACCATTATTTAAAGTGATGAATTCCATGACGCGTCGCTCCTTCTTTGGTGAATGTTTCCTAATTTCAGGGAGAGTATAGCATCAATTGGTACATTTTTCAAATGACTTCAGACGACAGATGTCACAGAATTAACATACTCACGCAGGTCCTCCCATATTCTCAATAATGGAGGGTAAAAAGAAGGCAGCTGAACAATCTTCATCAACCCCTCATGGAACCTTCATGCAGTTTAGAGGGGGGCATGGTACTATTTATTATAGTTTTTAGAATAAGTCTTAGTGTAATAATAAATCGAAAGGGATGATTTCATGGATAACCGGCTGACAACGAATACGGGAGCTCCGGTAGGCGATAATCAAAATTCTCGGACGGTAGGGCAGCGCGGCCCTACACTGTTGGAGGATTACCATCTGCTGGAGAAGCTGGGCCATTTCGACCGCGAACGGATTCCGGAACGCGTCGTGCATGCCCGGGGGGCAGGCGCCCATGGGGTATTTGTTACCGAGCGCAGCATGAAGGAGTTCACGAAAGCTCATTTCCTGCAGGAGGTAGGACGCGAAACTCCGGTGTTCGTCCGTTTCTCTACGGTCATTCACGGGCAAGGCTCTCCGGAAACGGCGCGTGACCCGCGGGGATTTGCGGTGAAGTTTTATACGGAGGAAGGCAACTACGATTTGGTGGGTAACCATCTTCCGGTCTTCTTTATCCGCGACGCGATTAAATTTCCGGACATGGTGCACTCGCTGAAGCCAGCTCCGGACACGAACATCCAAGACCCGGCGCGGTATTGGGATTTCATGACTCTGTCCACCGAATCGACGCATATGATGACCTGGGTGTTCTCGGACTATGGGACGCCGGCGAATTACCGCCAGATGGACGGCTTTGGCGTGCATGCATTTAAGTGGATCAATGCCGAAGGCAAGATCACGTACGTCAAATACACCTGGAAAACGAAGCAGGGGGTAAAGAACCTCTCGGCGGCGGAAGCTCAAGAAGTACAAGGTCGAGATTTCAATCATGCGACTCGCGACCTGTACGACCATATTGCGCGCGGGGAATTCCCGCAGTGGGAGTTGAATGTACAGCTCATGCCAGTGGAGGATCTGGATCGTTGGAGCTTCGACCCGCTGGATCCCACGAAGGTATGGCCGGAAGACAGCTATCCCTTGATCAAAATCGGCACAATGACGCTAAACCGCAATCCGCAAAACTTCTTCGCGGAAGTCGAGCAGTCAGCGTTCTCGCCAAGCGTGCTCGTGCCTGGGATTGAACCTTCAGAGGATAAGCTGCTGCAAGGCCGGTTGTTCTCTTACCCGGATACCCAACGGTACCGGCTGGGTGCGAACTATTTACAAATCCCGGTGAACTGCCCGTATGCTCCGGTCCGCAACCATCAGCGGGACGGCTTCATGAACGTGAAGCAGGATCCATCGCCAATCAATTATGAGCCGAACAGCTTCGACGCCACTCCGAAGGAAGATCCGGCTTACCGCGACAGTGTAGTGCCGGTCAGCGGACACATCGGCCGGGAGAAAATCACCAAAACCGACGATTTCACCCAAGCGGGCGAGCTGTATCGAAGCTTTACGGCTGAGGAGAAAGATCATCTAATCTCTAACCTGGTGAACGATTTGAAACAGACCCCGGAGCAAGTTCAACTGCGCGCGGTGTGCAACTTCTTCCGCGCTGACAAAGAATACGGTATGCGCCTGGCACAAGGGCTTGGCGTAGATATCAACGGCTTTATTCCATCCAATGTCCAGGGATAATCGATATCCCTTTTATATAAAGAAGGCATCTTCCGAACCGTTAGGATCGGGAGGTGCCTTTTTGTGTGAAGATTTCAGCTCCGGGCGTAAGGAGATGTATGGTAAACTGAGGGCAGTAGAAAGGGGCTGAATCGATGAGGACGACAATGAATCCTGTGATTAAGCTGGCGGATTTACGCATGAGCTATGGGGGACATCACGTTCTGAACGGGGTGGATTTGGAGGTGTATCCGGGCCAGATTATCGGCTACATCGGACCCAACGGGGCAGGGAAGAGCACGACCGTCAAGATTATGCTAGGCCTGGTTGAAGGGTATCAAGGTGAGGTCCGGGTCTTTGGGCAAAATCCCGGCGACGGCGATGTCAGCTACAAGAAAAGAATCGGATACGTTCCGGAGATCGCCGAGCTGTACGATACGTTGACCGCTTCTGAATACTTGACCTTCATTGGTGAACTGTACGGCTTATCCGCCGATGACGCCGAGATGAAAGCTCGGCGAATGATGACGGAATTTGGTCTTGGGGACGCCTTTAACTCCCGAATTTCAACTTTCTCGAAGGGCATGAAGCAGAAGGTGCTGCTGGTTTCCAGCCTGCTGCATAATCCGGACGTGCTGTTCCTGGACGAGCCGCTGAGCGGACTGGACGCCAACAGTGTCATGGTCGTGAAAGAAATGCTTGCTCTCTTGGCGTCGCAAGGCAAGGCGATTTTTTACTCCTCTCATATCATGGACGTGGTCGAGAAGATCAGCAGCCGGATCGTCCTGCTGGACGGAGGACGAATTGTGGCCGACGGCAGCTTTGACGAGTTAAAGGCCCAGAACCATGAAGGTTCGCTGGAACAGATCTTCAACCAGTTGACCGGATTTAATGAGCATCAGGATATTGCCAGCCGGCTTGTATCGATCGTGCAAGAGGTGTAGCGGATGGAAGAAATGAAGAGCTTGCTAGTGTTGGACCGGTTCCGTGGTGCATTCGAGAAGATGGGCGTGGATTATTCGGTGATGCGCCGAATCGTTCAGGTAAAGCTGGCGATGGATGCGAGAAGGAAGCCTACGCTGGCCAAAAGTTCAAATCAGAAGCGGAAACAGGATACCGCGGAGAGCAACCAGTTTCTCCGCTCTCTGTGGATGTATGTCCTGTTTGGCGGACTGAGCTCGATGTTCGTGCTGATGGGGGATAATCTGCTGTTTCAGATGAGCATCTTGTTTGGCATTATGATGTTTATGGTGATGACCTCGATGATCTCCGATTTCTCCTCGGTGCTGCTAGATATTCGGGATCGAAGCATTTTGGCGACGAAGCCGATTAACCGCCGTACGCTCACGATGGCGAAGACGGTGCATATCTTTATTTACCTGTTCTTTTTGACCGGAGCCATCGCGGTGATTCCGCTGGCGGTTGGATTAATTCGGCAGGGGATCGGGTTCTTTGCCCTGATGCTGCTGCAGCTCATCCTGATGGACTTGTTGATCGTGGTGCTGACCGCGCTGTTGTATTTGGTCGTGCTGCGGTTTTTTGACGGTGAGAAGCTGAAGGATATGATCAATTACGTGCAAATCGGGATGACGATCACAATTGCGGTAGGTTATCAGGTGTTGGTCCGGCTGTTCGACTTCACGGAGATGGACATCGTCTTCAAGCCGGCGTGGTGGCAGTACTTGGTGCCGCCGGTATGGGTGGGCGCTTCCTTCCAAACGCTGCTTCACCCGGGCGAAGGTATGACGTATGCCGGTCTGGCGGTGCTGTCCGTCGTTGTTCCGCTAGCCGCATTCCTGCTGTACCTGAAGCTGATGCCGGCTTTGGAACGGAACCTGCAGAAGCTGGCGGAACCCAGCGCGAAGAGCGGGCAGCGGTCGGGGAAGATGCTGCGCCGAATCTCCGATTGGCTTTGCTCCACGCCGCAGGAGAGCGCCTTCTTCCGTTTCACCTGGTCGATGCTGGGAACGGAGCGTGAGTTTAAGCTGAAGGTGTACCCTTCCCTGGGCTTCTCTATCGTGTTTCCTTTCATCTTCTTATTCTCGAACGGACTCGATCAGGGCTTGGAAGGGATCTCCGGTTCCCGTTCGTATTTGTTCATTTATTTTAGCGGGATTATGCTGCCAACGCTCATCATGATGCTGCGTTACTCCTCCCGATATAAAGCGGCTTGGATCTACCGGACCGCCCCGATCACCAGCGAAGCGTCTATTTACAAAGGGGCCTTGCTGGCGAGCTTGGTTCGGCTTATGCTGCCTTTGTATGTGGTGGAGGCGGCGATTTTTGCCGTGCTGTTCGGAGCGTCCATTATCCCTGACTTGATTGTGGCAGGACTCGCGATGTTTGCTTACGCGATTTTTTGTTTCCTATGCATGCGCAAGGGACTACCTTTCTCTGAACCCTTTGAAGCGGCGGGGCAGCAAAACCAATCCTTTGTATTCATGGGGTTGATGCTGCTGCTCGGCGGATTTGGCTTGCTGCATTGGCTTGCAACGTCGCTTCCGTTTGGGGTTGTGGCCTACGGGCTGCTGATGATCGCAGGGACGTGGCTGGGATGGAGACTGGCTTTTCGGACGCAGGGAACGAAGAAGGTGGCAAGACCGGATGGCAATGACTAAGAACAACGGGCCGCGAATTCGCCGGGAAAAGAATACTGTGACCCGAATGATCGCCTTATATTGTCGTAAGGAACATGGCGACAGGGAGCGGACCCACAGGCGCGCAGCGGTTCATCATCCTGCGACAGTGTTGTTATGCGACGAGTGCGCCGAGCTTCACCGATATGCTGAGCAGCGGCTTGACCGCTGCCGGTTTGGTGAAGGCAAGACCACGTGCCTGGCGTGCCCTGTGCATTGTTATGCGCCGGTCCAGCGGGAGCGGATTCGCCGGGTGATGGCTTTTGCCGGACCGCGGATGCTGTGGCGGCACCCGGTGTTAACCCTGATGCACCTCCTCGATGGCGTGAAGAAGGGCCATTCACAGTAATGTCATAAATTGTACGACCCTCAAAAAACGTTGATCTGATGCGGGTTTCAGGCCATGTTCGGAATTGTGACATTTCTCATGTGATTTCTGTCACAAAATTATTACTTTTTCCCCGTTCGTTTTCATGGATCAGTGATAGAATTCACATTAGATAATAATTATTTGAAAGTAGGGGAAAAGAAATGCTGGATCCGATTGTGCTTGCTCGCCTTCAGTTTGCGGTGACAACGATTTTCCATTTCTTCTTCGTACCCTTGTCCATCGGCCTGGTGGTGCTGATCGCCATCATGGAAACGATGTACGTCGTGAAGGGCAAAGAAGAATACAAACGGATGGCCAAGTTTTGGGGGAAACTGTTCCTTATCAACTTTGCGGTAGGGGTCGTGACGGGGATTCTCCAAGAATTCCAGTTCGGGATGAACTGGTCGGATTACTCTCGCTTTGTTGGCGACGTATTTGGTGCGCCGCTGGCGGTGGAGGCGCTGTTTGCCTTCTTTATGGAATCAACATTTATTGGGCTGTGGATCTTCGGTTGGGATCGTTTGTCCAAAAAAGTGCACCTGTTGTGTATTTGGCTAGTTGCTTTAGGGACGACCGTCTCGGCGTTCTGGATTTTGGCCGCGAACTCGTTTATGCAACGTCCGGTTGGTTTCGAGATCAACAACGGCCGCGCAGAAATGAACGACTTCTTCGCTTTGATCAGCAACGGGCAATTGTGGGTGGAATTCCCGCATACCGTGTTGGGCGCTTTTGCCACAGGAGCTTTCTTGATCGCTGGGGTCAGCGCTTATAAATTGATGAAACGTCAAGATGTGGCGTTCTTCAAAAGATCGTTTACGATCGGCATTATCGTGGCCTTGATCGCTTCGTTCGCCACGGCGTTGTTTGGTCACCAACAAGCGCAGTACCTGGTGAAGACGCAGCCGATGAAAATGGCGGCTTCCGAAGGGCTGTGGGGCAAGTCGGGTGACCCTGCGCCTTGGACGCTGTATGCCCATATTGATTCGGACGATGGGAAGAACAATTTTGAGATCAAAATTCCTTACCTGCTGAGCTTCCTGTCTTACAGTAAGTTCTCCGGTGAGGTTAAAGGCATGCACGAGCTGCAGGCCGAATATGAACAAACTTATGGTCCTGGCGACTACATTCCTCCGGTACGGACGACCTTCTGGAGCTTCCGGATCATGATTCTCGCCGGCTGTTTGATGATCGTGCTTGGGATGTACGGAACGTATTTGGCATGGCGCAAAAAGCTTGAGAACCCAAAAAACAATTGGTTTTACCGCGTGATGCTGTGGTCGATTTCGCTGCCGTTTATTGCGAACACCTCCGGCTGGATTATGACGGAGATCGGGCGTCAGCCATGGACGGTATTTGGCTTGATGCAGACCGCGGATAGCGTATCGCCAAGCGTCACCGGCGGACAAATTCTGTTCTCCCTGATTGCCTTCACCCTCATTTATGGGGCGCTTGGCGCGGTGATGGCTTACTTGTTCGTGAAAGTGATCAAGAAAGGACCCAATGAGATCGCCATCACCAGCCGTGATCAGGTCGGGGATCCATTTGGTAAGGAGGGATATCATGTCTCTTAATGAGCTTTGGTTTGTCCTTGTCGCGGTGTTGTTTGTGGGGTTCTTCTTCTTGGAAGGCTTCGACTTCGGGGTGGGAATGAGCACCAAGTTTTTGGCCAAGAATGATATGGAACGCCGGGTTCTGATCAACTCGATTGGCCCGTTCTGGGATGCGAACGAAGTTTGGCTGCTGACCGCCGGGGGCGCGATGTTCGCCGCTTTTCCGAACTGGTACGCCACGTTGTTCAGCGGCTACTATACACCGCTTGTCGTTTTGCTTCTCGCCTTGATTGCGCGGGGCGTTGCCTTTGAGTTTCGCGGCAAGGTGGACAGCGGCAAATGGAAAGGCACCTGGGACTGGGCGATCTTCCTCGGCAGCCTGTTGCCTCCGTTCCTGCTGGGCGTTGTGTTCTCCGGCCTGCTGAAGGGCTTGCCGATTGGCGAAGACATGGAAATGAAGGCCGGACTGTTTGATATGGTGAACCTGTACACGTTGATCGGCGGGATCACGGTTGTGATGCTGTGCCTCGTTCACGGGCTGCTGTTTGCCTCCTTGCGGACGACCGGCAGCTTGCAAGAACGTGCCCGTAAGCTGGCTCACAAGCTGCTTATTCCGCTGGCCGCCCTGTTCGTGATCTTTGGCGTGCTGACGTACTTCGAAACCGACGTATTTGAAGTGCGCGGCTTGCTGATCAGCCTGGTGGCTGTACTGGGCGTCGTTGCTTTTGTCCTGGCAGGCTGGTTTATGAATAAGCAAAAAGACGGCTGGGCGTTTGGCATGACCGGTGCGATGATCGCTTTGTCGATTGCTGCGGTATTTGTGGGGCTATTCCCACGGGTGATGGTCAGCTCGATTAGCGATGCGTTCTCCTTAACGATCGATACCGCTTCTTCCGGCCACTACTCGCTGAAAGTCATGACGATCGTCGCATGCAGCTTATTGCCATTCGTGTTAGGCTATCAAATATGGAGCTATTTCGTATTCCATAAACGCGTACACGAGAAGGAGCATTTAGAATATTAATGGGACGCGGATTAATGAAAATCGCGGGGATCAAGCAGGTCATGATGATCATGGCCTTGCTGACCCTCGTTCAGAGCTTTGCAATCATCTGGCAGGCCAAATGGTTGGCGGAGGTGATCTCCGCCCTGTTTGCCGGGGCCAAGCTGCAGGAACAAGCCGGCGGGGCCGGCTTGTTCCTGCTTGCTTTTATCGTCCGTCAGGGCTGCGGCATGATGCAGCAGAAAATAGCGTATGCTTTTGCCGAAGAGACGGGACGAAGCTTGCGGGAGCGGGTGCTGGAGAAGTTGTTTCAGCTGGGGCCGCGTTTTGCCGGGACCGCGGGAACCGGGAATTTGGTGACGTTGGTGCTTGAAGGGGTGACCAAGTATCGCAATTACCTGGAATTGTTCCTGCCGCGCATGCTGGCCACGGGAATCACCCCGATCTTGATTTTGGCTTATGTGTATAAGCTCGATCTGGCTTCCGGGATCATCCTGACGATTACGATGCCGATTCTGATCGCCTTTATGATCCTGATCGGGCTGGCGGCGCGCAAGCAGACTGAGCGGCAGTTGAAATCGTACCGGACGTTGTCGAACCATTTCGTGGATTCGCTGCGCGGGCTGGAGACGCTCAAGTTCTTGGGACGCAGCAAATCGCATGTCACGTCGATCGAACGGGTCAGCGACGCTTACCGGTCAGCGACGATGAAGACGTTGCGGGTTGCCTTCCTGTCCTCGTTTGCTTTGGACTTCTTTACGATGTTATCCGTTGCTTCGGTGGCGGTCAGCTTGGGGCTTCGATTGGTGAATGGCGAGATGGTGCTGTTGCCGGCCTTGACCGTGCTGATTCTGGCGCCGGAGTACTTCCTGCCCGTTCGGATGGTTGGCGCTGACTTCCATGCCACCCAGGACGGGAAGGCGGCAGGCGAAGCGATGAACGAGATCATCGCCACTGCGGATGAGGAGGCGGCGAAGGCGGCACCGGTTCCGGCCGGTATGAACTGGACGTGGGCACCGGAAAGCACGTTAAGCCTGCGCGGGGTTGGCGTCGTTCACGAGGAGGAAGCTAGGCCTTCCTTGGCTGAAGTGAACTTGACGCTGGGCGGCATGGGCAAAATCGGCATCATCGGCGAAAGCGGGGCCGGCAAATCGACATTGATCGATGTGCTTGGCGGTTTTCTGCGGCCAACTTCGGGCCGGTTGGTGCTGAACGGGACGGAGTTGGGGGATTTGACGGCCCAGGGCTGGCGGGAGCAAATCACCTATATCCCGCAGAAGCCGTATATTTTCAGTGGGACGTTGGAAGAGAATATCCGCTTTAATGCGCCGGAAGCGACGCGAGAAGAGGTGGAACGCGCGGCGGCAGCTGCTGGTCTGGATGGGCTCGTGCGCAGCTTGCCGGGCGGATTGAACGAGCAGATTGGCGGCGGCGGCCGGCCTCTGAGCGGCGGTCAGGAGCAGCGTGTGGCGTTAGCCCGGGCTTTGCTTAGCAAGCGGCCAGTCATTTTGCTTGATGAACCCACGGCGCATTTGGACATCGAGACGGAATATGAGCTGAAGCACACGATGCTGCCTCTGTTTGAAGGGAAGCTGGTAATTTTGGCGACCCATCGAATGCATTGGATGCGCGAAATGGATCGGATCATGGTTATGGAGCAAGGCCGCGTCGTCGAGGCAGGGACGCATGCCGAGCTGATGGCCAAGCGCGGAGCATATTATCGGTTGGCGGCGGCGCAGCGGGAGGAGATCAAATGAAGCAGGAGTCCTGGGTTCGGCCTTATTTTCGGTTATATAGCGGGCGGTTTGCGTTATATCTGATTCTGGGCGTGTTAACGCTGGTTTCCGCCGGGATGTTGATGTTCACTTCCGGGTTCTTGATCTCAAAATCCGCGTTACAGCCTTACAACATCTTGCTGGTGTATGTACCGATTGTAGGGGTTCGCACGTTTGGGATCGGGCGAGCGGTCATCCATTATGTCGAACGGTTGGTTGGGCATGACACGGTGTTGCGGATATTGGCGAAAATGCGCGTGCGGCTCTATCGCGTGTTGGAACCGCAGGCGTTGTTCATTCGATCCCGGTACCGGACGGGCGACATTCTTGGCGCGCTTGCCGATGATATTGAGCAGCTGCAGAATGTGTATATCCGTACCGTCTTTCCAAGCGTCGTGGCGTTGATTCTCTATGCAGCCGTGATCGTGGCCATGGGCGTGTTCGACGTGACATTTGCGTTGCTGTTAGCCGCGTATATCCTTGTGCTCGTCGTCGTGCTGCCGTACCTTTCGTTGCGGTTGACGAAGCGGACGAACGAGGAGGTTAAGCAAGAACGGAACGGGCTGTACCAGAAACTGACCGATGCCGTCATGGGGATCGGGGATTGGGTGATCAGCGGACGTTCGGCGGAGTTCCTTCAATCGTATGAGCAAGACGAGGCTGCCGTTGCGCGGAAGGACCGCAAGCTGCGGGCTTGGGCACGCTGGCGCAGCTTTATCGGTCACTTGGTTGTAGGCCTCGTCGTCGTATCGATGGTGTATTGGGCCGGCGGCGAAGCTGCGGCTGGCCGGATCGACGCTACGCTGATTGCGGCGTTTGTGCTGATCGTGTTCCCGCTGTCGGACGCGTTCCTGCCGGTGTCCGAAGCAGTGGAGCGCACGCCGCAATACCGCGTGTCCCTGGACCGGCTTGCGCGGATCTCGGGCGGCGACAGTGCTAGTGCCAGCCGAGCGGCGGCAGGCGGCTCGCAGCCGGGCGCAGCGGGCGA
>NZ_BILV01000112.1 GCF_004000745.1 Paenibacillus barengoltzii NBRC 101215
AATTAAGGGGAGTAATGTTGTGGTAAGCATTAAGGACATAGCCAAAAAAGCCGGAGTCTCCATCTCCACGGTATCCTATGCTCTAAATGGAAGCTCGAAAATTACCGACGAGACGACCGCAAGAATTTTGGCGATCGCTGAAGAACTGAATTATGTGCCCAATGCTGCCGCACGTTCCTTGAAAACCCGTGAATCGAAAATCATCGGCGTGTATTTGACCGACTTCAGCGGCGCTTTCTACGGCGACTTGTTGCAAGGCGTCAAAGAAGTGCTGAATCAAAAAGGGTACGACATGGTCGTATGCAGCGGCAAGCAGTCCCATCGATTGCTGCCTGAACGGATGGTCGACGGGGCGATTATTTTGGATGCCACGTTCTCCAGTCAGGAGCTGCTCAAATACGCTGACATTGGGCATAAAATCGTGGTGCTCGACCGCGAGCTCAACCACCCGAACATTAATCAAGTTTTGCTGGATAACAAGGCGGGAGCGACCTTGGCGGTCGAGCACTTGATCGAGTTGGGGCACCGCAAGCTTTATGTCGTTACAGGGCCCAAAGGTTCCTACGACTCGAAGCAGCGGCTAAAAGCAGTAAAGCAGACGGTTGCTCGTTTCGACGGGGTGGAGCTGACCGAAATTGAAGGGAACTTCAACAAGGACGCCGGCGAACGGGCGGCTGAGCAGATCCTTCAGGACATGACCTCACCAGTGGGCGTATTTTGCCTGAACGATGAAATGGCGATTGGCCTATACAACGCGGTGAAGAAGTCGAAATATGTGATCGGAAAAGACATCCATATTATTGGCTTCGATAACATTGAGTTAGCCGAATATACGGTGCCGCGTCTGGCGACGATTGACTATTCTAAGCGGAAGTGGGGAGCGCTGGCATCCGAGCAGCTGCTGAAGATCCTGGCCGGGGAACCGGTCGAGCATGAGCGGGTGTACGTGACGCTGGTGAAGGGCGATTCTGTGGGTCCAGCGACATTGTAAGGAGAAGACTTGTGAGAAGAAGGCACGTCGAAATAAGCATAGAAATTAGCATAAAAGAAGCCGCTGATCCAACGAATCAGCGGCTTCTTCATATTTTAGGCTCTCGACCGTACTTCCTGCCGCATGAACAGGACGTAGGACAGGCCGAAGCAGATCATGGTGGCGGCCAGCAGACCGGTCAGCTGAGGCCAGATCAACAGCAGACTCTGGCCCAGCGACAGCGGGCTGGCGATCGCCCCGACGAGCTGATCCATTGTCAGCGGCCCCAAGGCGCGAACGCCAGGGGAGAGCATCGTCGAGATCGTCTCCGAGAACAGCTCTGTCGGGGACAGGCGATTCAGCGTCAGCACGAGGTTCATCTGCCGCAGCTGCGCATCCGGTGCCGCCATTTGCGACACGGCCGTCGCGCTGTCGATCATATTGATGATCATGCCGTAGAAGATCGTAAAGAACAGCCAGATGGCGATGGACGACAGTGCTGAGGTGGCTGCCTGCCGGAAGCGGATGGAGAACAGGATCGACAAGCAAAGCCAGAAGCCGATGTAGACCACCGCAATCAGCAGGAAGATCAGGATGCGGGCGAATTCCTCTGGAGTTGGCGGATATCCGATTGTAAACAACCCGAGTCCCATCACCAGCAGCCCCAGCGAGAAGACCACGACCGCAATGATCACTAAAGCGGAAACGAACTTGGCCTTGATGAAGTCATCGCGGTAGATCGGCTGCGACAGCAGGCGTCCCAATGTACCTTTGTTCCGTTCGGAATTGACGGCGTCGAACCCTAACGTGATTCCGATCAGCGGTCCCAACCAGGATAAGAAAGTAGAAAAAGAGGGAACCGCCAGTGCAGAACTGGTTAAGGTATACATCTTTAGGAACAGGAACGTATCGCCGGCCCCGCCGCTAGCGGAACTGCCGCCCGAACGAATCGCCGAGACAGCGGAATAGATCGAGCCGATGCAGGCCAGTACGATGATGCCCATCAGGATTCCAAAGCGCCAGCTGCTCAAGTGGTCGCCGATCTCCTTCTGAACCATCACCCAAAAAGAGGAAGACGAGCGCTCCCGCGGCGGATTCCCTTCTCCGCCGGGACGGAGCTCTGTCCACAGCTTGCGTGCCCGTTCCCGCCACTCATCCAGGCGCAGTTGCTCTTTGAAAGAACGGCTGGCTGCAGTTTTGTTTGGCTGCATCATGACTCACCCCTTTTTTCAAAATAGCGATGGTAAATATCGTCAAGTCCGTATTCCTTACGACGGATGTACACCAGCTCTGCGTCCTTCTGAATTACGGCCTCAGCAATTTGGGCGGTCAGGTCCCGTTCGCATACGACCGTTGCAGTTACGCCGCGTTCGAGCTCGTCGTCTCCTTGCTGCGGGTAACGGATGTCACGGACACCCTCAATACCAGAGATGTTGCGAGCTAACTCCTCCGTCCAGCCTTTGGCGCCAACCTCTACATAGACGTTACCGTCCGCATCCAACTGCTTGGACAAGGTGCGGATGTCACCGCAGGCAATTAACTTGCCTTGGACGAAAAGGCCAACCCGGTCGCAAATTTGCTGCACTTGATGCAGATGGTGCGAGGACAGCAGCACCGTCAGCTTCTCGTCGCGGCTGAGCGAAGAGATGAGGGCGAGCAGCTCCCGCACCCCTTCCGGGTCAATCCCCAGCGTCGGTTCGTCGAGGATGATGACCTCCGGATTTTTGATGAGAACGTCCGCCAGACCTAACCGTTGCCGCATCCCGCGGGAGAACGCGCCGACTTTCTTGCCGGCGTTGTCCGCAAGCCCGGTTTTCTCCAACAGGGCTTTGGCGCGCTGCAAGGCTTCTTGCTCCGATACGCCGTTCAGCCTTGCGGTATACACGAGATTATCCAGCGCTGTCCGATCCTCGTAGAACCCGACATCATCAGGCAGATAGCCAACCTTCCGCTTCACCTTCAGCGCCTGGCGCGTCGGGTCAAAGCCGCAAATCCGCGCCTGTCCCGAGGTGGGCTCGGTCAGCCCCAGCATCATCAGGATGGTTGTTGTTTTTCCCGCGCCATTGGGGCCAAGCAAACCAAAGATTTCCCCGCGGGCGATGCTTAAGTTCAGATGATCAACGGCGGTGGCTTCTCCGTATTTCTTCGTCAGCTGCACGAGTTCAATGACCGGACGTTCGCCAGTAGCCGATGGGGTAGGTGTCTTGCCGGTTTCCGTAACCATGGATTATCTTCTCCCATATTTCCGGAACAGGTAATAGATGCCTCCGCAAACGGCCAGTATGATGAGAACCCCCACCCATCCCCATAATACGGACGATTTTACGGTAACCCGCAGATCAGCGTTCGCGCTTTTGTTCGCGGAGGAGGCAGTCAGACTGACGATGTAGTCCCCTGGGAGCGATTTTTTGCTGGATTTAATGGTGGCTTGAACCTGCTTGCTTTCACCCGGCGCGATCGATGTGATCGAGGAAGGCTCGAAGGACACCTCCCAATCCGTCGGAGCGGCCGAGGAGAAGGAGAGATCTTGCAGCTCAGCGGAGCCGGTATTTTGGACCACGAAGGTCAGTTTGCGTTCGGAACCTGCGCCCACGTCTGTGCTCAGCCGGTCATCCACCGTGGAAAACTTCATGTCGTACGTTCCCGTTACGACCGCTTCGATTTTGGCGTTGGCTGTGGTATCGCCGCTCGTTGCCGAAATCGGGATTTCATAGGTGCCGGCTTTGATTTGCTCCGGCGGCTTCACTTCAATCGTAATCGACTTCTCGGTGTTGGGTTCCACTTCAACCGAAGTGACGCTGTTGCCGTCCGCTTTGAAGCGAACATCCCAGCCTTGATCGGCTTGCGCGCTGAAGGCGTAGGTCTGCTTCTGCGTTGTTCGGTTGCGCAGTACTGCACTGTACGTAAACGTGGAGTCCGAATGGCCCTCCATGTTCGCTTGATCCAAGGTCAGTTCGGTTTTGAAGGTCCCTTGCTCGGAGACGTTCACGACCAGCGGCAGCGTTGCATCATCTGCTTTCAGATTAAACACGTACCGGCCTTTGTTAATTTGCAGCGGAACCTCAAGATCCAGGGTGAAGGATTGCGTTTCACCGGCTTTTACAGCCAACTTGGAAATCTCGCGTCCGCCGGCGGTGAGCTCATATTTCCAATCCTTGCTTTGCGTCTCCAGCGATAGATTGGCCGAAGCCGTACTGCCGCCATGGTTGATAAGGTCAATCGAATACGACACAGATTCGCCCGGTGCAGCGGACCATTCCAAATATGGCGTAAAGAGCTCCAACGAGCCCGCCGCCGAGGCTTTGCCGACCCCGGTTAAGGCACCGCTTAGGGTCGTGACCAGAATGAGCAGCATCAAGGCTGCTTTTCGATAGGTTTGAAGCATCTTTTGTACCCCCTAAGAAAAATAATGATGTTCATCAAGGGTACGCACGAAACCTCGTTTTGGATTTATGGATTTTTAGAAATTTTTTTGGGGTTTTCAAGCGAATTCATTTTTGATAAAACGGGAGGTAAGAAGAGGAGAAATTTTGCGGGAGGGACAAGTATGGACCTGCAAAATGAAGAGATGACCAGGCAGCTTCGAGAGATGTGCAACGGTTCGGTCCGTGCATTTGATGCGTTCTATGCCTGTTATTCTCCTTTTGTCATGCAGGTAGCCTGCCGTCTGGTAGGGGAGAGGATGGAGGCCGAGGATATTTGCCATGAGGTGTTTTTGGAGGTGCTGCGGCGGGGGCAAGATTATGATCCGTCGCGCGGGTCCATCAAAGCCTGGCTGGCGGTGATGACGCGCAGCCGCAGTCTCGACCGATTGCGGCGCAAGGCGCGGCTGAAGTATCCGGGCGATGAGGCGCTGCGCCGGGATGCGGTGGACGAAGACAGCTCCGGCGAGAATCAAGTCTTGTCCCGGTTGGAACGGGAAGCGCTCCGCACAGCGATCTATACGCTGCCGGAGACGCAGAAGAAGGCGATTATGGGCTCTTACTTCGCCTTGCAAACTCAACGCGAAATGGCCGAAGCTTGGAGCGTTCCGATCGGCACGGTAAAGTCTTGGGTACGATACGGACTGAACAATTTGCGCAAGCAGCTGGAGAAGCAGGGTTGGGGAGAACCGCTGGAAGGAGGGAACGAGCATGAACGGGCAAAACAGCGATAAGGTAGGCAACATCGGCGGCCCAGGCAATGAGAAGGTCTGCATTCGGATGTACACCGAGCAAGAGTGGATTGATTGGTTGCTAGGAACGCTGGAGGAACCACGGCACGCTGAAATGGCGATGCACCTGAACCAATGTAAGACTTGCCTGAAGCAGAAAACGTATTGGGAAAGCGTCCTAGGCCTTGACGGCAAGGACGGTTCAATGCCAGAGCAACGGAAGCAACCTGAGCATTCGGCGACTTCGGTGATGGCAGATCAACTGAAGCTGCAGGACATGTCGAAGCTAGTGGGCGGATCGGCCTCAGGCAACCGGTTGTTACCTCCATATCCGGCGGCAGATCCGGAACAATCGCAATCACAACGGGTTCAGCCATTCGTTCCTCCTTCCGCGCCGCGTTTGGACCGATGGGCAGACATCACCCCTTCGGAACGAATCCGGCGCCGTCTGCGGAACCGGGTCAGATGGATTGGCTGGCGTCGCAGAGCGTTAAAGCTGCTTACGGTTCGTTGGAAGTGGACGGTGTCGCTGGCAGCCGCGCTGATCGTCCTGGTCGGCATGGGGGGGGTCATCGATCACTTAAACCAGCCGGCCGCTAGCTGGGATCGCTATGTGCAAACCTATGAGCCCGACGCGCTGCCGGTCCTGTCCAAGCCGGATACCATCTCTTATCCCATCGCCATGGGCCGCATGGAGCCGGAGAACGGTATGGTGTGGTACAATGCAGGTACGCGAGAGATGCTGATGCTGGTCGGCGGGCTCGTTCCGGATAAAGGACAGATGGTTCGCGTCTGGATCGTGAAAGAAGGAGCGCGCGACAGCCTAGGGTTGCTGCAATATCACAACAACCGGGCGCATCTGTACGTCAAGGATAAGACGCTGGGTTACGGCGACAGCCTGGAGCTGACGATCGAACCGGCCTCCGGGGCGCCGGAGATGAACGGATTTTCTAATTCAATCTCGTTAGATTTGTTGGGGCGGTAACGCCAAGAATGCGAGATTTGGGAGGTTATATTTCCTAAATCTCGCTTTTTTTATATGAGAGTTGCGGTTTAGGGCAAGCCACGATACGCCGAACGAACGAGATCAGCGGCTTGAGCAGAAAGGAGATACTTCAATATGGATCGGCTTGAATTTATCGGGACAGGAGATGCGATGGGCGTTCCTAGAGTGTATTGTGATTGCGAGGTGTGCGGAGAATCCCGCCGCTCCGGCGTGAACCGGAGGTATCGCTCTTTAGTGGCACTGGATGGGGATGAAGGTAACTTTCTAATCGATTGCGGACCGGATTGGCGGTCCGGCATGGAGCGGCGGGGACAGCGTTTTACGGAGCAGATTCTGGTCACGCACGCCCATTTCGACCATATTGGCGGACTGCCTGAATGGGCCGATGCCTGCCGTTGGCTGGGGAGACGAGGACAGTTGTATGCGCCGCAGGAGGTGCTGGACACAATTCTTCGCCAATTCCCTTGGCTGGGCGGCCATTTGGATCTGCATGCGGTTGACGCTGAGGGCACTCACCTAGCAGGGTGGCAAATTTCCACATGGAAGGTGTTCCACGGCAAAAACGGCTTTTCCTATGCCTATCGATTAGCGAAAAATGGCTTCACCTGGGCCTACTGCTCCGATTCCATCGCCTTGCCAGCGGATCAGAAGCAGCCGTTGTTCGGCCTTGATCTGCTGGTGCTGGGCACAAGCTTCTATCACGAAACCGCAGAATTTTCGACCCGGTCGGTGTATGATGTGAAGGAGGCGCTGGAGTTGCTGAGCGAGGTGCGGCCGGCACGGACGGTGTTCACGCATCTGTCGCATGACATCGATCTGCGGCGCGAATATGGATTGCCAGAGGGCGTGGAGTTTGCCACAACCGGAATGAGGGTGTCGTTGCAGAAGGGAAAGTAGAAGCGACACTCGCATGATGATATACGCGAAAAATCGAGTAGATTTTGAGTTTTAGGCGTTGATCAGCAAATTGTACTCGAAATTTCAGCTATATTCAGCGACAAGCGATAATCGATAAGTGATAAAAAAAACTAACTGGACGCATCCAGTTAGTTTTTTGCATTCAGTACAAACTTGTCGATCACATGTTTCACGCCGTCTTCATTGTTGCTTAACGTGACATAGTCGGCGATTTCCTTCAGCGCAGGAATCGCATTACCCATCGCCACGCCTAGGCCGGCGGCTTCGAGCATCTCATGGTCGTTCCAGGAGTCGCCGATGGCGATCGTTTCGGACAAGTCGCAGCCGAAATGGGCGGCCAGGAAGCGTAGGGCATGGCCTTTCGTGCCTTCCTTATGCATGATTTCCAGGAAGTTCGGCTTCGATTTGGTGATATGAACGCCGTCCCCCAGCAGCTCGCGCAGTTCCGGTGCGATTTGATCCAGGTAATCCGGTTCATCGATGATCAGCATTTTGGGCGTCGGCTGGGCGACCAGCTTGGCAAAATCCGGCTCTACATAATATTTAGTCCGGTTCAGATTGGTGTAGTCGATCAGCTTCTGGTTCTCCTCGCGGGCGTACAGCTTATCATCGATGTACGTTTGCAGGTGCAGGTTGCGCTCGATGCAGTATTCGAACAGCTTGCGTGCTGCTTCCATGGGGACGTAACGCTCGTAGAGCACCTTTTCGTCCATCAGGTTTTTGACGAGCGCGCCTTGGTACGTAATAATCGGCACGTTCAGTCCCGTCTGACGGGCGATCGCTTGAGCAGAAGCGTAGGCACGGCCCGTTGCCAGCGTGACTACAACACCCTTGACCACCGCTTGCTCCAACGCCTGCTGGGTTGCAGGCGTGACCTCTTTGTCATCATTAATTAACGTATCATCTATATCGATGGCAATCAGTTTATACATGGTTTCTCTCCTTTAGGGAAGATCTCTCTAGCCAACCGTTTCGGGGGATTCCGATTCAACTCCCCCCGATTTCAATTCCGCGAGCAACATGCCGCCCAGAATACATAAACAACCAAGCCCGGTGGCCCAGCCGAACTGTTCACCGCCAAAAAGCACCCCGGTCGCCGCAGCAAACACCGGTTCCATGGCGAAGATGACCGCGACCCGAGAAGGACTGGTGAATTTCTGGCATACAGTCTGGATCCAAAACGCAAATGCGCTGGTAGGCCCAATGGAAACGAGCAATGCCAGCCAGACTTCCGGCTGCATCAGCTGCCCGGCTGTTTCGCTCCAGGAAGCGCTGCGCTCGAACAAGAGCGAACCCGCTGCGCTGAGAACGCCCACTACCGCCATCTGCAACGAAGCTAAGGGCAATGCCGGATAATGGGGAGCAAAGACGCCGGTATAAGCAACGTGCAGACCAAAGCCTACTGCGCACAAAAACACGAGCCCATCTCCCAGGTTCAACACGAAGCCGGAACTGCCGGCAAACGCCAGCAGATAAAGCCCCGCGGCAGCGAGAAAGGCGCTGATCCAGGTGAATCGCGAGATTTGATGTTTTAACATCCAATAGGACAAAAAAGGCACGATCACAACGGACAATCCGGTGATAAAACCGGCGTTGGAGGTTGAAGTATACAGCAAGCCAACCGTTTGAAACGTATAGCCTAAAAACAGGAATAACCCTAGCAGCGCAGCATGCCCCATCATGCGCCAGGACAATTGCTTCCATTCTTGCCGGTAGAACACGCTAATGATCAAAGCGAGCAGCAGCGCTGCCCCGATAAAACGGATGCCGTTAAAAGCCAGGGGCGGGAGCACCCGGACCGCATGCTGAACGATCAGAAAGGTGCAGCCCCACATGAACGCCACGAACAACAGCGCCAAATCCGCCAGGCGCGTGCGGTTCGCGGCAGGCTTTTTCATAAAAGTAGAAGCCGGATGCTCGTCAATCTTCAAGGAAAATCAGCCCGATGAATTCGTCCAGCTCAATGTTGCCGAAATAGTGCTTCACGTCAACGCCGGCGAGCGCATCCCGTACAGCCGAATCCTCATATTTTACGCCTCTCAGCTTGTCCTCGATATCGGCGACGTCGCCGACACCAAAGAAATCGCCGTAAATCTTAATGTTCTGAATATGTCCGTCCTTGATGTTCATGCGCAGATCGATAATGCCGACGGGGAATTTTTTCGCGTGCTTCACATTGCTCTCCGGCGACAAACCATAGTTCCAATCCCAGTTCTTGTAGCGTTGCTCGGAAATTTCATGGATTTTTGCCCAATCCGCTTCCGTCAGCTTATATTGAGGCACTTCGTGCGGTTCCATGCCAAAAATATGCCGCAGCAGCTCAGCGCGGAACTCCTCGATCGTCATTTTGCGATCCAGGAAGTCGATGATGTTGGCCACCCGGCTGCGCACGGATTTGGTGCTCTTCGATTTGAATTTTTCCGGATTGGCGTTCAGCGCGGCCTGTACGTTGTCGAGGTTCAGATTAAACATCAGCGTACCGTGGCTAAACATGCGGCCCCGCGTAGCAAATTGGGCGTTGCCCGAAATCTTCTTCTCCCCAACCTGAAGATCGTTGCGTCCGGTCATCTCCGCATTCACGCCAAGGGATTTGAGCGCAGCGACCACCGGCTCGGTAAACTTGCGGAAGTTATGGAACGACTCGCCGTCATCCTTGGTGATGAAGCTGAAATTCAGGTTCCCCAGGTCGTGGTACACCGCACCGCCGCCGGAAAGCCGACGGACGACTTGTACGCCGTTCTCCTTAACGTATTCCTGATTGATCTCCTCGATGGTGTTCTGATGCTTGCCGATAATGATGGAAGGTGCGTTGATATAAAACAGCAAATAGCTGTCGTCCTCCAGCGGCAAATGTCTTAAGGCATATTCTTCGATGGCCAAATTGACGGACGCATCGGTAATGCCTTCGTTATCGATAAACAGCATGGTTCTCCATCCTCCTATTTTGCGGCCGGCCGCCTGATTCTCAGGCCCCGGGATGTAGTCATACACGCATACGATTTTATTGTAAACCAATTGGTGTCGAAACCAAAGGGGGAGCAGCGTTTTTTGCCGGAAAAGAACGCAAAGTTCTTCCTTGTTGACGGAAAAAGACGGGACACCGATAATGGGGACACCTGAACTTTTTGGAAAGAAAAGAGGAATCGCTCGATGGAGTTAGAGATTTTTGGCCACGGCGGCGATCTGGTGACGGCTTCGGCCCGGTACGGCGTGGCGGCAGGGGAATGGACGGATTTTAGCGCGAACATCAATCCGCTGGGGCCACCTCCTGGACTGCTGGATGCGCTGCGCGAGGCGTTGCCCGGCATCGTGCGGTATCCGGATCCCGGGCACCGCGGGCTGGTCAAGCAGTTGGCTGAGCACCTTCAAGTCGAGGAGGAAATGCTGGTCATTGGCAACGGGGCGGCGGAAAATATGGCACTGGCGCTGCTGGGACTTACTCCGGAGAAGGTTGGGGTGGTGGAGCCTTGCTTTTCCGAATACCGTACGCTTTCGGAGCAGTTTGGTGCCCAGGTGCAGTTGGTATTTGGAACGGAAGCGCGGGCGTTTAAGACCGCGCCGGAGGTGGTGGAGGACCTGATTCGAGAGACGGATTTGGCGTTTATCGGTCAGCCCAACAATCCCAATGGAGTGCAATACAGCTTGGACGAACTGCGGCGGTTTGCGGCGGCCGGAGAGCGGTACGGCACGTATGTGGTTGTCGACGAAGCGTTTATCGACTTTATTCCGGAACCGAAACGCCGCACGTTGCTGCCGGAGCTTCGGGATTATCCGCATCTCATCTTGATCCGGTCGATGACGAAGTTTTATGCGATTCCGGGCCTCAGGCTCGGTTACGCGATCACGCATCCGGAGACGGCCCAGCGCATGCGGGACAAGCAGGTGACCTGGAGCGTCAACTCGTTGGCACTGCTGGCGGGGGAGTATTGCTTGAGGGCGGATGCTTCGTATGAGCAGGCGACAATCGAGTTGGTGAAG
The DNA here is from genome assembly GCF_004000745.1 of Paenibacillus barengoltzii NBRC 101215. Taxonomy (GTDB): domain Bacteria; phylum Bacillota; class Bacilli; order Paenibacillales; family Paenibacillaceae; genus Fontibacillus; species Fontibacillus barengoltzii. Next base: position 11,026 of record NZ_BILV01000112.1, read on the forward strand.
CGACAGCGTGACCTTCTGATGGGTGAGCTGACGCGTCTCGGGTGTCAAACCTGGCCGGGCGAAGCGAACTTCCTGCTCGTACGGCTGCCGGAGCCGTGGACGGCCGAAACGATGCAAACGGCGCTTGGGCGGCGCGGGGTGCTGGTGCGCAGCTGCGCGATGTATCCGGGGCTGACGGAGCGGGATATCCGGCTGGCGGTGAAGGATGAGCCGGCCTGCAGCAAGCTGCTGCGGGAGCTGGAAGCAATCATGCGCGGCTAAAGGACGGGTAAGCGTTCGATGTTGTGCTATTGAACTTAGGTGTATTAAAAGTTGTTGTTGGTAGACTTTCATGTTGGGAGGAAGGGAAGGATGACGATGGGAATGCCTTTTATGGCGGCCCGTCCGGGCGAAGTGTATGAATCCAAGGTATGGCCCGGCTTAAAGCTGGAATATGGGGAGCGGCATTTGCTGCTGGAGGCGCCGGAGGAGATGGACGGACTGAGCAGCGCAGTCTATGGCGGTGGATCTGGCCGGCTGCGCCGGATGGTCAACATCTACGTAGACCGCCAATACCGCTGCGACGATCCGGCGCGGGACATTGCGGAGTTGCTGGAGCAATGGGGATACCCGGCCGAGGGGACAGCGGGGCTGCTGACGGCGGTCCCGATGCGCTACGCCGCGGTGGCGGAGGAATGTGGCGAGGATTTCGCCGTCTTCTGCTGCGCGACGGCGGGGGCGTCGAACGCCGCGCGGGCGGGCGTTCGGCGGACGACGTTCCCGGCCTCATGGACGCCGGGAACGATTAATGTGCTGCTGGCCGTGGATGGGCGGCTGACGCCGGCGGCGATGGTCAACGCCGTAATGACGGCGACGGAGGCCAAGACGGCCGCGCTGGGCGATCTCGGCGTGCAGGACGCCGAGAACGGGCTTGCGGCCACCGGCACCACGACCGACGCGGTCGCGCTTGGCGTGAGTCAGCGGGCCGACTGGCCGCTTCTGCACGCTTACGCGGGCACCGCGACGGACCTGGGCGGCACGGTGGGCCGCCTGGTGTACGCCGCCGTAGGCGCGTCGCTGCGCGCTGCGGCAGCGGGGGCGCGCGGGTGATGGCGGCGTGGTGGGTGGTGCCGGTCGCGTATGCGCTCGACCGGCTGCTCGGCGATCCGCGCTGGCTTCCCCACCCG
>NZ_BILV01000113.1 GCF_004000745.1 Paenibacillus barengoltzii NBRC 101215
GCTTAGCTGGGCACGCCACACAAAAAAAGCGAGTCCAGGATATCCTGGAACTCGCTTTTTACAGCTTTATGGTCCTAAGTGATTCTTTGCGCAACAATTTTAGGACTCCACCACTCGTAGACCAGAGCCTTACATGCTTTTAAGCCGATCTAGTTACTGAGTATGCTTTTTAATCACTAATCACTCTTTTATTTCTTGTCAGGAATATGCTCCAATAAATCACCAGGCTGACAATTTAATGCTGAACAGAGTTTATCAATGATTTCTAAAGAGACATATTCGTTGGTGTTCAACTTGGCCATCGTAGCAGAAGATATTCCCGTCAATTTTATTAACTCGTGTTTCTTGATTTCACGATCTATCAGTAATTTCTGAAATGGCTTATAACTTATCATTGCCAAACCCCTCGCAAAGATGTTGAAGTTTTCTTTAATTATATTGAACAATCTTTGCCTAAACAAAATTATATTTATGTTCTCTTGACCTGGATTTTCGCCATGTTAAAATAATATTTAGGAAGTTGAAGATTAGTTTGTAAAATTAAACCTCTGGGAGGTGCGATTCTTGATCCATTCTTTAGAGATCTTGATCGATCCGCTCATTCGCCACCGATTAGAGTCTTTATACAATGAGCTCAAGTCCAACAACTCAGATTTCAAGCAATTATCATGTGAATCTGAACAATATATCAAGGCGTTACGAGAAGCACTTCCTGAGAACCTCAAACAAACTTTATTTCTATATGAAGATGCTCAATTCTCATTACAAGAAATCCTGAAAGTAAAAATATATCTGCAAGGGTTCAAGGATGCCTTGCAGATTGTTAATGAGGTGCAAATGTGTTGACTTTAATAAATGATGGAGATAATTAACTGGAAATAAGCCCGTACTCCCTCACACGCTGCCTCCGCATCCACTGGGTCGCTACCCACTTCTCACCGCGAACCACCGGGACGCTGCTGTGCAGGGTCAAGTTGTTGAGTTCTTGTTGGCGATAGAAGTATTCGAAGTACAAGGCGGACCCGCGCTCAGGTTTGACCTCTAGATCCAATAAGGGAAAGACGGTCTCTCCGCCTGCCTCCACATCATTTAAGTAGATGATCAGGGTGCTGATCCGATTGTTCTCAGCAGAAGGGCTGTTCGGACCGAAAAAGTCATAGTGGGCTTGGTATTCTTGGCCGGGGCTGTAGTGGAGGATTTGCAAGCCTTCCGCGTGTTCGATGGGTACGTTCATCAAGGCGGAGATCCGTTTTTCGATGCGATGGATAAAGGGGTTTTCCTCTTCTTCGAAAAACATCCCGCGGCTCGTGCGGATCTCACTGACCACGTTGTTCACGAGTTTGGAATCTCGTAGTCGGGGAGCGGCTGCCTCAATCAACTGCCGGCACTCGTCGTCCGTCAGCAGCTGTTCGAATTTCATGATCAAAGGCTCTTGGTGCAGTACCGTCGCCGCAACGGTACGATCATCGAGCGAGTAGAAGGATTGAATCGGCAAGATGGAAATCTCCTCGCTCATCTCTATCACCTCTACTATTCAGTTTTTTGATGGAATTATTATACATCAGCCTAAATTCGCCGAGTATCCCCTTTGTTTGCCGTTCTCCCACGAATCATTCCATCAAACAAAAAATCAACAACCTCGCAGGGTTGTTGATTTTAACATGGTTCTATTCACTTCAAACACGCCGCATCCCACTCCTGTTTCAACTCCACAAGGGATTGCTGACGCTTGCTCCGATCCTCACTCACAGCTCTTAACGAGACCTCATCGATAACCGCACCCAGCGTAATTTCCTCTGGAGACATGAAGCGCGAGGAGCAGCAAAGTCATACAGGACACAGCCATCATAAAAATCAATGGCCGCAAATCCTCCACCCACACTTCAACTTGTACGGAATCCCATCTATATACTGGATTTAAAATCAGACAAGTACCACGCCGGCACCGGATTCCTCATCCCGTCAAACCACGTCAAGACATCTCGGGCCTGTTGCTGCATCACGGCGACTTCCACTTCACCAAAAGGGATGGCCCAAGGAATCGAAGACAACGCATTGGTGCCGATATAGAGAGCCAATAACGTAAAGAATTCGTCCGGAGGATTTCCGTGAAAATAACCGTGAATCTGTCCCGTCGCAAAATGCGGACTGACCTTAGCGCTCCACACGATGCGATTAAACTCCTCCCACGGATCCCCGTAATCCCAGCGATTAAAATCGATGATCCACAGCTCCCCTTCGGGTGAGATGATCATATTCCCCACATGATAATCCCCGTGCTGAAAGCACTGCGGTCGCTCGCTAAGGTAGTGCCGATTCGCTTCAATATAAGCGATGATCTGCTCGTCGCCCACCATTTTTACGCCGCAGTCATGATATTGCTTGATTTTCCGGTCTACTTTTCGATTAAAAGAGGATTCCCACGGTTCTTGATCCACCGGGGCAGGGATACTGTGAATTTGCCTTAAGATTTGCCCGGCTGTCACGCCAAGGTGGTATTGCCTCGTGTCCGTCAGCTTCGGCAATACCGCTTGCGCATCTTCGCCGTCACACCAGGTCGAGAGGGAATAGACACTCTGGCCGTTGTTGCATACCCCAAAATCCACAGGCCGCGACATGGGTATCCCGCTTTCGGCTAATCTTCTCATCATTTCAAACTCATGTTTCTTGTGGTCGTACTGGGAAATATCTGCGATGCGCAGCAGCCATCTCTCGTTGGTGACGGTTTCGATATAGTATTTTTGGTCGCTCGACCAGCCTTTGGTGATCGGATCGATTTTTTTGAACGTTTCGTAACCTTGGATATCCGCGAACACAGAATGCTCCCTCCCCCAATCCGCCTAGAATCATTATACCTGATGCCAAAAAAGGCCAACCAATTCTGGTTGACCCGATGAATAATCCATGACTAAAACAGCATATTCACAAACAAACCGCTTCCGTAGGTTGGCATCGTGATTTGAATCGAGGACTGGTAGATCGCGAATTGTTGTAACTGACGAGCCGTTTGGTTCATCAGGCTGCTGGCCGGCACGGTATTGAATCTTTCCATAGCTAAGGCTAGACGGTAAGCCAGGCCGACATGACTGCTAATTGCTCGCGTAGTTTGATCGAAATTCAAGCTCAAATTCTTCTTAAACTGTTCTTCATCCAGCTGGAGTAAGCCGTCGCCGTCACGATAGAGGCCGAGTTGCTCATAGGTCGGGGAATCGACTAAGAAGTCCAAGCTTTTTCGGATAGAGGGGTTCAAGATCCCGCCGGCTTCTGTCAGACGACCCACCATGGCATTGTAACTCGATATCAACTCACTCACTTGTGAAATGATTTTATCGGCATCCGGATTAACCTGAATCCTCACCGCTTCCATCGATGGAGCCAGGAGTGTTGCCGTCACTTTGTCCTTCTCCAGCTCAATCGTGTTCGACTGAGACGTTTGAATTGCACCGCCGTTCACGCTGTATGAGGCATTGGACGCAATTTCGGTTGCATTCCGTACGCCTGTTGCTGACATCGCATTGCCGATAACGTCTTCAACCTCGAAAGCCTGATCCGTTCCGGTGTGGTCACTGCATAACTCTAGCTTCAGGTGGCCCGTATCCGCATCTGGGACCATCGTTGCAATGATCCCTGTCTTTGCTGCATTGATCGCCTCTTGCAGCTTGCTCAGCGCTTGATCATTCGTATCGTGCTCAGCGATCACCACCGATAGCTTGGTCGTCTTGCCGCCAAGGGTAAGGGTGAATTCATTTATCCCTTGGCTTACAACGGACGCACTTGCTCCAGACAATAGGGTTCCGCTGTTCTTTTGAGAAGTCGCAATCGCTTTCAACTTCACATCATAGGTTTGCCTTGCAGCTCCAGCCGATGCCATTGCAATAACCAGACTGCTGTCCGAGGTTTCCACCGTTCTTGCTTCGAATAATGGATTATTCCGCAGCATCAATTTTTTTGCCGCTTCTTGCACTCTGTATGTAGATTTCAAGAAGTTAACAATTCCGGTTGCTGCTGTCTTGAAATATTGCACATAATGCATACTTGGTGAGATGAGCCTGGACAATAAAGACGAACTCTCACTCATTCTATTGGAGGATTCAACATTCATGGCTGCCGTTCCGCTCGTCGAATCGATCAAGCTATACGAGTCGTTCGATAACATCATCCATCACTCCCTTTATCATGGAACTGTAAAGTTTATTCTGGATGCATGGTCCCGCTTCGCACGATGATTCGACACTTTTCCTCTTATTTTATCTCCGAATTATCGCCGATAGTTGAAGTTTAAAGAAAACTTTAACTTCGCATGTGATTAGAATTATTGCATCTTCTCCAAGCCTTGGCAAGTCCACGGCATGACAGATATGACTTTTATTATGACAACGGTCACTATGTCCATATGACATGACTTTGATACTCTTGGAATGCAGCCACTCATGCGGTTGTATTCTTAAGAGAAGGTGTGATTAACATATTTTCCTCCCTGAAAGATTCAACTAAATCCATTGTATTTATCGTGCTCGTCTTGCTTCTGGCGGTTGGTTTCAGCTTCATCCCTCATGTGAATACCTTTGCTTATATGATGACGCCAACGATTGCAGTGCTCATCATGATGTTGATCGTGACGCGTGACGGTTACCGTATATCAGGCTGGAAAAAGCTTGGTTTGCATAAGCTCGGTTTCAAAAGTTGGGGATTTGCGCTGGTCGTTCCAATCATCCCGTTGGCTGTGGGATTTGTCGTTGCCTATGCGGCCAACCTATCCTCCTTCGAGCCTGGAAGTGACTTTGAAGGCTTCAGTTGGACGGTATTTCCGCTGCTTATTGTCTTCTTATACATCAAGTCGGTGTTAACCCAATCCATGGGCGAAGAACTTGGCTGGCGCGGGTATCTGCTGCCGACCATGCTTGGATGCATGGGACGAAAAAAAGCGATGTTACTTCATGGAGCCGTCCACGGGGTATGGCACTTCCCTTTAATTCTCAACACGGAAGCGTACCACTCCGATGAGAATCTCTGGCTTCTGCTGCCCATGACCGTGCTCAGCACGATCTTTCTTGGCCCCGTGATCGGCGAAATTCGCATGCGGACCGGCAGTGTATGGACCTCCTCGATGATCCACACCACGCATAATTTAGTGTGGCTCATTTTTGCCGGAGTGACGGTCGAGCATCAAGAAGCCGCAAAATATATCAGCGGGGACATGAGCCTCTTCGTTATTCTGTTCTACGCTGGACTGACCTTCTACATGTGGAGACGGGGAAGAACGTCTCACAATTGATGCCATATAGCAAAAAAACCACAACCTCATGGTTGTGGTTTTTATTTTCCAAAATGGGGGCGAACCGTGGTATGCCAGATCCACATTTCACTTTAGTCCCAAATCATTCGCGTTCCCAGTTTTCTATCTTTATGAAAAATCCGCAGTTGACTCCCTATACCCGAGTAAGCTTATCCGGGTTTCTTACAACGTAGATTCTATGAATCTTTTCACCCCGGTGTTGTAAATAGATAGCGGCCACGGCTTCGTCCCCGGATCGAAGCACAATTCCAGTCTCTCCGTTCAGAGCTGCAAACTCGGAGTGAAGACTTCCCTGAGACTTCAAGCCATGGAGCGCGCCGGCAAGGATAAGGGCCACTTGTTCGCGCGTTTGTATCGGATGTGTAGCCGCGATGACTTTTCCACCCCCGTCAGTGACGAGCATGACGTCTTCGCTCAGCAAGGATAACACAAGATCAACGTTACCTTGCTCGAGGGAGGTGAGGAAGCGGCTCACCCATTCCAATTCGATCGCGTCGGCCGCAACCGTTTCTTCCTCGGATATGCCCATCTTGCTTCTCGCTCGGCTCATCAACATGCGGCAATTTGTCTCTCGCTTGCCAAGCAGTTCGGCGATATCGGGGTAATCGAATCCAAGCGCTTCACGAAGAACGAAAACCGCACGCTCTGTCGGCGATAACCTTTCGAGCAGTACAAGCATACCATAAGACAGCAGGTCACGGCGGACGACCGTTTCGAGCGTATCCGCTTCCGGTGTCGGAATCGGCTCAGGGAGCCAAGGACCGACGTACACTTCTCTCCTCCTCCGCGCAGATTTCTGCAGATCGAGACAGCGATTGGTTACCATTTTGCACAAATAGGCCTTCGGTTCCCTCAAACGTTCGGGATCTACGTCGCAGGCCTTAAAGAACACGTCCTGCACCACATCCTCCGCATCTGCCGCAGAACCTGTCAACTGATAAGCCAGCGTGAACAACAGCGCTTTATATTTATCGTACAGTTCCTCCATACGCCATCTCACCTTTTCCTGTTGTAAAAATTGCACACCGGGGTGCTCTTTATCTATCGAAGCATACTGACGTGACTGATCGCAACCGTTATCGGCATATTTGGCCGCGGCGAGAGTTCCATAATTCAATCGTTAACCGAATTCCTCAGCATGATCGATCGCCCACTGTTTGAAGGTGCGCGGCGCTCGACCGGTTACTTCTATCACGGTAGGAAGCACAGTAGAGAATCTTTGACCTTGCTTGGATAGTTCAAAGAGTGCGTCAACCATTTCCCCAGGCATATACCGAAGCAGTTGCTCATAAGCGATGTCGTCCGGGATCGTTTCAAAACCGATATCCCGACCCAATACTTCGCCAAGTATGCGTACTTGTTCTCTACGAGTAAGTCGTTCAGGTCCGGTTAACGTATAGATCTTCCCTTCATGTCCGTCTGAGCTTAAAGCTTTCGCTGCGACGGCAGCTGTGTCTCGCGAATCGATGATTGGTATGCTGAGGTCGCCGAATGGCACCCGGACAACCCCCTCGGTTCTGATCGAATCTTTCCATCGAAACGCATCGGTCATGAAACCGCTGGGCCGCAGGAATGTCCAGGATACACCCGATTCCCGCACTGCCTGCTCGGCTTTTAAGTGGAGTCGCGCAATAGCGTTTCCTGCTCCAATTTCAACGGTTGCCGCAGAGAGCAATACGATATGCCGCACTCCGGAAAGCCTTGCGATCCGCGGAAAATCAAAGTCGGCGGCTAGGGGCAACATCCAAAACACCTTCTCTACGCCTTCCAAAGCCGCTAGAAACGTCTCCGACTTCAATAAATCTCCAGCTACCCGCTCAACTCCTGCAGGAAGATTCGCCTTCTCGGGATTGCGGACGAGCGCCCGTACCTTTAAACCGTCCTTATGCAGCAGCCGAACTACTTCACGGCCTACCGATCCAGTGGCACCTGTAACCAGAATCATGTTTTTCACATCCTTTGCTATTCCTATTTTTATACCGTTTGAACATGATGCAGCTGAGGACAGCGGTATAAGGTTACGCGCTTATTGTGAACTAGAAGTTGGATGCTACTTTAACCGCTTGGGCCAAGCCGTTTTCGATGATTTGCTGAGACCGATCTTGGAATTGCAAATGACCTTCGATGACAACCGTTTCAATATTCGTTATTCCCCAGAATGCCAGCATGCTTTTCACGTAGTTCACAGACATCTCTTTTTGAGCCAGCGGGCCTTCGGAGTAAACACTGCCTCGTGCGTTAAGCAGCACGACTTTCTTGTCGCCTTGCAGCCCTACCGGACCTTGTGCCGTATAAGTGAAGGTTTTGCGAGGTTGGCTTAGATAGGACAGGTAGGTCAGCAATGGAGCGGGAATCGTAAAATTCCAAAGCGGGAACGCGAATACGACTTTATCTGCTGCCAGGAATTGATCTGCGTAGCTGTTCGCGATCGCGATGGCGTTTTGTTCCCGGGTTGTAAGTTCTTCACCCTTGGAAAGCTTGATAATGCCCGAATACATTTCGCCGTCGTAGTAAGGCAGCTCCACTTCGAAAAGGTCTAATTCCGTGATATTGTCATTCGGGTTTTTCTCCCGGTACTCGCTTAAGAAAGCGTCGTATAGCTTTAAGCTGATAGATTGCTCCCGATTGTTAGCTTTAACGAATAATACATTTGCCATGTTCATCATTCCTCCAGAAATGTAATAGAAGTTTTGTCTCTGAAAATAATCATGGTATTGCTTGCGTCGATCCTCATCACCCCTTTGCGTTTTGCACATATGACGACGTACGGCTCTGATTTGTAACATGGAAACTCCATGACATGGCCAATGACTTGTCTGGTAACCTATGGACACAAGAGACCACCTCGAACGCGGATTGGCGGGGTGAAACAGGTGTGTGACCTGTATGAAAACAAAAAAACTTGCCGACGAAGGGCAAGCTTAATATTTCCAATAAAACGTATACCTTAAAAAACTTCCGAGTCATCGAATCCTGTCCGTTGTCCACGATGGAGTAAGCTCCGTAGATATAAAATGCAGACACACCCCACTGATTACGGCAGCTTAACACGTACGAACCCTGCTGCAGCCAAGGCTGCCACAGTTAAGATCGCGGCAAAGGCGGTTGCTCCCGTGGCCAATCCCGTATAGTCGATCAGGTAGCCCGTGCACACAGGGAGGATAGCGGCAGGGATATAGCCGCCGATGTTAAGAACCGCGTTCGCTTCGGCTCTGCGATGCTCAGGAACATGCAAGCCGATCAGTGTCAGGCCACCGAGTTGGCCGAGACCTTGACCCGCACCGGCCAGCAAGGCAGCCAGCACTAGCGGGGTGACGGCGGAAGCATAGGAAGCGATCACCATGCAGAGCATGGCGAGGAAGACGGACGCTGCGCCCATCAGAAGCTGGCCTCGGATGGTAAGCTTCTTCAGGAGAAATTGAACGCCCGTCGCCATCAAAAACATGAGGCATGTCATTCCACCGGCGATAAGCGGATCCGAGGCGCCCAGCAGCTTCTTCAGCAGTGAGGGGCCGAGCGACAGCATAAATGATGTTGACGTGATGCCCGGAGCGAAGACCGCGATGCCAAGAGCAAGGTGCAGCCGGTTACCCTTGGGCACGCTGGGCAGCCGAAGCCGCCATTCGCTTTGACGCGCTGGAAAGCGCAGTCGTGGAAGCGACCCGGCAACGGCGAAGGCGCTCGCTAATATCAAAAGTTGGGTACCAAACAGGGGAACGACCGGTCGGGCGAGCAACTCGGAAAAGATGCCTGATAACAGCGGACCGAGTCCTGCACCCAGCACCATGGCGACCGAAGCGGCGAGCGCAGCCGTCTTTCTCCGAGCGGGGCCTCCGACATCCACGACCGAAGCCATGCCAGCCGAGACGATGACGCCGACGGCAATGCCCGATAGTAATCGCGCGAGCAGGAGTGATGCGACCGTGGAGGCCGTGCCAAAAAGAATACAAGCGAGCACGGCGGCCGCAAGGCCCGGGAACAACACCGGCTTGCGACCGTACCGATCAGACAACTGACCGGCGACGAGCAAGGTCGCGAGCAAACCTGCGATATATGCGGCGAAGATTAATGTCAGCGTACCATTGGAGAAGCCCATCTCCTGCTGCCAGCGAACATAGAGTGGGGTGGCCGAATTGGACAGGATGAAGACCGCCGTTACGAGCCAAGCGGTCGTCCATATTCGCCAAGCGCTAGGGACAGGGGTGGTATATTGGGCTTGATCAGAAGCAATTGCCATCCACAAGACCTCCTAAGATGAAGAATTCTCATAGCACTATTCGCTCTCGAATCTCATCATAGGGTATAATCAGATATAACTGAAATACATAAATTGAATATATGAAATAACCAATTGGTTATGGTGGAGTGCATGCAAATGAACTTGAACCTTCTCCGAATCTTTGTGCAGGTTGCAGAGACATCGAACATTACGGAGGCATCCAAAGCGTTGTTCATCTCACAGCCAGCCGTGAGCAAAGCGATCAAAAATTTGGAGGCGTCGCTCGGCATTCAGCTGTTTATCCGTGACAAGCATAAAGGGTTGCTGCTGACGGAAGCAGGGCGGGAGATTCTCGTATTAGCCAGGCAGATGAAGGCGATCGAAAACAGCATTTATCAAATTGCCGGCCGGGAGAACCGCCTGCTCGGCGGCAAGATCAAAGTCGGTTCCTTCCCCGCAGCAACAACAAACTTGCTATCCAAGACTATCGCCGTTTTCCGTACAAATTATCCGTTGGTGAAAATCGAGTTGCTGGAAGGCGTCTCCGATCAAATCAAGCAATGGGTAGAAGACCGAACAGTAGAGCTAGGAATTGTGGCGTCTCCGTTCGATTCATTAGAATTCGAGAAATTGCAGTCCGACTACATGGTTGCGATCGTTCCTGCGGATCATCCGCTGGCGAAAGAACTGATTATCGATCTGAATTGCTACCGAGACGAGGTTATCTTCTGTAAAGGCGGGCATGAGATCGCCATGAATTCCATCCTGAGAGAATACCGGATCGAGTTGGGGGAAGGTTTGACGGTGCAATCGGCCGAAACCTTGATCCGTATGGTCCGTAACGGGCTAGGCATCGGGCTGATCTCCAATTTTACGCTATCTTCCGTGTCGCACGATTTGGTCGTCAAGGAGATTCGACCGGGCGTCACTCGTGATATCGGCATCATCGCGCATTCCTTCGGGGAGATATCGCCGGCAGCCAAACAATTGGTTACCGTCCTGCTCCAAACGGGCCAGGAGTCGGGCGAAGGTTTCGAGTGATCATACAGGATCGCCGAGCAATAAATCAAAAACCACAACCATAAGGTTGTGGTTTTTTAAGTTCAAATGGAGGCGAGGGGAGTCGAACCCCTGTCCGAAGGCAACGCCACATAGGCTTCTACGGGTGTAGTGACAGTATTGATGTCACCCTAGAGACTCCCCGTCACCGGATTCTCTTCGGGTCAGCCTGATTGTCTTCTTCAGCTAGCCGCAGGCGGAGACTAGACAGCGTATCCCACTAAAAGTTGAGCCCCTATCCTGCCACATGGGCGATGGAAGGTAGGAGCCTGGAGGCCGTTATTAGGCGGCCAGAGCCAGAGTTGGTTGTTTAGCTTTGCCGTTTAAATTTGGCGTTAGCGTTGATAAAGCGGACGCTCCCCACTACCCGCTACCCATGCTCGATCTACCCCCGTCGAATCCAAAAACGCCCCCTTAATCAAAAGGGTGTTCGAGGATCAAGGTGCAGCCTGCAAGGCCTGCTGCTTGCTCGCATTACGAACAAGCGATGTTTCGTTCTTACATCCATTATTATACCATGTTTGCTTCCCATCATGTTTATGGACTTGATGGAAACGCTGGGAACTACCGTCGCGAGCCTGTTATCTCGCGATCTTCTGCTTCTCGCGCAGCGCCCGTTGAATATCGCGTTGAGCATCCCGCTTCGCGGCGGAATCACGCTTGTCGTATTGCTTCTTCCCTTTGCCCAGACCCAGCAGCAGCTTCGCATATCCGTTGCGGATATAGATCTTGAGCGGTACGATCGTATACCCTTCCTGCTTGGATAAACCCAACAGCTTATTGATCTGTGCCTTGTGCATCAACAGCTTGCGTGTCCGCGTCGGATCGGTTGGATTAAACCGATTCCCCTGCTCGAACGGGCTGATATGCATGTTGTGAATATGAATTTCGCCGTTTCGGATCGTCGCGAACGCATCGCTAATGTTCACCCGAGCATTCCGAATCGACTTGATCTCGGTGCCGGTGAGCACCATGCCCGCTTCGTAGGTATCTTCGATGAAATAGTCATGGGAAGCTTTTTTATTTTGCGCCAGCACTTTACCGTCACTTTTCTTACCCATGCTCCATCCTCCTCAAAGTAGGTGAGTTCCTCTTCCGACTTTCAGCTCAAACAAAACGCGCAACAGAAGCCAAATCGGAAGCCCCACCGGGCAGTTTATCAGACATTTATTGTACCAACTCCAGCGGCCAAAAGCAAGAATTCGCG
>NZ_BILV01000114.1 GCF_004000745.1 Paenibacillus barengoltzii NBRC 101215
GGCCCGGCTGCCTACCGCTCGCTGCAGCCGGGCCGTCTCCCGGCTGCGCGCGGCGCGGGCCGCCTCGGCTTCCGCCAGCTGCGCGGCCAGCCGCTCCAGCTCCTCCAGCACGTCGTTGTAACGCGGCAGCAGCGCTTTGGCCGCCTCGGCCTCGCGCTCCAGCCGCTCCACCGCCTGGAGGAGCTGAGCGATTTCCTGCGTGCGCCCGCGCGGCCGATACAGCTTGTCCATGTCCTGGACCAAGCGCTTCTCCCCGCGCAGCACCGCTGCTCCGCCGCCAATCCCGGCGTGGAACAGGTAGCGGCTCAGCTCCTCCGACTGCAAGGCGCCCACTTGTTGCAGTTCCGTCAGCGACACGGCGAACAGCTGCTTGAACATCGCCTTGGACATGCCGCCTAGCAGCTCCCGCTGCATTTCCTCTTGCGATGCCTCCCGCACGCCGCCTTGTTCATCGCTGCGCGTGATCCGCAGCCGGTCGCCGCGCGTGCCCGGCAAATTTCGTCCCTCCGGCGGCTGCGCATACCGCTCGATCATCCAGCGCGTTCCGTCATCGCCCAAGATTGTCAGCACCCCGCCGTGCGCACCGCCCCGCAGCGGCTCATACCGTTCAGCCGCAGCCGCCCGGGTAGGGATGCCAAACAGCATCGCCCGGACAAAGCCCAGCAGCGTGCTTTTGCCTGCTTCATTGGGACCGTACAGCACCGTTACTTGCCCCGGAAGCTCCACGTCCAGCCCATTCAGGCGGCCAAAGCCGCTGATCTGCATCCGTTCCAGCTTCATGAGACGCTTCTCCCTTCCCGCGACGTCGGCGTGTCATCAATCAGCAAGGCCGCGGCCAACTCCTCCGCCCGGCGAACCAGCTCCCGCTTGGCTTCCAGGTTCAGTTCCTGCAAGATCCGTCGCAGTTGCCGGTTCTCTGCCGCCTGTGCCAGCGCGGTGTCAACCAACTCCTCCACCCGTTCAGGTTCAGCGGCTGTGCGTTCTCCTAACCGGAACAGCTCACCGAGGAAGCTGTCCTCCGCAACTAGCCCCTCACGGTCCAGCTCCACCCCAGTTTCCAGCTTGAAGCCGGCCGGCCATACGATGCCTTCACCCTGCCCTGCTTCCACAGCCTCGGCCTCAAAGCGTCCCAGTTCTTTTCGCCGCAACTCCTGCAACAGCTCTGCCGCCTCCGGCCCCGATTGGAGCATCCCGTGCAGCGGCCCGCGCCCGATCAAAATCAACCGAACGACCGTCATCCGATCCGGCTCGGCCTCCCGCAGCTCGTCCAGTTGCTCCTCGAGGCTCAGCTTCAACGCTTCTTCCGTGGCCAACCCGTCGATGGACAAGCGGCTCTCCAGCCACAACACCTGATCGAGTCGCCGAAACGAGAGCTCCGCCTCACCGTTCTCCGCAACCTCCACCAAATAGCAGCCCTTCGGTCCGGTTTCCTTTAGGCTGCGCCCTTGGATGTTGCCGGGATACACCACCCACGGTGAATCGCAGAGAATCTGCCGCTTATGGATATGACCCAGCGCCCAATAATCGTATCCCGAGGCCTGCAAATCGCGAAGCGAGCACGGGGCGTATGCGTCATGCCCCTCCTGGCCGTCCACGTTGCCGTGCAGCAGCCCGATGTGGTAGAGGTCCGAGCCTGGCTCGCGCTGATATTGAATCGCCAAGTTCTCATGCACCGCCGGAGTTGGATAAGAAGCCCCGGTCAGCACCGCCACCGGCTCCCCATCGCTGCGCCGTACGGCGGTCACACTTTCCACTTTGGGGCCAAACTCTGTCACATGATCAGGCAAAGCCAACCTGAGCCTCCGGCCGGACAAGGGGTCATGGTTGCCCCGAATCAGATACACCGGAATACCGTGCTCTCCCAGCTTGTCCCAGCCCTCGCGCAAACGCAGCTGCGCGCGCAGCGAAGAGTCCGATGCGTCGTAAATATCGCCGCTGATCACCACGAAATCAACGGCTTCCTCGATCGCAAGCCGAATCATTCGCTCGAACGCAGTAAAGGTTGATTCCCGCAATAACTCGCGCAGCCGATCCGGCACCCCGGACATCCCCGAAAAAGGGGTATCCAGGTGCAAATCGGCTGCGTGTAGAAAACGAAAGGCTTTCATCCGCACAACAACTCTTTCCTATTTGAATTGCAGGTACAGCTTCTTCAGCTCGTGGACCACCCGGTTCAGCGAGTAATGGGTTTTCGCCTTCTCTGACCCGCTGCGGGCCAGCTGATAACGGTAATCCGGATCCACGATCACTTTCTCCAGCGCTTCGGCCAACGCCTTCGGATCTTCCGGAGGCACCAGCAGACCGTTCACGCCATCCTCAATTTGCTCAGCAATCCCGCCGATCCGCGTTCCGACGAGCGCCAGACTGCACAGCGCAGCCTCAGCGAACACATTGCCAAAGGCCTCCGCCCGGGAAGGCAATACGAAAATATCAAAGAACGGCATAAATTCTTCCGGATGCAGCGTATACCCGTAAAAAATCGTATCATCATAAATGCCCAATCGTTGCGCCAGCTGCTCCAGCTCCTGACGGATGGGACCGTCGCCGATAATGTGCAGCACATAGTTATGGCCGCGCTTCTTCAGTTCGGCGCACGCATGCAGCAACGTGTCCAACCCTTTGGCCGGCACGAGGCGGCAGACGGTGACGAGCTGAGCGACTTCA
The DNA here is from genome assembly GCF_004000745.1 of Paenibacillus barengoltzii NBRC 101215. Classification (GTDB taxonomy): domain Bacteria; phylum Bacillota; class Bacilli; order Paenibacillales; family Paenibacillaceae; genus Fontibacillus; species Fontibacillus barengoltzii. The sequence goes on from NZ_BILV01000114.1 coordinate 2,665, forward strand.
TTTTCATGAGGGACCGGTTTAAACCGCTTCTCATCAAACCCGTTCGGGATCACGCCGATAGCCGCAGGATCGTCCACATACGGCGCCAAATACTCGGCAAAAGATTTCGATACGGTGAACAGCCGATCGGTGCGATGCTCCAGCTCGCGGTACAGCGACGTAAGAAATCGGTGCTCCGGCCCGTTCTCTCGGATGCGGCCGTTGAGAATCAATTCTTTTTCATAACTCGAGTGAATGCTTTGGATAACCGGCGTCTGCGGGAACACTTCCTTCATCGCCAGCCCTGCGATCGGGTGATGGGCATGGATCAAATCGTAAGGCTGTTTCAATCGCAGCTTAGTCCACCACAAATAGTCGCGATAGGTTTGCACGTATTTTTGGACGATCGGGCTGTCCCCGTATTGCTGCCAATCAAAGGTATGAAAAATAACGGGATCGCTCCCCTTCGAACGGATCCGTTTGGGCAGTGAAAACAACTCCATCTCCCAATGTGGAGGATTAAACCGGTCTTGCAGGTACGGAATCATCGACGATACGCCACCGGGCTGTTCCGGCGGGAAAAATAAAGCCTGCAGCAGTTTCATTGTGCTTCTCCTTTGCATGTCGTACGTTTTTTGCGTTTAAATCCGCTTCTTTTTCCATTATGCCATAGGCAGGAAGGAACATCCATTCCCCTTTTTTACGAGTCATTAAAAAATCACTGCTGGATCAACTGCCTCTTTTGTGAATAAAAAGGGATATGATAAACTGCTGAAGTATAGATGTTCCGGCCTCTGACGGCCTTTTTTAGATTGTGGAAGGAGCAACAACGATGAGCAATCCATCCCTGCCAACCGCATACGTTGAAGCGGTAACGGCCCTGCTCGGCCCGGCCGAGACTGAGGCGTTCCTAGCAAGCTATGATGCGCCTCGCACCTATGGACTTAGATTTAATACGTTAAAAATACCTCCGTCCTCCCCGGCGGCTGACAAGCTCGCGGAGCTGTTCGCCTTGCGTCCGGTACCTTGGTGCGGGACGGGCTATTATTACGAGGAATCCACCCGGCCGGGGAAACACCCCTACCATGCTGCCGGTCTCTATTATATTCAGGAGCCGTCCGCGATGTCCGCCGTGGAGCTGCTTGACCCGCAGCCCGGTCAGACGGTACTGGATTTAGCGGCTGCCCCCGGCGGCAAGACAACCCAAATCGCTGCCAAAATGGCCGGCCAAGGTCTGCTGATCAGCAACGAAATTCACCCGCAGCGCGCACGCATTCTAGCGGAAAACGTGGAGCGTCTCGGCATTCGGAACGCCGTCGTGACGCAGGCGCCACCGCCTGCGCTCTCCGCCCGCTTCCCGCTGGCGTTTGACCGCATCATGCTGGATGCCCCTTGCTCCGGCGAGGGGATGTTCCGCAAAGATCCCGACGCGATCAGCGAATGGTCGCCGGAGGCTGTGGAGCTGTGTGCTGCCCGGCAATGGGACATCCTGCAGGACGCGGTCGCGATGCTGAAGCCCGGAGGGCGGCTTGCCTACTCGACCTGTACGTTTAACCGCCGCGAGAACGAGGACACTATCACCCGTCTGTTGGCGGAGTACCCGTTCCTGCGCCTGATCGCCGAGAAGCGGATTTGGCCGCACCGCGAACAAGGAGAAGGCCATTACGTCGCCCTGATCGAACGGGATCATGACGAGAAAACCCCTGCGATCTCCGCTGCTATCGCCAATCGGGAGGGGGCGGACGCCGTTCGCCGCGGCGGACGTGAGCGCAACCGCAAGCGCGGCGCCCGCTCCGGTCCGTCCGAGCGCAGCGCCGCAACAGCCTGGGACAGCTTTCGCGCTTGGGCGGCGGACGAGCTGCCTGCCTTCGCGCCTCCCGCCGGAGGCACCCCGCTTCTGTTCGGCGAGGCGCTCTATCTGCTTCCGGCCAGCGGCGGTTTGGCGCTGACGCCGGAACACTTAACCGGCCTAAAGGTCCCGCGCGCCGGGCTGCACCTCGGCGACGTCCGCAAAGGCCGGTTTGAGCCCGCCCATGCGCTGGCGATGGCGCTCAGCGCAAACGAAGCCGCCCCGCGTCTGTGGACGCTCGACGCGGAATCGCCGCTCGTCGCCGCCTATCTGCGCGGCGAGACGCTTGAGGTGCCGGCCTCCTTACGCGGCTGGCACCTCGTGACCGTCGCCTGCGGCGACGACCAATATCCGCTGGGCTGGGGCAAAGCCAGCGGCGGACAGCTGAAAAATCACCTGCCCAAAGGATTGCGTCATTAAAGTTTCAAAGGCGCCTATTTGCAGGTCACTCCTGCCGGATGTCCAAACGTATACCTCCTTGGCTGCATACAATGCACTATCTCGTTTTAAAAACGGGAAACCATCCTGACGTAAGGGAGGAATAACAATGAGTGGAATCCATGGAGGGGGCTTCACTTCAACGGCAGCAATTTTGGTACTGTTCATCTTGCTCGTGATCGTTTCCCGTTCACTTCTGGTGTAATGCAGCCACGAGCCTGTAAAGAGGTTGGAATCCGGCCTGGATTCCAACCTCTTTTTTTATCCCTTGACAAGAAACCGCTTAGGATGAAATAATACACTCATCTAATTAAATGATTATCGAATTAGCGAGGGATGAGGATGCAGCTCGACCGATTAGTTCATTTTCATAAAGCTGTTGGCGATGTGACCCGGATCCGGATTATCGCCTTGCTTCAAAACGGCCCGTTACACGGTCAGGCACTGGCCGGAAAGCTTGGCGTCACGCCGCCGACGATTACCCACCATATGACCAAGTTAAGGGAGGCGGATTTGGTGTACGAACGCCGCGACAAGAATACGATTTATTTTTATTTGAACGAAAAAAGCCTCACCCAACAAGCTCAAGCGATTCTAAAAGTCGGCAAGGCGAGTTCTGCGGCCGAGGACAAGCAAGAAGCGGCGGCACGCAAAGCCGCGATCCAGGACAACTTCTTTAACAGAGACGGCACCCTTAAGCACTTGCCAGCCCAACGCAAGAAGAAGCTGATTGTGCTCGAACGTCTCGTCAAAGGCCTGGAGCCGCACCGCAAATATACGGAAAAAGAAATCAACGAGTATATTCGGCAATACCACGAGGATTATGCGACGATACGCCGGGAGTTTATCATGAACCATTTCATGTACCGCGAAAATGATATTTACGAGTTGAACCCGCCGGAGCTCTGGGACAAGAGCCCATCCTGATTGCAACTACAGCGGTTCAGGAATATCTCGCCGTGCAATAAGGCTGGCCGTGCCTTTTCGCCTTATTGCCTTTTTTTCGCGAATGCAATTCGATAATCATTTAATTAGACAGATGTATAAAAGGAGTTGGCCTCATCCCATGAAATCTTTACGAATCCTGCGCCAGGAACCTTCCTACCGCCGCCTGTTTGCGGCTGGTCTGGTGAACGGCATCGGCGACCGCTTCAGCCAGGTGGCTGTCCTCGGTTTGCTGCTATCGTTGACCGGCTCAGGTCTGGCCGTCGGCATCACCTTTGCGATTCGCCTCGTTCCCTACCTTGTCTTTGGACCGATTGGCGGGTGGCTTGCCGACCGTTTTACCAAAAAAACGATCATGCTCTTCACCGACGCCGTCCGGATCTTTTTTGCATTAACACCGCTTCTCGTTCACGAAGCCGGAGACGTCTGGATCATCTATGTCAGCTCGTTTGCCTTGTCCGCGGGCGAAGCGATCTACGCCCCGGCCCGCATGTCGCTCATTCCCCGGCTCGTCCGTCGGGAGAACCTGCTGGCGGTAAACAGCCTGGAGCAGGCGATGACGGGCTTTGTGCTCATCGGCGGCTCTGTCACGGGCGGCATCCTCGCTGCGGCAGTTGGCAGCCAGGTGTCTTTTGTGCTGAACGCCCTGTCCTTCCTCGTCTCCGGTCTGCTGCTTCTTCGCTTGAATCCGGCAGCGCAGCCCGCAGCCGGAGCAGACGCGATCGACGCAGAAGCGGCTAAGTCAAGCTCGCAGCCCTCGATTCCCTCATCCACCACATTTCGCCGGCTGGTACGTCAAACTTTCTTTTTGCAAATCATGCTGATTGTCTTTGCCATTTGGCCGATCGGGGACGGGATCTTTAACGTGCTGATCAGCGTATATGCCTCTGAAGTGTTTCACATGGGAGACGTCGGCATTGGGCTGCTGTATGGGGCGCTGGGTGCCGGGATGCTGATCGGCTCCGGACTCGCCGGCAAGGTGGCCCGTCATATGCGGACCGCCGCGGTGCTCACCCTTGGACTCGAAGGAATATCTCAAGTGATCAGCAGCCAGTCGCCTTCCTTTCTCCTGCTGTTTGGGTTGCTGGTCTTATCGGCGATCATCACCAGCGTAGGCAACGCCTGCAACGAGACGGTGCTGATGCAGCTGATTCCTAGCGAATGGCAAGGTCGGTTCTTCGGCAGCCTGGCCACCCTGCAAAATACCGTGATGGGCGTCATCATGCTCGCTTCCGGTTTCCTGCTGGAAGCCGTAGCGCCTAGAACCTTGGGGTTCGCCGGGGGAACGCTCCTCACCTTGCTGGGCTTCGCCGTTGCCATTGTCTGGCTGCTGCACCGCCGCAAGGCCCATCCCTTGAAAGAAACCGAGCAGCCGCCGCAAATGTCCTTGGACTGACCACTTAGAGACACCAAAAAAGCCGAACCCGGTTCCGGGCTCGGCTTGATCTATGTTCACGCTGTTAGGCTTCCAGGCAATATTTCTCCAACGCCCGCTTCACGCCTTCCTCGTTATTCGAGGCCGTGACGGCATCGGCGGCAGCTTTTACGTCGAGCGGCGAATTGTCCATCGCTACGCCCAGTCCGGCATAGGTGAGCATCGTGATGTCGTTATAATAGTTCCCGATCGCCATCACGTTTTCCGCCGGGATTCCGCGTTTTTCCGCCAGCTTCTGCAGGGCCGCTCCTTTCGAGGCGTCTTTATGCATCAAGTCGATGAAAAAATCGCCGCTGCGCAGCATATTAAACTCCTGCGTCCACTGACTCCAGTCAGCATACACCCGATCCAGCTCCTCCATCCCGCCGGCTGCGGTGAACTTCACGATCGGTTTAGTAAAATCTGCCCAGGCTGGCATATTCTCCGGTTCCATAAAAAACTGGTGGTACACGTCCAGCGTTTCTTGGGTCAGCCCGGCCAGATTTTCCACATACAACGTAAAAGTGGTATTCACGTCAAAATGGATGTTGTGTTTGCGGCAATACTCCATGTACGGCTCCAGCCCGTGCGGATTCATCGCAAATTCATGGATAACCTCCTCGGTCCGCACATCCACCGTAGCTGCACCGTTATGGCAAATGACGTAGCCGCCCAAGCCAATCTCACGCATATATGGGATCGAGCTCCGAGGAGCCCGGCCGGTGCACAACACAAACTCTGCACCTTGTTCCGCGATGGCGCGGATCGTCTCGATCGTTCCTGGCGTCAGGACGTGGTCGTCCGTCAGCAGTGTGCCGTCAACATCCAAAGCAATCAGTTTATATTTCATGTATGGTGTGGTCTCCTTTCTGTCTCTCTGTCTCAACCCTCCCCATCCCTCCCTTACCGTAAGGGAGGGGGCCCGAGGGCCTGCTGCCCTCTGGTCTCCCGCAAAGGGGAGGAACGTAGGAGGCACAGAGGCGCTCCTGCACGCTCTCCCCTTTGGGGAATCGCTTAGGTTGGCTTGTGGAACGCTTTTCCCCCTTCGGGTACGTCTAACTTTTGGCGCTCCCGGGTTCCCTGGTAAACCGTACTGCTCAACTCTGCTTCTCTCGGAGCACCCGGGCAGACTTGTGTGCTCTAAGCCGCTTGTCGCCCTGCGGGCACGCTCTGCTTGGGGCGCTCCTGCTTGCTGCTGGCGAACACTGCAACGCAGGGCTTTAGATCCTGCTACTCCGTTCAATCAAACCGCTGTCCCTGCGGGATTCGCTTACTTCAGTGCAAACCGCTGATTTGTTGAGGCTGCTGCGTGCTTCTTCCCCTCATTCCCCGCGAACCCGGCTCTCTCCCTGCGAGATTCGCTTACGCTATTACTTTGTAGGCTGCTTTTTGGGGGCAGCAGGGTTTTTGTAAGTTCGCAGCGACTCTAGCTCGGACTCGGTCAGCTCGCGGAAAGCGCCTAGCGGCAGGGTCTCGTCAAGAACGAGCGGGCCCATCGATATGCGCTTCAGGTAAGTCACCCGCGAGCCAACGGCTTCGAACATCCGCTTCACCTGATGGAACTTCCCTTCCGAGATCGTCAGCTGGATGCGTGAGATAGGAGTTCCGTCGGTATCTACGCGGTGCTCCAGCACCTTCAGCTCAGCGGGCAAGGTGATATAACCGTCGTCGAGCTCGACGCCTTCCCGGAAGCGTGCAGCTTCCGGATCTCCCACATGGCCGAGAACAACGGCTTCGTACGTTTTCGGCACATGCTTGCGCGGAGATAACAGATCGTGTGCCAGCTGACCATCGTTGGTCAACAGCAGCAGGCCTTCAGTATCCTTATCTAACCGCCCGACAGGAAACGGGGAGAACACTTGAAAATCCACCGGCAACAAATCAATGACGGTTCTCTCTCTCATATCCTCCGTAGCTGAAATAACACCGGGCGGCTTATGTAACATCAAATAAACGAATTCGCGGTAAAATATCTGCTCACCATCCAGCTCCACAACATCAACTTCCGGATCACATTGCATGCCGCTGTCCTTGACAACCGCACCGTTGATTGTGACCCGACCTTGTTTGACGTATTTTTTAATCTCCGATCGGGTGCCGTAACCCAGATGGCCTAATATTTTGTCCAACCGCTGCGTCTTCTTGCCTTTACTCATCTTATGTCCACCTCCACCCGGCGGGATATTCATTCTTCAGCAACCCGTCCTGCCATTTGCCCCAGCCCAGCGAGTAGTCGTCAACCGTGACCAGCACATAGCCTTTGGGGCTGGCGCCTTCCTGGCAACGAATCCGATCCTTGTCCACCTGCAGCGTCTCGCCTTTCAGGTATCGGATCGCCTCACCGTCCGCAAAAGAGAGATCCAATACCCGCGCCGCTTCGGTCGGAGACAGTGCCGTGGCCAAAGGTTGTCCAGGTGTCAAACGCCCATTTTTCACAGTTCCGACGTACCATCCGGGGCGCACGACTTTTAAGCCGTCCAGCCGCTCTTTCGCCAGCGGGGACAAATAGACGTTGCCGCCAAAGAGCAGCGGTTCCCCCGGCAATTCCGCTCCGGCGAGTTGTTCCTGAGCAAAGGCCCGCCAGCTCTCCAGCACCTCCCGATCGTCCACCGCCTTCGCATCACGAGCTGCACCGGTACGGGAGCGATGGGATTGACGGGAATTCCGTTTATCGCGAGAGTTCTCTTCCCATTTGGAGGAGACATTACGATCTTCTTCGGCTTCCTTCAGGGATTGCTCTTCCCCCTGCCGCTCCAACACAGCGAGAAAATGCCCCTCGCCCTCCACCTGATGCGGCCATAGCCGACCACAGCCGGCAGTTTGTGCGGCGATTTCCGGCGGATACACCTTGCCTTCCCCGCGCTCAGCGAGCCAAGTAAGCCACTCCGGCCGTCCGGGTGCGATGCCATGATCTAAACCCAAAGGCACTACTCGAAATTCCGGATGCTCCAGCAGAAACTCGGCGATCGTCGCTTCATTCTCTTCCGGGGCAAACGTGCAGGTAGAATAGACGATTCTCCCGCCGGGCGCCAGCATGGCCGCAGCCGAGTTCAAAATTTCCTGCTGCATGTCGGCATATTTCCGAACCCAATTGGGCTCCCAATTCCGCGCCATATCCTCATCCTTCCGGAACATGCCCTCGCCCGAGCAAGGCGCATCGATCAGGATCTTATCGAAAAAAGAAGGAAACGCCCGCGCAATCCGCTCCGGCGACTCCCCCAGCACAACGGCATTTCGAACCCCGTACAGCTCGATGTTCTTGGCGAGCGCCTTCGTCCGCTCCGTGTTGATATCGTTGGTGACCAGCATCCCACGTCCGCACAGCTTCGCTGCGATTTGCGTTGACTTCCCGCCAGGAGCTGCGCAAAGATCGAGCACCCGCTCTCCGGGAGTAACGTCCAGCAGTTCCACCGGCGCCATCGCACTGGGCTCCTGAATATAATATAGCCCGGCATGATAATACGGATGTTTGCCCGGCTTTGCCTGCTCCTCGATGTAGTACCCTGTCCGGCACCAAGGGATCGGCCGCAAATCAAACGGCACCATCGCCTTGAAGTCCTTCGGATCAATCTTTAGCGTATTAACCCGGATTCCTGCAAATCTAGGACTGTCATAAGACGCGTAAAAGTTCGCAAACTCTTCCTCGCCCAACAGCCCGCGCATCCGTTCTATAAATTCCTCTGGTAGTTGAACCGCCATGCTTGTCCCATCCATTCTTTGTTTCAATCCTGTTGGTTGCACCCTTGCGCAAACGG
>NZ_BILV01000115.1 GCF_004000745.1 Paenibacillus barengoltzii NBRC 101215
CGCCCAGCATGGGCATCGTCTTTAGGGTGAAAGTCCCAAACAGGGGCTGGCGAGCGCCTACCGTTAACCAATGATAATGGTGTCTGTCGTGAGGCGGAATCTGAAGGAAGCCGGAGGCAAAAGCACGGGCCAAGGTAAACGAACTGGATTTGAGGAAGGATAAGTCGGATGAGTGGTCACTGCACAACGAAATCCAAAGCCGCCAAGGGCTTGTCCTGTAGACTCCAGTGGTCGCGGTCAGAAAGAGGGGGCCCTTATCTGGGAAGGCCAGCGGGATAAAAAGCGAAGAAACTTCGTAACCATAATCGAGAGGTTGTGCTAAACCCGAAGGAGCCAGCAGAGACCATAGTACGCAAGTAACGGGACGCCGATAAGCAGAAGGGCCGAACCGAAAGGAGAGAGTAACCCGATTGAGTTCGCATGAAGGGCATAGAGACAGCCGAATATTTCAAAAGGGAGCTGCCAACAAAGAGAAGGGAAGCCGCCAGGAGAGTTGAGAGCGCCGAATTCTTCACCGGAGCAAGTCGCCCTTTTCCTCTCGCAAAGCAAGTAACGACTTGTTGGAGCAAATGCTCGAAGGAGGAAACCTACGACTCGCCAATAAGCGGGTCGTCCAAATCGGAGGAGCTCCCGGTGACAGAGTAACGGTAGCAGAGCTACAGGCTTACCTAAACACTCACTGGGGAACGGTGAAAAATGAACTTCTAACGGGAATGTATAAACCGTTGCCCGTCAGGCGGATGGAAATCCCCAAACTCGGAGGCGGAGTAAGGCAACTCGGAACCCCAACCGTGATGAACTGCTTCCCCAGCCCTTCTGCAAGTGATGACTCCAATCTTCGATGTTCACTTCTCCTGGTACAGCTACGAGTAGAGAGCACACGATGCTGTAAAACAAGCCCAGCAATATATCCAAAGCAACCTGCGATGGGGCGTGGATATGGATTTAGAAAAGTTCTTTGATCGGGTAAACCGCGATTCGGGCACTCGGAGTGTCAGAATAGGCCTGCCATGTCATGGCCAATACCTGGCGCGGTGCGTGAGAAATGTCACGAACACAAATAGCGCCCTTCCGACTTCCTACTGGGAAGTGAAAGGGCTGAAGACTTTACTTTATCGTTATCTAGAGCCTTGTTTAATCTTTTGGAAGCACCCGCATTTACGGTGGTGTCTGAGGACGGGGGGTAGCCGCCCCTCCTACTCGATTGGTATCCTTGCGGGCTCGAAATGCGATGAAGACTACGAAGAGTCCGAAGAGTCGTAGCATGCACTCAATTCTACCGTAAAGTTGGCAACGTCGAATGAAATCATTAACAATTTGAATTAGGAAATGAAATTTCATTGCAGTACTTGAATAAGTGTGTCTATCAGAACATCAATTCGGATAGTTGAGAGATTTAATTGAAAGATGAACGGCATTAGTTCTCCACTTGTTTGCTATAATCCAGGTGATTATCTAGTACTTAAGACACAAAAATTAGATAATATAGGCAGGAATGGTGTGAAGATATGTAGAATATTAGACTTTAGTGATGGATTGTGTCGCTTCAGTATACGCTATTGTACACTTGGACATAGACTGTATGCTAGGAAGCAAATTTGATAGGGGAAATGACAATGAGTGTAAATACCTTAGTGGATAAACTGAAAAGTTACTCAGATGAATATTGGGATTTTACAGGTTATAGAGATAGAAAGGCCTTAATTAAATATCCCGCAATGATGGTGGCACCAATGCAAGAGCAACTGTTACAAGATATTCTGGAGTTCGATACCAATATCAGAAATATTCTCGATCCTTTCGTCGGATCGGGTACAGTACTAGCTGCGGGAGCGAAGCATAATTTAACTACATATGGAATTGATATTAATCCTTTAGCAATATTAATTACACGAGTAAGACTAGAAGGTATTCCACCAATAAAAATCAGAGAGAGTATTGCTCAATTAAAAAGCCATCTCTCTCTATTTTTAGGGAACATAGAGATGCATTACTTCAATAATATTGACAAATGGTTCAGGAGTGATGTCATCGCTGATTTAAGCACAATAAGAAAAGCTATTGTCCAAGAAAAGGATATCAATATACGAAGGTTTTTTTGGGTTTGTTTTGCAGACACTGTACGAAAATACAGCAATACTCGTTCGACTACCTTTAAACTGCATGTTAAAGAAGAAACTAAGATTAAATCAATGAAAAATGATTGTATAGAGTATTTTGTCAATAAGATATCTACGTTATACAGTGATTACGTAAACGATCAAGAGACTATAATTACTAACCTTTATACAGGCAATGCGACAGACATCTTAAGAAACTTCGAGAGTAATAGTATTGACCTGATTTGTACATCTCCCCCATATGGAGATAATCATACAACTGTAACATACGGACAGTATTCGATTCTACCGCTCTTATGGATTGATGTAAATGACCTGGACTCATTTGATATGTCAATGCTCGATAAGTTCACTGCAATTGATAGAATGAGCCTAGGTGGGCATTACAACTTAAATAATTTTTCTGTTGAAATTGACTTTGAAGACTTGATTTCCAACTTGAGTTTGGAAAAGGCGAAAAAGGTGAAGTTCTTTATTAATGATTATTGTAAGGTATTTGTAGAATTAGCGAGAGTCCTAAAAAAAGATAAGAAACTCGTGTTAACTCTAGGTAATAGACGAGTTGACAATAAGGAATTTCCTTTTGATGTTTTGAATGATAGGCTAGCTGAAAAATATGGATTAGTGGAAGAAGCGGTCTTAACAAGAAATATCCAAGGTAAGAGAATGCCCATTAGAGTATCAAATATTCCCAATCATGGTGCTGTAAAATCAATGAGTAAAGAGTACGTTAAAATATATAGAAAAGTGTTAGAAGGGAGAAGTGAATGAATGAGTGTGGTGAAAGAAACTCTTCAGATTGATGCTTCAGCCATTGCCGATATTTTGGGGACTGTTGGTAGTCCACTAATCGTTGTGTCCGAGCTAATCAAGAATGCTATAGATGCTTCAGCCAATACTATTAGACTTACATATGATAGAGATGCAAGGTCCATTGCTGTTTTCGACGATGGGCATGGATTTACACTTGATGATATCCAGCAACTTTCAAGACCTGGTTTCTCCCGCAAAAAGGTGAATGGCAACTTAACCAATGCTAAAGGTTTATTTTATACTGGGAGCAAAGGCTTAGGATTGTTGTCAGTCTTTTCCCTCTGCGAAAGCATAACTATACAAACCACTAGTGACAATGATGGTGAGTATTTAATTAATTGGTATAAAGATTCAGGAAGTTATTCTTATGAGAAAGTTATTAATGCTGAATTACATAAAGGAACAAGAATTACGCTGAACAATGTTCCTCAACAAGTATTGGCGCTACTTACTTCACAGGCAGAAATAAAAAAGCTGCGCCATATCTCTACTTATTTGTATAAAAACAAAGTAATTGATTTTCCCGAAATAACTCTTGAAATTGATGGTAGTCCTCCCGCTTCATTGCTTTTTACCACTGAGTTTAATGATATGCTATTTGATGTAGTATTTAGTTATGACAAAGAATCGGAGACGTTGAATTTCCAATGTATTTCGAAAGATGGAGATATAAATGATTCTGTAGTCACTATAACTTCCTTTGATACCTTGAGCATAGAATCAATATTGGACAAGTATTATAGTATTATTGAGACAATAAAGACTCGAACGAATGATAATATTAGTTTTAAAGATCTTGAAAATGTTGAAGGAGTACCCTCCTTTGAGGGACGGTTATTGGTATATGAGAAAAAAACTGCAGGTGGTATGCTTAAGGATCATGGTGCTGGGGTAAATATTTATGTTAATGATTTCGCTATGTATAACTACTTGTCGGAGGAACTTGACTGGCTAGGGTTAGCGGATTTCTCACAACGTAAAAAGGTAACGCGGCTTAAGCCTCATAATGTTTTTGGATTTGTAAATTTGCCATATTTTGATGAATCGAAAGAACAGCTAAAAATATCTAATGAAAGAGCAGATTTTATTCAAGATACAGTATTTGTAAAGTTGATGTATTTGATTAAAGGTGTAATCATGTTCATGATTTTAAATATTGATGTAGCTAAGAATAACCCCAAATATAAGAGACGGGCCTCTTCATCAACAACATCTAATTCTAGTAGTGATAGTAATTCAGGTGCGAATAACCAGTTGGGGACGAACGTTGAGGTAAATAACGGTGAGGACAGAAACTCAGAGAGTCATTTGCAACTTGAGGAACCTGACGAAAACAATAACTCTAAAGAAGGTAAACAATCAAACAAAGAGTTTGACGATAGCGCTAATAAAGATGACACACATGAAAACACTAGTAATAAAGATGTAGAGGACGATCAAGAAGATAGCTATGAACCTGAAACTGTTTTTAAACCTCAGCATAAGAAACGTAACAATCTGACTTTTACTTCTTCAGAAGGTCAATTGTTTGATTCATTGAAAAATACTGATGATTTGGGCAATAAAATATATCAAACTGTATGTGAACTAAGTAAGCTTAACGTTTTATTCTATCCCTATGCGACGGTTTGCTTGTATCGGACATTATTAGAGTCTGCAACTCAGTACGCTTCAAAAAAACTTGGATTACAGTACCAGGAAACAGCCCTTCCATCTTCAATCACCAAAGTGTTGAACAAGTGGGGGGCCACACCAAATACTTCAAAGGAATTTAAATCTAACGTTGGTCTTTGGAGAGATCTTATTAATAAGAGGAGTCTATTAGACAAATTAAATTTATACATTCATAATGTTACTCCAGTAGATGTTGATTTAATTTTGGACACATGGAAGTCAATGAAGGGCTATATTCGTGAATGCATTAAGTAGCATCCGAAATTTGTATGCTTTTAGTTTCATATTTCTAAACTTCTTAAAGAATAACAACAATACAGCGGGAGATTTACCGGATTGAGGAGTTCTTGTAATTGGAGAACCTTAGTTCTGCGATCTAATTGTCTAAACTTCCTCTATGTAGACGAATAGAATTACCGCATATCGTTTTACTTTGTCTACAAGAAAACCGAGCCGTTAATTGGCTCTAGCCAGGAATAGATGCTCAAGAAAATCTATGAATTATTAACCTTACGCCACTAACGGTCTTACTGTGTAATATTGATGGATCTCGTCTGCAATTAGAGATAAGTGATAATCGTATAGTGAAAGAATATGTAAATATCACCGTTATCGTCCCGTAAGTTGTAATTGACGTAATAAGGTGATTATTGCTAGTTGGAAATTAAGTTAGAAGGAGAGCTCTATAGCCTTATCTTTGTCTAAGAGGCTAGCGATGGATTTGCATAAATTCACTATTTCATGTAACTGATAATCAGGCTGACACAGAAAAAACGTTTCCTTCTAAGAGATTGTCCTTTAGTAGTCTGAGTACTACTTTTGACAATCTCATTTTATAAATTCTTACAACTTAGGATATAGTATTGCAATAACATTAAGTTGAAAATTATAGTAACACTAACCATCAGAAACGAGGGTCAACATGCTCACTCAAGTTAGAAGCTGGACACATGATGATGCAGTTCCCAATCTCATCGGTAGAAAAAAGTGGACTGGTCTATTTTTGAATATGGGTCGACGATACCAAATGAGTTTGTGAAATTCTTCAATGAAGCCAACGGTGGAGAATCGGTTGAAGTCGGCAAAGGAAAACAGCTCATCCTTATTTATAATGGACTCAATTATCAGGCCTCTTTAAGAAATGTTGATCAAGTAAGTGCAGGAAGAGCTACTTTTCAAATACGTTACCACTCTCCCGAGATTAAAGAGCTTATGAAATCTGTTTTCAAAACTTCCTATGACTATATCCTATCGCAAAAACCTCAGGATCATGGTAGCAAAAAGCAAGTACTAGTTCCAGAAGAATTAGCGGAATACATCGAGTTTTACTCCACAGGTGAACCATTCAAGTATGAGATGAAACTGATCCCCTCCACGAGCCCCAAATCCCCTAACATTTGGTGGGTCAATCAAGGTTCAACTCTTAATGCAGAAAGGGAAGAAGGGATACTGTGGGCACCTTTGTCTGGCAAAGGAGGCCGCTCGCAATATCATTGGGATACGATGGATGAAGTGCGAAAAGGGGATATCATCTTACATTACGCGAATGGATCATTGCGCTTTGTAAGTAAGGCGATTGAAGACCCTGTACATGCTCCAAAGCCATCCTCAATGGCAGGATCAAATTGGGAGGAGGAAGGGAGACTTATTCGGGTGGAGTATTTCTCACTTGAGCCGAATATTCCATTGAATAATTTTTCTCAAGAAATACTGAAGTTGAATATTAATCAGGGACCAATCCATTCAGGTGGTGGGGTAAAGCAAGGTTATCTATTCCGGTTCACTATCCCGGGGTTGAAAGTCATCCAGGATCAATCACCTCAAGTAAAATGGCCAGATTTTACGTTTATAAAGGAAGATTACAATATGGATGAGGTAGTAAAAAGTCCAGCTCTCATTGAGGATAGAGATGTAGTGGAAGTTCTAAGAATGATCAAAGCGTATATTAGCCAGAAGGGTTTTAGTTACCCGATGCACCTCATCGAGAACTTCTACCTCTCCCTCAAAACCAAACCTTTCGTCATCCTAGCTGGCGTGTCGGGAACCGGGAAAACCAAGCTAATTAAGCTCTTTGCAGAGGCGATGGGGGCGACCTCGGAGAATGGACAGTTTACGCTAATTCCGGTCCGGCCGGATTGGAGTGATCCGTCGGATTTGATTGGCTACAGTGACTTGTCCGGTAAGTTCCGTCCAGGGCGGGTTACCGAGGTGTTGTTAGAGGCATCCCAAAACCCGAGCAAACCTTATTTCATCTGTCTGGATGAGATGAACTTAGCTCGAGTAGAGCACTATTTCAGCGATATGCTCAGCATTTTGGAGACTCAGGAATGGCGCGACGAACGTATTGCTACCGCTCCAATCCTTCACAGCAGCTCGCTCGTACAGGATGAGGATCAAGAGATATATGGCAATCTTTCGATCCCGGAGAATGTGTACTTGGTCGGAACGGTCAATATGGACGAGACAACGCACCCTTTCAGTAAAAAGGTACTCGACCGGGCAAATACCATCGAATTTAATGATATCTTTTTAGATAAGTTTCCTGACTTGGAGTTAGGGACGGGGCCACGTCCAGAGGCAACGCCTAATCGGTTCCTAAGAAGTGATTATCTGCAGCTAGTCGATGCCTATGGTGCGGATTCCAAGGATTTGATTCGAAGCACGACCGAAAAGCTAATGAAGATCAACAGCATTTTGGAGGAGATCCATGCGCATGTTGGTTTTCGCATTCGGGATGCGGTGTGCTTCTATATGCTCTATAATCAACGGTTTGGATTGCTGGCCGAGGATGAGGCGTTTGATCACCAGTTGCTCCAGAAAATACTTCCTCGCATTCAAGGCAGCAGCGCTTCGATCCGGAGAGTTCTTCTGAATTTGATGCGGGAGTGTGTGGATTCTTCTTTTACCGTCAATGAGTATTTGGAGGACACGACCTCATTGTTCGAGGGCGATAAGCTCAAACCCCTACTCGATCGGGCCAAGTATCTGCGTAGTGCAAGGAAAATCGCTTCGATGTTACGGAGGCTAGAAGAAGATGGATTCACCTCTTACTGGTTATCGTAATGCGCCAATAGAGTTACTACGCATAGAGACGAATCTGTTTGATTTGTATATCAAAGGGAAGCCATTTCATCCGACCGTCGAAACGATGCAGCTTCATCGGCAAGAAGGGGATGTGTGGGTGGATGCCCATTTCCAAATCGATGTCCCATCTCCGAAAGTGGAGATGACTTCGATTGAGGTCTTTTCTCATCAGACGATGGATCTTCAGACTTGGAATCCGGGCGATCCGGCAGAGCCTCTGTTTTTTGAAACACAACCTTATGAATTCGTGGTGGAGAAGAAGCAGGAGGATCTACCAATCGTATTTTTCCATGAAAATCTTCACTTACGTCAAGCTGTGAAACCAATAGGGAGTCGTGGCCGGATCTTGTCCGGGGTACTTAACTTTCAAAATGAGGTTGGCCTGTCGGAGTTGGAGCTTCGCTTGCATGGCGAAGTGATCTTTAAGCTGCAGCTTGAAGTGTTTCCGTCCAAAATGGACTACAAACGCGATTACGAAGTGATTTTGCGAGAGGTGAATGAGCAGATTTATAATCTGTCTTTTGACTTTCTGCGTAAGACGTTTCATCTTACCGGGTTAAGGGAGACACGACATCAGAGTGTGACGGAGTTTTTTACGATATTACAGCAGGTTTTTGGGCAGTTGACCCAAGGTGTCGACCGCATCAAAAACGCTCCCCACTACAAAATGCGCCGTGAACCTCATCTTGTGGAAGCATCGAAGGCGAAGCGGGTAGGGAAGGAGAATATCGTTTTTTTGCGCAAACGGCCAGAGCTGTGTGTTCCTGGGCAGGAGCTACCTACGCATGTGCTTGAGACCCGGCGGTATAGGGACTTCGATACGGCAGAAAATCGATTCATCCGCTGGGCGTTACTGCGCATCACTTCGAAATTGAAAGAGCTACGGTCCCACGCAGCAAGGAGAGAAAACACGGACCCTGTATTGCTGAAGAAAACCGACGTGATGAGTTCGCAGTTACAGCGGCTGTTGAGGCAGGATTTTTTGCAAGTCGGGGATATGAAGCAGGTTTCGCTATCCCTGGTCCTACAGATGGCTCCGGGGTATCGGGAGGTCTATCGGATTTATCTCTTGCTGATGAAGGGGCTTTCGATCCAAGGCGATCTATTCCGGTTGTCGATGAAGGACCTGGCGCAATTGTACGAGTACTGGTGTTTCCTGAAAATCCATGATTTGATGCGGCGAAAATATGAGCTGGTAAGCCAGGATCTGATTAAGGTGAACCGGAGCGGTCTATTTGTGACGTTGAACCAGGGACGGAAGGCGAAGATGGTGTATCGGAATCCGCGAAATGGAGAGGTGTTTACCCTCTACTATAATTCTCTGCCACCGGGAGACAGCCACACTACGTTGGCACAGAAACCGGATAATGTGCTGACATTAAAAAAGAATGACGCGGCGATTGAGTATAAGTATATTTTTGATGCCAAATATCGCTTGAATTCAGCCTATGAGGGGACGCCTTACTGGAAGAAGTACAAGCAGCCAGGTCCTGAAGAGGAAGACATCAACATAATGCACCGCTATCGGGATGCGATTGTGTACCAGGATCAACGGAACGGTGATTACGAGCGGAGTATGTTTGGAGCGTATGTGCTTTTTCCGTATCCGGATGAGGTGAAGTTTAAGGAGCATCCTTTTTACAAAAGCATTCAGCTCGTCAACATCGGGGCGATCCCGTTTCTGCCGAACACAACCGGTCTGATGGAACAACTGCTGGATGAGATCATTCAAGACAGCCCGGAGAAAGCCTATGAACGTTCCACTCGCCCCAGCGGGACGAAGGAATATTACTACAATAAGTTTGCGGGCAAAAATGTCCTGGTGGGTTCTCTCAGGGAGCCTTCCCAGCTGGAAATGGCGCTGAAGCTCCGTTTTTACCATATGCCGTTGAAAAATATCGTCGACCACAAGCTGCTGACTCAAATCGAATACATCGCGATGTGCCAATCTCGCAAGAAGTTCCAAGGTCCCGGGAATACGGGGATTCATTGGTTTGGTCGCGTTCTGGATTGGAAGGTGGTCCGGAGAAGGGAAATCACGGAACGGCCCGCTCGGCCCGGGACGGAGGAGGAGTTGTATGTTAAGTTTACGATCGAACGGTGGGAGCGGCGGGACAAGCCCATTGCGCTAGGTGGACAAGGGATATATACCTGTCTGTACACGAGCAAGTACATGTTTGATCGAGCCAGTGAAATTGCGGAATTGAAGCTGGAGAATGAGGAAGACCTGCGGGAATGGCGTGAAGCACGTCGACTTGGTAAGGTGAAGGTGCAACTGGATCACAGCGATGTGGATTTGGCAGAAAAAGTGGTAGGGATTCGGGTGGAGGAATCCTAGGAACACTTCTGAAATAAATATCTTGAAGCAATGAAGCCCGCTCGTTGAGCGGGTTTTTGCTTTCAAGGTTATATGATTGAATTTACATGAATTAATCGTTTGTGGAATCGATAAACTTAACATTCTTAAGGGCATATTCCAACGCCATGTTAATGATTTCGTTCCGAGAACGATTGCTCTTCCGGGCAAGTTCATCTAATTGTTCTTGAAGGATTTTTTCAATGCGAATGGACATTGTCACAGTCTTGTCTTCCCTTGGAGTTATGATGAACTCATCATTGCTCACACGAATCACCTCACATATCAGTATAGATAGAAAGTGAGGAATTATAACATAACACAAAATGTATTTAGTAATGAATACAAATTGCAATATAGTAATAATACATATATAATTACAAACATGATGAAACGACTGAAATGACCCTCTTGCTGCACTCATACTATGCAGAAGCATTCGTTATTTTTGACCCCGGGGCTGTAATTCATGTTAGGAGGCATCATTTATGGAAATTATTTTAGAATCAATTCCAGGTGGAGCCTTATTCTTTGATGAATACATAACCGACTTGTTTAAAGTGAGATTTTATCTGGAAGAGCAAAAAATCGTTAGTCCTATTTACGCTTATGGTCCAAACTCAGAAGGTAAGGAATTCAAAACTGAACTCTGTTTGAGCAGCTTACTACCCTATGTAGATGACGTTAGGATTAAAAGAATTTTATTAGAGATCTTGATATCGGATGCAAGATTGCAATTGAACTCCTATGAACAGGAACTAAACACAGCAAGTTCCGAAGAACTGGCGAAAATATGGGAACCCCGCGATAAAAGCAAATGGTGGACACTGTTATATCTAACAAAAAGAGAAGTTCTGCATTACAGTAAATACGATGCACAAAGGAAACTTCATAAATACGAGAAAATGCTAAGTGAATTGTCGGATGAGTTTTAGTTTCTTCACGTATTGAATGGCTTCTTAAA
>NZ_BILV01000116.1 GCF_004000745.1 Paenibacillus barengoltzii NBRC 101215
GGCCGGAATCCGTTTTTTTATATGAAAAATCGAATAGAATCCGCCCTAATCCCCGAAATCAACACAATTCTATATGAAAAATCGAATACATTCCGCCGAGCCGAGCCGAGCCGCACCACCTTACCAGACTGCCCCCTACCACCCAACCGTCCAAGCAACAATAAGAAAGTGCAAGCCGCCAAGGAACTCCCTTGCGCTTGCACTTTTGCTCGTTTCGCTAGCCTAGCCCACTCCATAAACCGAGGCCATGCAATCGACGAACATCCGATTGTATTCTTGCCGGGTCAGGTCCTTGTTGCACTGGATATCCCGCCCTAGGAATTGGTACCAGGTGATCTCGACCTGATCCTTTTTGTACAGGAACCGGCCGTTCGTTAATAAAAACTTGTCATTCTCAAAGGGCACGATGTTCTCGTAATCCAGCTTGCTGTCTTGCTGCTCGGCCACGAACGTCGCCAGCAAAATCAACATTTTGAAGGGATCGTCATAGATTTCATACTGAGCGCTCAAACGGCAACCTCTCCTTTATCCGTGATTACTCCCATCGTACTCGAATTGCCCGCGCGACAAATAGGAAAATTATAAGATCCTATATCAATTTTATCGCAAAATAAACAACGCCCCGGAGCAACGTCCGGAGCGTAAAAAAGTCATTCTAAAAACGCACACATGAGTAATAAATGTTCAAAAATCAATTAAACCGAGACTGATGAGCAGTGATTCGTTCACTTTCTTCATCGTCTCCTCATCCAAATGCGTAATTTTATCCGTTAGTCTTTGTTTATCGATCGTTCGAATTTGCTCCAGCAAGATGACGGAATCCCGGTCAAATCCGTGAGTTGCCGCATCAATCTCCACATGAGTCGGCAATTTCGCCTTTTGGATTTGTGCCGTAATTGCAGCAACAATGGCTGTTGGGCTAAATCGATTTCCGATATCATTCTGGATGATAAGCACCGGTCTGACCCCGCCCTGCTCAGAACCTACCACAGGGGAGAGATCTGCAAAAAAAACGTCGCCGCGCTTTACGATCAATGTTTACACCCCGCTTACTAGGCGGTCCAGAGTGATGTCTGCATCTTCTTCCGCATGGAACGCTTCGGAGGCCATGGACAAATTAATTTTGGCCATCTCCATATAGCCGCGCTGCATCGATTCTCGGATAAACCGTTTCTTCCGCTCGTTCAAATACAGCTTCATGGCCTGCCTGATCAATTCGCTGCGATTGGAGTTCTCCATCGCCACGATTCCATCAACTTCCTGCAATAACTGATCCGGCAAACTGATCATGATTCTTTTGGTGTTATGCATATTAGCCATCTTAAAACTTCCACCCCCAAAACCTACTCGCCCCTGTTTCCTGATAATCAGTATAGCATTATTCAAGGAAATTTATACAAAAGAAATATATGCCGAGCGTATATCAAGTATGCTGCATTTCATTATAAACAAAAACAGTAGTGCCGTACATACCTGATCATTTCCATGTTTAGTATTCGATAGACCTGGCATAAATTCCTTCACACAGGGAAAGTTTTGTTGAAATTTGTCTGCTGCGCCAATTCTGTCACAGCAGCGGGTTCAGCAATAAGACCGATTCGCCCTTTCGTTTGTACACCCGAGGCACTCGGTGGGCTATCATGCAAATCAACTCGTAATGGATCGTTCCCATGGCGGAAGCCAGCTCCCCGGCGGTAATTTCCTCGCCGGCTTGCCGGCCGATGAGCACAACCTCTTCGCCGGCTTGAATTTCTTCGGCTTCCTCAGCCAAAGCTTGAAGCGATACCATACATTGGTCCATGCATATAACGCCAACTACAGGGACTCGGCGGCCGCGTATTAGTACCTGCGCCTTACCGTTTAACATCCGTGAATATCCATCGGCATACCCGATCGGAAGCGTGGCAATCCGCTCTTCCTGCTCGGTGATGTATCTCGCTCCATAACTAATGGCAGAATGGGCAGGCAATGTCTTGACCCGTACCGTTTCCGTTTTAAGCGAGAGAACCGGGGTGAGCTGCACTTGATCACGTCTCACCTCGTCGGACGGATACAAACCGTACAATGCGATGCCAATGCGAACCATTTGCACCGACAGTTCCGGCATATCAATGGCGACGGCGCTATTTCCCGTATGTATGATTGGGATGCGAATATTATGCTCCCGCAGCGCTTCCACCACGCCCTGAAACCGGCGATATTGTTCCAATGTATAGCTTTTGTCTTCCTCGTCCGCCGTGGAATAGTGAGTGAACAAGCCTTCCACTTCCACATGCGGCACTTGCATTGCCTTGCGTACAAAGGCGACCGCCTCATCTCCAGGCAGCAGTCCGACGCGGCCCATGCCGGAATCGATCTTGATATGGACTTTCAGCTTATGCGGGAACTCCGCAGGATTCAGCGCTTCAATCGCCTCCAGCACTTCGTGGCTGAAGACATTTAGCGTGACATCATGTTCCCAAGCGGTGCGAACCCCGTGTGGCGGCGTATATCCTAGCACGAGAATCGGCAGCTTAATGCCGGCTTTCCGAAGCTCCAACGCTTCGTCCAGAAAAGCGACACTAAGATAATCCGCGCCGATCTGTTCCAACTCCTTCGCCACAGGTACAGCACCATGCCCATACGCATTAGCTTTTACGCATGCCAGCATTTTCATGTCCTTCGGTTGTCTTCTCCGCAATTCCTCGAAATTGCTGCGCAGCGCGTCCAAATCAATTTCCGCATGGGTTGGTCGATACATCACTTGCACTTTCAGGTCACCTTCTCCAAAGATTGAGAGTTCAAATATCTGAGCAATATCCTAATGGTAATGTTCATGGATGCGGCTGTCAATTCTGCAAAAGAACCCAATTCCTGAGAAGGAGTTTATTTTATCAAAGACACCATTAAAAGACACCATTAATAGAAGAAAGAGGCGAATCCACGGGGCCGGGGGAGCATGCTCCTTCGGCACAGCCGCAATCCGCCTGTTCCTTGTGTTACTTACCGGTTTGATCCTGCATTGAAGCGGCAATTTTCACCATTTCAGTCACCGGCAAATTCTCGCTCGTAATCCGGAATTCCAAACCGTCCACTGTCCAAGTCAGCGTCCGCAGGGTATCGCCGGTCAGCAGCCCCCACGTAAAGCCCATATCGATTAACTCACCCGGTACGAGCGATGCAGTGCGGTCTGGCGAACGCGTCTCTGACAGCGTAAATTGATATGTACCGTCATACCGCAGCAGTACAGTCGTACGATCGGTGCCTTCTACGGCTTTGTCGTCCTGGTACAAGACACCATCTGGCAGATACGTTGGGATAATCACGCCAAAAGGTTCCGTTAACGCCGGTGCAGCCGAAGTGTCGCCATTCGTTTCCTCGGTTGCTGCATCGCCGTTTGCGCTCGTTGCCTCATCCGTTGGCGTCTTCTCCACAAGCATGCCATTCTCATCGACTTCCAGCAGGGTGCCTTGGGAATTCTGGGCAGCCGTATCGAGGTTATGCTGCATGTCAAACGAGTTCTTGTCAAACTTAGTGCCAAAGTCGAACTTATCGAATTTCACTTCGACGACGACTTTTGCTTCAGCATCGGATACCTGAACTTGCTTCGGTGCATAGTTGTCCTTCGCCAGCCAGATTTTTTGCCGGACAAGGGCATGAGTGTTGTAATTCGCCGCAACATCGAAGATGTAGCTATCCTTGTCAGCTTCAAATTGCCGTGAGCTGTCGCTCAAGATGCTGCGAGCCAGCGTTTGATACAGATACACTTGACCTTGGTTCTCCGGCCAGTCGCTTTGGAAGCGGAAGCTCTTGTTCAGGCTTGGCGTCAGTACGAACACACCTTGTTCGTTGCGGAGCACGATTTGCGTTACATCTTTTTGCGCATTGGTGAGCGCAATTCGGTAGAACGACGGGTTTTGGTACCAGACCTCCACCTTGTACTCCTGAGGCTTGTCACCCGTATAAAGCGTCATCGTGCCGGAGCCCTGATAACTCTCCAACTGGGCAACCAATTTGTCCAAATCCTTGACGACGCCGTCGGCGTCCTTTTTCCCGCATGCAGCCAGCACGAAGCTTAAGGCTATCACGATGGTCAGCATCCACGTGAAACGGCGCATGAGATCATCCCCTCTGCAGTTTGATTTCCTAAACTGATACATGTCTATGAGGGAACTTGGCCGATTATGCAGACTAGCCCCGGCTTGACCGAAAGACAAGTAGCCCGGATTTGGGGATACCCGTTGCAGTTGCTAACGATGGAAGATGA
The DNA here is from genome assembly GCF_004000745.1 of Paenibacillus barengoltzii NBRC 101215. Classification (GTDB taxonomy): domain Bacteria; phylum Bacillota; class Bacilli; order Paenibacillales; family Paenibacillaceae; genus Fontibacillus; species Fontibacillus barengoltzii. The sequence continues at coordinate 4,247 of NZ_BILV01000116.1, forward strand.
TTGCAAGCTATTGATCCTTAAATGCATTCGTGATCGAATCTAGATGAGCCTTCAGGACGCGGTTGATTTGGTCTGGACCTACCCGCAAAGGATCAAGCAAGGCATGCAAGGTGAGACCGTCGATCAACGCGTGCAGACGCACCGTTTCCATCTCCGGATCGAGCCCGGGTTGCAGCAACCTGTGCTGATCCAAAGTGGTGATCAATCGCTGCATCAAGTCGTACAACCCGTCATGACGCGCATCAAACTTCCACGGCTTATGCCGGAAATAGGCCGTAAACGCCATCCACACCTCCGCTTCCGCCCGGGTCTCCTCACGGGTCGGCACGACCTCCTGCAAAATCCTCAGCACCTTCTCCAGCGACGGCAGATCCATTCCGGAGATTGCGATGATCCGTTCTGTTACTCTCTCCTTGACCAGGTTCATCGCATACCGCAGCAGCTCCTCCTGCGAGCTGAAATCATGGCGCAACGCTCCGGGCGAAAGTCCCGCTTCCTTGGCAATATTGCGCACGGAGGCCCCTTCCATCCCCTGCTCCAATATCACCCGCCAGGTAGCTTCAGCGATAGTCTGTTTTCTTTGTTCATGATCTACTAGTTTTGGCATGCTCCTAGTTTAGCACCTCCAAGGCGGATTACACAATTTATTTAGTACAGTTGTATTAATTAAAGCAGGATGATACAATACACTCAACTTTTACATTTTATCTATACCGGAATTACAGGAGGTCATTATGAACTTTGTTGCATGGATGATTGTAGCCTGTGAGATCGCCTTTTGGATCGTGATTCTCGCGGGACTATCCGTCCGTTACGGATTAAAGCGGCCAAAGCTGGGAATGGCCCTGCTGGCTTTGACGCCGGTAATTGATCTGGTGCTGTTCGTCCTCACCGGAGTTGACCTGTACAACGGTGCTGTTGCGACAACCGCCCACGGCATCGCAGCCGTCTATATCGGGGTATCGATTGCTTTCGGCAAGGGCATGATTGATTGGGCCGATCGTTGGTACCGTTATTTGATCATCGGGGAAAAGGACGCCAGACCACCTAAACGTTACGGCCTGGAGTATGCCAAACACGAGCTGAGAGGATTTCTGCGCCATGCCCTCGCATTCCTGATTGGCGGAGCACTGCTCCTTGGCATGATCACCTTCATCAACGATCCGAGCCGGACGGAAGCGCTGGGCGGGATCCTGCGTGTCTGGGGGATCGTGTTTGTCATCGATGGCCTCATTATGATTTCCGCGTTCATCTGGCCCAAGCAACCGAAACCTAAAACGGACCGGGCTTGATCGCCCGATCCGTTGTCAAATGGTATGTACCTGCCGTTCCTAACTTATATCAGTTACCTGTAAAAAGTACCGTTATTTTCGATAAATATAGCCATTGTGTTCAATTAACTGGAAATTCTAACGTTAATTCCGCCCGGAACCGCCCATAGGCGCCAATTCGAGCAAATTAACAATAGAATTTCCCGTTATTTTCGCCAAACCGCCTGTATGCCCCGAATTTAACGGTAGAAAATCCCGTTAGTAGCTCCGGTCCGGCGATGCTATTTTCTCCTTCGCCAGACTTCAAAGGAATTGCACCCACATCAGCACTTTAGCATTTCCGCTTCTCAGCCAGGTACTCCTGCCTGCGCCTCTGTCTTCATGGCCAGCGCCTCTTCCTTCGCAGTCAAGTGACGCTTCGCCAGCAGCAGGAACGGCACGCCGCAAGCCGTCGTCAGCGCAATGATCCCAAAGATCAGCAAAGCCTGCACGGCGCCAAAGGCATCCAGCAGAAAACCGCCCACCAGCGGTGCAAGTACATTGCCTAATTGGTTGAATCCAAACATCCCGAAATACGTCCCGCGCAGCGACGCAGGGGCAATCCGGTCAACCAGCACGTCCGTCATCGTAAACATCAGCACTTCGCCGATCGTAAAGATCACCACACCCACCAGGAACGCCCAGACCGCATGCACCGAGCCGAACAGCAGCAGGCTGCCGGACACGAACAGATTGCCCGCAAGCAGCGGCACAATCGGTGAGAAACGGCCGGCAAACTTGACGATTGGGAACTGCACCGCCAACACGACAATGGCGTTCAGCGACAGCATATAGCCAAACAGCTTGGCTCCGTCCTGGATGCCCGGCGTCATCTCCAGATACTGTGCCAGCGTGGAACTGAAATGGCCGTACCCCAGCACACAGAAGATCATGCCGATCAGTACATATAAGAAAGTACGATCTCTTCCGGTCACTTGCATGGCGCCCTTCAACGTCAAGCGCTCGCCGGCTCCATGCCCCGCGTTTCCGACTTCTTTATGCAGGATAAACTGAAAAACAAGAACCAGACCATATACCAAATACACAATTCCCGCGAAATAAAAGGCCAACCCTGACTCTGAAGCCCCCACTTGCAACCCAAGAATCGGCCCAATGACAACACCGAGATTGATCGCGGCATAACGCAAATTAAAGACCAGCATTTTGCTTTCTTGCGGCGTGATATCAGCCAGCAGCGCCCGGGAGGTTGGCTCGAACAGCGCACGACAGAGTCCGTTTAGCGCGTTCATAATAAAGAAAAGCCACACTTGGTTCGCCATCCCAAAGCCGATAAACACCAGCACCCAGCCAAATATCGAAATGTACAGCACCCGCTTGCGTCCAATGACGTCCGAGATGTAACCGCCGTAGAAGCTGGCGAATACCCCAATCAATGAACTGACCGCAACGACAACCCCAGTCTCAGAGGGAGATGCTCCAAGCGACTTAATCAAGTAGATCGATAAAAACGGAATGCTCATGGACGATGCCATCCGTCCAAAGATCGTCCCAACAATAATCGTCCAAGACAAGGGATGAATCTTCTTAAGTTGTGAGTTCATTGTGATTTCGCCTTCTTTATTCACAAGATGTTCAAAACTATCTCCCTATTTAAACCGCGAAATCAATAGTTGTCAAGACTTGTCAGAAGAAGAAATGCTTGACGTTCCTGTAGAGGCACGAAGACCCGGCATTTCCTCACCATGAGGAACGGCCGGGAACCGGATCAGCACCGTCGTACCGATCCCAGGGCGGCTAAACATCTTCACCCCATATTCCGAGCCAAAATGCAGTTGAATGCGGCTATGAACATTCCGAATGCCAAAGCCCCCATCGGCTCCGAGGGCTGGGTGGAACACTTGCTGTTGCCGTCCCTGCGTCATGCCGATACCGTCATCAATAATTTTGAAGCTGACCACCCGCCCGTCCGTATATCCAAGAATCCGAACGTGGATCGGATCGCCAAACCAGGCATGCTCCAGCGCATTCTCAATAAACGGCTGCAGCACAAGCTTCACCGTGGCTAAGGACAGGATAGCCGGGTCCACCTCAAAGTCGAACGACACCGCCTCACCAAACTTCGTTCGCTGAATGTTAATATACGCTTCGGCCTGCGCTAGCTCGCTATAAATCGGGATGATCGTCCGTCCATCGCTGAGCGACAAACGGTAAAATTTCGCCAAGTCCAGCACCATGCGCTGCAGCTTGTCAATCTCCCCGAACTTAGCCAGCCGGCTGATCGAGGACAACGTATTATAGAGGAAATGCGGGTTGATCTGCGCTTGCAGCGTTTCCAGCTCAGCCTCTTTTTTCTCAAGCCTGGTCAGATAGACCTGCTCAATCAACTGCTCGATATTTTGTCCCATCTCATTCAGGGCGGAGGCGATCTGGGAGAATTCGTCTTTTCCCCGGTAGCGCATCCGTTTATGCAAATCTCCCTCGCGGAAGGCGTTTAGCACCGAGACGATTTTCGTCACCCGGATCGAGAAATAACGGGAGACAAACATGCCGGCAAACGTAAACACAATCAGGCACAACACGCAGATTAAGGTCACAAACCAACGCACCTTCGCCGAGTCCCGTTCCATGATCGTCAGGGGCACCCGGGCCGTCAGCACCCATCCGGGGCCATCGAGCTCCTCTTGGATCGTCAAATATTCGGCGGTTCCCGAGGATGATGTAACCCCTCCGGACTCGTATAACGTCTCCCCCGCCCCATCCTGGATTAGCAGCTGGCTGCCTTCACCGATTTTGCGGTAATCCAGCGCCTCAAACAGCTCGCCGATGCGAACGCTGAGCCTTAAGAAGCCGATTTCCCGTAAATCGAACGGCGTATTGCTATCGACCAACCGGCGCAGCAGCGAGATTCGATCCTGATCCCGATCCTTCTCCACCTGCCGCCAAACAAGCGTCTCTCCGTATCGCTCCTCCGGGAAATCGATGTACCACGCTTTATGCTGAAGCCGGCTTAAATGATAGATATTATAGTTGCCTTCCAATGCATCCGGGTTCTCATTCACAAAGGAGCCGTGATAAATCTCAGGCAAGGTATCATTCTCGAGAAAAACGTACATGGCAAGCTTCAAGCCGGTCGCATTCATGGCGATATGTAGCTTGGGCTGAAGCACCATCGTCGTTCGTTCATAACTGCTCCAGCCCTCCTCATAACTGCGCAGCTGCGTAATCAGCGTGTAATCGTGATAGAGCATCGAGGAGACGCGCTCGACATCGGCCAGTTTATATTCAACGTTATCCCGGATTTGCAGCAGTGTCCCCTGAATATTACTGCGGGTCTGATTGCGAATCGACTCCTGATAGAGAGAATGGGAAAAATACCCGATCGCCAGCACCGGAATCAAAATAAATACGAGGTAGGTCAACATCAGCTTGTAGCCAAACGGAAGGTAACGCGGGGCCTGGGGCAGCGTGACGCGGTGGATCTTCATCAAGTTGGATTCACTCCCGTTTGCGGAATTCCATCGGCGTCATCCCGAAGGTCTCCTTAAATTGCCGGCTAAAGTAAGGGATATAGCGGTATCCGACCTGACCGGCGACCTCGTAAATTTTCACCTTAGGGTCCCTGAGCAGCTCGCGCGCCCGTTCCATTCGCAGCTCGGTCAGCATTTCACTGAAGCCTTGACCCGTTTCTTCCTTAAAAAGATGTCCCAGATAATTCGGCGAAAAGGCAAATTGCTGAGCGATGTTCTTTAAAGTGAGGTTCTCATGGAGGCGCTCCTGCATCGTCGCGATGATTTCCCGGATCAGCCGGCTGCAGCCTGGCACGGGTTGCGCTTCATTCAACTGCGTCGCAGCTCGCTGCTCCTGCTCGTCCTCCAGCCGCTTTACGCCCTGTGCTTGCAACGCCTGCATCATTTTTAGATACTGTTCCTCCGTCCGCTTCCGATTCGCTTCGTGCTCCAATTCCAGCGTAATTTGCCGGAGCGAGGCGACCAGCTCGTCATCGTCCATCGGCTTCAGTACATAGCTGCAGGCTTTGAGGGAGAGCGCCTGCTTCACATAATGAAAATCCTGGTGTCCGCTGACAAACACTACGCGGACGTCCGGCTTCCGGTCCATCGCCCGGCGTGCCAACTCCAGTCCGGACATATGCGGCATATTAACGTCCGTTACCAAAATGTCAATGGCCTGCCGCTCCATCAACTCGCAGGCTGAGAAGCCATTGCTTACGGCGCCCACCACCTCCATCCCCAGCTCGGACCAGGGTATAAACGTTCTCATGCCCTCCAGGTCAAGATGCTCGTCATCAGCAAGCAGTACCTTGTACACGATCGTGTCAGCCCCCTTTTTTCCTTGCGGAAATTCGGTTTCAGCTCCGTTTCCCCTAAGTATACCCGGCCTCCCCGTTCGTTGAGAACGGAGAAATTCCTCTAATCCTCCCTGTCCTG
>NZ_BILV01000117.1 GCF_004000745.1 Paenibacillus barengoltzii NBRC 101215
ACTGGGTAACAAAATTACGTGAGTGAACCATTATCCTTCGGTAACATTTTTATATGAGTTGACACGGATATTAGGTGCGGATAAAGTAAGATGTTATTCAAGGGAGCGATTTCATTGGACCATACAGATCAAGCATGGCAGGAAGAACAACGCCGCGTGGAGTACGTGGCAGACCAAATCGACGCCAGAATCCGCAAGCTGGAGCGGGAGGTTGGCAGTGTACGCGGCGACGTCGTTGAGATGCGGAAGGACTTCTGGGACGAAGTAACGGTGAACTTTAGCGAAGCGGATGATGTCGGTGAAACGTCGACCAGCTTACGGCAGCAATCTCAGGTGCTTGCAGAGCGGGAGAAAAGCCATCAGCATGCGTCTATGGCGCTTGGAAAGCTGAAACGTTTGAAGCAATCGCCTTATTTCGGGCGCATTGATTTCGCGGAAGAAGGCGAGCCGGTGGAAGCCATCTATCTTGGGATTGCTTCCTTGCTCGAAGAGGGGGATGAAACGTTCCTCGTCTATGATTGGCGGGCGCCGATTTCCAATCTTTATTATGACAGTGTTCCCGGGCCGGCTTCCTATGAGACGCCGTCCGGCACGATCAAAGGAACGATGACGCTTAAGCGTCAGTTCGTAATTAACGGACGCCGCATCAAGGTGATGTTCGACACCGGCGTCACGATTGGCGACGAGCTGCTGCAGCAGGTGCTTAGCCGTACCTCCGATGCGCAAATGAAGAGCATTGTGGCTACGATTCAGCGCGAGCAAAATAAAATCATCCGTAACGATCGCAGTCGGATGCTCATCGTGCAAGGGGCTGCTGGCAGCGGCAAAACATCGGCGGCCTTACAGCGGGTCGCTTACTTGCTCTACAAGCACCGTGAGGTGCTGCAGGCAGATCAGATGATTTTGTTCTCCCCCAACCCGATGTTTAACAGTTATGTTTCAACGGTATTACCCGAGCTGGGCGAAGAAAATATGCTGCAAACAACGTTCCAGGAGTATCTGGAGCATCGGCTCGGGAGAGAATTCCAGCTTGAGGATCCGTTTGTACAAATTGAATATGTCCTTTCTGCTCCTGAGGATGAGGCTTATCAAGCTCGGGTCAGCGGAATCCGGTTTAAATCGTCAGTTCAATTTCTGCATGCAATCACACGGTATAAGGAATTGCTGGAGCAGAAAGGGATGATTTTTAAACCGCTTCGCTTTCAGGGCAAGGAGATTGTTGGCGTGGAGGAAATTGCCCGGCAATTTTATTCTTATGATCCGGCGATCCGGCTGGCCAACCGTTGTGAGCTGTTAAAAGATTGGCTGCTCAAGGCCATCGCCGCTTTTGCCAAGTCCGAATTGGATCAGCCTTGGGTAGAGGAACAAATTCAGCTGCTTGATGCGGAAGACTACCAGCGGGCTTACCAGCGCATGCGGCGCAAGCAACATGGCAAAACTCCTTCATTTACCGATTATGAGGATGAGAAGACGATTTTGGCCAAAATGGTAGTCAGCGATCGGCTTAAACCGCTTCGCAAATGGGTGAAATCGCTGCGTTTCGTTGATGTGACGCGGCTATACACCCAGTTGTTCAGCGACTTGGCGATCTTCCGAGAAGTTCATCAAGAAGAGCTTCCGGATCAGTGGGAAGAGATCTGCGAGCAGACGCTGCAGAAAATTGCGGGAGGCGAGCTGTTCTATGAAGATATTACGCCTTTCCTCTATTTAAAAGAGCTGCTGCTGGGCTTCCGGTCCAACACCTCGATCCGTCACGTCATTATTGACGAAGCGCAGGACTATTCGCCGTTCCAGCTGTTCTTCTTGAAGCGTCTGTTCCCGCGGGCCAAAATGACAGCGCTGGGTGACTTGAACCAGGCGATATATGCGCATGCCTCGGTGCTTCAGCAGTCCTCTGTATTCAGCGATTTGTACGGTGCGGAGGAGAGCGAGTTGATTACACTGGAGCAAAGCTATCGTTCCACCCGCCAAATTGTGGAGTTCACCCGTGAGATGATCCCTGGCGGGGAGGTGATCGTTCCATTCAACCGGGAAGGTGAAATGCCAGAGGTTCACCTGGTTGACGATATAGAGGAGCTTCATGCTTCGCTGGAGGCGATGATCGGTCAGCTGCGTGCAGACGGATATGAATCGATTGCCGTCATTTGCAAAACGGCGGAGGAAAGTCAGCAAGCTTACGATCGGCTTAGCGCTAAGCTGCCGGCGAAGCTGATCAAGAAGACGACGTTATCCTTCGAGAAAGGGGTGCATGTCATCCCGGCCTATTTGGCCAAGGGTGTAGAGTTCGATGCGGTGTTAATTTATGACGGTTCTGATCGCAAGTACACGCGGGAGGCCGAACGGAAGCTATTTTACACAGCCTGCACCAGAGCGATGCACTTGCTGCGGATTTACTCTGTTGGCGAACCTAGTCGGTTTATCCGGGAAGCTGCTAAATCCACTTATATTTTGGTTCCATAACTGCGGTATATTTTCGGCTGATAGTACCAAACTAATCGGGTCTGTTTAAACTTCATTCGTGAAGGGTGGCCTGATGGTTAGATGGTCGGCAAAAAAGGCGATTTGATTGCATTGGCCTCCATACCGCTTATTATGACGCTGGGCAATTCCATGTTAATTCCGATATTGCCCCAGATTGCCCGTGAGCTTCATGTTAACTCGTTTCAGGTCAGTATGCTGATTACCGTGTATGCGGTGGTTGCGATTTTGCTGATTCCGATTGCCGGCTATCTATCCGATAAATTTGGCCGAAAAGCAATCATAGTCCCCAGCTTGATCATTGCGGGAATCGGCGGTTGCATCTCAGGCGTGGCGGATTGGTTTGCGAACGGGCTAACCGTATACTGGATCATCTTAGGCGGGCGTTTCTTACAAGGCATCGGAGCAGCCGGCGCCTTTCCGATCGTATTGCCGCTGGTCGGTGATCTGTATGAAAGTGAGGAGGAAGTCAGCCGCAGTTTAGGCATCATCGAAACCTCCAATACGTTTGGCAAAGTGCTCAGCCCGATCTTAGGTGCACTGCTTGGCGCTTGGATCTGGTATGTGCCGCTTCTGTCGATTCCGGTATTATGTTTGATCTCGCTATTGCTGGTGCTGTTTTTGGTGCGGGAACCGAAAGATCGGGAGAAGGCCAAGCCGCTGAGGGAATTTATCTCTGCCGTCAAAGTGGTGCTGAAGCAAAAAGGCCGCTGGCTGTATGCCATCTTTGCGATCGGCTGCATTTCGATGTTCCTGTTGTTTGGCGTGCTGTTTTATTTGTCTGAGCAACTGGAAGCAAAACACGGCCTGGACGGTGTGATCAAGGGGTTGGTACTGGCGATTCCGCTGGCAGCTTTATGTCTGGCTTCTTATGTGACCGGGAAAAAAATCGGCAAGGACAAAAAGCTGATGAAATGGTCTGGCGTCGCAGGCTTAATCCTATCGACCGGCGCCTTATTTGGCATCGGCTTTTTCAACAACATCTATTTTGTGATCGTTTGCCTGATCGTCTGCGGCGCTGGTATCGGCATCGTCCTGCCCAGCTCCGATGCCTTGATCACCGAAGGTGTCGACAAGGAAATGCGAGGTACGATTACTTCACTCTACAGCAGCATGCGGTTTATCGGTGTATCGGCGGGGCCGCCGGTGATGTCGTTGCTGATGAAGGCTGGCCATATGACGATGTTTTTCGTCATCGCCGGAGTGTCGCTGGTGGCGGTCATCCTGCTGCTGACGATGGTCAAGCCGGAATCCGGGCACGGTGGCGCAATCAAGCTCAAGGAGCCCCGAAAACGTACGAAAGTGGTAAAGGCTTTCCATCACAGCTAGGCATAAGGGCATGGACTCTCGGCAGCAGCGGACCGATCGGTTACGCTGCTGTTCTATTGTCCGGGCTTTTTTGGTATGATTAGGAGCGAAAGTGCCGCTGGGACAGAGGTGTTCGAGCGGGCAAAGGTACGAACATCATGATTTTGGAGGGGTAGACATGAATGCCAAACAGGCGGCGGGTTACCGCGCTGCAGAATGGGTAAAGGACGGAATGACCGTTGGTCTCGGGACGGGGTCAACCGCTTATTATGCGATCGAGAAAATCGGCGAGATGGTGGGGAACGGGTTGCAAATTCGTGCCATTGCAACATCGAAGGCTTCGGAAGAACTGGCTGTGAAATACCACATCCCGCTCATTGAGGCAAAGGATGTGGACCGATTGGATCTAGCCATTGACGGGGCCGATGAGGTCGATCCGCAAATGGCGTTGATCAAAGGCGGCGGGGGCGCGTTGCTTCGGGAGAAGCTCGTTGCGATCAACAGCGATCGATTTATCGTTATCGCCGATAACGGGAAGATGGTCTCTACATTAGGGCGTTTCAAACTGCCAATTGAGCTGGTTCCGTTTTGTTACGAATGGACGCTGCGGGAGTTGAAGAGCCGTTATGATGTGCCGTTCGAGATGCGGATGCAAGGGGATCAGTTGTACGTGACGGATAACGGCAACTACATTGTCGATGCGGCCTTCGGACAGATAACCGACCCAGCCCGGTTAAGCGACGAGTTGAAGGCGATGACGGGCGTTGTTGAGCATGGATTGTTCGTGGGTATTGCACACACGGTTGTGATTGGTTACGAGGATGGGCGTACGGAAATCAAGGAGGCTTCATGTTCAAATCAATAAAAGCAAGAGTGGACGAGCCTGCCATTCGGGAGTTGCTGGAATATGCCGTGATGTTTGACCCGGATGCACTGGAGGATGCGGCTCGTTTGTACCGGGAAGAGGATACATATCAGCTGTTTGGATATGAGGAAGAGGAAGCAGGGATTACCGGAATTATCGGCTATCGGGTTAATGCTTCGCAGACGCTTGAAATTATCCACCTGGCTGTCCATCCGGAGCAGCGAATGAAAGGGTATGGACGTGCCTTGGTGCTGCTCGCCCTCACGGAAGCATCTCCTGAGCGGATGGAGGCTATTACGGATGAGGCAGGAGCAGATTTCTTCCGGAACATTGGGTTTCAAATTACCGGGTTTTGGGATGAAGCCATCGGGGAAGAACGGTTTCGTTGCATCTATGAAGTGGAAGAGAACGAAGAGGACGAGTAAGGTCTGGATGAAAGGCTGCGGGAAATCCGCGGCTTTTTTTGCTATTCATCGCAAGGATAAATTTGACTTTCAGGCGGCAATCGCCTATAGTTTCATTTGTAGTTTGATTATCGAACTATTCGACTATAGAACTAATTGGACAGGTTTGAGCTGGAGGGATGTAAGGCAGTGAATATTGAAACGATGCAGTTAATTGAACGTTATTTGGCCGCTTATTTCGAGGTCACGAAACGGTTGAACGGGCAAATCCGCGACATGATTCAAGAGGATGTCACCATGGAGCAATTTCAGATCTTGAAGTATATTGCCTCTCGCGGCCGGTGTACCTCTACGGAACTGGCAGACACGTTTGGCGTCGGCAAAAGCTCCATTACTGCGATGACCACGCGAATGGTTGATAAAGGGGTGTTACAGCGAACTCGGGATGAAGAGGACCGTCGGGTTGTATATTTAACGATGACGGAGCAGGGAGAGCGCAATTACGCAATCGTTCAAGAACAAATCATGAGCACGGTCTCCAAGTATTTGGTGCATTTTAGTGCGGAAGAGGTTGAAGGGGTTATCAGCGCTTTCGAAAAATTAGCCAGATTGATCAGCGAAGGGAGTTCAGAGAAATGAGATTCATACTGAAGGCAAGATGGTGGATATTGCTGCTGTGGATCGCTTTAGCAGCGGCATTGATGCTAACAGCGCCTTCCATGGCAGATTTAGTGCGGGAGAACGGGGAGATCACCGTTCCAGACGGGTATTCCTCCTCTGAAGCTTCTGCCATTCTGGCGGAGGCGGCTAAGCTGAAGGGAGGAGCGGCAGAGACACAAATCGCCCTCGTCTTTCATGATGAGCAAGGCATCGATGAGGCCGATCAGAAGGAGATTGAACAAGGCATCTCCGCGCTGCACGACAAGATGGAGGAGATCGGCATCGCTTCGATTACCGATCCGTACAGCACGCCGGAAGCGAAAGATAAATTAATCTCCAAGGACGGCAAAACGATATTAACCTCTTTGTCGGTACTTGATGAGCAGCGTCCGCTTAAGGATATCGAGCAAGATATCCATCAAACCCTTGATTCGCTGAAGGTTGAGCACTATTTGACCGGGCAAAAGCAAATTAACGAGGATATGATCGTCAGCTCGGAGCAGGGGCTGAAGAAATCGGAATATTTTACTGTCATCTTTATTCTGTTGATCCTGTTTGTAGTTTTCCGCTCGGTGGTGGCGCCGTTTATTCCTTTGCTGACGGTTGGGCTCAGCTATCTGGTGTCCCAATCCATCGTTGCGTTTCTGGTGGATACGGTGAACTTCCCGATTTCAACGTATACACAGATTTTTATGGTGGCGGTGATGTTTGGGATCGGGACAGACTATTGCATTCTGCTGATCAGCCGCTATAAGGAAGAACTGCAGCATACAGACGACCAATGGGAGGCGATTGTCCAGACGTACCGTAAAGCAGGGAAGACGGTGCTCTTCTCCGGACTGGCCGTCCTGGTCGGCTTCACGACAATTGGCTTATCGCAGTTTATGTTGTACCGTTCGGCGGTGGCGGTAGCGGTCGGCATCGCGGTGATGCTGATCGCCTTGGTAACGGTTGTACCGTTCTTTATGGCTGTGCTGGGCACAAAGTTGTTCTGGCCTGTCCGCGGTTCACTGGAACATAAGGAGAACCGCTTCTGGGGCGCCATCGGCCGCTTCTCCTTGAAGCGTCCCTGGGCAGCGCTGCTGATCGTTGCTGCGGTAACGGTACCTTTCGTAATTTCGTATACCGGCAATGTGTCCTTCAACAGCATGGAGGAAATCGGTGACGAATATGAATCGGTCAAAGCGTATAACATCATCTCCGAAAGCTTTGAACCCGGCGAGTCGTTGCCGTCCACCATCGTAATTAAAAATGACGAGCCCATGGATAATGCGGAATATATGGCGCTCGCTGAGAAGATCAGCCGTGAGGTTGAGAAGACGGACGGAGTAGCCAGCATTCGAGGGATGAGCCGCCCAACAGGGGAAGTGCTCAAGGATTTTGCATTAAGTAATCAGGTGAAGACCGTTGGTGAAGGATTAGGCGAAGGCGGCGAAGGGCTGGGCAAGATTCAAAACGGATTGGCGGAAGCCAGCCAGGCCCTGTCGGAAAACGCCCCTAAACTCAAGGAAGCAGCCGACAGCACCGGGCAGCTGGTGGACGGCACCGCGAAGCTGAAGGACGGGATCTCTCAGCTGTCTGGAGGTCTTGCCGCGATTGAGAAAGGGATTCGGGAAGGTTCGGTTGGGGCTGGCCAGTTGAAGCAAGGATTACAACAAGCGCAAAAAAGTGCTGAGGATTTGGCGAACGCCCACAATCAACTGCTTGCCTCGTATCAGCAGTTGGCTCAAGGGGCTTCCGGCTTGGGCAACGGCCTGACGCAAATCCGCGAACCTTTAGGCGCTGCATCGCAAGGGCTAGCCGCTTTGACGGGGCGATTTACTAGTCTGGAGGACAAATATCCGGATTTGGCGTCAGATCCAGATTATTTAACGATTCGCACGACGGTATTGGAAACCGGCAAAGGTCTGGAGCAACTGACGGCCGGACTTCAGCAGATCGAAGCACAGCTTGAGCAGGTTGCGGCCGGGCTGAATCAAGCTAACCAAGGCTACGCGCAGGCGGCAGCCGGCGGGAAGCAGTTGGCCGATGGTTTGAACCAGATCATCGCAGGCCTGGCGAAATTACAATCGGGGTTGGATCAAGCTGCAAACGGCCAAGGAAAGATCGTGGGGCAGCTGCCCGAAGTCGAATCCGGCCTGGCTCAAATTCAATCCGGGCAACAGCAAATTCAAACCGGATTCAGCGAGTTTTCGGGTCAAATCACGCAGTTAACTGATGGGCTGAATCAAAGTGTGGACGGCCTGGAACAAGTGTCCGGCGGATTAACAACTGCCAAGGATTACTTGACTGAGGTCGGAAGCACGGACAACGGTCTGGATGGCTGGTACGTTCCGAAGGAAGCGTTGGAGAACGAGCAAATCCAGCAGGTGTTCGATACGTATCTATCCGCAGACCGCAAAGTGATGAAGCTTGAGGTTGTCTTCTCCAGCAATCCTTATGGACGGGAAGCGATTGACCAGATCGGTGCCGTGGAATCTGCGGTGCAAACGGCAGTGAAAGGGACGTCGCTGGAAAACGCCGACATCGCGATCGGCGGCGTATCGAGTACGTTTAACGACCTGAAGACGATTTCGGGGAACGACTATACGCGCACGGTGTTCTTAATGCTGGCTGGGATCTTCATTATCCTGGTGGTGCTGCTCCGTTCGTTGGTCATGCCGGTTTACATCATTTTGTCCCTGGTGTTGACGTTCTACGCTTCGATTGGGTTTACGGAATGGGTCTTCGTCGATATCTTTGGCTACTCCGGTGTCAGCTGGGCGACGCCATTCTTCGGCTTCGTTCTGTTGGTAGCGCTGGGCGTTGACTACAGCATCTTCCTGATGGACCGCTTTAACGAGAACAAAGAGTGGAACGTCAGCGACGCGATCTTGCATTCGATGCGCAATATGGGGACGGTGATTTTGTCCGCAGCGATCATTCTTGGCGGGACGATGGCCTCGATGTATCCGTCCGGCGTGCTGTCCATGCTGCAAATCGCCACGCTGGTGTTAACCGGCCTGGTGCTGTACTCCGTAGTCGTTTTGCCGTTCCTCATCCCGGTGATGGTGAAGCTTTTTGGGCAAGCGAACTGGTGGCCGTTTCACCGCCGCTTCGGCGAAGGGACGCAGCAAGAGAACAGTGTAAATTTGTAAACCGCAGGTGTACAAAAGCAACGCCGGCTTCTTCTCCAATTTGGAGGGAAGCCGGCGTTTTGTTGTGGATACCTTGACCTTAACCAAGCGTGCTGCGTTTGAGGAAGCTGCGCAGCGCCCATCCGCGCTCTTGACGCTTCTTATATTTCGGTAGAGAACGGTACACCTCAATCGACTCCTTGTAAGCGCGTTTTGCCTCTTCCTTGCTGCCCAGCGACTGATACAAGCAGCCAAGCAAATAATACGCTTCACTGGAGGAGGATTGGATTTCGCCAAACCGAGCGGCGTATTGCAGCGCTTTCTGCGGATCTCGCTCACGGAAGGCGGAGGCGAGCCGCAGGTAAGGTTGACCGTATTTTACCCGTTCATTCAGACTCAAGGCATGCAAAATATGGACTTCCCCTTCCTCGATCCGTCCAAGTCCTAAGCAGGCTGCCCCAAGGTCATCCCAAAACTCGGCAGATGACTCAGAGAAGTCCTTCGCCTCTTCGAGCAAGCGAAGGGCTTCGGTATATTTCTTGCGTTCCAGCAGCAAGCGGGCAAGCTCGCGTTTGGCGGAGACATCGAAGGGGCTTGCCGCCAATTGCTGCCGGAGCCTTCCTATATTACGGCTGCGTTTGAAGGGCCTGCTCAGGCTCGGAAACAACCCTACATATCGGCGATCAATGAAGTAAAGAATGAGCAACAAGATGATAATGGCGAGGAAAGGATTGCCTAACAGCCAAGATAAGAGAAAAAACAGGAAAATCTTACTCATGATAAGTCCTCCGCAATCACATGATAATTTCCAATTATATCACAAGGGAAGGAGGACGAGGGAAAGTCTAGGCGTGTTTACCACTAGCCTTGCATCTAAAGTGACATGGTATTCAATTAATTGTTAATCTTGGTTGTAT
>NZ_BILV01000118.1 GCF_004000745.1 Paenibacillus barengoltzii NBRC 101215
TGTTTGACTTGCTCATTTCAAAACTGACGATTCATATCGTCTAATTAAAAATTGACGTGTTCCATTTGTTCAGTTTTCAAAGAACTTGCTTACTGTCGCCAATCACCAATCACAAGAATCAGTTTTTGTCGAACAGTTATTTATTATACTCATTTGATCGAATCATGTCAACTTCTTTTTTCGACAGCTCATAATGATTTTCTACAGCATGTCGTTCGAAGCGACAAGTAATAATTTATCACGTTGGCAACCTTTTTGCAATATGAATTTTATCCCATCTGTTATCAGGCAATTCTCATCAACAATCCTATATCATTCAGAAATCTGTGAATTTAACTGACGAATTGCTTTAAATGCTCGAATCACTCTCCCCAAAGGATTTGGTCGTTCCTGCGGCGCTCGTTTCAGTTTTTGCGGAATCACTCGTTCCACTTTTCTCGGCCTCTTCCTTCAATAACATATGGAGAACAACCTGACTTTCCTTCTGGACCGTTTGCAAAGCTTCCTCGATCGACTTCTTATTCGCTTGGACAAGCTGCAGCTCCCGGTTAAGAATCGGTTGGTATTGGGGATAAAAACTTTTAGGGATCATATCCCAGACTCGACGAGTTTCCCGATCAAGCTTCGGCTTAAGTTTGTAGAACGGCTCCATATCGATTCCTTTATACTCCTCGGAATACCCCATACGGCTCAGCAAACTTTGACTTATCGATTTTGACTTAACTTTTGCGCATTCCTCTCCATTAACATACTTAATGAAATCCCAAGCTGCATCTGCATTTGGGGAATTGGCCCGGATAGCGAAGATGTCATTGAAGAAGATCCCCCGCGATGACTCGGGATCAGCAGGATCCACCGGTCCTGCCGCAACACCGAGCTGAAACGGCTTATAGTCTTCGAGCGAGTCCTGCGCTTGCTTCAGATTACGAAGCGTACTGAAATTCTCAACAGTCATCGCGACACGCCCCTTCACAAAGGGCTGGTTCTGATAATACTCTCGTACTGTTCCAAAACTGTCCCCTTCGGAATCTCGCTTGTAGATAGCGTTGGAATCCAATGCATCCTTTGCCAGCTTATAAGCTTGCACCCATGAATCAGAATTTAACGTCAATTTCATCGTGCTTGGAGACAACATCTGCAGCCCTTGATACCCAGCGATCTCAGTGGCTAAGCTTTCCAATGAATCGCCGTATAACATTCCAAAACCGTAGACACGTGTATCTTTATCACCTTCTGTTGGAAACCGACGCGCTAGATCAAGAATCTCCTCCCAGGTCATTCCATCGTGCGGCACCTCAATACCATATTTCGCAAACAAATCCGCATTGTAGAGAACAGCACTTGGCGAAAAAGTCGGAGATAAGCCGTATAACTTGCCGTCCCCTTCCTCCTTGAGAACATCGAGCATACCAGAATAGAACGTATCAAGATCATATTTATCCCGTTGGATTAGACTGTCCAACTCCAACAATTTTCCATCTTCGACGAACTTTTGGTAATCCCCATTCGATGAACTTAGAAGCACAATATCAGGCATTTCCTTGTCAACGAAATCTGAGAAAGCCTTCGCGTGATCAAAATTTTCAGTATCGGAATAATTAATAAGACTATTCATACTAACCACTTCGATTTCGACATCAGGATGCGAAATGGCATACAAATCCCCATACTCCTGATAAAAATAGCTTTCATCAGAAAACATGATTTTGAACCTAGACTTTTGTCCCTGCTCCTGCGCAGTTCCGCTTGTACAGCCCGCCATAAGTGCGCAACCCAATAATACTAGCAGCCCTTTATGTAACCAGTTTCTCCTCATCACTACCTCCAAAATATATGTTTTAATTATCTATGCGAAACAGACGTTCAAGAAAAGGAGATAGTTTCAAGTTTTGGCAAAAGGACCGAAAATTTGTTGAGAGGTTTTTTTATTTTCGTTACAACGAGAACTCGCCTCTTAAAAAGGTTGTTATGTAGGAATATATGTAACGCAAGTAATGTAACCCTAATAGGTAGTAGATCCCCGCCCCCTCCGCCGTCGATTCCCCCAAACTCCCAGGATGCTGCAAGACACCAGTAAGAAGCCTGCAGCCAAGCGAAGCGCAAGATCATAATCCCCCGTAAATGCACTGAGACCTGAAGATCCTCCTACAACTCCTATGGAGAAGAAAGCATAGAACATTCCAAATGCTTTGCCCTTATGTACAGGATCGACGTTGTTGACGAGCAGTGAATTGAGAGTTGGGAACAGCAGAGCAAATCCTAACCCGTAAAACCCCATGATGGCAAACATACCAAGTTGATGATCTGTCATCGACAGTACACACAACGATACGAGAACCGTCGCTCCGCCCGCCGCACTTAATCGGAGTGGAGAAACTGTATCAAACCACCGATTACTCGGCAACACAAAGAAGCTGATGGCCACAACCCCAAATACACTAAGCATCATACCGGCGGCCTGATCAGGCAGACCAAGCGCCTCCGCTTTTAAAGGAAGGCTAAACGTCAACGCTCCCATGGCAAACATCAATGCAAATGCGCCGTAATAAGCGGTTGCAACCGATTCATTGCGCAAGGATGCTCCAAATGCGTTCCAAACATTGTCGTTCGATGCATCCTTATCGCGCGCTTCGGTTCCTCCAGCATGAAGCCTAACCATCAGAACAAGAACCCCTCCCAGCAGCAATATCACCGATGTAGCCATAAATAAACGATTCACTCCAACACTAGCCTTCATCATTCCTGCAAAGGCCGGCCCAAGAATGGCGGCAATCCCAACAGCCGCTCCAGAATGAGCCATGGAACGACCTTGATCTCGGTCAGAAGAGACATAAGAAACTAAAGTGAATGCGCTAGGCACCAGCAGCCCGCCGGCAAGACCATGCAGCATGCGAACCGTCAAAAGCGCAGAAGGCTGTCGAACCGTGGTGTACAGCAACAGAATTCCGGCTGTCGTAACCAAACCCGCGAGCAGCACTTTTTTGCCTCCGTATCGGTCGATCCAGAACCCTGCCAGCATATTCCCGATCATATTGGTCAGGGAGTACATGCCCACGGCAAGCCCGATTTGAAACGAACTCGCTCCAAGGCTCAGCGCCAGCGGTCCCATAACCGGAAGCTGGATAAACAAATCCATAAAGCTGATGAAGACCAGAAAATTTATGATCCATTTCGTTTTTGGCATATTTAGCATAGTTGGCTTATTTGGCATGACGTTCTCCTCAACCGGTTTCTTTTTGAAAATTATACGATATAACGCTGGCGCAAACCCCTAAGGAATCGACCGGAATGATGGCAATCTTTTGAAAGTTCGGGTTACACAAAAAAGAGGGTTGCTCCCTGCTTCCGCAAGGAACCCCCCTCAAAGATGGATTAGGTCACCCATCAATTATTGCCCCGAGTCCTCGAACGTCTCCACTGCATCCGTAGTTACACCGGACGCACCGGATTCCGCGTTACCTTCAGAGCCCTTCTTGGCCGCTTCATCCTTCAACGCCTTGTCCAACAACGCTTGAGCCTCATCCTGCACTGTTTGCAAAGCTTCATCAATCGATTTCTTCTTCTCCTGAGCTAGCTTCATCTCTCGCTCCAGAATCGGCTGGTATTGCATATAGAAATCGTCTGGTATTTTCGCGTAGTCGCGGCTAGAACTCGAATCAAACTTCGGTTTCAGTTTATAGAAGGATTCCAGGTTGACCCCGTTAAATTCAGTAGAAATCCCCATCCGGGACAGCAATCCGTTGTTGAGCGATCGCGATTTAACTTTAGCGAATTCTTCACCATTGATAAACTTGATAAACTCCCATGCTGCATCCGCATTTGGCGAATTTGCCCGGATCGCGAAGATATCGTTAAAGTACACGGACCGTGTCGTTTGAGGATCGGCAGGATCCACCGGCCCAGCAGCAACTCCCAGCTGGAAAGGCTTGTAATCTGTGATCACCTCTTGAGCTTGCTTCAGATCTTGCAACATGTAGGTGCTTTCCACAGACATGGCCACCCTCCCCATCAAGAAAGGCCGGCTCTTATAGTACTCTTCCATCGTCCCGCCTTGGAAGCCATTTTCGTCGGGAATATAAATCGCTTTGGAGTCGATTGCATCCATCGCCAGCTTATAAGTTTGTTTCCAGGAATCCGTATTGATCGTGATCTTCATCGTGTCCGGATTCAAGAACTGCAATCCCTGAGCGGAGGCGATGTACGAAGCTAAATTCTCCATGGACATGCCGTACTGCACTCCAAACCCATAGACGCGAGTATCCTTATCCCCTTCGGTTGGGAAGCGACGCGCCAAGTCGAGAATTTCCTGCCAGGTCATCCCGTCATGTGGAAGTTCGACGCCATATTTCGCAAACAAATCGGCATTATAAAAAATCGCGTTGCCGCTAAAGGTCGGGGCCAATCCGTATAATTTGCCGCCGCCCTGCTCCTTCAGCATTTCGATGAGCGCCGGATAGATGCTCTCCGTATCATATTTATCCCGCGCGATGAACGTATCTAATTCCATGAGCTTCCCGTCGTTCACGAACTTCTCGTAGTTGCTGGAATCCAAGAGGATGACATCCGGTTGTTCCTTATCGACGAAATCCGAGAAAGCTTTCTCATAATCGATCGGCTCGCCATTTGAACTGTTGTAGATGCTGTTCGTGTTGACCACTTCGATATTCACGTTTGGATGTTTAATTGCAAACAAATCACCATACTGCTGAAAAAAGTACTGCTCATCCCAATACATGATTTTAAAGCTGGACGTCTGCTCCTTCTCCTGTGCAGGGCGGCTGGTACAACCTGCGAACAGCATGCAGGCCAATACAATCAGCAGTCCCTTCATGAACTTCTCCCTCTTCATTACGACCTCCAAATGAATGTTTTTTAATGATGACTCTACCATAATAACGTATGCAAGTATCGATAGTTTCATATTCTGGTAAAAAAAACCGATTCTCTTAGCAGTTTTTGCTTAGAGAATCGGTCTATTGATGAGCAAGATATGATTAGCTCAGGTTCCCCGGAACGGATTTGGAGAGTCGTCCGGTTTGAATGTGTGCGGGCTGAGCCGCGGAACGGATGATCTTCATGCCTATCACCTCCTTGCTAGGGTGTACAGGAACTCTAGTAAAACTAGGCTTCAGAAGCAGAAGCCATCACTTCCCGCTGCGCCTGCAGCCAGATTGTGCGCAAGGTCTTCTTGATCTGACGCTTCTCATAAGAGCAAGGGCGGTTCCCCGTCCGCATCCGGTACAGCGGACAATGGTTCCCTTGGCAAGCCGGGCGGAAGAAGCAAGCCTGGCATTTCTCATCCGTCTCCTCGCCGGATGTCGTCCATAGCGCCAGCTTGTCATAATCGAGATCCAGCGTACCATCCTCGTAAATCCGGCCCAGGCGGTTATTGTCCTGATTCAGAGCCACCGAGCATTTATACAACATGCCGTCCGATCCAACGATCAAGGAGTTGGGCTTCGCCGCATAACAAACCGCTCCCGTCGGCAGCAAAATATCCGAGATAAACGAACTAACCGTAAGCCCTTCAGCGATCGCTTGCTCGTTGAAAGCCCAAATGCTGCGATCTTTCGTCCGCTCGTCGCATACGGGCAAATTGAGGTCGTTCTCCCCGCCCATGCAACCCACGGGACGGAAATAGACTTGAAATCGCGGGTCATCCCCAAATAAATCGCGCAGCACCGGAATGAACCGGGAAACCTCCTCTAAATTGCTGTTATCGAAGTTCACACGCAAATTGATTTCAAACGGACGGTCTACCTTTTTTAATGACATTAAATTGTTGACGATGGTTTGATAGGTATCCCCGCCTCCGTTCAGGCCGCGGCGGGCATTGTGCGTCTCCCCTTCACCATCCAAGGTCACCATAAACCGCTCGACATGCAGATCCAGCATCTGCTCAAATCGATCACGCGTCAAATAATATCCGTTGGTCGACATTTCCGCGCCATATCTCGCCCCGCTCGCCTCACAGGCGGCCATGAACGAACGGGATAATCGTTCAATGACATGCGGGACGAGCAGCGGTTCTCCGCCATGCCAGCTGATCGTCAGTTGCCTCAATGTGCGGGCACGCTCAGCCATGTAGGCCTCCAGCCCCCGGATCACCTCCTCGCGCATCGTCGCCCGAGGAAACGATTCATAACAATAGGTGCAGCGGAAGTTGCACGCCTCTGTCACCAGTAAAACCAGATGCATCGCATCCTGTGCATGCATGGAGTGATGCAGAAACAAGGCGCGCCGCATTTCGTCCGTATCGCCAGGGACAAGGAACCCCTGTTCAATCAACGATTCGTACAATGGAGGCGCTGGTTCAGGAACGGGTGCGGCCGGGGTCAGCCACTCCAGAACTTGATTCCGTTCGGCTGGCGAACAAGCGGCAATTGCTCCGGTATAGCTGTTATACAGCATCAGTCCGCCGTCATCGGTTTCGCTGTGCGCATTAAAGCGCGAAGGCTTCCACTGTAACGCATCGTGATTCATGTGTTCTCCATCCTTTTTATGATGATTTTAATCATGAACCCTCCGGTCCACCGCCCTATGATGAAGAAAACGCCGCTGGTTTGCCATGATTCTCGTCACTTTTGTGATCGCTGGCCGCAAAAAAATCCCCGAACCCACCCGCGGATGTCCGCAGATGTGCTCAGGGATAGGAAAAGGAATTGGTGTAAGCTCTCTATGCGTTCTGATTTCTATTCGCTTTCGTTTAACAGCCGGATCAACTCGTTCTCGTCTTCGATGACCGGGATACCCAGCTCCTGGGCTTTCGCCAGCTTGCTGCCGGCCTTCTCGCCGGCGATGACCAGATCGGTCTTCTTCGATACACTGCCGGTCACCTTGGCGCCCAGCGCCTCAAGCCGTTCGGTTGCTTCGTCCCGGCTCATCTGATGCAGCGTGCCCGTCAGCACGACCGTTTTGCCGGAGAAGAAGGAGCCCGTCACCGGTGCGGCCGACTTAACCGGAGCCTTCGGCGAAACGCCAAGGTCCAGCATTTTGCGGATGCCCGCCTGATAGAACGGATCGGAAAAGAAGTTCACAATGCTGTCGGCCACAATCCCGCCGATGTCCGGCAGAGCCGTCAGCTCTTCCGTAGTGGCGGACATTACCGCTTCCAGGCTGCCGAAATGATCGGCCAGCACCTTGGTCGTCGATTTACCGGTGTTCGGAATGCCCAACGCGAACAAGAAGGAAGCCAGATCGCGCCCTTTGCTCACCTCGATCGCCTGGAGGAGTTTGTTGGCTTTCTTTTCGCCAAAGCGCTCCAGCTTGATTAGGTCATCAAACGTCAACGTATACAGATCAGCCGGCTCCCGAAGGTTCAGCTCATCGTGCAGCTGCTCGGCGGTTTTCTCACTGAACGTCTCAATATCCATGGCGTCCCGGGAGGCAAAATGCGTAATCCGCGCCACAATTTGCGGTTTGCAGCCCAAGCGATTATTGCAGAACAAATGCGCGCCCCGCTGCTCCAGCGGCGTGCCGCAGGCCGGACAAACCTCAGGGTAGATGATCTCTCCGCCTTCCGGTTCGTCAGGCACTTTGCCGAGAATTTCCGGAATGACATCGTTGGACCGGCGGATGAATACGCGGGTGCCCAGAGCGTACTTCAAGTTTTTGCGTTCGATATCGCCGATGTTGTTGAGCGTACAGTTTTGGACGGTGACGCCGGCCAGCTCCACCGGTTCGACTTTGGCCAGCGGCGTGATTTTCCCGGTTCGCCCGACGTTCCAAGAGACGGACTCCAATATCGTTGTCGTCTCTTCCGCTTCAAATTTGAAAGCCACCGCCCAGCGCGGGAACTTGTCCGTATATCCCAGCACTTCGCGTGTGCGCATATCGGTGATTTTGATGACGGCCCCGTCGATGAGGTAATCGAGGGTCGGACGCTTTTCAACGATTTCATGAAGCGCTCCGATCACCTTGTCAAAGCTGGCATGGTAGGTGACATAAGGGTTCACCTTGAAACGGTTGTCCTTGAGGAAGGCCATCATTTCCCGATGATCCTGAAATTTCAGGTTGTCCGAATACCCCACATTGTAGAAAAAAGCGTTGAGCTTGCGCTCCGCCGTTGTCCGCGGGTTTAAGTTGCGCAAAGCGCCGGCAGCGGCATTCCGGGCGTTCTTCAGCGGCTCAGCCGCCGTCTCGTTATATTTGGCCAGCACCGACAAATTCATGATGCCTTCGCCTTGCACCTCGATGGTGCCATCCCGGTAAGGAATGGTCAGCGGCACGGATTTGATCGTTTTGACCTGGGGTAAGATCCCCTCACCAACGACGCCGTTCCCCCGGGTGGCAGCCTGAACGAGCTGTCCATCGGTATAGGTGAGGTTGAGCGTCAACCCGTCAAATTTCAGCTCGACCACGTAGGTCGGATCTGGCAGCGGTGTAGTTGGGTTTTTGCTGTTGTAGTCGGCGATCAGCTTGAGAACCCGGTTGTTCCAGTTCAGCAACTGCTCTTCGTTTTGCGCTTTGTCCAAGCTCCACAGCGGAGCCAGATGGCGGTGTGGCTTGAAGCCCTCCAGCAGCTCGCCGCCCACGCGCCCCGTCGGCGAATCGGGCAGGGTGATCCCCGTCTCCGCCTCAAGCGCGGTCAGTTCATCATACAACTGGTCGTATTCCTTGTCGCTGATGATCGGCTCGTCCAAGGTGTAGTAATGATAGTTGTAGCGGTTCAGCTGCTCGACGAGCTGCTCCATCCTTTGCATCGCATCCATGCAGGGACAACCCTCCTTCAGTCAGGTATGTTTATGTATCAAAACGGAGGAACCCGGTTGGGTTCGCTCCGTAGGTTAAGCGATTGGGGCAAGTGCACTATGTGCCGCCCATGATCTTAAGGGTATTTTTTACCGCTATTTATCGGGAATACGCTAGTTTGCGGGGAATAAGGGAAAAATATGGCGCTATCCCTAGCCAATCCAAGCAAATCTGGGCCATAGGAGCAAAATAAGAACATAAAATGGTCTTATTTCACGAGGAAGGCCCGATTCAATGATCATAAGGACATAAATTACCCTTATTTTCTACTGATGGAGCCCACCCCACCTCTATTCTCCTCAACCTTCCCCGGATTGAGGCAAATATACTCGGTTATCCGCCATCAGTCACTCGCCGTCGGTCACCTTCGTGATCGGAGCGAATCCGGCCAGCAGCCGCTTGACCCCTACCGGTGCGGGGAAAGCGATCTGCAGCTCCGTGTCGTTGCCGGTGCCTTTGATGGCAACGACCGTGCCCACGCCCCACTTGGCGTGGGCGACCTTGTCCCCGGCGCTGAAATCGCCGGGGGCGGTCTTGGCGGCGCCCCTGGACGCGCCGCCGCCGGTCACGGTCACGCCGCTCCGCATGGGAGCGGC
>NZ_BILV01000119.1 GCF_004000745.1 Paenibacillus barengoltzii NBRC 101215
AATAAAAAAAGCATCCGTTCCCCAATGAACGGATGCTCTGTTAAACCGCCAACCGACGGCAGCTTTACCTGACTAGAGTTGAAGACTCGCAATCGCCGCCTTCAAAATGCCGCAGGAATGCGCAAATTTCTGCTGTTCCTCCCAGGTCAAGTTCAGCTCCAGCAATTCCTCGATTCCGCCATCACCGATAATGGCAGGCACACCGCAGCAAACCCCGGTTTGGCCATATTCCCCTTCCAACACAGCGGAAACGGCGATGATTTTGTGTTCATCGTTTAGGATGGATCTCACGATATAAGCCAGCGCGTTTCCAATCCCAAACTGCGTATTGCCCTTGCGGGTAAAAATCTCCCATCCCGCATCTTTTGTTTTTTGCGCGATTTCATCCAGCTTGACGTGGCGGAACCGCTCCTTATGCTGCTCCAAAATATGCAGTAGCGGCTTCCCGCCGATCGTGACATGCGACCAGGCCACAAACTGCGAATCCCCGTGCTCTCCCATCGCATACCCGTTTACACTGCGTGGATCAACAGCAAAGACCTCCGACAGCAACGTTTTGAGCCGAGCCGAATCGATGGAAGTCCCGGTGCCAATCACCCGGTTCCGCGGGAACCCCGACACCTCGCGCACGATATATGTCACGATATCCACCGGATTCGCGGCGACGACAAACACGCCGTCAAATCCTCCATCTACGATGCGGCTGACGATATCCCGCGTAATCTTCTCCGCCTCGCCCAGCACATCCAATCGCGTTTGCCCCGGCTTCGGATTCGCCCCTGCCGTCAGCACAACCACATCCATATCGCGGCAGTCCTCCAGCCGGCCAGCATATACCTTCGTACGGGTTTGCGTAAAGTCCATGCAATGCGACAAATCGAGCGCATGTGCCACCGCACGATCATACGTCCGGTCGATCATCATAATCTCATCGCAGATCGATTGATTAATCATCGAATAAGCGCAAGCCGTACCGACCAGGCCGGAACCAACGATCGTCACCTTTCTCGCTTTTTTGGCCATTCTGCCGCCTCCCTCTCCTATCCATTCTCTTGATCCGATGCCTAAATTATAACCGCAAACCAGTTGACCCGTATATTAGGTACAACACACAAAAAAACTGCCGGAAAACCTCCCGGCAGTTCATAACGATAGATTTAACTTTTCATCCGCGGGTCAAGCGCATCACGCAAACCATCGCCCATCAGGTTGAAGGCAAGTACCGTCAGCATGATTGAAATCCCCGGGAAAACTACAGTCCACGGAGCGGTCGCGATAAATTGACGCGAATCAGACAGCATCTTGCCCCATTCCGGTGTAGGCGGCTGAGCCCCTAAACCGAGGAAGCCCAGCGCAGCCGCTTCGATAATCGCCGTAGCGATCCCCAGCGTGCCCTGCACAATGATTGGTGTCAAGCTGTTTGGCAGGATGTGCCGCAGCAAAATCGCGCTGTTTTTCATCCCAATTGCCCGTGCTGCAGTGATATACTCTTCATTCTTCAAGCTAAGCACCTTCGCCCGCACCAGCCGCCCATACGTCGGGATGTTGACGATGGCGATGGCAAGCAACGCGTTTTGCAGCGACGGACCAAGGATGGCCACGATCGCGATCGCCAGCAAAATGCTCGGGAACGCCAGCAAAATATCGAACAGGCGCGAAATCACCATATCGATCCATTTGCCATAGAACCCGGCCAGAATACCAAGGATCGTCCCCAGAATGATCGATCCCACCACGGAGAATGTCCCTACCCATAGGGAGATTCGAGCCCCGTACAATACGCGGGTGAACAGGTCACGCCCCAGATCGTCCGTCCCAAACCAATGGGACGAAGACGGTGGTTTCAAGCGGTCGCGCAGGACCTGCTTATCGAATTCATAAGGAGCAATCACCGGAGCTAGGATGGCGATCAGAATGAAAAACACAATCATGATCAGGCCGGCCATAGCGATTTTATTTTTGCGGAACGCTTTCCACGCATCGCGCCAAGGTCCGGAAACCTTCTCGGCCGGGACGGCGGTGCTGGTGTTTGTGCTTGCTGTAGTTGCCTCTGCCATGGTTTCCCTCCTTTAGCGGTAACGGATGCGTGGATCGACCGCTGCATACAGCAAATCCACGACCAGATTGATAATAACGAAAATAAATGCGATAACCAGAATGCCAGATTGAATGACCGGATAGTCACGTGAGCTGATCGCTTCGTAAATATATCGTCCCACACCAGGCCATGCGAAGATCGTTTCAGTCAAGACCGCACCGCCAAGCAGTGCGCCAGTTTGCAGACCGATGACCGTCAGCACGGGGATAAAGGCATTTTTCAAGGCGTGTTTATAGATGACGATAAATTGCGACAACCCTTTGGCCTTGGCCGTACGAACGAAATCGGAATTCATAACTTCCAGCATGCTCGAGCGCGTCATCCGGGCGATAACCGCCATCGGAATCGTCCCCAGCGCGATACTTGGCAAAATCAGATGTCTGCATACCGTCCACAACTGATCCCAGCGACCAGCGATAATGCTGTCGATCAGATACAGATTGGTGACGGCTTCAACCGGATCGCGCTGGTTCATCCGCCCGATGGAAGGCAGCCAATGCAATTTGAGCGAGAAGATCCACTGTTCCATCAGCCCGAGCCAGAAGATCGGCATCGATACCCCGATCAGCGCGATTAACATACAAATGTAATCGAACCAAGAGTTCTGCTTCCAGGCGCTGATGATGCCGGCATTCACGCCAAAGAAGATCGCAAAGGCCATCGCCGCCACGGTTAATTCCGCCGTTGCCGCCAAATAGGGAGTGATCTCCTGGGCAATCGGCACTCTCGTGCGGATCGATTGCCCCAGGTCACCTTTTAACAAATCCCCCATGTACGAGAAATACTGCTGATACCACGGATTGTTCAGGCCCAGTTGCTCGCGGAGCGCTTCCTTGGACTGCTCCGTGGCCTTCTGCCCTAGAATCGTTTCCGCAGGATCACCGGGAATCGCATGGATAATGGAAAATACGATAATCGTCATGCCGACTAGGACAGGAACCATGATGAGTATTCTTTTCAAAATATAAGCTTTCAAGATGAGGTTCACCTGCCAGAGGCGTTAAGATCCCGCCTGTTATTCGAAATAGATGTTGCTGTAGTATTCCGTACCTGTCGGCGCCGGAACGTATCCTTTCAGATTCGCTTTTGCAGCCAGCAGCGGCGTTGTATGCACGAGCGGAATCCACGGTGCGTCGGCTTTAATGATTTCTTGCGCTTGTTTGTAAAGTTCTTCACGTTTCGATTGATCCGTTTCGATTTGCGCCGCAACTAACAACTCATGCAGCTCGTCACTCGAATAGTACGTGTAGTTATTGGACGGAATCGCGTCTTTGTCCAACAGCGTGTACAGGAAGTTGTCTGGGTCCCCGTTGTCACCGGTCCAACCAAGCATGAACAGATCGTCTTTTTCACCGGCTTGCGCATCGTCGAGATAAACGGCCCATTCCGGAGATTCGATTTTCACTTTTACGCCAACTTCTTCAAAGTTTTGCTGAATAACTTCGGCGACCTTCTTGCCATCTGGCATGTAAGGACGGGATACCGGCATGGCATAGAAGACATATTCCCCTGGCAGACCGTTCGGATAACCAGCTTCAGCCAGCAACGCTTTCGCTTTCTCTGGATCATACTCATAATCAGCAATGCTATCGTTGTAGCCCCACAGGGACGGCGGCATTGGGTTCTTAGCCGGTTCAGCTTGGCCTGCGAAGAAGGCATCGATGATCGCTTGCTTATCAACGGCATAGTTCAGCGCTTGTCTTACTTTCACGTTGTTAAACGGTTCTTTCTTCAGGTTGAAGCCGACATAACCGACGTTGTTGGAAGGACGCTCGATTTTTTGCAGATCCGGGTTCGCTTCCAAGGTTGCCAGATCGTCTGGGCTCAAGTCTTCCATCAAATCGATTTCACCGCTTTGCAACGCGTTGAAACGTGCCGAGTTATCTGGAATGGAGCGAACGATCACTTTGTTCAGCTTCGGAAGCCCTTCTTTCCAGTAGTTCGGGTTCTTCTCTAACGTAATCGAGTCGTTGCGTTTCCACTCTTTGAATACGAATGGACCTGTACCTACCGGCTCGTTCTTGAAGTTTTCTTTCTTCTCCTTGATGGCCGTTGGGCTGGCGATCCCGAAGGAGGTCATGGCCAGGTTTTGCAAGAACGGCGCTTGCGGTTGGTTCAGTGTAAACTTAACCGTGTTCTCGTCGACCGCTTCTACTTCCTTGATAACGCGTTTGCCGTCTGGACCAAACATGGAATCATAGTAGTCAAAGGAGTCGCCTTCAAATTTGTATTCGCTGTTTGGATCAGACCAACGGGTGAAGTTGAATACAACCGCATCCGCATTAAAATCCGTACCATCATGGAACTTCACGCCTTGACGCAGCTTGAAGGTATAGGTCAAACCGTCGTCAGATACCGTCCAGCTCTCGGCCAACGAGCCTTGAACCTCGGTTGTTCCTTCTTTGTACTCCAGCAAGGAATCAAAGACTTGGTGGGCGATTTTCAAAGATTCACCGTCGGTTACGATGGCTGGGTCCAGAGAAGCGGAATCCCCGCCGCGGCCTACAACCAATGTATCTTGGGCCGAACCGGTCGGAGTGGTTGCTTCCGTATTCGCGCCCGTATTCGTTCCGCCGGAATTACTGCCACCGGCATTGTTGCTGCCTCCGCACCCCGCCAAGGCGATGGCGGCGCTCAGCATCGTAACAAGAACAACACTACTCCATCTCTTTGCTTTCATTTTGTGGCTCCCTTCTGAATCCCAATATATAATTTCTTGTTTATAAAAAAGCTGGGCATAGTACCCAGACTATAAACCTTTAGAGGTAGTTCAAAACGTCATCTTTATGCCAAGCTCGCGCTTCCTGTGTTCTTCACTTCGGTGTACAGATGGCAAGCCGTCAAATGGCCCGCATCCGTCTCAGCCAGCTCAGGGCGGTGCGTCCGGCAAACGTCCATTGCCATCGGACACCGCGTATGAAACGCGCAGCCGACCGGCGCATTAGCCGGGCTGGGCACTTCGCCTTGCAGAATAATCCGCTCGGTCTTCTTGTCCGGATCCGGCTGCGGAACTGCGGAAAGCAACGCCTGGGTATACGGATGCTGAGGTGACGAGTACAGCTTGTGTTTGTCGGCAATCTCAACGATCCGGCCGAGGTACATAACCGCTACCCGGTCGCAAATATGCTTCACGACACTTAAATCGTGGGCGATAAAGATGTACGTCAACCCGAACTCCTCTTGCAGATCCTGAAGCAGGTTCACCACCTGCGACTGGATCGACACATCCAGCGCGGAAACCGGCTCGTCGGCGACAATCAGCTTTGGCTGGAGCGCCAATGCACGGGCGATCCCGATCCGCTGCCGCTGACCGCCGGAAAATTGGTGCGGATACCGCTGCAGATGGCTTTGCGTCAGACCAACGACATCGATCAAGCGGTCGATCATCTGTTTACGTTCCTTGGCATTACCCACACCGTGAACGATCAGCGGTTCCTCCAGAATCCGCTGCACCGTGTGGCGCGGATCCAACGAGGAGAAAGGATCCTGGAACACAATTTGCATATCCTTGCGTTTCCGGCGCAGCGCCTCTGGCGACAAGGCCGTGATGTCCTCTCCTTCAAAAATCACCTTGCCTCCGGTTGGTTCAATCAACCGGAGCAGGGAACGGCCAGTGGTAGATTTACCACAGCCGCTTTCCCCGACGAGTCCAAACGTTTCTCCCCGGTGCACGGTAAATGAGATGTCATCGACCGCTTTAACGAATTGCTGGGACTTGCCAAACCATCCGCCCCCGAGAGGGTAGTATTTTTTTAGATGTTCAACTTGCAGTAAGGGTTCACTCATACAACTTCCTCCTGTGGCGTTTCGTGGAGCCAGCACCGGCAGCTATGCGCCGTTTCGTATTCTTTCAGCTCAGGCAGCTGCTCCGAACAAATCGGCATCGCATGGGAACAGCGTTCGGCAAAGCGACAGCCTTTCATCTGGGTGTTCAGGATCGGCACGTTGCCTGGAATGGAGAACAGACGCTTGCGGTCCTCGTCCATGCGCGGCACGGACTTGATCAACCCTTGGGTGTAGGGGTGCAGCGGATTTTTAAAAATATCCCGCACCGGCCCTTCCTCCACCACTTTGCCGGCGTACATCACAGCTACTCGGTGACACATCTCAGCAACAACCCCAAGATCATGCGTGATCATCATGACGGCCGTACCGTTCTCCTCATTCAAACGCCGAATCAAATCAAGGATTTGGGCCTGGATGGTCACGTCAAGCGCTGTAGTAGGTTCGTCGGCGATCAGCAACTCCGGATTACAGGAGATCGCCATCGCGATCATCACCCGTTGCCTCATCCCGCCGGAGAGCTGATGCGGATATTCATCGATGATGGCCTCCGGTCGAGGAATGCCGA
Organism: Paenibacillus barengoltzii NBRC 101215; assembly: GCF_004000745.1. Lineage (GTDB taxonomy): Bacteria > Bacillota > Bacilli > Paenibacillales > Paenibacillaceae > Fontibacillus > Fontibacillus barengoltzii. Next base: position 6,450 of record NZ_BILV01000119.1, read on the forward strand.
CTTTTTTCAGCATGTCGATGGTATGTTCCCGCGCTTGCTTTTTGTTGAGCCCCCGGTGCAGCCGAACCGTCTCTCCGATTTGCTGGCCGACAGTAAACAGCGGATTCAGCGACGTCATCGGTTCCTGAAATATCATGGAAATCGAGTTCCCGCGAATGGCTCTCATTTCCCGCTCTTTCATCGGAACGATGTCCTTCCCCTTAAACTCGATCGACCCTCCGGTAATTTTGCCAGGCGGCTGAGGGATCAGCTTTAAGATCGATAAGGAGGTAACGCTTTTGCCGCAGCCCGATTCGCCAACGACACCAAGCACCTCGCCGGGATTCACATACAGGTTCACGCCGTCCACCGCAGGGATTTCGCCTCGGTCCGTAAAAAAGTGGGTATGCAAATCCTTAATCTGCAAAATGGGTTGAATCATGTTTACAGCCTCTTTTCCCGTGAAAATGGAATCTCGCAATTCGACAATGTCCGCCAACAATAGACAAATGTACAATTCATCTGTCGCACTGTAATTTCCTAAAGCATTAAGGTGTAACTTAGCCCCTCTTTCTCTAAGTTACGACACTCGACCTTCGAAATGTCTCTACAACGCGGACGAATGTACATCTTCGCTTCCGCACAGCAATCAAGTAAAGCGGAAGCCTATGCAGAAGGATTCAATGAGCGATATACGGTAAATCACATTTCTCTTTGCCGTAATTTCGCTAAAAGTGACGATTTATCGAACTATGGTCAATTGAAGTGTTAAGTTAACTAACATAAAAAAATATTTGTTTGTTTGATAAGCTACTTTACATCATTTTCACAGAATAGACAATAGAAAATTTCAAGGTGTCATATCTATGACAGCTATTTGGCAGGTCATTCTTAAAATTTGAGATGATCGAAACATTTAAGGTAGAATGGAAGTAACCGTTATCAAAATAGGTGAGAGGTGATGGTAAATGAGTTTCACGTTATCTTTGGGAAGTGCGGCTCCAAACTTTAATCTGCCGGCTACAGATGGCCAGACCTACTCTTTAGAATCATTTGCTTCGGCCAAGGTGCTTGTCGTGTTTTTTACGTGCAATCACTGTCCTTATGTACTCGGCTCCGATGAAGTCACGCGGCAAACGGCGGAGAAGTATAAGGATCGGGGGGTCGTGTTCGTAGGAATTAACTCGAACAGCGAGAACACTCACCCGGAAGACTCCTTCGAGCACATGGTTAAACGGATGGAGCAGCATCGATTCCCTTGGGTGTATTTGCGAGACAAGGAACAGACGGCAGCGAAAGACTATGGGGCCCTGCGCACGCCGCATTTCTTCGTCTTTGATTCTGGCCGCAAGCTTGTCTATACGGGACGCGGCGTGGATAACCCACGTGACACGAGCAAAATGACGGTCAACGATCTGGATCGGGTGTTGGAGGAACTTACCGCTGGTTGCGAAATTTCAATTCCGTTAACCAATCCGATCGGCTGTAATGTGAAATGGGAAGGGCAGGATGCTCACTGGATGCCAGCGGACGCCTGCGATTTGGTGTAAGCTGATGAGCCGCCTATATGATTTTGAAGTCCGTACGATTACGGGGGAAACCACGACGCTCGCGCCATATCAGGGGCAGGTGTTGCTTATCGTTAATACCGCCAGTGCATGCGGGTTGACACCGCATTATGCGGGGCTCCAGCAACTGTACAGCAAGTACAAGGATCAAGGCTTCTCCGTGCTTGGGTTCCCATGCAATCAATTCGCCGAACAAGAGCCTGGAACGGAGGCGGAGATTAAAGCTTTCTGTGAAACGAATTATCAGGTCACCTTCCCGCTGTTCGCCAAAATCGACGTAAACGGTGAGAACGCCCACCCGTTATACCGTTATCTGCGGGAGCATACACCAGAACCTTACGATACAGGGAATATCGAATGGAACTTCGTGAAGTTCCTGGTTGGGCGAGACGGCGAGATCGTCAAGCGTTATTCGGCTCGCACCGAACCATCTGAGATTGAGCCGGACCTTCAAGCGCTGCTGTCAAGTACGGCAGCTGACCATTAATGTTAAGGCCTGACGCCTAGATCACCAAAACCGCTGGCAGCTTCATGCTGCGGCGGTTTTTTGCTGTGCCTCTTAGAATAAAAACGGTGTTGTGATCGACAATTTTCGCTATAATTCTATTTATGATAAACACTAGAAGAACTGAGCCTTTTCGTTACTCTCTGAATCCGCCGATCGCCGCATCGCTCGAAATTGTGTCGATTGACGGGCAGGCGCTGCCCCTGAAACCGGCGCAGATCGAGCTTATCGATATCAGCAAATCCGGTTGCCGGGTCCGCACCGAATTGAATCTGCACGCATCCTCCCACGTGATACATGTCCTATTGCATGTTCGCTTAAGCGATGAGAATCGCACTTTCTCCGGCGAAATCCGCTGGCAAAGAGAGCTGGAGCCCCCCAATCACCATTATGGGTTACATCTGGAGCTTAACGACGAGGAAAAGGAGGCTTTGAACGTCGAATTGAGGGGGATGGCTGCATCCCGAAGAATCATCGTAAAATAAATCGAACGCCCCACCGGTATTTTATGGCGGGGCCGTGTCAACTCATATAAAAATGTTACCGAAGGATAATGGTTCACTCACGTAATTTT
>NZ_BILV01000120.1 GCF_004000745.1 Paenibacillus barengoltzii NBRC 101215
CGCCAGCATCAGCTCGGGCACGGCCCCGAGCACCTGCGGCAGCAGCGCCTCCGGCAGCGCCCACGTGACAAGGCCGCTGCCGGCGCGGAGCGCGGCTTTGGCGGCCAACAGGCCGGCGCCGCTCATCGTCAGGCTGCCTGCCGCCAGCAGCACGTGCCCGTACGTGCCCTTGTGCCCGTCGGCGTCGCGCCGCCGCCCCGGGTCCACCCCAAGCTCACCGCGCAGTGCCTCCTCGGTGAGCAGCACCCCGGCTTCCGCCATGCCCGGCGGAAGCGCGCGGGGAATGCCGATATAGCGGACGATCACGTCCCCCGCGGCCTTCGCGCCCGGATATTGCGTCAGCCCCGCCTTCAAGAAGGCGAGGCAGACGGTGATCCGGGCCTGAATGCACGGGTCGTGGACCGCGCCGGTATCGGCATCCAGCCCGCTGGGGATGTCGGCTGCCACGATTGGCAGCCGGCTCTCATTCGCCTCCCGAATCAGGGAGGCGTAGGCCCCCCGGGGCGCTCCCTTCGCCCCGGTGCCCAGCAACGCGTCCACGATCCCCGTCACCCCGCGGGATCGGGCCGCCGCCACCGCGCCGGGCGTGTACACCTCGCCCGGCAGCCCCAGCGCTGCAGCGATCGCATGCTGCAGCGCGGCTTCGCCGCCGAGTCGCTCCGGCTCCTCGGCGTACAGCAGGCTCACCCGCACGCCCGCATCCGCGAGATGGCGCGCGCACACCAGGCCGTCGCCGCCGTTGTTTCCCTTGCCGATGAGAATCAGCCAATGTTCCTCCGGCTCCGGCGAGCCGCCTAAATCCCGGTCCCAGCTGTCCAATCCAGCTGTCCGCTCGCGAATCGTCTCCTCGGAATACTCCGAAAGCCGCCCTTCCCGCCGCTGCCGGCAAAAGAACAGCACTTCCTCGGCAATGGCCCGCCCGGCGTTCTCCATTAACGCGACCGCCGGAATGCCAATCTGCTCAATCGCGTAGTGGTCGATGGCACGCATTTGCTCGGATGTCACGAATTTCATTGGTTCTCCTCCCCCAACGGTTCTAATACCCCACAGTAAAACGGGTGCCGATATAATACGGGTCCTCCGCTTCGTCCAGGAGGGCTGCGGCATAATCCTCCGCCGTAATCCGGCTGTTATCTCGCTCGTCAACGACCAAGCGGTCTAACCCTAAACGGAACATCCCGGTGCGCTTCCCCGGCTCGATCAGCGCCGGCGGGCTTAATACCGTCCACTCCAGGTCCGACGCCCGGTAAAGGTTCAGAGCCTCTTCGTGAGCCCGGGCCAACGGCCGTACCTCCTCCGGGAACTCGGGCGTATCCATCAACCGCACACCTGGAGCAACTTCCAAACCGCCGGCTCCGCCAACCGCGATCAGACGGCGGACGCCGCCGCGCTTCACGCCTTCGATCAGCGATCGCGTGGCTTCCAGCATCTCGTCCTCCTCCCCGAAGCGCGGCCCATACGCGCTAATGACCAGGTCTTGTCCTTGGACGAGCCGGGCGATGGAATCGGGGACCAAAATATCCCCTTCCCTCAAGCTCAAATGCCCGGCCCGCTTGGAATCTGCCGGCACGAGGTCAGGTAACCCCGCCTCGGCAGCCCGCGCCGGATCTCTAACTACTGCTGTCACGTCATGACCGCGTTGCAGCGCCTCCGCCGCAATTCTTTTTCCAATCATGCCCGTTGCGCCAAATAATACGATCTTCATCTATCGGTTCGCCCTTTCTTCGCTGTTGGATGGGATTCCCAAGCTTTGCTGCTTACATTATAATTATCCTTCCCCCGCAAGTCCAAAAACAAAAGGGCCTCCCCCGCTCTGCAAAGCGATCAGAAAGCCCCAGATCCTGCTGATTCCTTAGCCCGCCTTTCCTAGTACGAAGCTCAAGATCAAGATGATAAACACAATCGCCGTAATCACCAAGTAACGGTAGTCCTTCTCAGCCCAGAACAAAAAGAGAGAAATGAACACCCGAAACACCGGCGTTAAAATGAGCAGCAGCAAACCGGTCTGGATGATCGCCGCTGACTTCAAGGCCAGCAACCCGGACATGATCGCACCAAAGTTGGTGGGGTACGTATCCCCCGGGTACCCGCTGTCGCCTGTGATCAAAAACTGGATGAGTCCAATCACGATCACAGCAGCCGCGAGCATGACGCCAACCCGGAGCATTTTGCTGATGGCCGTTTCGATCTCAAAGGTGCGATTTTGCGTTGTCTCGTTAGGGTCGCCCATGTCAGCCCCTCCATCCTTGATAGATCATTTGGAACGCCACGTACACCATGACGGGAATAAACAGCTTGCGAATCGTTTTACTCTTCATGCGCTGCATCAAGCGCGAACCGACGGTGGCTCCGATCAACACGCCCAAGGCGACGGGAGCGGATATTACCGGAATAATGTCCCCGCGGAGCAAATAGATCCCTGCACTAGCCGCCGCCGTAACGCCCATCATAAAAATGCTGGTCGCACTCGACACCTTCAGCGGCATTTTCATAAACACGTCCATCGCCATCACTTTAAAGCTCCCGCTGCCAATGCCGAGCAGCCCGGAAATAACGCCTGCACCGTACATGACTCCAAAGCCTTCATAGACGCGGTCTACGTTATAGGCCACGGTCTTGCCCAGCGCCTTGTCATAATACTCCCCTTGCAGCCCCAGCTTTTGGGCTACCGGATGCAGCGGAACGTTTTCCGGCACCTCTTGTTTGCTTTTTTTGATCATGGCATAAGCCGAGTAGAGCAGCAGCAAGGCAAAAATAAAATACAAAAACTGCGGGGCTATCCAAGCCCCGATAAACGCTCCGGTAATCGCCCCGACCGTCGTGGCAATCTCCAGAAACATACCGACCCGCAAATTGGTGATCCGGTCGCGAATGTACGCCACCGCCGATCCGCTTGAAGTGGCGATGACGGAAATGATGCTCGCCCCAATGGCATGGTTAATGTCCACGCCAAACAGCAGTGTCAGCGCGGGGGTCACGATAATTCCGCCGCCCAATCCAAGAATCGAACCCACGATCCCTGCCAGAATCGCGATCATAAAAATTTCAATGACTGTTGTAGTCACTCCGATGGCATCTCCTTTGCCCTTTTCTCACCGGAGGGCTCCATCCGTTGCAAGCCTTCCCATGCTCCATGTTATCGTTGTCTCCAATACATCCCAAGTCCGCCAGGAGCGGTATATTCAAAGCCGAAACGCCGGTACAACTTATCTGCTGGCACATCCGCGATCAGGCTGACATAGGTTTGAGGCTGTGCCTGTTGCTCCAGAAACCTCATAATTTCGCTCATGATCCTTGTGCCAAGGCCTTTGCCTTGAAGATCCGGGCGTACGGCAATGTCCACCACCTGCAAAAAGCAGCCGCCATCGCCCACAACTCTTCCCATCCCCGCTAATCCTGCTTCATCATATAACGAGACGGCGAAGATGGAGTTTCTTAGGCCAATCTCTGCTCCTTCCGCGCTGCGCGGACTCATTCCCGCACGTTCACGAAGCCTCAGATAATCCGCAACTTCAGGCGCTTCGTATCGGATCTTCACCTCTGCCGCAGGATGTCCATTCCTCCCCGCACCGGGTTGTCCATTCATGTCTGCCCCGGGTTGTTCATTCATACCGTTTCCCTCCGCCCGCTGATTTTTTGTGTAAGTTTTCACCAATTTTCAAGTATAACATATTTTCAAAACTCCTGACTCAAGCTTGAATCCGAACGCCTCCTGTGCAATAGTGAAAGGAGGAATATGGAAAGGGTGATCATCGTGTCACTGTCGGAATGGGTTACCTGGCTACAGAGCCCTGATCATGCCGCGCTGGCTGCCTTTCTGGCATTGTCTGCGTTCCTTGCAATTTATATTACCTCACGCAACCAAATGGCTCGGGATGAGCGAATCCGGCTGGATTACGTCAACTCGACCTTGGAACGCTATGCGGCGGCTGCAGGATCGTTGATGTCTGCAACGGAATCCGCTTCGTCAACGCCCGCGGACCCCAGCGCCCTGCGGGACAAGCTGCTGGCTAGCCGGGCTGCGCCTTATGTCAGTGAAAATGTGCTCGCGCAAATCGCCGCTTACATCGAGGACGACGACGCCTCCCGGCTGCCTCTGCTGCTGAGAACCATCGAGCGGGAAAGCGAGACGCTGATCGCCGAACGGGACAAGCTCCTCCGCCACATGGAAGGGCCTGGCTGGGGGAGCTGGCTATGGCGTATGTTTCGCCCCGTTTTGCCAGGAGTACTCGCCGCCGCCTTCTTTATCTCGCTGCTATGGTTGTGGCGCTTGCTGGACACCAGTCTATCCGGCGCTGAAGAAAGCGGAAACGCGTGGGAGCTGGCGATCGGATGGATGCAACTGACCTCAAGTTGGTTTGCGCTGCTAACGCTTTCCCTGGCCGTGTTGGGCGGACGGAACCGGCATGTTAATGCGGTACCGGCTCGGTTGCTCGGCGCCGTGATCGCCGTGTTGGCTGTCGGACATTGGGCTGCTTCATGGCTGGCCCCATATCTGCTCGGGGCCCAGCTGCTCCTGTTTCTCGGCGGATTTCGCCTCAACAGCCGCAAACCGAGGAGGGCCCGTCCGTATGTCGGCCATGATCCGCTGCCGATGACCCCGCAGGCTTCAGACGGCGTCTCCTCCGAAGCCGTGCAGTCGCTAAGTCCTAAGGGCGGCGAGGGCGAAACGACGCAATAAACGCCAACAACCCCGATTCCTTGAGGCGGGACAGGCCTTCGGCCTGACCGCCCGGAATCGGGGTTGTTTTTTAAATTAGGGTGATGTTTCTGATGTTAATGATTCCTGTAGAGACAGGCACCCGGCCCGCTTAACCTTAACGCTGTCTAGATTCACGTAAAGGTTTGGCCGTATGACGGGAAGCTCCGGCAGCCCTGGAGGCATTGCCCGGGTTCAACTCGTAACGTCTGCGCTCCGTACGTTCCATTTGCACGATTTGACCTTCATGGACAACGATGTTTAACGAACCGAATTCCATGCCGCTCAGCAGCTCCGCAATCCGTTCCAGCCAAATTTCATCGACTTGCAATGGTTTCGCCATCCCCCTACCCCTCCCCTGGTTTAGGTATATAGGTAAATTAACAGTTCACGCTGGTATTCACACTTCTAACGGAACCTAGCACCGTTATTTGTACGTTTCGCGGGTGGTTTTAAAGCTAACGGAACGAGAAGACCTTATTTCGAGCAATTTCTGTTCTCTCTCTACTTTTTCGGGCCATAAGGTCACTTGGTTCCGTTACAGTGGGAAATGTCCGGGAAATCGGCGAATAAGGGCGTTACGTTCCGTTAGATGCTGATACAGAAGCTGAGACCCACGGGATGGGAGTCTGTTCCCACAGATTCCTGGTCCCCGCTCCGGGAACTAGCCCCATGGTTCGCCCCTATAGGTTCGCCGTCGCACGGTTCCTCCATAGGATCCAGCTCGCACCCAAACCGGCTCCAGCCTTCGGCCTCTGCGGAACCGCTGCTTTGGAAGCCATCCCTCATCTCACCCAGCAGACTCTCCCCGCTGTAACTCTCCCCAGCTCCGCCTGCGCAACCGGCGCACCTCTGGTCCTTTCTAGCCTCGGTCTCCCTAATGGCTGCTCTTGCGAGTGAACCAGCCTTTGAGCAGCAGGGTCACCAGCGCCAGCAGCAATAACAGGGATGCCACGGCAAACGACGCAGAAAATTGGTACTCGTTATACAAAATCTCCACGTGCAACGGCAAGGTGTTCGTTTCTCCCCGGATATGGCCCGAGACGACGGAAACCGCGCCGAATTCTCCCATCGCTCGCGCATTACACAGAACAATGCCGTACAATAGACCCCATTTGATGTTCGGCAGCGTGACCTTCCAGAAGATCCGGAACCCCCGCGCTCCCAACGTGATAGCAGCTTCTTCTTCCTGCTGCCCCTGGTCCTCCATCAGCGGAATGAGCTCACGGGCAACAAACGGGAAAGTCACGAACAACGTCGCCAGGATGATGCCCGGCAGGGCAAAAATAATCGAGATATGATGCTCCTCCAGCCACGGTCCGAACCACCCGTGCGAGCCATAAACCAGCACGTAGATCAGACCGCCAATGACCGGCGATACGGCAAACGGCAAGTCGATTAAGGTGACCAATACCTGCTTGCCGCGAAATTTAAATTTGGTGACCGCCCAAGCGGCAGCCACTCCAAAGATCGTATTCAACGGGACGGTAATCACAGCGACGAGCAGCGTCAGCCGCAATGCGGATAATGCATCCGGGTCACGGATGGCTGCGATGTAGACGTCCCAACCTTTCTTGAGCGCCTCCGTCAGGACGACGGCAAGCGGCAATACGATGAGCCACAGCAGGACCAGTACGGCTGCTGTGATCAGCACCCACTTGATGACGCCCGAGCCTTGGCCCACCTGCTTCCGCGGGGCCGTCGGCTTGCTTGCAGCTAATGGCACAGAACCAGCCATCCTCTTCCCTCCCTATCGATTGCGATTGGCGTTTTCGAGCGTTTCTCCATCTCCTAGCGCGCGGTCTTGCGAATCCGGCGTTGCAACGTGTTGATGAGCAGCAGCAGCACAAACGAGATGAGCAACAGCATCAGTGCAACTGCCGTCGCTCCGGCGTAGTCGAATTGCTCCAGCTTCGACATGATCAGCAGCGGGGCGATTTCCGTCTTCATCGGCATATTGCCGGAGATGAAGACCACGGAGCCGTATTCGCCGATGCCGCGGGCAAACGCGAGCGCAAACCCCGTTAGAAGCGGTGGCAGAAGCTCCGGCAGCACGACCTGGCGGAAGGTGCGGAAGCGGCTTGCCCCAAGGGTAGCTGCCGCCTCCTCCACTTCGGCATCCAGGTCCTGCAGCACCGGCTGTACGGTGCGCACCACAAACGGAATGCCGATAAACATCAGCGCAAGCGTGATGCCCGCCGGTGTAAAGGCGATGCGAATCCCCAGCGGTTCGAACAAGGAACCGATCCAGCCGTTGGCTGAGTAGATCGCAGTCAGGGAAACCCCAGCCACCGCCGTCGGCAGGGCAAAAGGAAGGTCGATCATCGCATCAAAAATATGTTTGCCGGGAAAATCGTACCGGACCAGCACCCAGGCCAGCAACAGCCCAAGCACCGCATCGATCAGTCCGGCCACCGCCGCGGTCACAAAGCTTACTCGGTATGAAGCAAGCACGCGCGGGTCGGTGGCGATATCCCAAAACTTCTCCCAGGTTAGTCCTGTAGAATTGAGCAGCAAGGCGGAAAGCGGGATGAGCACGATTAGGCTGAGGTACAGCACGCTAAATCCCATCGTCAGCCCGAAACCAGGCAGAACGCCGCGCTTTGCAGTGCTACTGTGCATAGTCTTCGCCTCCGATTCGTTACGGTCGGTTCGTATTATTGCGGTAGGTAAATTTGGTTAAAGATGCCGCCGTCATTAAAATGCTTCGCCTGGGCTTCTGCCCATCCGCCAAATTCCTCGATTGTAAACAGCTTGATCTCCGGGAATTTGTCGGCATACTCCGCCTTAACGCTGTCCAGCGTTGGACGATAGTAATTATCCGCAGCGATCTTCTGTCCTTCTTCCGAATACAGGTACTGCAAATAAGCTTCAGCCACTTCGCGGGTGCCGTTAGCATCTGCATTTTTGTCGACCACGGCAACCGGCGGTTCGGCCAGTATGCTCTCCGACGGATAGACGATATCGAACTTATCCGGCCCCAGCTCCTTCACGGACAACCAGGCTTCGTTCTCCCAAGCCAGCAGCACGTCGCCAAGTCCGCGTTCTACGAACGTCGTTGTAGCGCCGCGCGCCCCGCTGTCGAGAACCGGAACATGCTTGAACAGCTCTTGCACGAACTCCCGTGCTTTCGTCTCGTCGTTATTGTTTTGGTGCAGCGCATATCCCCAAGCCGCCAGGTAATTCCACCGCGCCCCGCCGGAGGTTTGCGGGTTAGGCGTGATCACCTCAACGCCATCCTTGATCAGATCGTTCCAATCCTTAATGTCTTTGGGGTTGCCTTTACGAACCAGGAATACGATCGTAGAAGTGTAGGGCGAGCTGTTATATTCGAACTTTTGCTGCCAACCTTCATTAATCAGCCCGGTTTCCGCAATGGCGTCAATGTCGTATCCCAACGCCAGAGTTACCACGTCGGCCTTCAACCCGTCAATGACAGCCCGGCTTTGCTTGCCTGACCCGCCATGCGACTGCTTAATGGTGACCTTCTGTCCTTTTTCTTTCTCCCAATATGCCGCAAAGGCCTTGTTATAATTTTCGTATAATTCCCGGGTTGGGTCGTAGGATACGTTCAGCAGCTCCACCGCTTTGGACTTCTCCCCGCCGCCGGAATTGCCGGCTGCCGCGCTGGCCGCGTCGTTGCCGCCGCTCGTGTTGGACGAGCAAGCTGCCAGAACCCCAATCATCATTAATGCCAGACTCACTAGAACCCCTTGCTTCAACCTTCTGTTCATCGTATCACTCCCCATACTCTTTTCTCGCTTTACTAGGGCAGGGCAGATCTCCACCACAGCAACCCATTGGACAATGGAAAACGGAGAAACGCCCCACCCCCAACGGTCAAACCGAGCCACTACCCGTGTCTGCCAAGGCAAGTAGAGCGTTCCTCCGTCCGTACGGTGAGAACATTTTTAATTATTCCTACCTGTTTAGTATGCTATGGTGTTATTTTAAATGGGCCAGCCCAGAAATGTCAAACCTTTTTATACAAAAAAAGCAATTTATTTATAAGCCTGCCTTATAGCCGGCACCTACTGCAGCGTAAACAGCGGATCTTCTTCCTCGCCAATCGGATAGGAGGCTACTCAATAATTGAGCAGTCGACCTTCCACTCCACCGTACGTACCGTTCGGTATACGGCGGTTCAACCGCTTGAGTGCAGTTGGCGTAATCATGTTACGACAGCACTGTATGCAACTAAAGAGGGGTGACGGG
>NZ_BILV01000121.1 GCF_004000745.1 Paenibacillus barengoltzii NBRC 101215
AATAAAAATCCCGCTGCACACGCAGCGGGATCATCCAGCTTCTTGTTCCTTAGAATACCGGTACCAAAGCACCTTCATAAGTATCGTTAATGAACGTGCGAACTTCATCGGAAGTCAGCGCCTTCGCCAGCTTCTGAATCGCTTCGGAATCTTTGTTGTCTGGACGAGCAACCAGAAGGTTCGTGTATGGCGAATCTTTATCCTCGATGAACAAGGCGTCCTTCGTCGGGTTCAAATTCGCTTCCAGCGCGAAGTTCGTATTGATCAGCGCCAGATCTACTTCTGGCAGCAGACGAGGCAGCATAGCTGCATCCGTTTCTTTGAACTTCAGGTTTTTCGGATTTTCCACGATGTCTTTCGCAGTTGCTGTGATTCCAGCGTCATCCTTCAGTTTGATCAACCCTTGCTTTTGCAGCAACAGCAGTGCGCGGCCGCCGTTGGTCGGGTCGTTCGGGATCGCGATCGTCGCGCCGTCCGCAAGCTCGTCAGCGGATTTGATTTTGTTGGAGTATGCGCCAAACGGTTCAACGTGTACGCCTACAACCGGTACGAGGTCAAAGCCGTTTTGGCTATTTTGCTCATCCAGGTAAGGCTGATGTTGGAAGTAGTTTGCGTCCAGCTCTTTTTCATACAGTTGTACGTTAGGTTGCACATAATCGGTGAATTCTTTAACTTCCAGCTCAACGCCTTCTTCTTTCAGCTTCGGCGCGATAAATTTCAAGATATCAGCATGTGGTACGGTAGCACCTACAACCAGCTTCACTGGTTCAGCTGCAGTTTGGTTCCCCGAATCTGCGGCGTTCCCTTCAGCGGCTGACGTTTCACCTGCCGTGTTTCCTGCTGCCCCGTTATTCGCGGCATTATTGCTCCCGCAAGCGGCCAGTACCAGTACCAATACGAGCGTAAACAAAGATAAAGTCCATTTTTTCATTGCAGGTTCTCCCCCTTAAAAATGTTTTTTTGAATAAGGATGGTGTTATATATTTAAGTTTCCTTATTTCCGCGTAAAATAAATCACCAAGCGGTCACCCAGCATTTGCAGCACCTGCACCAGAATGACCATAAAAATCACCGAAACGATCATGATTCCTGTCTCGTACCGGTAATACCCGTAGCGGATCGCCAGGTCGCCGAGACCACCGCCGCCGACCATGCCCGACATGGCGGTATAGGATACCAACGTGACTACGGTAATCGTCATGCCTGCGATGAGGCCGGGCAGCGATTCTGGCAGCAGCACCTTGCGGATGATCTGGAATGAGGAAGCGCCCATGGCTTGGGATGCTTCAATCACTCCGCGATCCACCTCGCGCAGCGCCGTTTCTACCAAGCGGGCAAAGAACGGGGCCGCCCCGATCACCAGCGGCGGAATTGTCCCTTCCACACCGGTCGATACGCCCATGATCGCCCGCGTGACTGGAATCAACGCAACGATCAATATAATGAACGGAACCGAGCGAAGGATGTTAACAATGAGCGAAATGATCCGGTAAACCCAACCTAATACCAAGGATTGAGAACGTGAGAAGGTGAACAACAACACCCCGAGCGGAAGCCCGATCAAGAACGTAAACAAGGTTGCAAACCCCATCATCTTCAGCGTATCTAGTGTCGCCGTTCCCATCTCCGCCCAATCGATGGTTCCGAGATCCAATCCAGCCATTATTCGATCACCTCCACGTCAAGGTCACGTTCCCGCAGGAGCGACAGCGTGCGCTCCACCCGGTCATCTTCACCTTCAAACGATACGGTCAGTTGACCGTACGGGATATCCTTAATCGCTGAAATCGTGCCTTGCAGGATGGCGAAGTTGACGCCCGTTTCCCGAACGACTTGGGACAAGACCGATTCGTAGGTTTTCGCTCCTAAGAACGTGATTTTCACCAGCTTCGACCACTCTGGATGCGGAACCGAAGTCGCCAGCTTCAAGCCTTCATCCCCGGACTCCCGATGAATAAACTCCCGGGTTACCGGATGCTTCGGCTTCAGGAACACCTCCGTCACCGGCCCCTCCTCTACGATGCCGCCTTGGTGAATAACCGCTACACGGTCGCAGATGCTTTGGATGACATGCATCTCGTGCGTAATCAGCAGAATCGTTAGCTGGAACCGCTTGTTGATGTCCAGCAGCAGCTTCAGGATGGAATCCGTCGTCTGCGGATCCAGTGCCGAGGTGGCCTCGTCGCACAGCAGCACATCCGGTTCACTGGCCAAGGCCCGGGCGATACCAACACGTTGCTTCTGACCGCCGGACAGCTGCGCCGGATATTTGTCACGGTGCTCCTCCAAGCCGACGAGAGCCAGCAGCTCATTGACCTTCTCCGCAATGGCCGCCTTCGGCGTTCCGATCAGCGTCAGCGGAAATGCGATGTTATCATAGACGGTAGCCGAGGACAGCAGATTAAAATGTTGAAAAATCATGCCGATTTTGCGGCGCTGTTGCTGCAGCTCACGTTTGCCAAGCTTCGTCAGCTCCACCCCGCCGACCCAAACCTCGCCTTCGGTCGGGCGCTCCAGCAAATTGATGCACCGGATCAACGTACTCTTGCCAGCACCGGAATGACCGATGACGCCGAAGATTTCCCCTTTGCGAACGCTCAGATTTAATCCGGACAGTGCGGGGGTTGCCGTTTTTTTGGTGCGATAGATTTTCGTAATGCCCTTCAGTTCAATCAATCGGCTAACCTCCTGTTCCTAACATGCGGAAATATAACAAAAAGAGCCCTAACAGATTCAAAGGGCTCTCTTTACGTAAAGACAATGCCTTCTCATCTGCCAAAACCGAGTAAATCACATCGGTTTTGAAGGAATTAGCACCATGACATTCGGCCGTGATGAGTGCGCTTCATTCCGCGCATCATTCACGGGCGAATCGGTTGCTGGGCTTCATCGGGCCTTTCCCTCCGCCTCTCTCGATAAGAAATAAAATATGAAATTAAAAGAGTCGTTTGTGAAATTACATCAATGTTAACCTGTCATGTAAAACTATTGATGAGTATAATGAGTTTTGTTCGTTTTGTAAAGAGGAAAAATAAGAATGGCGATCGGATTAGATCGCCGTAATTTTTTTCCATCTATGATTGATGTAGTCAAATACCGTGAAATAGGTGTCACATACCATTTGGTATCCTTGCTCCAGATCCCGGATATGCTGATCCAGGTCTTCCAGGGCGACCTTGCCAAACAACGCCTGATGCCGTTGCCACAAGTCGTCCTTCATCTCCGAGTTCATGTAGTGAATTTCCGTATTTCTCCGGCGCCGCAACACGCCTAACGCTTCCCGGTACGTCTCTTTAATCGCGTTCAACCGGCTCCCCAGTTCAGTGTGAATCTTCAGCGTCGTAAATTGGCGCAACACCGTAAAATAGGAGAATCGCGACTTCACCTTCGACGTGTTCAACTCAAACAGTTCATTAAGCACCGTCCCAAGCTTGTCCAGCGCCGAGAACACGCGAATGAACCCATCCTTGTAAAAATACACATATCTCGCATAATCCGCCCGTTCCATCGGGTCCATGTCTTCAACAAATTCGGTATGTACCTTTTGGCGAAAAAAGGTAGCGGCATATAAGCATTGTTCGAGCTCATCCAACGAAGAGATCAATCCGTGCACCCAAATCTCCAGCTTGCGGAAATCATGCGTAGGGTCTTGATGCTCCTTGATTTCCTTCTGCAGCAGCCTCACGGTCTGCGTCATCGCGCTGATCGTATCGGCCAGCCGCCCCTCATTTTGGCGAGGCGGCTCCCCAAGCAAGCTTCGCAGCATAGGCATTCCTCATTTCACAGAAAGTAGGATTTCCAACGCTGATCCACCAAGGACACGATATCCTCTTGCGGGAACAGCTCATCCGGGTACCCTGGCTTCATGCGGGCATCAATAACGAGCGGCAAACTGTAGGACAGATGATGCTGGCGCACCTCGGAAGCCGCGTAGATGTCGCTGGCCGGATTAAACCGCGTAAACACCGTCCACAGGAACGCCGTTTGATCATGAGCCGCGGCTTCGGCGTTATCCACCAGCACCACCAGCGGCCAAGCGGTCCCGCGTTCGCGAAGACGACCCAGCAGACGCTCGGCCAGTTCCGGCTCGTCCTCATAGGATGCACCAGAAACGACAAGACATCCGTCATGAAATACTTGGATCGAATCGATTTCCGCGATTTCGCCTTCCTCGTACGCCCGAGGCAGCTCGCGCATCGGCTCGCCTACGCCGATCAGAATCGCCTTACTGCCGTGATTCAGCTTATGGCCGGTGTAGTCCAGCGTATCATGCGAAGTGTTGTTTAGAATAAACAAATCCGTGCGTGGATCAAATCGTTCCAGAACCGTCTTCAGCAGCAGACGGAAATCGGCGAGATCGATCAGCTTGTCCGTCAACATCAGGAATTTGGTCAGTGAAAGTTGACCTTCCCCAAGAATCCGGAAGGCGGACACCAGCGCTTCACGGGAATAGCTCTCCCGAACAACCGCCGAGCTCAAGGCATGGAATCCGCTCTCCGCATACGTCCAAAGCGAGCGCACATTCGGCATGACGATCGGGAAGGCCGGCGACAGCAGCTTTTGCAGGAAATCGCCCAGATAATAATCCTCCTGACGCGGTTTACCAACGATGGTTGCCGGGTAGATGGCATCCTTCCGATGCCACATATGGCCAACATGCAGCACCGGGAATTCATGCTGCAAGGAATAATAGCCAAAGTGATCGCCAAAAGGCCCTTCCAGTCGACGCTCATGCGGAGGCACCAGCCCAAAGATGGCAAATTCCGATTCGGCCGGAATGCGGTGACCGCCCAGCGGGTTTTCGGCCATCGGCAGCTTCTCACCAAGAATGAAGGAAGCAACCAACAGCTCGGACAGATGCTCAGGCACCGGTGAAATCGCCGAGGCAATCATCGCTGGAGGTCCGCCCAGGAACACGGATACCGGCAACGGTTCGCCGCGTTTCTCCGCCTCATGGTAATGGAACCCGCCGCCTTTTTGGATTTGCCAGTGCACGCCGGTGGTTTGATCATCATACAATTGGATCCGGTACATTCCCAGATTGTTTTCTTTCGGTTGCAACGGATTTTCCGTATACACCAGCGGCAACGTAATAAACGGACCGCCGTCCTTCTGCCAGCTGGTCACCTTCGGCAGATCTTTCAGCGGCGCTTCCGTTCGGCAGACATCAAGAATCGGGGCGTCTTTTTTGGATACCGTTCTCATGCCAACCTTCAAAACGTCGCGGATCAGTCCGCGCTCATTCCAAATCGCTTTAGGTGTCGGCGGCAGCAGTTTATGTATCGCGTCAACCAATTGGTTAGCAAGCTGTTCTGGTCGCGGGCCAAAGGCCATCTCCACCCGGCGAGGGGTTCCGAACAGATTTGTTGCCACGGGAAAAGGCGTACCTTTGACATTGGTAAACAGCAGAGCCGGGCCGCCGTCATCGATGACCCGCCGGTGAATTTCGGCTAACTCCAGGTAAGGATCAACCGGCACATCGATGATTGCCAGGTCGTTTTCTTTTTGCAGTGCATCGATCCATTGACGCAGATTCTTGTAGCTCATCTCCTGATCCTCCTAAAAGACCGGGTCAGCGCCCGGTCGTTGCGTAACTTTACACTATAGACAAAAGTATACCTTACCTCATCCCCCTCGGGATGCCCAGTCATTCTACAGATTCATGACAATCCCGGCGCAATCGCGGAAGTTGTCGCCGAAACCTGACGCCATGAAGCGCAGGCTAAACGGCTTTATCAGCCGGTGCAGCCTGTACCTCCTTGGCGGTCCGGCTCAACTGCCAAGCTCGGACGCTTAAATAACATAGAACCCCAAACAAGGAGGCTAGCACGATGATATGCGCCAGCGAAGCGAAAAGATAAATCTGGTAGTTGTTGATCGTCAGCGCGATGGTTGCCCCGGTCAGCACTTGAATGATTACCAGCACCGTGGCGGCAACGCCCAGCTTACGGATGCCCGGCAGTTCGGGATGCTTGCGGTAGGCAAAATGGCCCACCGTGGCGATCACGACCAGCAACAGAGCAGCCGCAACCCGGTGAATAAAGGCGATCCCTTCCCCGCCGGATAAACCGGGAAGAAGCTGCCCGTTACATAACGGCCAACCGCTGCAGCCACCCGCCGAGTCCGTATGGCTGACATACGCACCGAGGTAAACGACAATGTATGTGTAAGCCGTCGCAAACCAAGTCAAATTGCGGAACGCTTTGGACACGCGGGCTCCCGATCCAGATGGACGCACAGCTTCTTGCGAACGACGCCCTGCGTTGCGGTCAGCTTGTCCGCGTTCTTCCTCGCGGATGCCGAGAACGAGCATGATCGAGCTGGCAAAAGCGATCAACGAGAACCCGAAGTGCAGCGCCATAACGGCGGACGACGTAGGGTATATGACTGCCATCGCCCCCATCACAGCCTGTACCATGACAAAAATTAAAGCCATCAAGGAATACAACTGGAGATCCTTCCGGTTCTTCCGGTACATCCAAAACGCAATGAACGCTGCCAAAGAAAACAAACCGGCCGCCCCGCTGACTGCCCGGTGTGAATATTCAATCATGGAAGCGAGCGTATGTGCAGGGACAAACTTCCCATGGCAAAGCGGCCAATCATTGCCGCAGCCAAGACCGGATTCCGTTTTGGTCACTACACTGCCCCCAAGAGTCGCCAGAAACATTACAAAACAAGAGGCATAACTGAGCCATTTTAAAAATTTCGTATGCAAAACGGTTCACACCTTTAAGTTAATCGCTAATCCTTTTCATTATAACCGATCAAGTAACCACTTTCATAGAAAATGTTGAAAAATAGACACCGCCGCAAGGGGAAGTCCCTGCGGCGGTGTGATGAATATAATGGCATCCGTCTGATTGTAGATTATAACGTATCCCGAGTCTCCGGCGTGTCATGGAGCGTATGATACACATCCAACGCCTTGTTCAGGAAATCCTCAATTTCCTCACGGGATTTGCGAAGCTTGTTCACGAATCGAACCAGCTCACGGCCATCGGTATAGGCGACAAAGCTGGGGATCCCAAGAATGTTTTGCTCCTGGCTGACATCGCCGACTTGGTCAACGTCGACTTCAATCAACGTCAGTCGACCTTCGTATTTCGCCTCAACTTCAGGCATAAATGGATCTATAAATTTACAATCCGAGCACCAGTCGGCTTTGAAGACCGCTACGATCAGGTTGCTGGATTGAATGCTGACTTGAAATTCCGCGGGGGATGTAATTTTTTTCATGAATGATCCTTCCTTTCATCAGGATACTTCTAGTCAACCAAAAGCGGGAGTGGAAGTCAATCTTTTTGGACATACTGGATAGTATTATGCCTAGCCGGCCGCCAAATATTCGGACGCTCGATCCAAGGTAGAAGGGAGGCGGAATCCATGGAAGACCACCGCCAAGACACCGGGAACGGGAAGGCCGTCAACCTGAAAAGATGGATGTCCAGCCTGCCCGCCGCAATCTCAACGATGTTCAAAAATAAAACCGCCGTGCTTTCCGATTCCTCTGAATTGCGGAAAGAGACGGTGGATTTGGGCTGGAACGAAGCGGCTGCCCGGACGGTCATCAGTGAAATCGAGGAGTTGCTGCGGCGTTCTGCGGCCGCTCGTTCCGCATCAGCAGGAGAAGATTACAGCGCTGAGGATTTGCAGTTGGCCGAAGCGATCGCGGAGGAAACCCGTCTGGCCGGAGCCAACAATATCAGCCGGACGGCAGCTTATCTCGCCTGCTATCAAGCATGCCCGGAACTGCATTGGGCCTTCCTCGCGCATATGGTTTCGCGGAACGCCGGCTGGAACATGACAGACCTGCAAAGCAGCCGTATGGCCGATGCGATTGATGCGGAAGAGAAGCGGCTCACGTATCGGTTTCTGGAGCGGTGCAACGCCCTGATTTTTCAGGACGCTTATCCGCAGCTCAGACTGTATATGAAAAGCCGGGAGCTCGGGGCCAGTCGGTTCCACCTGCTCCCGTATTTTCACGTTTCGCGTTTTATGCGTCCGTTTTGGGAGCGGTTTTGGATCGACCGCGGCAGCGCTTTGCTGACCGTCGGACTCATCATCAATGAGCAAAATTATATTGAAAAACGCGTCGTACGCCACCCTTACTTCCAGAAGCAGGTCACGGATAAATTGAATTTCCGCCTGTTTAGCTTGGCGGGATTAAACCAAATCGTATTCCCGCTGAGCGAAGCGGCGGAAGGGGACGGGGCTGCCGGGAGCAAAGTGCGCCGCCTCGCGGGGCGCACCGTCTCCGACTTCGGCAGCCTGCAGGCCCGCATCGCGTTAGGCAAGAGCCTGTACGCGATGCTGATGGGCTACCGCGCCGTGCGCAGCGGCGCGGAGCGCTTCGCCGCGAGCGTGCCGCACAGCGGCTCGCGGGCCGATTATTGGCCGGAACTGTTCACGGCCAATTTAGAAGAAGCTCTGACCGCCAAGGTACAGGGGTCAGAGCTTCTCGCCCAGGAGACGCTGCCGCCGGGCCAGCGTCTCTACAGCCCCAAGCTGCTCAGCGCTTGGGGCGACACCGCCTATGAGCCAATCTCTAGGGAGGATTGGCTCAAGGACACCCGCGCGCTGGACGACATCAGCGCGCCAAAAGCGCCGTTCCTGTGCGACATCAGCCGCTCGCACAGGAACGGCATCCTCACCACCGCATTTGTGCACGATGCGGTGGAGGAACATGGACAGGAGCGGGGTTGAGCTTGTTCGTCAACCCCGCTCCTGTCGCCGTCCTCCCATCTATCTGCGAGAGTACCCCCCTCGCTGCCAGCTCTTTTTTACCATTATCCCGTTAAATCAGACAAAGCTATTTTAAACTGAAGCAATTAAACCAACACAACACAAGGACCAACACCTAACCGCCTTATATGCGCCTTATATGCGCCTGCTAA
>NZ_BILV01000122.1 GCF_004000745.1 Paenibacillus barengoltzii NBRC 101215
GTTAGAACAGCCTGCCGCCCACCGATCGCTGAAACTCCTCAATCGCCGGAAGATGCGGTTCGATCCGGCTGACCAGCCCAAAGCCTGCGATCACCCGCGCCAGTTCTTCCTCCATCTTCGAAGTACGGACCGCAAGCCGCGTTGGCTTCACCCGATGCATCTCGATCAGCGCTAATAAGCCTTCTGCAAGATTCTCAGACGCTTCCTTCTGTGGAGTCAACCCGTAGTGCAGAATTTGCCCAGTCTCTTGATCTGCAATGATGTTCAAGGTGGGGTAGAACGGCCGTCCTTCCTCCTCAATCGGCATCGGGATATAAAAGCTGTCGACCTCCCAGATCCCTGCATCGCCGTTGACTGCGCGCCGAGCTTTCACCATCCGCAGTTCGTCCACTACGGCCGCTCGTCCGGCGGGCTGCCATTGATCGGCTGGATCCGGCTCTTGCCATTCGCTTCTCCACTGCATTGTGTCGCTTTCTCCCTCCGTCAACGGGACTCGCACGAGAAATCGTTCCCCATTACCTGCTAACAAAGCATCGGGATTCTGTCGATAGGTCAGGCACACCTCGATCGCTTGGTGGAGAATCTCCGTCAAGAAAACCATATCGTCCCGTTGTGTCAGCGGCCAGGGCACGTATCCGGGTTCGTAGAGACGGAAGGACGGCCAGGCGGTTTTGCCTTGATAGGATAAACCAAGCTCATTCAACCGTTCATATTCCTCTGGGTACAACTCATCTCGGCTGCCAAAGGACAGCATATAACAATGCTGGGCAAACAGCGGATCGCCGGTGAACTCCCCATTTAACATCTCGAGTACCGTCTGCAAGCCCTCCGTTCCCAAATAAACGGCCAGTCCATACATCTCCTTACCGCTCCCCATTACACAGCAATATCCGATGCGGTGATCCCGTGGACTGCGCACGCCAAACAAATGAACGTTTGTCAGCCATACCCAGGGCTCCAGCTTCTTAAATTGATCCGCAGCTTGATATAAGTTTAGCCAAACTTGATTGATTTGCACCCGTTGCGACCTCCTTTGGCAGCCTCCCTCATTGATATCCAGCTTAACCCGGATCTCTGCCTTTTTCCAGCCTTATTGTTTCCAAACCGGCGCAAGCTCCCTCACATATCGCCCCTCTCCGTGAATATACTTTATTTACATCCACAAATATAGCGTTCCGGGAAATCCCGATATGGAGGTGTTCATCTATGCCAACGCCTGATCGATATCACTTTGTCGTCTCCAAAGAGGACTGGTCGCTGCACCGGAAAGGGTATCAGGATCAACAACGTCATCAGGAGAAAGTGAGAGAGGTCATTAAGCAAAATCTGCCTGATCTCGTCACCGAAGAAAATATCATCATGTCTGACGGCAAGCAGATCATTAAGGTCCCCCTCCGCAATTTGGAAGAGTACCGCTTCATCCATAATTACCAGAAACATAAGCATGTTGGCCAAGGCGACGGGAGCAGCGAGGTGGGAGACGTACTCGGCCAAGACAGCCCGAAGGATAATGGAAAAGGCGGGAAAGGCGGCAAGGCCGGTGATCAGCCGGGCTACGATTACGTAGAAGCGGAGATTAGCATCGAAGAACTGGAGGATATGCTGTTCGCAGAGATGGAATTGCCTTATATCGAGGAAAAAGACAAGGCAGATTTGGAAACCGAATCTATCCGCTTTAACGATATCCGCAAAAAAGGCCTCATGTCCAACATCGACAAGAAACGTACGATCCTGGAGAATCTGCGCCGTAACGCCACCGCCGGAACTCCTGGCATCCACGGCATTACGCCGGACGATCTCCGCTACAAAACATGGGAGGACGTCGTTGTGCCCCACTCCAATGCGGTGATCCTTGCGATGATGGATACATCCGGTTCAATGGGGGCGTTCGAGAAATACTGTGCGCGCAGCTTCTTCTTCTGGATGACCCGATTCCTGCGGCGTCAGTACGAGAAGGTCGAAATTGTGTTTCTCGCCCATCATACCGAGGCCAAGGAGGTCAGCGAGGAAGAGTTCTTCACCCGCGGGGAAAGCGGCGGCACCATCTGTTCCTCGGTCTATCAAAAAGCGCTGGAAATCATCGACACCCGTTACCCGCCGTCCAGCTACAACATCTATCCTTTCCACTTCTCCGACGGGGATAACCTGACTTCCGATAACGAGCGCTGCGTCAAGCTGATTGGCGAGCTGATGAAGCGCAGCAACATGTTTGGCTACGGGGAGGTCAACCAGTACAATCGCGGCAGCACCTTGATGTCCGCCTACCGGACGATCAAGCAAGAGAAATTCATGTATTACGTCATTAAGGAAAAAGGCGAAGTTTACAACGCGTTAAAACGGTTCTTCCACAAGCGCGAAGGAGGTGCCGCTAGTTGAGCAGCGAATTAGAACAGCTCGAATATGCCATCGCAGAAATTATGGAGATCGCCGACTCGTTTGGTCTTGATTATTATCCGATGCGCTACGAAATTTGCCCCGCCGATATCATATATACGTTTGGTGCTTACGGAATGCCAACCCGGTTTTCGCATTGGAGCTTTGGCAAAATGTTTAACAAGATGAAGATGCAATACGATTTCGGACTTAGCAAAATCTACGAGCTTGTCATTAACTCGAATCCGTGTTACGCCTTTTTGCTGGAAGGCAATTCACTGATCCAGAACAAGCTGATCATCGCCCACGTGCTCGCCCACTGCGACTTCTTTAAAAATAACGTGCGCTTCTCCGCCACCAACCGAGATATGGTCGAGAGCATGGCCGCCACCGCGGAGCGAATTAGCCGGTACGAACTGGCCTACGGTGCGGAAACGGTGGAGAGCTTCATCGACGCGGTGCTGGCAATCCAGGAACACGTCGACCCGCAGCTGATCAAGCCGATGCGGTATGATAAACGACAGCAGATGGAAGAAAAGATTCGGCGGGCAAAGGGAGGACGGCAAGGTTCGGTGAAAGCAGGGCCTTACGACGATCTTTGGGCGCTTGATGAACCTTCGAGCGGACGAAACGACGACGCCAAAGAGGCCGCCGTCCACTTCCCGCCTGAGCCGGAGAAGGATATCGTCTGGTTTATCCAGGAATATTCCGAAGTGTTGGAAGACTGGCAACGGGACATCATGAGCATGCTGCGGGAGGAGATGCTGTACTTCTGGCCGCAGATGGAGACGAAAATCATGAATGAGGGATGGGCTTCGTACTGGCATCAGCGCATTATCCGTGAGCTGGACCTAACCAGCGACGAAACGGTCGAATTCGCCAAGCTGAACGCCTCGGTCGTCCAGCCGTCGCGGCAAAGCCTGAACCCGTATTACCTCGGGCTCAAGATCTTCGAGGACATCGAGCGCCGCTGGGATAACCCGACCGAAGAGGAACGCCGCCGCTTTGGCCGGGAGCCTGGAAAAGGCCGTGAGAAAATCTTCGAGGTGCGTGAGCTCGATTCGGACATTTCCTTCCTGCGCAGCTATTTGACCAAGGATCTCGTCCGTGATCTGGACTTGTATATTTTCGAGAAGCAAGGTCCGGAGTGGAAAATCACCGACAAGTCATGGGAAAATGTCCGCGACCAGCTGATCGCCTCCCGCGTCAACGGCGGCTCGCCCTACATCGTTGTCCAAGACGGCGACTACCTGCGCTCCGGCGAGCTGCTGCTGAAGCATCAATATGAAGGAATTGAGCTGGACCTGAAGTATCTGGAGCATACACTCCCTTACGTTTACAAGTTATGGGGCCGCCCGGTGCATCTGGAGACGGTGGTGGAGGATAAACGGGCGCTCTTCTCTTATGACGGGCAGAAGCATGTGAGGAAGATGCTTTGAGTTCAGGTGACTTTTAAGGTGAAATAAAAGTCGCTTTGGCCTTGATCCAGAAACCATTCACAATGGATGCGGTACTTATAGATTCCTTTCTCTTGCGGGACCGTGTAGGGATGCTCGAGCGCCCCGCCTGCTGAATCCACCCCCGTTAGCGTAAATTCCTTGATGCCCTTGGGCGCTTCGGTATCGATTGGAGCGCCTGCAGGTACTTCAACGGGCTCGGTTTCAAGAATGCTGGAATCCACGCTGACACAGGTGCCTTTGCTGTTATATACGGGCTTACACCACGAGTAACCACCCCTAACCACTTCTACGGCCTTTCCTTGTACGTTCACCGCAGGCGAAGGCGGCGTGTCAGCCTGAACCCATCTGGAATGAATGGCTCGCTGAACAGCAGAAGGATCCATAGGTGCCCTCTGCTTCAAGCCAATCGCATATCCGGCCCAGAAGGTGCATGCTAAGATTGCGATGGCAGCAACGATGATCATGAGTTGGTTACTCTTTTCCAAGGTATCGCCCCCTATGGTTTCAAACTAACAGAAAGAGCCGCACGGATCAATTGATCTGGCGGCTCTTGTTTGATCTGGGGAGCACTCAGTATGGTATGCCCCTTTAAGAGTCCATCAGGACAGCAGTGCGATGACCAGCAGCTCGTAGAGAACCAGTGTCAAAATGGTCTCATCACTGGGACTAAGCCCCCAATAAGGAACGCCAAAGGCACGCTGGCCCCCTTGCCGCGGAACAGCCAATTGCAATAACCCGCCTTGGCAGCCCACGATTCGGCCCACATGCACATGACCATCCATCGTTTCAATGCGCACCCGTTGATTCATATGCTGCCGGCAGATGTCGTGCACCTGATTACGAACCGTCCGCAAGTGCTGAACATGCTGCGGATTCGCCTGGTAAACGACTCGATGCTGCGGATAACCCCATGGTTGAACACTCATTCGTTCTTCGCCTCCAACGTTTCAAGTTCAAATTATCGTATGCGAATACCCAGTAGGCGGTGATGCTTGGCGCAGAAATCCGGCCCGGTCTTGCCAGATGCCGTCGAGTTGTGATTTGTTTAGTTGAAGGGGCAACGGATGGGGCTTGGGTCGGGGTTTGCTTGAGGTTTGCTTGGTTGAACCTGATCTTCGCTTAGGGACTTCAACACGCGGAAACATATTAGCTGTAAAACCTACCGTTAATTTTGCTCATTTTGCCCTTAGGAGAGGATTAGCAGTAAAAAGTAACGTTAATTTGGGCGATTTTGCTGGATTGGCGAGTTTGATGCGAAATTAGCGGTACTTTTTCCAGTTAAATTGTTTAACAAGCCTTTCCGACACGAAATTAGCGGTAGAAAATCCAGTTAGTTGGTGGATAAAGTGCCGCGTGGGGGTGTGAAGCCAGTAAATTAGGGGAGCGCGAACATAAGGTAACGTGTCACGGTTAATTAGGGAGCGAGTGTGGCATGGTGGGACATAAAATTGTTGGAGAGGTACGACGTGAGTGACGTGAGTAAGGTGGGTAAAATGGGGGAAGGAAAAACCGTTTGATTAATGGAGAAACACGAGCGGTAGAACGTAAGGACAGGTAGATGCACGCCCCAGCACACCAAAAAAAGGTGGAAGGATCTCCCCCCACCTTGCAACTGCTGCGCTTTACCGGTTCAACAAACTGCCGACATAACGCAACAGCTCGTTGGCGCACACCGGGCAGTAGCCGTGCTCGTCAATCAGCCGCTTACTGACCTCGTTGATGCGTTTAAGTTGATTTTCATCCGGCGTTTTGGTTGATGTCGTGATCTTAACGATGTCCTTCAGGTCGGCGAACAGCTTCTTCTCGATCGCTTCCCGCAGCCGGTCGTGGTGATTATATTCAAATTTCTTCCCTTTCCGCGAATACGCAGAGATCCGGATCAAAATTTCCTCCCGGAACGCCTTCTTCGCGTTCTCCGAGATGCCAATCTGCTCCTCGATCGAGCGCATCAGCCGCTCGTCTGGATCCATCTCCTCGTCGGTAAGGGGATCGCGGATTTTGGTCCAGTTGCAGAACGCCTCGATGTTGTCGAGGTAGTTCTCGAACAACGTACGCGCCGATTCCTCAAACGAGTAGACGAACGCTTTTTGCACTTCTTTCTTGGCAATCTCGTCGTATTCCTTACGGGCGATGCTGATGAAGTTCAAGTAACGCTCGCGTTCCTCCTTCGTAATCGAAGCATGCTGGTCGAGACCGTCCTTGATGGCCCGCAAAATATCAAGTGCGCCCATGCAATGCAAATCTTGCTTAATCAGCGCACTGGAAATCCGGTTGATGACATAACGCGGATCGACGCCGGACATGCCTTCTTCCAGGTACTCGTTTTGCAGTTCCTTCAAATCGGCGTCCTTGTATCCTTCAACCTCTTCTCCATCGTAGAGCCGCATCTTTTTCACCAGATCGACGCCTTGTTTCTTCGTCTCCTTTAACCGGGTTAAGATGGAGAAAATCGCGGCGGACCGCAGAGCATGCGGCGCAATATGAACGTGATTCATATCGCTCTGGGCGATCAGCTTGGCGTAAATTTTCTCCTCCTGGGACACCTTGAGGTTATAAGGGATCGGCATGACGATCATCCGCGACTGCAAGGCTTCATTTTTCTTATTGGCAATAAACGCTTTGTACTCCGCTTCGTTAGTGTGCGCGATAATCAGCTCATCCGCCGAGATCAACGCAAACCGCCCCGCCTTGAAATTCCCTTCCTGGGTCAGCGACAACAGATTCCATAGAAACTTCTCATCGCATTTCAGCATTTCCTGGAACTCCATCAGGCCGCGGTTGGCTTTGTTCAGCTCACCATCAAAGCGATAGGCCCGCGGATCGGATTCGGAACCATATTCAGTGATGGTGGAAAAATCGATGCTGCCGGTCAAATCGGCGATATCCTGGGATTTGGGATCCGAGGGGCTAAACGTGCCGATCCCCACCCGTTCCTCTTCGGACAAGAGCACCCGCTCGACTCTGACGTTCTCGATGTCGCCGCCATACTCCGTTTTCAGCCGCATCTGGCACACCGGGCACAAATTGCCTTCGATTCTAACCTTCAGCGTTTGCTCAACTTCCGGCCGGAGTTCATGCGGAACGAGGTGCAGCGGGTCCTCATGCATCGGGCACCCGGCGATGGCGTACACCGCCCCTTTATCGGTCCGGGAAAACTTCTCTAGCCCGCGCTTCAGCAGCGTTACAATGGTGGACTTGCCCCCACTGACCGGCCCCATCAGCAGCAAAATCCGCTTGCGTACGTCAAGCCGACGAGCGGCGGAGTGAAAATACTCCTCGACCAGCTTTTCGATGGCCCGATCCAGACCGAAGATTTCCTGCTCAAAAAATTTATACCTTTTTCGGCCGTCTACTTCTTCAATGCCGTAGGATTTAATCATTTCATAAACCCGGGCATGGGCGGTCATCGCCGGCGAAGGGTCTTTGGCCAACAGTTCAACATAGTCTTTAAATGTGCCGCTCCACGACAAGGAGTCGCTTTCCGCCCGATAAGCCGCAATTCGCTCAAAAATGTCCATGTTAGGTACCTCCTGTACTCCCGCTTTAGGGGTTCTCCCGCGTCCCCGATCTTTAGAACTTACATGACCAGATATGGAGCATCCACGATAAAAAAGTGTATTACATACCTATGCGCCGGGGAGGGAGAAGTTGACCTTTTTTCCGATGAAAATATTCAGATGGAAAAAGTAGGAATTTCGCTTTGTGATATAATCTTGAACAGGATCATGGGAACGAAGAGGAAAAGGGGATCGTCATGGCGGTACAGCATGAGACGGAATTGTACGCTCCGTTGAAGGCTTTTTTTGAGGAGCGAGGGTATGTGATTAAGGGGGAAGTGCGGCATTGCGACTTGGTTGGCGTTCGGCCGGATCGCGATGAGCCGCTAATTGTGGAGATCAAAAAGACGTTTAATCTTCCCCTGCTGCTGCAGGGGTTGGAGCGCCAACGCCTGAGCCCTGAGGTGTATCTAGCCGTAGAACGGAATCGCGCCAAAAAAGGGGCGCACAACCAGCGATGGAGCGAAATTACGATGCTATGCCGCCGGTTGGGACTCGGGTTGATCACGGTCACTCGATATAAAACAAAACCCGCCTTCGTGGAAGTCCTGTGCCAGCCGGGAGACGGCGCCTTATACTTGCCGGGGCCGAAGGTGGTTAAGCGCCGAGTGGAGAAGCTGCTTCACGAGTTCCACGAGCGCAGCGGCGACTACAACGTTGGCGGCAGCACCGGCACCAAGCTGGTGACAGCCTACCGCGAACGGGCGCTGCGCGTGGCGCTCGCCATTGAGGAAGGCGGCGGTGAAATGTCGCCCAAGGACGCGCGCGACCGCAGCGGCGTTGGCAGCGCCGCCGCGATCCTGCAGCGCGATTACTACGGTTGGTTCCGCCGCGTGGTGCGCGGGAGATATGCGTTGACACCGGCTGGCGAGGAAGGGCTTCGCCAGTACGCCCATGTCGTGGACAGTTGGCGGCGGGCGGCAGCGACCGCAGAGCAGGAACAGGAATAAGAGCGATGCAGTGGTCTGGCTCTGGATTAGTCCACAGAACGCACCGTGAACTCGGCGAGGGCGGCGGTGAGACGCGCCAGCCCTTCGCGCAGCCGCGCCGGTTCATGCGCGGCAACAGTCAGCCGGATGAAACGATCATCCGGCTCTTTGGCGTAGCACAGCGTCCCTGGCAGGAACGCTGTGCCTTCCAGCAGCGAAGCGCGCAGCAGCGCTTCGCTGGAGACCCCGGCGGGCAGGCGCAGCCAGAGGAACAGCCCGCCGCCGGGGTCTTCCACACAGGCGCCGCGCCAAGCGGGCGCCTGCAGCAGCTCCAGCGCGAGCGCGCGCCGCGCGGCATACGCCGCCGCAGCAGCTGCGGCGGC
>NZ_BILV01000123.1 GCF_004000745.1 Paenibacillus barengoltzii NBRC 101215
ACCGGAGCCCGCGCCTCTGGGCGACGGCCCAGTCCACGGGAGCGAGGCTGCGGGCTCCGGCGAGCGGCGCGGCCAGGGCGCAGCGGCGGCAGCCGCACGCGCCATTGTTGAGGCGGTGGGACGGGACTTTGAGGTCCGCCGCCTTGCCTTTACTCCGCCGCGCACCGGCTCTCACCAAGCCCAAGCGGGCAAACGCAATCAGGCAGGCGAAGGCAGCCGAGCCGGACGTTATATCCGCGCGGAGGCGCTGCGCGGTCCGGTCGTTGATTTGGCCCTGGATGCCACGCTGCGGGCCGCCGCGCCTTATCAACAGGCACGGCGGCAGCAAGCGTCGGACCGAGGCGAAGGGAGACCACGTCCAAGCGTGCTTATCGATTACAGCGATTTGCGTGTCAAGGTGCGAGAAAGCCGGACAGGGACGGCTTTGCTCTTCGTTGTGGACGCCAGCGGTTCGATGAATGCGGCCAAGCGGATGAAGGCGGTCAAGGGAGCGGTACTGTCGCTGCTGCGCGATGCTTACCGGCAGCGTGACAGCGTGGGACTGGTCGCCTTTCGCGACCGCGGAGCCGAGCTGCTGCTCGATATCACGCGCAGCGTTGAGCTGGCCGAGCGTCGATTGAAGTCGATGCCCGTAGGCGGGAAAACTCCGCTGGTTGCCGGATTGGAGAAAGGAGAGGCCACTCTTCAGACGCTGTTGCGTAAAGGAAGCGGGCTTGTACCGGCGATGATCATCCTGACGGATGGCAAAGTCAATGTCGGGGCCGCTTCGGGGCTTGACCCGTGGCGGGAGATCCAATCCGCAGGCATGCGTTATGCTGCCTATGGGATTCAGACCTTGGTGATTGATACGGAGCAAGGATTCGTTCGACTGGGCTATGCCCGCAAGCTGGCAGAAGCGCTGGGGGCACAGTATATCCGGCTGGAGGAATTGGAGGCCGGACAAATTGCCCAAGCCGTTCGGAAATTGGCCGCAGGAACCAAGGACATACACCGCCGATTTGATATGAAAAGATAAGGAGATGAGAGCTTGAACATCCTCGTCATCACAAACAACGAAGCATCGCAAGCCCATTTGTCAGCGGCGTACCGCAGGCTGGATGAAGCTCAGCGGCAGCAACTGAAGCTGACCGTCGTTGATCCGGGTGGCAACGAGACCGTCGATGCACCGGCGGACCTGAAAACAAAGCTTACAGCGAATGCCTTCGATATGATCATTTTTGATGCGCACGGCGTTCCAAAGGAAAGCGTGGAGCTGATCAAGAAAGTCCTCCAGGAAGGAACCGCACATATTGTTCCTGTCGGCGGGGATATCGCGGAAATTCGCTCATTGCTCCGATTAGGCCAACTGAGTGCCAACGATTTATCCCCTATGGGTACGATTTCGGAGGAAGGATTGGATAGGCAGGATCACCGCACAGACTACGATCGTTATACGAAAATGACGGAATATTGGCGGGGCGGCGGGACGGCAAATATGGTGGGGCTGCTCAGTTTGGCCGGCCGGGAATACGGTGGTTGCGATCTGCTGCCAGCTCCGACCGAGCCGAATTTTCTCCAAGAGATCTGCATTCTTGAGCCAGCAACCGGAACCCGCTTCGCCAGTCTAAATGACTATCGAAACAGCCGAGGATTTTCGGGAGAGCGGCAGACGGTGGCGCTGTTTTTTAACGGCAATGGGAATCTACAGGATATCAGCGAGTGCGTCGGGGAGATCATGAACCAAATCGAGGCGTTTGCCGATTGTTTGCCGATCGCTTTTCCTTCCGTAATGAATATATCGCTGGATCGGCTGGGCCAACTTTTGACCGAGGGAGGTCGGTCCGTTGATTTGATCGTGAACCTGCTTCCATTCCGTTTAGGGATTGGTCCGGGCGGAGGGGGAGCTGCCACAGGAAAAAAGTCCCTGAACGGCATGGGGTCTCGGGATCATGCGGACGGAGCGGTAACCTGGCTTGAGGAGCTGGGAGCACCGATGTTGCATCCGTTCCTCTTGTCCGGTACGACCGAGGAGGAGTGGCGCCAGTCTGTCCGAGGCGTAAATCCTGCCCAACTCATGGTACAGGTTGTGCTTCCGGAACTGGACGGGGCGATTGAGACCTATCCCATTGCCGCTTTGCGCCCTGAGGGGGAAGATCCTGAGCTGGGGATCGCTTTGAACAAGCTGGCATTGATTCCCGAGCGGGTGGAGAAGCTGGTTCAGCGCGTCAAGCGTTGGCTGGAGCTTCGCAGCAAATCCAACCGGGAGAAGAAGCTGGCTCTGATTTGCTATAACTATCCTCCCGGTGAGGCGAATGTGTTTGGCGGGTCTTTTCTGGATACCTTTGAATCGGTTGCCCGCTTGTTATCCCGATTGCGGGAGGAAGGCTACGAAACCGAGGAGATGACTGCGGAAGAGCTGCGTTCCCGGTTCGTAGCTGGGGGGCTGGTGAACTCCGGTCAGTGGACGTCGTTGGATCAGACAGACGGTCAAATGATCCGCTACACGGATGCCGACTTTGCGGGTAAACTAGCCGCCCGTGCCTGGGGCAAGGAAGCTGTAGAACGCTGGGGGCAGCCTCCGGGAGAGATTATGACGGAAGGGGAGAACTTCCTGATTCCAGGGATCGTGAATGGCCGTATTTTTATTGGATTGCAGCCATCTCGCGGGATCCACGAGGATCCTGAAAAATCCGTCCACGATCGATCCTTGCTTCCAACTCATCAATATACGGCCTTTTATCAATGGATTCGTGAGCAGTGGGGGGCAGATGCGGTCGTCCATATCGGGACTCACGGGACGCTGGAGTTTCAGCGCGGGAAGGAAGCCGGAATGTCAGGGGATTGCGTGCCGGACGATTTTATCGGGGATCTTCCTCATTTCTATTACTACTACGTGGGGAACCCCTCGGAAGCAATGATCGCGAAACGCCGCAGTCATGCGGTGTTGGTCGGCTATCAGGCCCCTCCGTTTACGGAGGCGGAGCTGTACGGCGAATGGGCGAACCTGGATGCACTGCTGCATGAATATCGTGAGGCGCAGCAGATGGATCCTGAACGCTGCGGGGATCTTCTTCGCAAGCTGCGAGAGGCGGGCGAAGCGCTTCATTTTGCTGCACAGACGCCGGAGGAGATGGAGGAGGAGCTGTACCGGATGCAGCGTTCCCTGATCCCAAGCGGATTGCATGTGCTGGGAGAGGGGTATGATCATGAAGCGGCCGCTGCTTATATGCGGTTTGTGCTTCGTCACGAACGGGGGACGGTCCGTTCCTTGCGGGGATTACTGGCTGAGCGAGAGGGATTTGTTGTGGAGGAGCTGAGCGCCGGAGGGCACACGGACGAATTACACCGGCTCGATCAGGCGGCTGCGCAGCTGGTCCATGAGTACCTGTCCACCAAGGCGCTTCCGGCTAGTGTGTCAAATGAGCCGCCGGAGTGGCAGGAGGCGGTGCGGCAAGCTCTGGAATTCGGGTATCGCGCCTATGAGAGCTCCATCAACAACCAAGAGCTGGAAGGCATGCTAAAGGCGCTGGAGGGACGTTATCTTCGTCCTAAGCTGGCTGGTGATGCAATCCGCTCGCCTGAAGTGATGCCGTCGGGATACAATCTCTACGCTTTTGATCCGCGGGCTGTACCTAGTGTGACCGCTGTGGAACGGGGGGCGCGCATCGCCGAAAACTCGATCCGTCAGTATTTTGAGCAATATGGAGAATATCCGGGAACAACGGCTGTTGTCTTGTGGGGGATTGAAACCTCGCGGACGCAAGGGGAGACGATCGGACAGATCCTTCGCTACATGGGAGTACGCGTCCGAGGCGAAGCCGGGTCATTTCGGACCGAATATGAGATCATCCCGCTGTCTGAGCTTGGCCGCCCGCGCCTCAACGTGGTGGTACATATGACCGGTTTGTTTCGCGACATGTTCCCTAATTTGTTAGAGGATTTAAACCGGATCTTTCAGCGGGTCTCCGAGCTGGAGGAGCCGGATGAGCTTAATTGGTTTAAGGTTCACACCCGCAAGACGGAGGAGCAGCTGCTGGCTGGCGGCTATGAACCGGAACGTGCGCGGGATCTGGCGAATGCTCGGATTTTTGGACCTGCGGAGGGCCAGTACGGCACGAATATGACCCGATTAATTGAAACGAAGCAGTGGAGCGACGAGACTGAACTGGGCCAGGCTTATGCGGACAGTCAGCAGTTTGTTTACAGCTTGAGGGAACGCGGTCAAGCGGAACCGGAACTCTATCGCATCCGTCTGATGGCCGTGGATGTCGTGTCGCAAATACGTTCCAGCCATGAATGGGAGGTAACGGATTCCGACCATTATTACGAGTATTTTGGCGGACTCTCCAAATCGGTAGCGATGGTGAAGGGAAGTCCGGTGGAGATTCATATTTCAGATTCAACCTTAGAGCAACCCGTCACCGAATCGGCAGAGCATTCGATTGCTCGTGGCGTACGTACCCGGCTGATCAATCCGAAATGGATAGACGCCTTGCTCCAGCATCCTTATCACGGGGCGCAGCAAATCGCCAAGCGCGTCGAGTACGTGCTGGGACTGGCCGCAACCACCGGCAAAGTTGAGCCCTGGGTGTTCGACCAGCTCCATGAAACCTATGTTGCCGACGAAGAGCGAAGCCGGCAGATGGAGGAGAACAATCGCTGGGCATATCACGGGCTGGTGGAAACGTTGCTGGAAAGCCATCAACGGGGATACTGGGAACCTGATGAAACCCAATTGGAGATGCTCCGCCAGAAATATCTCGATCTTGAGGGAGATTTGGAAGGGCAAACGGACGACAAGGTTCTTCTTTCTTGATATAATAAGCAATAAGATTCAAAGTTTCAGATCGCATGCTCCTCTTACCTGAGGTAGCATGCTTTTTTTCAGGGAGAACCTGACCGATACCCTAACTTAGGCGGGATTACATGAACTATCCAAGTATTGAAACCGAGCGATTGCATTTGAGAGAATTGACCTTGGAAGATGCTGATGCGGTTTTTAAGCATTTTTCGGTGCCGGAAGTCACGCGATTTATGGACATAGAGCCTTGTCAAGACCTCCAGGAGGCGGAGGAGGTTATCGCCTTTCATATCCAGGATTCGGGATGCCGATATGGCTTGTTTTGCAAAGAATCTAAGGAGCTCATCGGGACTTGCGGATACCATTGCTGGTCTACCGATGATCACCAGGAAACCAAAGCGGAAATCGGATTTGACTTGGCTCCGAACTTTTGGGGCAAGGGCTTGATGCAGGAGGCGTTAAACCCATTGATTCGCATGGGGTTTGATGTGATGGGCCTGGATTATGTAGAGGCGACAACGGAGCCTGAGAATATTCAATCGCAGAGGTTGCTTAAGAAGTTGGGATTTGACCAAGAACGTGAGTTGAAGGACGGCCTGATCTATTTTACATTAAGGAAAAAGAAACTTTAGTACATCAACCGAGCAAAAATGAATCAAGGAAGCTCAGACCACAAATGACCCAGCCTTAGAAATGAGCGATCTAGGCTGGGTTGTTTTTATAATGGGGGGATTTATGTGAGAATCGAGCAAGCCAATCCAACCAATCTGGATGACGTTACTCGTTTGGCGTTGAAATTGTGGCCGGAGCATGCATGGCGGGAGCTGCGGAACGAGTTGAAGGACTTGCTGGCGTCTGAGAAAGATCGTATCTTTCTTGCAGTCAAGGAAGGGGACACGATTGGCTTTTTGCACATGTCTCTCCGATTTGACTACGTCGAAGGCTCCAGCTCAAGTCCGGTTGGTTACGTGGAAGGGATTTATGTCGATGAGAACTATCGAAACCAGGGCGTTTCAAGAAAACTAGTGGAAGCGGGAGAAGCTTGGGCCAAATCGCTTGGGTGTAAGGAGATCGGCTCGGATACGGAGCTGGACAATTACGGAAGCCAAGCCTTCCATCAGCGGATGGGGTTTAAGGAAGCGGGCAGAATCGTGGCGTTTATTAAAGAAATTGATTAAGTTGAAAGGATGGAAATCTAATTGAAATGCAAAAGTGCAGTTAGTTTAGGGCGATACAGGCGGAAAAGTGGGAAATAGGCGGAAATGAACTGCACTTTTGCAGTTAAAGCCCACGACAAGCACTCGCGTTGCATTAACTTTTCAAACGATATTTCAAATCAACAATTTACTAAATCTGCAAATTATAGGCTGGTTTTCATGTACAAAAATAAAGAAATCCCCTAATGTTGAGTTGATCCAAAGGTTATCCATCAACCTCTCAACAAAAGGAGATTTCTATGGATAACAGTACAAATTTAAGTGTCATATGTCAATGTCTACAAATGTTAAATATTAATTCTTCCCGAGATAGCGTTTTGGATTATCGTGCTCGCAAGCTTTTTGTCGGTTCTTCCCTACTGCTGTTCATTGAAGCCCAGTTACAGCAACGAGAGTCTTATGCTGAAATGTCCGAGCATCTTGAAGCCAATGAAGATTTTCAAGCGATACTTGGTGGACTTGAAAGCATAAGCCCATCCCAACTCTCGCGGAAAATGAAGAAGCTTCCCCTAGAGAACCTTCACCTGCTTTTCATGCAAGTAACGAGACAAATCCAACAACTAACGGAGAATAAGCCAGGAATCACGACTAAGATCGGAAAGCTCGCGATCATGGATTCTACTCAAATCACCTTGCCAGCGATTCTTTCCAAATGGGCTTACTGCTCTGCGTCCAATCACGGCGTGAAAATGCACACTTCACTTCTAGTCGTCGACGCGAAGACGATGGTTCCAGATAAAATCATCGCCTCAACCAAAGATGTCGCAGACCACGAAGTTGCCCCAAACTTTACGGTCGATAAAGAAGTGACCTATGTGATGGACCGGGGCTATCAGGTACACAAGCATTTTCAAGCCTGGGTGGACCAAGGGATGAAGTTTGTGGCTCGGGTTAAGGATAATACCCGATTGACGATCCTCAAGGAACGGGCTCTTCCCAAGCGGGGAGATTTCATTCGGGATGCGGATGTAACTCTGCCAGGGCAGCAAATGAAGTTGCGACTCATTGAGTTTCAGGATCAGCAAGGTCGTTTATATCGCCTTGTGACAAGTCGCATGGATTTATCCGTGCACCAAATTGCAGATGTATATCGGCATCGTTGGCAAATCGAGCTATTCTTTAAATGGATTAAGCAACACCTCCGTTTAGTGAAGCCTCATGGGTACACCGCAGAAGCCATCTGGAACCAGATGTATATCGCGTTGATATCCTATGCTCTGTGCCTGTTGCTACGCCTGAAGCTAGAGTGCAAGCAAACCGTTTGGCAGTTACTTCGATTGATTCGACTCTATGCCGATCGGTCATGGACTAGGCTGCATGAAGCCTTATTCAAAAAGCCCACACGGAGTTCAAAAGGACGAACGAAGCGAAACGGTCGGCCCCCCAAGCAGGCGAACAAATCGATGAAGCCACGAATCATTGTAGAAGTATTGAACTAAATACTTAAATTTTAAAAAATGGGTAACGTGCGGGTTTAATCCCCTCTAAACTTTTTCAAATTTAAGCAAAGTGTGTCTGTAAAATATATACTAATATGGTTTATATATACTGTATCGTTGTTCTGTATTTGTCTGAATCAAAGCAGAAAGAAGTCTTAATGCAACGCTAGTG
>NZ_BILV01000124.1 GCF_004000745.1 Paenibacillus barengoltzii NBRC 101215
GCCGCCAGCCGGTCCATCGCCGGGCCGTCGGGGAGGCCGGCGCCTTCGCCCGGCACGGCGTCGGCGGGGATGTGGGGCAGCTCCCACATACGTGCGAGCAGCCCCGTGTCCGGCCGCCGGCGCACGAGCACGCGGCCGGACAGCGCCCCGCTGCCCTCGACGATGGCGGCGAGTCGATACTCCGGCCGCGGCGGCTTCGCCTTGCTCTTGACCGGCAGGCGCTCCTCTGCGCCTTCAAGCCGTCCGGCACAGCGAGCCATCACCGGGCAGATCAGGCATTGCGGTGACTTGGGCGTGCAGACGAGCGCGCCCAGTTCCATCAAAGCCTGATTAAAATCGGAGGCCCGCCCTTCCGGGATCAGCTCCGCGGCCAGCTCCTCCATAAGGGTGCGTGTCCCGGCCTTCGCGACGTCTTCCTCGATCAAGAAGTAGCGCGACAGCACCCGCATGACGTTGCCGTCCACCGCCGGTTCCGGGCGGTTAAAAGCAATGCTCAAGATCGCCCCGGTCGTATACGGGCCAACCCCCTTCAAGGCGGAGACCTCCGCCTTGGTATCCGGCACGATCCCGCCGTGCCGTTCCATCACCTGCTTGGCCGCCGCCTGCAGATTGCGGGCTCGCGAATAATAACCAAGCCCTTCCCAGCATTTCAGCACCTCTTCCTCCGGCGCCTCGGCTAAATCCCGAATCGTCGGGAAACGCTCAATAAACCGCTGAAAATACGGGATCACCGTATCCACCCGCGTCTGCTGCAGCATAATTTCCGACACCCAAATATAATACGGATCACGATGCCTGCGCCAAGGCAGGTCCCGCTTCGACCGCTCGTACCAACTCAACAGTTCTGTACTGAAAAATACCCGTGTTTCTCTATTTCCCCGCATCCTGCACTCCTTCTATTGCACGCGTTCCACCACAGCAAAGGCCGAAGCCAGCTGCCGCTCATGCGTAATACTAAGATGTATGGTATACCCGCTGCCCTCCGGTTGACCAACTCCAGACAGCCCGAGCCGCACCCAGGCCCCCGGCGTCAGCGTCACACACGGTTTCCCTTGCGCATTGGGCAAAATCTCTATATCAGTAAAGCTAAGCACCTGACCGATACCACAGCCAAACGCCTTGCTGACGGCTTCCTTTGCTGCAAACCGCCCCGCCAAAAACTCCGCCGGTCGGGCAGCTTGCCCAGGCAGCGCAAGCTCCGCCGCAGTTAAAATCCGTCGGCGCAACCGTTCGCCGATCGTCTTGTTGAGCAAGCGCTCTATGCGCTGGATTTCGACAATGTCATGTCCGATTCCGAAAATCAACAGGCAGCCCTTCTTCCTACAAAACGTAAACTTCGAACCTTACTTCTATCATTGCGCCCTGTCCTGAGCCAAGCCCATAACGGCCGCTTCCCCCATTGTAGCAGGGAACGGGAGGAGGCGCGAGTCTTCCCATCGGGAATGACCAATCACCGTCCACCCAGAAAACAAGCAACACAGCTCTCCCTTCCTCCATGCTATACTGAAGCTGCGTTATCTTCCCAACCGCAAGAATGATCAAGAAGCCAATTTTTCGGTCCGCTATACTTGAACCATAGACCGGTCTGGAGGCAGTTATGAATCAAATCAACATCATTCAAAAAAGCATCGATTATATCGAAGAACGGCTAGGCGAAGAGCTCACATTGGCTGAGGTGGCCAAGGCGATGTATTATTCCGAATATCATTTCCATCGCACATTTCAGTATGTTGTCGGCGATACGATGACGACCTACATTCGTAAGCGCAGGTTGTCCCACGCAGCCGAACTGCTGGCACATACCGACCTGAAAGTCGTCGATATTGCCCTGCGCTGCGGCTTTGGTTCTCATGAGGCCTTTACCCGGGCCTTCCGAAAAATGTACGGCATCCTGCCGACGGAATGCCGTCGCCGCGGTCGCCCGCCATACCTGGTACCCAAGGCCAATCCGCTTCGAGACTTCGTTGCTCAAATTACGTACGATTGGGGAGATTATGTCATGCAATTCCGTATTGAACAGATTCCAGCTAAACGCATTCTGGGGTTCGCAATCCAAACAACCACGGAAAATGGGCAAAATCACAAGGACATCCCAGCATTTTGGCAAAAATATATGCGTGAACAATGGGGCTCCCGCGTACCTGGCAAACTCCATCCAAATGTTGAACTCGGCGTCTGCACCGCCATCGATGAAGACGGCACGTTCCGGTATATCATCGGCTTTGAAGTCGACGAAACGGCCGAAGTTCAGGAAGGAATCACGGAGTATCGGATCCCGGCACAAACCTATGCGATCTTCACGACTCCACCTGCAGGGGAAGCCGATTTCTCCTCGTCTATTCAACAGACATGGGACGAAATCTTTACGGACTGGTTCCCAACGTCCGGCTACGAGCAAGTGGCTGCGCCTGATTTTGAATGGTATGATGAACGCTGCTGGCCGAAGGAAGGCAAACAGATCGACATTTACGTCCCGGTTCAGCCATCTGAAGCAAAGGCGTAACCCGCTGACCTGCAACATCATCATAGTAACCCGCAGCAAAAAAGAAACAACCCGGGCTCCACCCAATGGAGAACCGGGTTGTTTTATTATTCGTAACGCAGCGATTCGATGGGGTGCAGCTTGGAGGCTTTGTTTGCCGGGTACAAGCCGAAGAAAATACCCACCGCTGCCGAAAATCCAAACGCCAATAAAATGGCCCAAATCGAAATGACGAACGGCCACCCCGAGATCAAAGCGAACACCCAGGCCGCCAATAACCCGAAGAGGGCGCCAATCGTCCCCCCAATAAACGAGAGGATTATCGCTTCAATCATAAATTGAAGCATGATCGTCCCTGGCGTGGCGCCAATCGCTTTGCGGATCCCGATTTCCCGGGTCCGTTCTGTAACCGAGACCAACATGATGTTCATGACACCGATTCCCCCGACTAGCAGGGAGATCCCAGCGATCGAACCGATGATCGTTTGCAGGATAGAGAACGTGCTTTTGATCATTTGCTCCGCATCCCTTGCCGATTCCGAGACATAAGCATCCTTGCTCACGTTTTTCCGATCTGCCAGCCAAGCCTTGACCGACGCTACCGTTTCATCCATTCTTTCCGGCGATGTGGGCAGAATCTCCAGCATACTTAAACGATCACTTGACCCTTCCACATCCAGCATCGTCGTAATTGGTGCGTAAGCAGAGTAACGCTCTCCGCCAAAACCGCTCATGAGACTCTCCTGCGCCTTGTACACGCCAACAATTCGGAACATCCCTCCAGATAGTTGGATTTTCCGACCGATAGCACCTTGTGGAGAACCAAATGCTTTATTGGCATACTTGGCCTCAACTACGAGGATTTTTTGACGCGCTCGCTCCTCTTGAGAATTAAAAAATCTGCCCGCCACCAAATCGATCTTTTGCATTTTAGGCGAATCCGAAGTCGTGCCCGTGATACTAAATTGCAGCTCTTCCTTCTTCAGCTTACCGGTCATTCCGTAGGAAGACGACGACGAAACATAACGGACCCCCGGGAGCTTACGAATTTCTGCCATTTCACGCTGCCGGAAATAGACATTATCCTCGGGCTCCCCGTTGCTATAGTTCGGATAGATCAGAAAATACCCATCCTCATAGTTCGACATCTCCGACATAATCGAGCTTTGTCCAGCCTGGCCAATAGACACTACCGTGACCACCGCAGCGACGCCAAAAACGATGCCAATCATCGTCAGGAAGGAACGCAGCTTGTTCATTCGGAGATTGTCCAGAGCAACAAGGATGCTCTCCCAAATGCTCATCCCCCAACACTCCCTTTACGCTTGTCGCTTAGGATCCGTCCATCCCCAAATGTGATGATCCGTTCGGCATGCTCGGCAATGTCCGGTTCGTGGGTAACGAGCACGATCGTCGTCCCTTCGGCGTGAATTTCTTTGAACAGATCCATAATCTCATAGGATGATTTCGTATCTAGGTTCCCGGTAGGCTCGTCGGCCAACAGGATCGGTGCATTCATGGTCAACGCCCGGGCAATCGCCACCCGTTGCTTCTGACCGCCGGAAAGCTCGTTTGGACGATGCTTAACCCGTTCAGCCAGTCCCACCCTGCGAAGCAACTCAAGGGCCCTTTCGTTACGCTCCTCCCGGGAGATGCCGGCGTACATCATCGGCAGCGTGACGTTTTGCAGTACGGTTTGCCTGCCCAGCAAATTAAAGCTTTGGAACACGAACCCGATTTTCCGGTTCCGTACGCGTGCCAATTCCTCCTCATTCAACGACTCTACCGCTGCTCCGTCCAACTCATAGCTGCCGGAGGTCGGGACGTCCAGACATCCGATAATGTTCATCAGCGTTGATTTACCGGAGCCGGATGAGCCCATGATCGCTACGAACTCACCTTTCTCGATGTGCAGGTCAATGGGGGTCAAAGCTTGTACTTCAAGGGGGCCGTTTTTGTATACTTTGGTGATGCCTTTGAGCGTAATCATTTCACCTTCACCTTAGCGCCATCCTGCAGCTTGTCGCCGCCTTCCACTACAACCAAATCGCCTGCGGCCACCCCGGAGACCAGTTCGATTTGAGCCTCGCCCTCTTTCCCGGTTGTCACTGGCACCTTAACAGCAACACCGTCCTGAACCTTAAAGACGTAGGCCTGCTCACCGTCATATTGAACCGCATCAATTGGCACAAGAAGCCGTTCCTTATCGGGAATCTCCATCTCTACCGTGACGTTATACCCCGGACGAAGCTCTGATGATACTTGATTCAGGCTGACCTCCATTTCCACCGACGTATCCTTGGAGGTTGGATCGGCTAAACCGGCGGTAGGCGCCAAATACGAGATACTGCCTTCATAACTATTCGAAAAAGCCTCTCCCGTAACCACCGCCTTCATCCCTTGCTCCGCTTTGCCTGCATCCAACTCATTCAGGTATGCACTTACTTTAAGCTTGCTCACATCGGCAATTGTTGCGATCTCGCTGCCTTCGGCCAGCATTTGACCTGCGTTTACCGTCAGGCTGGTAACAACGCCGTCGGCTGGGGCTAGCACCTTCTGGTTAGCAAGCTGCTTCTCCAGGGATTGAATCGTCAGCTCACTGGAACGAATGCGCAAATCATAGGTGGTAAGGTCCAACTCCTCCGGTTCGAGGTCCGGGTTTTCGAGACGCGCTTGCTTAAAGCTCTCAAAATGCTGTTTTTTGGCCGCCAGTCGTTCCGCTTCAGTCAATTGCAGATTAATCCGTTCCTTCTCCAGCTGTTCCCGTACCTGCTCCATGCTCAGCGTAAGGAGAACCTGCCCTTTCTTAACCGTATCACCCGATTTCACCTTTACCTCTTCGATCACCCCGCTTGCCGGAGCATACACGGAGGTCGTCTGTCCCGGTTCCAGCTTGCCGTTCGTGTAGATTTGCTCGACGATTTTGCCCATCTCCACGGCGGCGACCTTCACTTCAGCGGCCCGATTCAACCCGATCATATTGGCAATGACCAACGCGATGACCGCCAACCCGACGACAGCGCCCCAAAACCACTTTTTCTTCAACAAGTCCATCACCTATCCTGTTATGTATAATTCCGGACTTAAACCAGCAACAGCGATCCCAGCGATAACACGAGCCATGCTGCAATAATCCAAACAGCCACCGATTTGTAAGGCCGTTTCATCATGACGGAAGAGCCGATGATATACAGTACGAGGCCCCAAATTGAAAATGGATTCATCAAGGATAAGAACTGGTACATTGCACTGGACTTATCAGAGACAAGAGCTCCCAAGCTCAGCGAAACATCCGTAACAGACTGCACGTCCATCGTCATGATCATAATTCCCGTGATCAAGCTGCCTAACAACCCTGGCAATGCGGCATAAGCAGCGATGGAAACGAACTGCATGTATTTGCCTTCACCGCGAACGACTAAATTCAGCAGCAACAACAACAAGCCCGTCACAAAAATCGTAATAACCGGCATCACCACACCCATTACGTAAGCAGACGTCTTCGCTGTTGCCATCATCGTCGATTGCATCGAGGCATCCACTGATTGACTTTGGATCTGCCGTAGAAATTCCTTCTCGATCACCGGCATCTGCATGTAAATCACAACAACGGAAACAATGATCATTGCCGCAAGCGCAAAGAGCCAAGCGGTCTTACTCTCCCGCACCCGCCTGAACGTTTCCACCGGAGCTGTAAAAATCGTAAACACGTTTTTCATAGAAACTCCCTCCTCAAATCTCCCAACATTGTTCCATCCCATAAATATGTAAGACTAGAATCATGTTATATATACGAACAAAGTCGCAAAGAGATTCAAGTTAGGCACATTTTACAACTCATGCAAGATCTCGTGAACATCGCATTCCTAGGAATCTCACTGGGTTTCCCTGCCATTATACCCCTCTATCCCAATTCCGCCACAGTCTCAAGACCAGGATCACTGCTAGACCTAAGACCAACCCCACTCAATTTGCAAAAAAAATCAGCGTCCCATTGTGGACCTCGCGGACCTTGCTACCTTTCGTAATTAAATCTTTAAAGGAGGAGCTCCTCTTGCTACACCTCTTTACACTATTATCCCTTTGACTCAGAAATGCAGGGGCTAGGTTGGAGTCCTTCCTGCTGCTTTTTTGTATGATTATCCCTTTGGTTCAGAATAACAAGATCAAGGTAGGGATCCTCTCGTTACGCCCACTTTACGTGAATATCCCTTTAACTCAGAATTAGGGTTCCAGATAGAAGCCCTTCGTGCCACCTCTTTCCATGATTATCCCTTTAACTCAGTGTGACAAGGTCGTGATAGGGATCCTCTCGTGTGTCACTTTACGTGAATATCCCTTTAACTCAGAACGGAAGGATCGTGGAAAGAAGGGCTTTCTACCGCTTCTCTGCACAAGTTCTCTGCACAAGGCTATCCCTTTTGCTCAGAATTAGGAGTTACATGGGACGAAAAGTGAAATAAGCTCCTCTGGGAGAAGATTTTTATATAGTAATAATTTTTTTGGGATTTTTTTCTTGTATACAGAACATATGTTTGATATAATGAAAAAGGGAACATATGTACGTATTATTAGGATGCGGAATTTGAGTTGGAGGGATCGGACATGGAGCTTGGTATGAATACGGAGCTGTTTCAAACTGTTAGCAGCCGCTTTCAAAGCGAGGCAGATTGCATTGAGGCCATCATCGCGATGAAGTGGCCAAATGGCTTCGTTTGCCCGCGTTGTGCTTATACGGAGTGCACCCGCCTGTCCACCCGG
>NZ_BILV01000125.1 GCF_004000745.1 Paenibacillus barengoltzii NBRC 101215
GACGCCGGCGCTGCCGCAGGGGCGGCCGCCGCCGATGCCGACCGCCGCGCCGTCGTCGTGCGACCGACGATCGGCATGGCGACGCCTTGGCGCTACCGCAACAAGGCGCAGGTGCCCGTCGGCGTCGTCGACGGTGCCCTGGTCGGCGGCTTCTACGCCCGCGGCAGCCATCGCATCATCGATATGGAGACGTGCCTCATTCAGCACGAGAGCAACGATGAGGTGATCCGCCGCGTCAAAGCCATCGGCCGCCGCCTGGGCATCACCGCCTACGACGAAGAGACCGGCCAGGGCCTGCTGCGCCACGTCGTCGTGAAGGTGGGCTTCCGCACCGGAGAAATGATGCTGGTGCTGGTCACCAACGGCGATCGGATCCCTCGTGAAGACGAATGGATCGCGGCGATCCGCGAAGAACTCCCGTCCGTGGTGAGCATCTGCCAGAACGTCAATACACGGC
The DNA here is from genome assembly GCF_004000745.1 of Paenibacillus barengoltzii NBRC 101215. GTDB lineage: Bacteria > Bacillota > Bacilli > Paenibacillales > Paenibacillaceae > Fontibacillus > Fontibacillus barengoltzii. Next base: position 458 of record NZ_BILV01000125.1, read on the forward strand.
AGACGAACGTAATCTTCGGAGACGTAACCCGCGTCCTGTGGGGGCGCGAAGTGATCTATGACTATATCGGAGACGTGAAGTTTGCGATCTCGGCGCGTTCTTTTTACCAAGTGAACCCGATCCAGACAGAAGTCCTCTACGGCAAAACGGTTGAATATGCTGGTCTAACCGGGCAAGAGACCGTCATTGACGCTTATTGCGGCATTGGCACGATCTCGTTGTTCCTCGCGCAACATGCGAAGCGAGTGTACGGCGTGGAGATTGTCAAAGAGGCGATCGAAGACGCTCGCGTCAACGCCCAGCTGAACGGGATGGAGCATGTCACCTTTGAGGTCGGTGCCTCCGAAGACGTGATCCCCGCCTGGAAAGAGCAGGGCATCGAAGCCGATGTCATCGTCGTCGACCCGCCTCGTAAAGGCTGCGACCCGCGCCTGCTGGAGACGATCCTTGAGATGAAACCCGAGCGCGTAGTTTACGTATCGTGCAATCCAGCGACGCTAGCTCGTGACCTGCGCATCCTGGAGGACGGCGGGTATCGGACCGTTGAGGTCACGCCGGTGGATATGTTCCCGCATTCGGTGCATGTGGAGTCGGTCGTATTGTTGGTTCGGAAAGAATGACTGAGATGCGGCAGCCGGCAGCCTGTCTGTCCCTAGACCATCGTGAAACCCGGAAATTGGACCGGTACAGGTTCAGTTTCCGGGTTTATTTATGTCGAAGGCCGGTTAGGGTCGTCGGGAAGTTTTCTGGTAATATAGTAAGGAAAATGTTCATTCCTAATGATTATAGTCAAAGGGAAGGGGGCAAACCATGATCATAGCCACGAAACTTCATATTCCTCGATCGCGAAGCGCGCTTGTTGCGCGTTCTCGTCTCACCCGGCGTTTGCATGAAGGGTTAGATCGCACGCTTACTTTGATCACAGCTCCAGCCGGGTATGGCAAAACGACATTGCTCGGCGAGTGGGTGATGACGCTGGAAAATCCCGTCGCCTGGGTCTCGCTTGATCAAGGGGATAATGATCGCATGCGCTTCTGGGCACATACCATTGCAGCGTTAAAACAAGCTTATCCGACTTTTGACCAACAGGACGTCCTTCGTCATGCCGCAGAAGATCCATCGGGTGTGTCACTGATTGCTGCGCTCATCAACGGGCTACATCGCATTTCACACACGATGGTGCTCGTATGGGATGACTTTCATCATATCGAAGAAACGTCCATCTTGCAGGGCGTCACTTATCTGCTGGAACGTTTACCACTACATGTCCATCTCTATCTTGCAAGCCGAAATTCTCCAGCGCTTCCTCTTTCCAGACTACGAGCAGAAAATAGGCTGATCTGGTTGGAGGCGAGCGATCTCCGATTTGTGCCGGACGAAACGACTGAATTTTTTGCGAAGTGCGGTGGTATACAATTATCCAACGAAGATGTGGCGACCGTACAAAAAAAGACGGAGGGATGGGCAGCGGCGATGCGATTGGCCGTCTTGTCATTGCACGAACATGCCGATCCCGTATCCCTAATCCGGAAGATGGCGGGGACGGAACGTGATATATCGGATTACTTCTTTGATGAGGTGTTAGCCCGACAGTCCGAAACGATGCAGCAATTTTTACTCTATACATCGATTTTGGATCGGATGACGGGCGAACTTTGTCAAGCGGTAACCGGTATAGCCGAAAGTCATGCGTATTTGCAACAATTAGACAAGGGAAGCTTGTTTCTTGTAGCTTTGGACGAGCGGCGGGAGTGGTACAGGTATCATCATCTATTCCGGCAATTTTTGACGGCGCAGTTGAAAATGCGCGAGCCGCGGCAATGGAAAACCTATCATATGACAGCAGGAAAATGGCTTGAAAAGAACGGTTATCCGCATGAAGCGGTGGATCATTACCTTAAGGCCGCCGGTTACGAACAAGCGCTTTCATTAATAGAGAAAATTGCACAGGAACTGATGGACACGGAATGGACAACGCTTTGCACGTGGTTGAGCGCGATTCCCGACACGCTGTTATTTGCCAGGCCGATGATGCTGTTGACAAAACTTTCCTCCCAATACATGTCCGGGCATGTCGAAGCGGCCACAGACGGGTATTGGAGAGCGCTTCGCAGGTTGGATGAAGACGCAGCCTCCCTTCCTCCTTCGGCAGCCGAAACATTACATGCCGGACTTGCTTTTCTGGCCGCATTTCGCACGTTTTTGGATCGTGATTTTGAATATGCGGTTCAATTCTCAAAGGAATATGTCGAGAAGCATCCGGAAGGCGATTTCTTCATTGGGTTCGGGAGCGACCGGGATGGTTATCATCCGGTGTGGGACATCTACGTGTCGGATGACAGCCTTCGACTGGCGGAGCAGGTGTTGACGCCCTTGCTGTCGATTTGGTCTGGGACCCGAAATGTGCTTTTTGTTGCTCATTTATATATCGACTATGGAAAAATGCAGTACGAACGAAATCGCTTGGTCGAAGCGGAGAAGGCTATGCGCCAAGCCTATCATATTGGAAAATTGTATGACAATATAAGCCTGGCGACCATCGCGGCGTTTTGGCTTGCCCGCATTGCCGCCGTACAGGGAGACGGGGAGACGTCAAATCAAATATTACAAGAGTTAACCCAACAAACATCCAAGATGGCGAATCCCCATTTGTCCGGAAAAATCGCCTCGTTTCGAGCCATGCTGGGCAGGATGCAAGGAGAAGAGAAACCGGTGAGACAATGGCTGAGAAAGTGCGGCTTGCGATTCCGTGACGAAATTCCGGTATCCATGATCAAAGAATATGATTTACTGGCCTCTATACTGGCAGAGCAGGGAAAAATTGAAGAAGCCGCAGCTGTAACGGAGCGCCTACTCCACCTGACTATAGAAGCAAGACGGCAAAGCGATCGAATCCGTCTGCTCGTTCACAAGAGTATGATCCTATCCTTACAAGGAAAGATTTCGGACTCCATGGACGTACTGGAAGAAGCGCTGGCATTGGCGCGGCCGGAAGGGTATATCCGGACCTTTGTCGACGAAGGAGCATCACTTGGGCAATTGTTGGATCAATATATCCGATTGCGCCAAAATCAGCATCGCCGCCCCAGTCAAAAGGTGCCTTTACCCTACGTGAAACGATTGCTAAGATTGTTCCAGCCAGCTGACAGGGAAGCCAGCATTCCCCATGAAAGAACGGCGGTTGCTTTAACAGCCAAAGAACAAAGTGTACTTCGATTGATGGAAACGGGGATGTCCAATAAAGATATAGCGCTCAAACTGAATGTTTCTCTAGCAACCGTAAAAACACATATTAATAACATCTACGGCAAATTACAGACCAAAAATCGATTGCAAGCGTTGGAACGTGCCAGAACACTGCAGTTGTTCTGATTCGTTCCTTTTTTTATCCAAATAAACTCCACCCCCTTCTTCAACCTTTGTGATTTTTGTGACAGTCAGGGTTGATCACAAAGGAAAAGGTAGTTTGTATAATAAATCGGATGAAGCTATGAAGAGATTAACCTGAAGGAGGATTTGTAAGAGATGGATCCACGGGGAAAAAGCATGAAACAATCATATAAAAGCAATATGGGGAACGGCTTGGTGAAGCTGTGCATCACTTTGCTGCTCATCCAGTCGTTTCTGATCACGGTACCCTATGACAACGTGTCTGCTCAAGGGAGCTTTCATCCAGCCTTGAGTGATCGTTGGGGAGGAATCCAGCAAATCGCAGGGGGGCGTTACCATTCCCTCGCTTTAACAGCGGACGGGGAAGTTCTGGCTTGGGGATTGAATCAAGGTGGCACAACAACGGTGCCTGTTGAAGCACAGTCCAGTATTGTCTCGATTTCTGCAGGACAAGACCACTCTCTCGCTCTCACATCCGGCGGCGAGGTCATCGCCTGGGGAAGGGGAAGATTCGGCGAAGCTAATGTACCGGCGGAAGCGAAAAGCGATATCGTAGCCATTGCAGCGGGAAATACTGCCTTCCATTCGTTAGCCCTCACGTCCTCAGGGAAAGTCATTGCCTGGGGCTCCAATTCTTATGGTCAATCGGATGTGCCGGAAGAAGCGGAAAGCGGCGTTGTCGCCATCGCGGCGGGATATTGGCATTCTTTAGCGTTAACGGCTGCCGGAGAAGTGATTGCATGGGGAGATGGTCGCGAAGGAAAACTCGATGTGCCTGACGAGGTGCAGGGCCAGGCAGTAGCCATTAGTGCAGGATCTGATCATTCTTTAGCGTTAACTGCTTCGGGCAAGGTGATTGCTTGGGGGAGTAACGATTACGGACAATCTTCTGTGCCGAAAGAGGCGGAAAGCGGCGTTATCGCCATTGCGGCAGGGGAAAAACACTCTCTAGCCCTGAAATCTGACGGCTCTGTCATTGCCTGGGGCATTTCAGACGGTTCGTGGGAAGACAACGAACAAACGGTTGTACCCGAAACTGCGAAAAGCGGTGTGATCGCGATTGCAGCGGGATACCGACATTCGCTTGCCTTGAAAGCGGATGGGATGATCATTGCCTGGGGGGATAATGATGACGGTCAGACTGACGTGCCGGAACATGTCCATGAACGTGTGAAAGCCAAACAATTGGCTGCCGGGAAAAACCATTCGCTTGCGTTAACCTCCGATGGCCAAGTACTCGGCTGGGGAAGCGATCTGTACAATCGCCTATCGATTCCTGCCGATTTGCAAGATGTGCGCGCCATTGAGGCGGGGGAGGATTTTTGCCTGGCATTAAAAGCCGATGGCACGATTGTGATCTGGGGAGACGGTTCTCATTATGCGGCGATTCCGCCTGAAGTGCAAGGACAGACAGTGGCAATCAGCGTAGGCAGCTATCACGCTTTGGCGTTGCAAGCCGATGGCACAGTCGTTGCCTGGGGTAGAATTGAAGGGGGGGAGAATGATAAGCGGCTCGATGTGCCTGATGATTTGGATCAGGTGATTGCCGTTAGTGCAGGATTGTTTCACTCCCTTGCTCTGAAGGCTGACGGTACAGTAGTGATTTGGGGAGCGAATCAATTGAACCAGCTGGATATGCCAAGTGGTCTGCATGATGTAAAAGCCATTAGCGCAGGACACTACCATTCCTTGGCGCTTAAAACGGATGGTACGGTGATCGCTTGGGGAGATAATACGTATAAACAGTTAGAAGTGCCCGAAAACCTGCAGGATGTTGTGGCCATCAGTGCAGGTCGCTTTCATTCCGTTGCTTTAAAGTCGGATGGCACGGTGATCGCCTGGGGAGATAACAAATTTAACCAACTCGAAGTTCCTTCTAATTTGAGTGACGTTGTAGCGATTTCGGCAGGTAACTATTACACGCTAGCCTTGCAAGCAGATGGAACGATTGTCGGTTGGGGCGATACTTCTTCCGGTCAACACGTCATTCCAACAAGCGATCTTGTAACGATTGAACTGACCGATCAAAGCGGTGGAGAATTGGAACTCTTGTTTGATCCTTCGAAGCAGGAATACACGGTATTAATTGACAATCATGTTACGTTGGTGAACGTGCTCGCGACACTGGAAAATGCGGAATTTGCAGCTGTGTATGTGAATGGTGAGCGACAATCCGATCCCGCTAAAGGAGTCAATATACCAGTAACCGATGAGCAAACGGTCGTTACCGTGGAAGTCGTCCCTTATTTGCAAGAAAGTAAAACGTATACGATCACGCTCTCACAAGAAGCGGAGCCAGAGCAAGTATCGAAGCCAGTCGCCAGTCCTGCGGGCGGTGCGGTTCCGGCTGGGACAACGGTGACGTTGAGCACGTATACGAACGATGCAATGATCTACTACACAACTGACGGCAGCACGCCTACTAGCAGCAGCATCGAATATACCGCGCCCATCGAAGTGACTGGGGGAATGACGCTCAAGGCAATTGCCGTAAAGGACGGCATGCTAGACAGCGAAGTGCTGGAGGAGCATTACACGATCTTACCTCCTGATCAAGTCGCCAAGCCGATCGCAAGTCCTGCGGGAGGTGCAGTCCCGGCTGGTACAACGGTGACGTTGAGCACGTATACGAACGATGCAACAATCTACTACACGATGGACGGCAGCAAACCGACAAGCAGCAGCGCCGAATATACCGCACCCATCGAAGTGACGGAGGAAATGACGCTCAAAGCGATTGCGGTGAAGGAAGGCATGCTGGACAGCGAGGTAATGGAGGAACAGTATACAATCCTGCAACCGGGGCAGGTAGCTTCGCCGATCGCAAGTCCGTCCGGCGGAGCGGTTCCATCTGGCACGAAGGTAACATTGAGCACGACAACTGAAGGAGCAACAATCTACTACACAACGGACGGCAGCGAACCGACAAGCAGCAGTGCCGAATATACCACGCCCATCGAAGTGACGGAGGAAATGACGATCAAAGCGATTGCGGTGAAGGAAGGTATGCTCGACAGCGAAGTGATGGGGG
>NZ_BILV01000126.1 GCF_004000745.1 Paenibacillus barengoltzii NBRC 101215
CTGCGGCGGCTTCGCAGCGGCATCGCGCCGGTCACCGTCCGGCGCCGGGCCGCGGGATACGGCGATGTCGCGCCGACGGACGCGAGCATCGCCAGCGCCACCGCCGTGCGGCGGCTGATCGCCGGCGGCGGCCTTACCGCGGCCGCGCCGTATCTCCCGCCGTCCACGGTGGACATCCTCGCCCGCGAGTTCGCGGCGGGACGCGGGCCCGTGACGTGGGAGAGCTTGGCCGCGCCGCTCTTCCATCAGCTGCTCCTGGCGTCGCCGGAGCAGCTGGCCGCCCTTCATGAGGTCACCGAAGGGCTGGAATACCGGATCAAAAAAACGCTGCCCCGCTTGTCCGAGCCCACCGTCGCCGAGCTGCTGACGCAGCTCAAGACCAAACGCTACACGCATACGAAGCTGCAGCGCACGCTGCTGCATATTCTCTTGCAGCATCCCCGAGAGCTGCTGGCGCCCGAGGCGCTCGCGCAAGGCCCAGGGTATCTGCGCGTGCTTGGCTTTAGCGCGGCCGGGCAGCAGCTGCTCAAGCGGATGAAACAAACGGCCCGTCTGCCGATCCTCACCCGGGCTGCTGAAATGGAGCACCCGCAGCTGAATCTCGACATTCGGGCCGCTGCCGTATATGCAAATGCGATGCCAAAGCGAAGCGCAGAGGAGCTGCTGCGCGAGTACCGTCAAGCCCCTATTCGCCTGACGGATTAATCACGCCGTTACGCTCCAAGCCTCACGCCGCCAAACCTGGAATCGCTTGCCCTGGATTATGACGCCTTCGGCTCCAACGAAGCCAAATAATCCAAGGCATCGTCCAGCGTCTTCACCGGAACGAGCTTCATCTTCGAACCGATTTCCTCCGCTTTGGCCTTCGCAACCTTATAATTTGCCTCTGGAACAAAAAATATTTCCGCCTTCTCCCGATCCGACGCCACAATCTTAAACTGGACGCCGCCGATCGCTCCTACGGTGCCGTCCTCGGCGATCGTGCCGGTGCCAGCCACCCGGTAGCCTTTGCTCAAGTCCCCCGGCGTCAACTGATTATAAATCTCAAGCGTAAACATTAAGCCGGCCGATGGACCGCCGATCCGCGTGTCAGCAAACTTCACTTCCTTGGCCTGATCCGCTGCCTGTACCTTCCGCAGTTCGCCTACCGATACACCTAATCCGGCCTTGCGCGCGCCGTCAGCCGCCTTAATCTCTACCAGCTCCACCTGCTGGTCGACCGATTTGCCTCCCCGTTCCAGACGGACATCAACCACATCCCCCGGTTGATTGTCCTGCAGCAAGGCGCCAAGGTCTTCAAACCGTTTGACCGGCTGTCCCTTCACCGCTCGAATTATATCCCCGGAGTGAAAATCTCCCTTGGGCGGGCTATCCTTAGACAAGCCGATGATAAATACGTACTCCGGGACGATACCGTACTTGACGCAGGCTTTATTATAGGCCGCCATAATCGCATTGGATTGGGAGCTGTTCATATAGTATCGCTGTTGCGTTTCGTATTCCTCGTCATTGCGATCAGGTTCCTTCTTCACGATCTCGGCATGCTTGTTGAAGCGAGCCGTCGCCAGCATCCATACGTTGGCGTAACTGACGGAAACCGTTGTGAGCATAAAAGTGCCCTTCTCCTCAGGATCTCCCGACGGGATGGAAACCATCGGTTTGATTTCCTCTGCCGTCCCCGGCTGATTGATCATATACGGGGTAGACATGTAGACGACAACATAGACGATCACCGCAAGGATCAGCACATACAGTCCCGATTTTAACGCTTTGGCTCTGGATGGTCGCATCCCGTTCTCCTCCCTTCCTGTGCGGCGGCGAATCCGCGTCTCCCTCAGCCCGCCGCTCCTCTGCCTGCACCTGCCATGCGAAACCGGTAGTCTGTCCTTCGCCGCTGATGCATAGCATGTACTATGCGTATATTCGCTATCGATCTTTATCTAATGACAAAGAAGGTGGATCTATACATATGAATTTCCGACGTTTGGCCGCCAGCCCGCTCTCCACATGGTTAACCGGATTTTTGGCCGTTTTGCTCGTGATCTGCGTCGTTTACGCCCCCGGCGAAGCGTTCAAAGCGTCGGGGGAAGGCTTGGCCATATGGTGGCGCATCGTATTCCCAGCCTTGCTGCCATTTATCGTTCTGTCGCAAATGCTGATCGCCTCAGGATTCGCCCATGGTCTGGGCGTGTTGCTCGAGCCTTTCACCCGCCGCGCCCTGGGTCTTCCCGGCTCCTTCGGCTGGGTGCTGCCGCTGGGGATGACGGCCGGCTTCCCTGCTGCAGCCGAAGCTGCGGTAACCCTGCATAAGCAGGGCAAGATCACCGCGCGTGAAGCTGAACGTCTCGCCGCGACAGCTCACTTCTGCAGCCCGATGCTGCTCGTCGTTGTAATTGGTGCAGGCTTCTTAAGCCGACCTGAGGTCGGCTTGCTCTTGCTCGCCGTGCATTGGATGGCCGGCATCGCCGCCGGCGTGACGCTGCAGTTGGTGTTCCCGGACCGCTCGAAATCAGCGGTGTCTCCACCAGCGGTAAAGCCTGCAGCCGAGCGGCGTGAATCGATCCTGCGCCTGGCCGTTCGCCGCATGGAGGAGGCCCGCCGCGAAGACGGCCGCAGCTTTGGCAAGCTGCTGGGCGACGCGGTCACTTCGGGCGTACAAACGCTGATGATTATCGGCGGATATATGCTTATTTTCGCAGTTGTAATTCACGTTATTCTGCTTGCGTTCCCTCATCATACGATGGCTGTTGCAGTGAAAAGCGCTCTGGAGGTCCATTTAGGCTCCTATGCCCTGTCCGGACTGGCTCCTTCTCTTCCTCCGGCCCTCAGCGCCTCGATATTGGGGGCGGTACTAGGGTGGAGCGGCCTATGCGCTTACCTGCAAGTGCGAGCTATCCTCGGGCCCGCAGGCATCGGTGAACGGTCGTTCCTGCTCAGCCGTCTGCTCCATGCGGCTTATGCTTATATCCTCACCTTGCTGCTGTGGAAACCGTTCACCCACTGGCTGCCAAGCGTTCTACCCGCATTTGGCGGCAGCGCAGCCTCGCCAATAGGAAGCGACACCCCGTCCGTCAAGCTGCCCAGTTGGCAGCTAGCGTTCGGGGTGATGGAATGGCAGCTGTGGATGCTGACTTTGTTGACGGTTGGCTTCTTGTCCATCGCGCTCCTGTGGCGGCGACAAGAGAACCCTTAAACTTTAAGCCCTAAGCCGTGCTTAGCTCGGCCCCAGCTTATCTTTGAACTTCTCGCGCAGCGCCAACTCAACCTCCGGCGGCACGAGATCGCTGACATCGCCGTGGAAGCTGGCAATCTCCTTGACGACGCTGGAACTCAAATACGAATATTTGGGGTGCGTCATCATAAAGATCGTTTCCACCTCGCTGTTCAGCTTATGATTTGTAGAAGCCAGCTGCAGCTCGTATTCAAAATCGGTGACGGAGCGAATGCCCCGGACGATCACATGGGCTTGCTTGTAGTCCATGTAATTCACCAGCAAATCCCGGAAACTGTCGATCTCGACATTAGGGAGATGCCCGGTCACCTCTCTGAGCAAAGCCTTACGCTCATCCACCGTAAATAACGGCTTCTTGCTTAAATTGTTCAGTACGGCCACGATCAGCTTGTCAAACTGGCGCGAGGCCCGCTGGATGATGTCCATATGCCCTTTCGTTACAGGATCAAAACTGCCTGGATATACCGCCACACGCGGTTGCCGCTGTTCACTCATGTTGTTCCTCCTGATCGTCGGTTTGAACCGTGTTCAACTCGGTATCGTAAGTATAAATGGATACGGAGGTCTCCCCGTATTCCGCTTTTCGGAACTGTACAAAAGGCCCAAACCGCTCAGGATAAACAAACGAGGCTTCATGTTCAAGTACAATCGTTGCCTCCGGCTTGAGCAACTGCAGCTCGTCCATCTGGGTCATCAGCGCATCCCCGTGTTTCAAGCGGTACGGGGGATCCAAGAACACCAGATCAAAGGACGCCTCCCGTTTCGCCAGAGCTTTCAGCGCACGTTCTGCGTCGTTTTTGTAGACTTCAGCCATGGCCTCGAATCCGGTCGCCTTCAAGTTCTGACGGATCGTCTCAAGGCTCTTCACATCTTTATCGATAAATACCGCCTTGTCCATGCCGCGGCTTAACGCCTCAATGCCGAGACCGCCGGTTCCGGCAAACAAGTCCAGCGCGGAGCCGCCGTCGAAATACGGACCGATCATGCTGAATATCGCTTCTTTGACTTTGTCTGTAGTCGGCCTGGTCCCCATGCCGGGTACGGCTTTGAGCGACCTGCCCCGGGCTCGGCCCGATATCACTCTCATCGATTAGTTCACACACCTTTTATGCCTGGAAAATTCCTGTCGATATCGTACCATAATCCGCCTAGGATTGAAAAATGAAAAAATCATCGAACTTTTTTGCGAATCGAGGTATAAAAGCCCTCTGCCCGGACACAATTAGAGTATCGACATCACCAAATGTCGTAGACAACCGCGGAGAAGACTTACGTTTCCCCATAAGCTCTTCGTCCGGTTTCTCCTCTCCCATGATGGGCATCCCGCGAGGGATGCCCAGACAAAAGCCCTTGTAGTAAGAAGTTCTACGAGGGCTTTTGTCCTTTTTTTATTTCATCTTCATTTTCGCGAAAAATAACGATCTTCCATCTCCTGTCGTACGCTTCTCGCCTCTTCCCCAGAAGACGCTGGGCTAACTAACCAAATCTCAGCATCAGGGAACTTACGGTGAGTCAGATCAGGAGGGAGCTCTGCCTGAGGGATCGACCACGCGATACGGACCATTTCTGCATCGAAATAGCTTACCCCAAGCCGAATCAAGTTAGCGCCTTCATAACGAAGTCCGGTCCCGTTCACGAGAAAGCAATTGGTATACCTCTTCCCGTTAATTTCGATGGTACCCTTAAATTGGGCATTTCGTTTGTCATAGTACCCATCTAACGCGAGTTGAATCGGCGGAGAAAACGTTAGGTCCTCCTCCATCCAGGCAACTCCGTTAAGCGTTGTCGTCACTTTCACCGGAGATACATTTTGGATATACCACCATGTATATAACGCAGCCAACAGAACCAATCCGGCAGCCGCAAATATCCATAATCGATTGCGAATCGTTGCTCCCTCCCCGCGATCATGCCTGAATCTTCCAACTCATCGTACCACTGGGGGAGTCGGCTGACAACCGTCAAAGCCCTGGCTTATTTCCCCTTGTCAAACAAGCCCCGACGGTGCATCACGGTAATGATTCGGTAGAAATCTACGCTGCCCTGCTCCGGATTATTCAACAGCGGATCGTCTTTGCTGTATTTCACCGCCGCCTCCACCGCTTCCTTGGCCCAGGCGGGAATGCCCGGCTTGGTCCATTTCTCCAACTCGGCGATTTTCTTCGCCTGTGCTTGGACTAGATTTTGAAGCGCAGCAAATTGCTTCTTCTCCTCTGCAGTCATCGGCTCATCTCCTTTCGTTGTGTCGTATTGCGTCAAGCTGTAGGTATTCATTAACTGAATCAGCTTGTTGGCATATTGTGGATCCGTTGCGTAACCGGCCGCAGCAACCGCCCGCGCCGCTTCCGGTCCCGTTTTTCCAATCGCCCCGGCATAGCGCGGCGCTGATAATAAACGGGCGTGATCTGTAATCGACTCGGCCCACGAACGGTATTTACGGAAAGCCGCGTTCACCACCACCGCTTTGCCGCTCCGATACTCGGTTGTGGGCAGAATCAAGCTGCCTGCTGGACCGGTGCCTTTTAGCCCAAACAGATTATTGCCTTGAACAGCTAAGCGACTTGTCCCCCAGTTCGATTCCAAAATCGCTTGGGCGATCGTCAATGAAGCCGGTATCCCGCTTTCCTTCGAGTTGGCAGCGGCAAGGGGGGCGATTTTCTGAATAAACCCGTTTTTGTCCAATCGCATTCACCTCCAGAATAGTTTATGAATTTGGTTGGACGAGGGTTTGGACCCTTACCTTGACGAGCTCGGAAGTCCGCTTAGTTCGATGTATAGCGGAGAGTTCGAGGGGTAACCTAACGTTGGTTTCACAACCTAACTTAACTAGAGGAGGATACTTAAGCAGATGTACAACAATGTCAGTCAACAACTTCGTGAGATCGAACAATCGATGCGCCAGCTTGAACAGCAAACCCGCCAAGCTACGATGATGTACCAGCAAATGCTGCAGCAGGAACAACAAAACGCGATGCAACTGGAAGAGTTGGCTCAACGTGAGCGTAGAGCCGTGCAAGTGATTCAATCCGCGCTCCAAGGACATCAAACAGCGATGCAACAATATCAACGCGTAGCCCAACTTGCGAATCAACTGGAAAGCAGCGTACACTCGATGTCTGGATTCAGCACGAGTTATACCCAGCCTGGCATCGGTCAAACCTCCTACAGCACGCAAGGAATCGGTCAAAGCAACTTCAGTTCTCCTATGAACACTCACCAACCAAGCTCTCTGCATACCAGTTCAATAAGCTCTATCGGCTCCAGCTCCATGAGTTCTATCGGGTCCACGGGTTCCGCAGGCTCCATGAACTCCACGGGATCGCACTCCTCGGGTTCCATCTCCGGCGCGGGCTCGATCGGAACCACAGGCTCGATGCGCAACTTCCAATAATAACAGGTATAAATAAACGGCCAGGGATCTTCTATCCTTGGCCGTTTGTTATTCTCCGTTGGTCTAGATGTCTGACCTTTTCACTTGGCATCGTCCACAGCAAAACAGCGATTCCTCCTCAAAATAACTGTATTTTTGCAGGAATCGCGTAAACAC
>NZ_BILV01000127.1 GCF_004000745.1 Paenibacillus barengoltzii NBRC 101215
CAATTAAAAAAGTTTATACAGAGTAATATTTATATGGATTTAGTATGAACTAGTTGAGTCGAGGATGCCGGTAACATCTGATAACACCGCATTCACGCATCGGTCCGGCATACGCCGTCCCTCGGTCTCCCGAGGCATTTCGGAGAAGCAAGTCAGGCGACAACCTTGCACTGGCTAAGTCTTCGACCCGGCGGCCTGATCCTCTGTGGATCGGCCAGGCAGCTTAAGCCAGTGAGGGTTCGTGAATGCAAAGACGTTATATGAAACCTACGCAAACATTTAAACATAGATGTTAAATCACAGAAGAAATTTATGAACCAGCCTGAGCATTTCCAATTTTATTAGGCGGTGATACTTTGACGAACGATTTTTATTGTGACGAAGTGTTGAGTGGAAATATTGAAGTAAATAAAGTTTTAGAGACTGATAATGTACTAGCGTATCATCATACACGTCCGTTTTACGAAGTACATATTGTTGTTATTCCAAAGAAGCATATTAATTCTCTGATAAGCCTTATGGATGCTGAAGACCATCAATTACTTATAGAACTACTGGAAGTAGTGTCGCATGTATCAAAGACAATAATATCGAATCATGGAGCTTGCCGAATAGTAACTAACCTAGGTGAATACCAAGAATCTAAACATCTACATTGGCATGTAGCATATGGGAAAAAGGTTAGGAACTAAGAAGAATAATATGTTAAGTAGATCATAGAAGGCGTAGGCATCATATAACACCGCATTCACGCATCGGGTCAGCTAAAGCTGCCCCTCGGTCCGCAAGAGGGATTTCGGAGAAGAGAATCAGCGGACAATTCCTGCGAGGCGAAGTCTATCGACCCGTTCGCTAAGCTCACTTAAGCCTCTCGGATTCGTGAATGCAACAACGTTATGTGAAATTCCTGAAAGAAATTAATATTATAAATCAGGTGAAATCGAAGATGATTAACTTAAAAGATTATATAAATCAAAAGGAACTAATAAGTTTACTATCCGAATGTATATATCCAAATGAAGAACGAGTACTACAAGAATATGAACAGTATAGAAATGATAAATCAAGAAAATTACTAGGTAGAATTGAAAACGGTGAATTGGTTGGACTTATCGGAGTAATTAATCAGACGGAGAATGAAGTAGAATTAAAACATATAGCAATAAAGTCTAGTAAGAGAAAACAAGGATTAGGAAAGAAATTAATAAAAGAATTTATGCAAGAAAATTCAATAAGGAGAATTGAAGCCGAAACCGATATGGATGCAGTAGATTTTTATAGAAAAATCGGTTTTCAAATAATAAGGTTAGGGGAAAAGTATCCCGGAATAGAAAGATTTAAATGCATTTTAACAAAGGACTGATTTTGAAAGCAGATACAAGAGGTCAGGAACTTCACATAACACCATATTCACGCTGTGGGGCTATCGCCCCTTGGTTGCCAGATGTATAATCATGGAAGAAGCTCAGACAACAAACGACCCAGCCTAAGATAAGAGCTATCTAAGGCTGGGTCATTTCGTGAATACAAGAACGTTATAAGAAATCCCCGCAAAGATAAAAAAGACAATGACAATAACACACAGGGTGTTGGGAATTTGTTACAATATGGGTGAGAATTTAATAAGTTAATGGGGGATCATTATGTCGTTGATGGACGTACTCTCTTTGTTATCTTTATTTGTTGGTATAGTTTCGATTATTCTAGCTATTTTTGCAATGTATTCTGCCAATCGCTCTGAACAACGGAGTAAAGATAATTTTGATAAAACTCAAGAGATGATTAGTAAATTTTATGAAAGTACCAAAGATCTTCTTCATCAGATAGAAACTAGAACTAGTGTAACAGAAAAAGTCGTACTATCTAACCAAGATCAATTATTGAATACTATGACTACCATTGTTAATGAAACAGTTATTCCAAAGAAACAAGATATGGGCGAACAAATTGGAATGATGTTTTTTCAACAATTAATCTCTAATCCACAAGGAACTTCTGAAATGCTAAAACCACTTAAAGAAATAGCTTCCATGATGGAACAGGATAATAAGTAGTTATCTTAAGACGGGAATTCCCGTCTTATTTAATAAATAATTTGGCAGTGATTCTATGAAGGCGGGGACATCTTATAACACAGTATTCACGCATCGGGCCATTCGGCCCTCGGTCCGGCAGGAGTTAGAAGTTTATTCGGTGGGGCTTTTCAGTAGCAGGGAAGCGGAATCAGCCGGACACATCCGCACCGACTAACTGCGCAAGCGCAGCCGTCACCTGGCGGTGCCTTAAGTCGGTGGGACGTCGTGAACACGATAACGTTATGTGAAATCAGCATAAATAAAAAATTGAAAGAGTGGTATGAATGACTGGATGCAGATATTTATTCATTTCTTCTAATGGAGATAAGATTATAAAGATCTCTCAACCCAAAAATCACAAATATAAGTCTGTACCTCAATTAGCAAATCAGAATGTACTTGAGGTCATTTTATTTTACAAAAATAAAGACAGGAAGCCACATCAATTGCTTACGGTCGAATTTGACCGATTCCGATTAGATTCCAATGGTAATTATGAAGAAACAGAAGTAGATAGGAAAAGAGCTTTTCATAATTTCTTTGCTTTTGGAATGCCGAGTTTACTCGAAGAAGTAGAAGTAGATGATAAACCATTACCTATACCTGTTGCTCCAATAGTTCCAACCGATAGTGAGAAAAGATCATTATACAGTTACATAAATGAGAAGTTACCTAACTTAGCAGCTGCTGCCCCGTATGTTGTTGAGAGTAAAATTAAAGCATCGAGAGAGAAATACGAAGAGTTTAAAACCATCGCAAAGAAATCAAAGAACCGACTTAAGTAGTTCGAAGAAGATGCTGACATCACATAACATTATATTCACGCATCGGGCATACGCCCTCGGTCCGGCAGAGGGATTTCGTGGAAGTAGAAGCAGAGCCGGACACACCCAGCATTCGCTGGGCGTCGTGAATACGGGAACGTTAGCTGAAATTCATGAAAGGGTGAAAGAAGTATGTCGATTGGTGATTATTTAGATCACCCATCAAAAGATCAAATGATTGAAATAGAGAAAAATTCGAGAACGGACAAACTTTATCTGAGGATAAAATGGCCATCAGTTGTATATAGTCCTCCTGAAAAAAACATTTACTTTTTCTTTTCCAGACATGAAACAGACAGTTGGATTCGAATGTTGAATAATAGACTAGGTCAGGTAAGGCTTAGCTATATTTTTATGATGCATTATTTTAATAAGGGAATACCAGACGATGAATGGTACATAAATCCTAACAGGGGGGAACTTTCTATTCAGTATTTTCCACATTTTCGAGAGGAAACTTTTCATTATAAAACTATGTTTGATTATTATACTGATGTTTTTTATTATAAATTTTCCTCTGCGTGGGACACCATTTTTCACATTATTAACGCTTATTATTCATTTAATATTGAACCTAAACATCGTTTTAACGACAAAGTGAAAAATGAGTTGAAAAAGAGGAATTCTGCATTATTTAATGAGATTGGAAAGACCGAAAATTCAGAAGCATTTAAGGAATCCAAGACACTCAGGAATAATATTACACATAATTTTTCTCCAAATGATATTAGTTCTGGTGTTAAAAAGGAATTTGTAGATGGTAAAATTCGCAGAATATCAATGGATATAGGAGAATACACCCCCTCAATGATATTCATAAAAAATATAAATGATCTAATCAATGTGATGATTTCATTTCTAGCATTTTTAAAGGAAACACTTGAAAGCAATCCAGAGGAGTCATGAACTTCAGCTAACACCGTGTTCACGCATCACAGCCTAACGGCTGCTCGGTCCGCCCGATGTCCGAAGAGAAATTCGAAGAGGCATTTCAGTGGCAGAGAAGCAGATCCAGGCGGACACACCTGCGAGGCTAACTGCGCAAGCGCAGCCGGTCACATTCGTGACCTTAAGCCTCTCGGCGTCGTGAACACATGAACGTTATACGCAACTTCTGCAATACATATAAAAATAAACAAGCATGGGGGTACTAGCATGTTCAAGATTGGAATTGATAAAAACAAAATCTATATGAAAACTGACAGATTAAATTGGGCAGCAACACTTGATATAAAAGTCGCCTTATTCGAGCTTATTATAAAAAAATATTCCAAACTTGTTATTCTTGATTTGGGTAACGTAACTAGAGTTTATCCAAATGGTGTATTACCAATTGTTACTGAACTAGATAGATTTAGACGAAAGGGTATCAAATTTCAAGTGATCCCACCAAAAGACTTATCAACAAGACAATACATGCAAAGACTTAACTGGCTGTACTACCTTGATCCAGACAATAATCAATCATTTAATAAGAATAACTATCAGAATTTTGCATTACATTCTTTCGATAATTCCGATCAATTAGATGAAGTGATTAACAATGCTTTAGAGATATGTATGAAACAATTAGTGTTCGCAGAGGGTGTTCCACAAGCATTTGAATGGACAATTAATGAAATTGCTGGGAATATACTAGTTCATGCTGGAATTGAGACTGGCTATCTTCAAGTTTTAGTCGATAAGGAACATCATAAGCTAATATTAATTGTTTGCGATTCTGGTGTAGGCATTCCATATAATATTCAAAAAGCATTTCCTGAATATCATAGTGACAGACTTGCGATTGAACATGCAATCAAAAAGGGAGTTACTAGTAATCCAAAGTATGGACAAGGGAATGGCCTTGCAGGTTCAGTTGCTATTGCAGTTGCAAGTAATAGTTCATTATTCATAACCTCAGGTAAAGGTCGAGTACAAGTAATTGATGGAAGGATTAGATCCGAAAGGCATTATCCTAAGTATTTTGGTACTTGTGTAGAATTACAATTCAATACTCAAATTGCAATTGATTTACCCAAAGCATTGTGGGGTCATATTCCTGCAAATTATATGGAATTAAATTTCGAAAGTGAACAAGGAGATTTAATTTTCAAATTAACAGATCACTCATCAAATTTTGGAAATCGTCCCGCTGGAGAGAGAATTAGAAATCTTGTAATGAATTTATTGGTACAAAATCAGGGGAAGACAGTATCAATTGATATGGATGAAATTGGTGTTGTAGCTTCTTCATTTGCTGATGAATTGTTTGGGAAATTAGCTGTAGAACTAGGAATGATTGATTTTAATAGACTAATAAGAATTATCAATGTTAATCCAGTATGTAAGAAAATTGTTGATGAAGCTCTTGTACAACGAATTGTGCAGAGTTATGGGATGCAGAATATAACATTAGTAAAAGACTTTTCGTAATTTCGAGATGTCAGAAGCAGCGTATAACATTTTATTCACGCATCGGCAGACAAGCTGCCTCGGTCCCGGAAGATAAGTCGGAGAAGGATTTGCCGGGACACATCCGCACCACCTAACGGTATCACGGCGCTCACAACGTTTGCTTAAAGTGGTCGGACGTCGTGAATACAATAACGTTAGCAGAAATTGCCCAAAGAGAGGTTAAACCATGAAGATACATTTAACATTTTTAATCCTGTTAGTTTGTATTTCTCTAACTGGATGTAATGATGGCAAACCAATAACAGAATTAAAACCAATTACACTTGCTGAGTTGTACCCCGGAGATGTTAAAAGCATAGATCAAATTGAATTAGTTGACGGTTCTTCAGGAGAAAGCAAAACTGTATCAAATAATGAAGAGATAAAAACAATAATAAAAAACATTAAAGATATAAAGTTAATACCGGATACAAACCAAGAAGGACGAACAGGATGGTTATTTCGGTTAAAGTTTTATGAAAAGAGTAACGTCAAATTAGATTTTACCCCACACCATATGAATGGAATATATTATGAAAACAATAGTGAATTAACACTGATACTAAAGCAATTATATAAAGAAAAGTTTGGTAGAGAGTTCTAAGAGGTAAGCAACTTCTGCTAACACTGTCTTCACGCG
>NZ_BILV01000128.1 GCF_004000745.1 Paenibacillus barengoltzii NBRC 101215
CAGTGTCTTTTCTTTAGTCAAGACCTTTTTTCTAAAATCATCATCGGAAGGTCTTGTCCAGCTTGTCCTCTCGGAGAAGCGATTTATAATGTACCACAGAAATTGAAGCTCCGTCAACTCCTAGATCATGGTTAATTTTAGGCCAACCAACAGCGCGACGCCGGGAAGTCCAAGAACCAATACCGTGCTTAACGTCACCGGATTTAACGGGATATACACTTCGGTTAATAAACCGGAGAAATTAATCACATAAAGGCCAAGCGCCGCAAGCACAACATGTAACCCCAAACGGGAAAGCCATGCTAAACCGATCTTACGCGAAAATAAAATGTACAGTAACAATGCCGATGACACAACTAACGTACCGATCAGTACCAGCTTCATTTTCACTCACCTCATAATCAAATGGTCTTGAGCTTAGCCAAAATATGAACCATTCCGAAAGGCATCCCAATCGACCTTTGCCTGCTTCGCCGCCTTCAGTTGAATTTGATACCTGCGTTCAGCCGCCTCCAGGGTGTAGATCGCCACGTCCACTTCATCATGCCCTACCGCCTCCTGAAAAGCGATGCTGGCCCGCTCCCACTCTTTTAATGCGTTGATCACTTCTTCATACAGTTCTCGCTTATATGCCATCGCATCTTTCCTGTGAGCCAGGTTCGAGCGCCCTACTCCCCAGCGCTTCAAGATCTTCAAGCCAATCGCCTCCCCATCCGTTTTTTACTTCATGTGTATCGGGGAAAGGACAAACTTAGAACCTTCGCATCGTCGAAAAAAGCAAAAAGAACCTTAAGCCCCAACGGAATTCAGGGCTTAAAGTTCTTTCGTTTCAAGCGATAGAAAAAAGACTAATTAATTTCTCGGCGTCCTTCTAACGCCTTGGATAATGTCACTTCATCCGCATACTCCAAGTCGCCGCCGACCGGCAACCCGTGGGCAATCCGGGTGACGCGGATGTCAAAGGGCTTCACAAGACGGGAGATATACATCGCCGTCGCTTCCCCTTCAATGTTCGGGTTAGTTGCCAAGATAAGCTCCTTCACTCGTTCATCACTTAAGCGATTCAGCAGCTCCTTCAGCCGGATATCATCCGGACCCAGGCCTTCCATCGGCGAGATTGCCCCTTGCAGCACATGATAGTAGCCATCAAACTCCTTCGTCCGCTCCATGGCGACCAGGTCCTTAGATTCCTGCACAACGCAAATCACGGAAGCGTCCCGCGTCTTATCCTGACAAATCCGGCACGGATCCGTATCCGTGATGTTACAGCAGATAGAGCAGTAATGAAGGTTCCGCTTCACGCTGACCAGCGCTTTAGCGAAATCAATGACATCATCTTCCTTCATGTTCAGCACATGAAAGGCCAATCTGGCTGCCGTCTTCGGCCCAATACCAGGCAAATGAGTAAAAGCATCGATCAGCTTCGCGATCGGTTCGGGATAATACAATGGGGCCTTCTCCTTCAGTTCCTAGAATTAGAACAGGCCTGGAATTTTGATTCCGCCTGTAAATTTGCCCATATCTTGGTTTGCCAATTCTTCCGCCTTCGTCAAAGCGTCATTCACCGCAGTCAACACCAAGTCTTGCAGCATTTCCACGTCGTCCGGATCTACTGCTTCCGGTTTGATCGTCAGGTTCAGTACTTTTTTGTGACCGTTCACCTGCACGGTAACGACTCCGCCGCCCGCACTGCCTTCTACGGTTTTGTTGGCCAGTTCTTCCTGTGCTTTGAGCATTTGCTCCTGCATTTTTTTCACTTGTTTCATCATTTGATTCATATTGTTCATCTGCTTCACATCTCCTTAATTTGGTCTACATGCACATCATGCAATAATTGGAAAAATATAACCACAATCTGGTGCCTATCCCAAGCCATTCGTTGGGTTATTCCTTGATGACGACCAGATCATCCCCAAACATATTTAGCGCTTCGTCCACCCAAGGTTCCTTCCCGGATCCAGACGCGCCTTCCTCCAGCGGATGCTCCAGCTCGAACGGTTCACCGTCTGACCGTTCGCCCGCCCCTTGCAGCGCATCGTTCCAATCCTTCAGCATCATGGTGACCAAGTGATACGGTCTGCCCAGTTGACGCTCCAGGACCGCTTCAATGACTTGTTTATTGGCCGGCTTCTCGGTGGTCTCCCGGTGAATATCATTCTTAAACGCCACCAGCACATTATCCTCCAGAATGGATACAGGCTCTCCGTTCACGAACCACGCATGGACTGTAATTTTAGCATCCTTGACAGCCTGGAGTACTTGATTCCATTTTTGCTGGATGTCAAAGAACTCCGGACTATTGCGGTTGGCTAGATAATGATCCATCCCTGCGGGGATTTTGGCTTTCGAGGCGACGCGCGGCGCAGGGCTTCGCGATGGACGATGGCCTCCAGCCCCCGCTCCCGAGGCGGAACCACCGGCGGCAAGCCCGCCTTGCAACGCTCGCTCCAGCTTCGCCTCCAAGTCTGCAAGCTGGCGCCGCAGTTGTTGGACCTCAGCAGCATCAGCGGATGCTCCGCCTCCCGTTCCAGCACTGCGAGCCCCTGCTGGGTGCTCTTCGGCGCCGTCTTTGCCAAACGTACAGATCTTCAACAGAGCAACCTCAAACAAGGTTTGGGGCTGCACGGCATATTTCATTTCGGTCTGATAGTGGTTCAGCGTATCGATGATTCGGAACAACTGCGATTTGGAGAAGCCCTCGGCAATCTCCGCAAAATCCTGTGGATCCAGCACACGTTCCGTCAACTTGTCCGCTTGCGGCACCATTTTGACCATCAGCAAGTCACGGAAATAGTAAAGCAGGTTCTCCATGCACTTGTCTGCGCTTTTGCCTTCCTGCATGAAGCCGTCAATCATCTGCAGCATCCCGCCGATATCGCCGTCAAGCAGCGTTTTGGCCAGCTCTGCAAACTGCCGGGAGGCGATGCCGCCGGTCATGTCCAGCACCTGCTGATAAGAGACCTTGCGCCCCGAGAAGGAAGCAATTTGATCCAAGATGCTTAACGCATCCCGCATCCCGCCGTCAGACAATCGGGCGATATACTCGATGGCTTCCTTCTCCGCTTCGATGCCTTCTTGCTCACAGATCATCTGCAGCCGTTCGCTTTGCTCTTCCAACGATACCCGGCGGAAGTCAAAACGCTGACAACGCGATATCACCGTAGCCGGCAAACGATGCGGTTCAGTGGTTGCCAGAATAAACATGACGTGTGGAGGCGGCTCCTCCAAAGTCTTCAGCAACGCGTTAAACGCTTCCGTCGTTAACATATGGACTTCATCGATAATATAAACTTTCTGCCGCACTTCCGTAGGGGCATATTTCACTTTCTCGCGCAAATCGCGGATTTCTTCAACCCCCCGGTTGGAAGCGGCGTCAATCTCAAGTACATCCATGACAGCACCGGCCGTGATTCTCCGGCATGCATCACACTCGTTGCAGGGTTCTGCTGCGGGTCCTTTTTCACAGTTGACCGCCTTGGCCAAAATTTTGGCCGCACTGGTCTTCCCGGTTCCACGCGGACCGCTGAACAAATAAGCGTGCGACAGCCGCTGTTCACGGATCGCATTCTGCAATGTGCGAATGATATGCTGCTGCCCCACCATGTCTTGAAACGACTGCGGCCGCCAAGCCCGGTACAGCGCAATATGCTCCATTCTGCGGCACCTCTTTCTTTCCTTAAACGACGGTTGTCGTTCCCTTATTATACTATAGCCTTTTGGTCTATGTACAAAAAAAACACCCCTGTCCGCAGACAAAGATGTATTCTGATCCAATATGTACCGTGCACCTGTTATCGATCATTGCGATCCGAGCGGCACCTTTACGGCAAGACTCGGGACAGGCTGCCCTCCGGCACAGGAGTAGGACTGCTTATGGCTGCTTCCTTCCGGACCTGACCAGGTTCACAGGTACTCCTTGCGGAGGACCCGTCCGTCAACGTCTGCCGTAAAGACCGGCCTCACATCGGCAAGACCTCTAACAGGACTTCAACCTCGCTATAGCGGATTGCGAGTTACAGGGCACCGCTACCTCCCCATCTAGCACGGTGAAACTAAGTATAGCTCATGCCTGTCTAAAATGCAACCGGAGGGAAGAAGTTGGCGGATTTGCCTTGCTTATGCCTCGACTATCACTGAGTTGTGCGCGCTCTCTCATGCAACTCTAGTTATATTTTGCTATATTAATAGAATAAGGAAATGGGAAAATTGAAGTGAGTGAGAGAGGGGAAACAAATGAAAATAATTGGGAAGCTCTTGCTGAGCATCGCCCTGCTAGCTGGCGGCTTGGTCGGCTTGCAATCATCCCGGGTTGAAGCGGCATCCCCGGTTCGAATTTTGCTGGACGGATACCCGCTGGATTTTGCAGGTGAACCCATGATTGTAAACGGCACGACGCTGGTTCCATTCCGCTCCATATCCGAAGCGCTTGGCATCAACGTCACTTGGAACCAAGCTTCCAAAACGATTACTGCGATTAAAGGCACAGGCGCTGAAGCTATTCATGTTCAGTTAACGCTGAACAACAAAACGGCCAAAGTGAACAGCACCTCCGTGCCACTGGCAGTTGCGCCCCGGTCCGTTGGAGGCAATACCCTGATTCCGCTTAGCTTCTTCAGTCAGCAGTTTGGGGCCCAGGTCGGGTGGGACCAAGCTTCTCGGACCGTATCCATCGCCTCCCCGCAAAAACGGATGTATACGCTGGGGTTCTATGCTATTTCCTCCTTCTCAGATGTTGGAATGATTCCGAGTCTGGACGCTGTTGCTTTCGGCTGGAGCCGGATCAACGAGAAAGGAGAGTTTACGCAAACGGGGGATGTGTTTAGACTTCCGCAACCCGCGGGCAACGTGACGGCAGATAGCCTCGTAAATGAAGCGGCATCGGCACGTACCTTGCCTTATTTGATGGTCTTCGCCAGCGATGGAAAAGGCGAATTGACCCGGATCTTGGAGGATCCAGCCCTACAGCAGCAGGCGATAACCGATATGGTGAATGCTGCTACTGCGAAGTCATTTCAAGGGATTATGCTCGATTTCGAGGGGCTTGGCTTAACGACAGAGAAGACGGCAACGCGGCAAGCTTTTAACAACTTCGTCAAAGAATTGTCAAAACAAACCCGGGCGGCTGGCCTCAAGTTGTCCTTGGCGCTTCACCCGCTGAACTCATCCTATCAAGGTTATGACTACAAAACGCTGGGAGCGCTGACGGACGAAATCGTGATCATGGCTTACGATTATCTCCAAGGAAACAATAGCGGCCGGCCGCAACCCGCAGACAAAGTGGACGAAGCGATCCGCCTGGCTCTGAAAGAGACAAGCGCCAGCAAGCTGCTCCTGGGGCTAAATATGGACAGCGAGGACCAGAACACCGTCAAAACGCTGATCGGACTGGCGAAACGCTATGATCTGAAGGGCATCGCCCTATGGCGCCTCGGCATCATCAAGAGCGAAGAATGGAATGGTTTGAAGGAAACTGTGGAGTTTAAGAAGTAAGTTATTCCTCATTAGGCAGGTTGGAGATGAAGAGCGGACCGTTGTCGGCTATCGTCTCCGACCTTTTTTTAGTTTGTACGCTCGTCGCCACCCCCGGTCACAATCACCAACCGGCTGATTATACGCCACCTTCCGTCATCCGATCTCTATCGCAACAGTGAACCAGCCAAAAGGTACACCGCGCCGCCCCTGACCACCGCTCCCAGATCACACATTGCCCCGATTAGATGCAAAAGTACAGTTCATTTCGCCAATTTCGCGCCATTTTGCCGTTTTAACTGCAAAAGTGCAGTCCATTTCCGCCTTCTGCGGCCAAATCGCCGCTATGCCGCCTTTTTGAACTGCACTT
>NZ_BILV01000129.1 GCF_004000745.1 Paenibacillus barengoltzii NBRC 101215
GGCCGCCCTTGCCTTTGCCGCCGCCGGCTTTGCCTCGGCCGGCGTCCTTGCCCTTGGCGGCCTTGTTGCCCCGGCCGCCCCAGCCGCCGCCGTCGCCGCGCCCGCCGGCGAAATCCCCGCGTTGCCGCGGCTTCATGTCGACCATCTCAAAATCAATCGTATGGTCATCCATATTCACGCGGGCCACGCGGATTTTCACCTCGTCACCGATCCGATAGATCTTCGACGTCCGTTCCCCGATCAGCGCCATATGCTGCTCGTGGAAATGATAATAGTCATCCGTCATCGCACTAAGCCGGATCAGCCCTTCCACCGTGTTCTCCAGCTCGACGAACATACCAAAGCTCGTTACACTGCTGATAATGCCGGTGAATTCCTCCCCGACCTTGTCCAGCATGAACTCCGCTTTCTTGAGCTGTTCCGTATCGCGCTCCGCCTCCACGGCGACGCGCTCCCGCTCAGACGACTGCTGCGCGATGTCCTGCATGCGGCTGGCCAAATACTCCATCCGCGCTTCGCTTAGCGTCCCGCCGCTCTCAATCACCTCGCGGATGACCCGGTGGATGACCAAGTCCGGATACCGCCGGATCGGCGAGGTGAAGTGCGTATAGAACTCCGCCGCCAGCCCGAAATGCCCGGTGCTTTCCGCATCATACTTCGCCTGCTTCATGGAACGCAGCATCATCGTGCTGATCACCGTCTGTTCCTTCGTTCCCTGAATATCCTCGAGCAGTGTTTGCAGCGCACGCGGATGCACCTTATTGCCCTTGCCGCCTTTGACCGTATAACCGAAGTTAGCGACGAACGCCAGGAAATTCATTAACTTCTCTTGATCCGGATCCTCATGGATCCGATAAATAAACGGCACCTTCAGCCAATAAAAATGCTCCGCCACCGTTTCGTTTGCGGCCAGCATGAACTCCTCGATGATCTGTTCCGCGATCGAACGCTCGCGCTTCACGATATCCACCGGCTTGCCGTTCTCATCCACGATCACCTTTGACTCCACGAAGTCGAAGTCGACCGCCCCGCGCCGCATGCGGTTTGCCCGCAGCTTCAGCGCCAGCTCCTTCATCAATTTGAACGTATCCACGAGATCCGCATACCGTTCCGTAACTTCTGGATCTTCCTCCTCCAGAATCTTGCGCACGTTCGTGTAAGTCATTCGCTCCTTCGTACGGATCACGCTGGTGAAAATATCGTGCTTCACGACCTTCATCATCTCGTTAAACTCCATTTCACAAGACAACGTGAACCGATCCACTTGCGGATTCAACGAACAGATCCCATTGGACAAGCGGTGCGGCAGCATCGGAATAACGCGGTCTACCAAGTATACGCTGCAGCCGCGGTTATAAGCTTCCTGATCGAGCTTTGAATTCTCTCGCACATAATACCCAACGTCCGCGATATGGACGCCCAACTTAATATTCCCATTGGGCAGACGCTCAACATTTACGGCGTCATCCAGGTCCTTCGCATCCTCACCGTCGATCGTCACGATCACTTTGTCGCGTAAGTCTCGCCGTCCTTGACGAACGATCTCCGCCTCATCGATCACGTCGGGAACTTCCTGCGCTTCCGCCATCACGTCATCCGGAAAAGCTTCCGGCAACTGATGCTTGCGGATGATCGACAAAATATCAACGCCTGGATCGTCCTTATGCCCTAAAATCTCGATGACCCGACCAACCGCCGCAGACCGTCCCTCGGGATACTCTACGATTTCAGCTACGACTTTCTCGCCATCAACCGCACCGCCAAAGCCTTCCCGCGGGATGAACAGATCCTTGTTGATCCGTTTATCGTCCGGAATCACAAAACCAAACGATTCGTTGTTCTGGAAAACGCCCACCACTTGCGTAATGGCCCGGTGTACAATGCGTACGACCTCACCTTCCAGCTTGCCGCCAGCCACACTCTTCGAGCTGACGCGCACCAACACCGTATCGCCGTTCATCGCACTCTTCAAATCATTGGCATGAATATAGACGTCCGGATGGTCACGATCCTCCGGGATCAGAAACGCAAAACCCTTGGGATGGGCTTGCAAACGCCCGCGCACCAGGTCCATGCGTTCCGGAACCCCATATCGATGAGTGCGAGTAAGAATAATTTGTCCACTTTGCTCTAACCGGTTGAGCATTTTCAGGAATTCCTTGAAATCGGCAGCATCGGTGATCCCAAAATGCTCCTCCAACTCCTGATACGTCATCGGTTTATATGCCGTTTCCCGCATAAAAGCGAGCAATTCTTCTTCCGTAATTACTTTCAAATGATTTCACCTCAAACCCGGCTCATCCCGCAGGGGCCGGGGTGTTATTTTGCATGATGTTTCCATGATCTTCCTTGCGGTGTATATCCCCTAGTATACACGAAATTCGGGTTTGGCATCCGTTTTCGCCCGGGAATGGATGAAATCGCTTGAATTTCATGAAAGAGCCTTCATTTTTATGAAAAATCAACCGACATTATAAAGTAGGAATTCCATGTATTAGGAGAGGGAGAGGGTATGGAGAATAATCAAATTCTGCAACGACGCAATAAGTTATTCGTCAAAATTATATGGGGGATGGTCGCACTCGGCGTCCTGACCGACATTATGATCCAGGTGGATAGTAAAGTTTTATTGACCTTGATCATCGTCGGCGGAATTTGTTGCTCCATCGCAACCTACATGACTTACGCCAACAAAGGAACCCGCTACGTCATGTTTGTCATTCCCGTAATTACCTCATTATTGACTTTTCTGCTGATCTATCAAGATCCCGATCCGATCATCAGCACGTATCTGCTCGTCTATGTATGTATCGGCATTATGACGTTGTATTCGAACTACAAACCGATCATTTTGTCTGGTGTTTTGGGAATGGGGATTACCATTTATTTTTTCAACGTTCCCTTCTACCACGATAAATTATTCCCCCGCGAGTCGCTGAGCTACTTGCTGCTATTCCTGGCGTTCCTGACTGTTGCTCTAGTTTTTGCCGCCCGGTTCAGCGAACGTCTGCAGAAGGATGTATTAACTCAGCAGAAGGACACGATGGAAGCAAAACGCCGCAGTGACGAGCTGCTTTCGAAACTGCAAGCTTCGCTGGAAGTTCTAGGACGTCTGAGCACTCAGCTGCGGGAGAACGTAACCGTCACAGGTTCCATCTCCAAAGAAATTACAACGACCTTTGGCAGCGTCTCCTCAACCTTGGAACGGCAGACGCTGGGGTTACAATCTACGACCCAATCGGTGCAGGAGGTTGGAGGAGCTGTAGAGGTCACCGCCGAGATCTCGGCCCGTCTTCAAGAGTTGTCCACGGACATGCTGAATAATACGGAAGCCGCCGGGGCGAAGATGAACGCCTTATCCGCACATATACAGCATCTGCAGCAGATCATTAACGACACCGTCACCCAAATGCAGAAGCTTCGGGATCAAAACGAACAAGTCAGCCAAATTGTTGATACAATCCATGGCATCTCTGCCCAAACGAACCTGCTGGCGATGAACGCAGCGATTGAAGCGGCTCATGCCGGAGAGCATGGCAAAGGCTTTGCGGTGGTCTCCTCGGAAATTCGCAAACTGGCAGAGAACTCACAGCAAGCCACCCAGCGGATTAACGATATTCTGGCAGACGTCATTGGGCAAATCAACAACGTTGCTGAACAGATCACCCTCGGCTCCACAGCGGTTCATTCCGGACAGGAAGAAGCCCAAGAAGTCCAAAGCTACATGGGCAAAGTGTCTGACAATGCCCGCACAGTGAACGAGCAATCGGGTGAAGTCGATCGCTCGGTACGGCAGATGCAGGACCGGTATACCAGCATTATGGCGGAAGTGATGGAGATTGCCGAGAGCACCGAGCACAATATGAGTGCCGCGCAGCAAATCCTAGCTGGCATCGAAGCGCAAGACAGCAAAATTCACGAGATTGTAAGACACTATCAAGATCTCGACAACTTGATTCTCACCCTATCAACCACGGCCGCAGGGGTTACGACACAGGAGAGCACTCCTCAACCACCAACGGTGCCGTCCGGTTCCTCTTCAGGAGGAAGCGAACCTACTTCGAATTCGGCAGCCCCAGAAGTGAAGACGAATCAAGCTGAGCAGGTTTCCGTTTCGGCGGAACCTGCCAAAGAACCTGTTTCAGTAGGCTAGCAAACAACACGCAAAAAAAGGCTTGCCTCTTAGGCAAGCCTTTTCTTTTTATATGGATTATGTAGATAAGACCGTATTCATATTCATGGACTTGATCGTTTCTAAATACCAGTCAAACCGCTCTGGGTGCTCATAAAACTCTGAGGCATGAATAATGGCCGGTATGACGTCATCCCCTTTATAGAATTGGCGTTCCCCGACCTGGGTCAATGGTACATGAAAAGAGATCCGAAGCGCTCGGAACAAAGTGGGCTCAAGCAAGGTGACGTAATGGCGAATCCCGTTCTGCTCAGCAAACAACACGATCGTTGCTAGCAATCGGTTCAGGTTGCGGCCGCGATACTGCTTCAGCAGCGCGACTTTATCCACCTCAGCGATCTCCCCTGGCCCAGAGCATAGGATCGCCGGATGATCATCAAATGGAGCCAATTGATTTAACAGCCCGTCCGATTTCGGGACATAGGGTTTAAACTCTACGGTGCCCACCGGCACCCCCGCCTCGTCATAGACGAGACAACGACCTAAGACGTCCTCAGCAAACTCCGGCTCAAAGCCTTTTTCCATCCAGGCCTCCATCCAAATCGAGTGAAACAAGGTTCCTTCCTCCAGCGTTTCCACTAGCTTGTACAAATTCCTTCCTCCTCTCATTGCATGTACCAAAATTGTAATATTTTAACGACTATTGAACCACGAAAATCCTACATAATCTAACATATATTGATAAAAAATTCCTTTCAATATTGTTACACTTTTCTTTCAGAACTAAAAACAAGGTTCTCTTACCGTGTCTTCACGACGTGCAGAGCGGTATCATTCAGGCGCTTAAACTTTTGTCGTTGTCGGTCAGTTCTTTGTTGAAGCAATACGGATCTCCCTCTTTATTTTTTTCGCTGTCATCAAGTCCAACCCTTATCCCATTCCTCCCCCTCTTTTACTGATTATCCCTTTGGTTCAGGTGGGATGTTCTACGAGGATATCAACCTATATGGAATGGTGATCATCTGAGAGCTAAATAGAGAATTAGGTTAAAAATGGAATTTAATTCTTGTAATAGGAACGTATGTTTGGTATAATAAGGAAAACAAGAATATATGTGCGTATATTTGATTTTAGTTTCGTTTGAAGCGGAGGGATCGGGCATGGAATTAAATATGAATACGGATCTTCACCCTATCAGCAGCCGTTTTCAAAGTGAGGCAGATTGCATTGAGGCGATTATTGCGATGAAGTGGCCAAACGGCTTCGTTTGCCCGCGTTGTGCTTATACGGAGTGCACCCGCCTGTCCACCCGC
>NZ_BILV01000130.1 GCF_004000745.1 Paenibacillus barengoltzii NBRC 101215
GCTTAGCTGGGCACGCCGCTACAGGAAAAGGGAGCCTCATCCATCGGCTCCCACCCAAAAATTTCTCTTTCGCTTAATTACCCTGAATCATCTTCAAATTCTCATGCCAGCGCTGAGTGTAGTAATCCAGCAGCTTCTCGAACCCGATGGCCATCGTGTCCTCATGCGCTTTGTCGAGAATCGCCAGCGCTTCTTCATCCGTCTTCGCATACAGCGCTTGTGCTCTGGCTTTCTGCCAAATGTCCTTGCCGCTTTGGAAGGTGATGCCCTCCTCGGTATCCGGCAACGGGAACAAGTTGATGAACTCCGTCGCATCGCCTTGCGTTTTCCAGGTAATCTCGTACTGCCAGTAAGTGGACCAGTTCCGTTCACTCTCCGGCAACGTGGCTTCGAACTTCCCTTTAATATCGTCAACGTAGACGGTATTCCCCACCCACATCAACGGGTCCATCTTCGCTTGATAATCAGCGAGTTTTTCTTTCTCCAGCGTATATTTCTCCGTGAACTTCGGCGTGATGCCGTCCGCTTCCCGTCCTTCCCAGAACTCGCCTTCCACGCCCCACATTTGCAAGGTCATCCCCTCCGGACCGGTCCACCAATCCAAGAACGCGAAGATCGCTTCCGGATTCTTGGCGCTGGTCGTAATGACCGCCGCGTTCCAGCCGAGCATGTTATAGGTGCCGGGATAAATTTTGTTTTTATCCAGTCCTTCCTTATGAATCGGCCAGATCATGAAATAGCCGGCGTCCGGATCGTTTTGCGTCAAAGCGGCATGGGCCTGCATCGCATACAAGGTCGGATTGGAGGAAGTGTACACCGCCACCCGGCCGTTCATCAGCTTCTCCTGCACCTGGTCTCGGGTTTGCGTCATGGCGTCCTGCGTCATCAGCTTCTCGCGGAACAGCTTCGCCGCATAAACCACCGATTCCCGGAACGGTTCGTCCTTGTAGATCGAAGTCATCTTATCTCCGTTAGGTACGGCAAAATAACGCGGGAAACTCAAATTATTCTCCTTAAACGCAGAGTAAATCTGATCGAGCCCGTGACCTTCGCTGGCCAAATCCGTCTCCAGCGGAATGACGTCCGGATATTTCTCCTTCACCAGCTTCAGGTAATTATACAGATCATCGGTCGTTTCCAGTTTAGGTGAACCGAGCTCTTTATAGATCTTCTTGTTCACCACCCAGCCAGCATTGCCGTTCGGACGGTTCGTGTACCAGTTCGGGAATTGATACAGCTTGCCGTCAGGGGATCGCAGCATGTTCATGGCCTTTGGATCAAGCCATTTTTTCAAGTTCGGGTATTTCTCGATATAATCGTCCAGCGGCACCAGCAGCCCGGCTTCACGCAGCCTTTCTACATCCGCGCCCCGCTCGCCCCAAATGACGTCCGGCAGATCGCCGGAGGCAATCATCGTGTTTAGCTTTTGCACGGTATTCCCGCCGTTTGGAATTTCGGTGATGTTCACCTTTTTATTCTCTTTCACCCAAGCTGTCGTTTCGTCGGCCCCCCATTTGGGCATGGTGTACCAGTCATAGTTGCCGTACAGCGTGAATTCCAGCGGCTCCTTCCCCAGTTCAAAAAGCTGCGATTCCGCAGACTCCGCCTGGTTCGTCCCCGTATTCCCACTGTTCTCCTTCGGCGTTTCGGCAGAATTTCCGCCACTCGCGCTGTTGTCCCCGCCTCCGGAACATCCGGCCAGGATGAAGGCAACTGCCATAAAGATGATCATCAGTTGGCTGAACCGTATTCCCCGCTTTTTCATACGACTGTTATCCCCTTTCGACTTTCATTTTTATGTTCAAAGCAGAACCATCTGCCCTAAACGCCGCCTGCAGTTCATTCAACTACTCCTTTAAAGACCCCACCAGCACCCCTTTGACAAAATACTTCTGCACAAACGGATAGACGAGAACGATCGGGATCGTTGCGACCATCATGGTGGCCATCGACAGCGATTTGCTGGTGACGGTTTTGGCCTGCGCCATATGGGCTTGTGCCGCCGCATCCAGATTCGCGGTCTGCTCGGAGACGATGTTGGAGGCGAGAATCTGCTTCAAAATCGTCTGAATCGGCAGCAGCTCCTCCTTCGAAATGTAGATGCTGGCGATAAACCACTCGTTCCAGTGACCAACCGCGGTAAAGAGCGATAACGTTGCGATGACCGGTCCCGACAGCGGCAGCACGATGCGGAACAAGGTGCCCCAATTGCCGCAGCCGTCGATTTTGGCCGATTCCTCTAAGCCTTGGGGCAGCCCTTGGAAGAAGGTACGAAAGATGATCATATTCCAGACCCCAATGAGCGAAGGAATGATATATACCCAGAAGGAGTTAAACATCCCCAGGTTCCGGATCAACAGAAACGTTGGAATCAATCCGCCGGAAAAATACATCGTAAAAATACACATCAGCATA
Source organism: Paenibacillus barengoltzii NBRC 101215 (assembly GCF_004000745.1). Lineage (GTDB taxonomy): Bacteria > Bacillota > Bacilli > Paenibacillales > Paenibacillaceae > Fontibacillus > Fontibacillus barengoltzii. The sequence goes on from NZ_BILV01000130.1 coordinate 2,416, forward strand.
TAAAATTTACGTCCCATCAGCTCGCGCTTGGTCATCCCGTAAGCGAAGATCGCCGTGGCCAAGATGGCGCTGACCGTGCCGACGACGGTCCGAAGAACGGAGATGATAAATCCCGACATCAGCCGTTCATCCTGGAAGACGACCTCGTAATTTTCCAGGGTAAAGGAGCGCGGCCAGAGGGTAATCCCGCCTTTTGCGGTATCCAGCCCTTCGTTCAGCGAGATAGCAATGGCATTCAGGAACGGATATAACGTGGAGAGGGAAAAAACGGTTAAGAAGACGTAAATGAAAGCAACCATGACCCGGTCGCCTCTGCTGTTATACATCGCGGACACCTCCTCCTGATTACCATAAGCTGTTGCCGGATCGGCGGGCTACGTAGTTCGCGATGGTCAACAGCCCGACGCTGACGACCGCTTTAAACAACCCAACGGCGGTAGCATAGGAATAGCGGTAATTGTTGATCCCCACCCGGATCACGTACGTATCGATGACGTCAGAGACATCTCGCAGCGCCGGGTTCACGGCCAACACGAGGATATCTTCAAAGCCGGCGCTCAGCAAATTGCCGATCGCCAGAATCATAAAGATCGAAATGACCGGCATAATCGATGGAAGCGTTATCAAATAAATCTGTTTAAAGCGGCTGGCCCCATCAATCGAAGCCGCCTCATAGGTATGGGGATCTACCCCGGCAATCGCCGCCAAGTAGACAATCGAGCCAAAACCGATTTCTTTCCATACATTGGTCGTGATCAAAATGGTCCAGAAGTATTCGGGCAGTGACAGGAAGTTAATCGGTTCCTGAATCAGATTCAACCGCTCCAGCAGCATGTTTAAGCTCCCGTTATCCGTGGCGAGCATCGAAGCAACTAGACCGCCGAGAATAACCCAGGACATAAAATGCGGCAGATACGTAATCGTCTGAACAACTCGTTTGAAGACCATTTTCCGCACTTCGTTCAGCATTAAGGCCAACAGGATCGGTGCCGGAAATCCAATCAGAAATTTCAGCAGGCTAATGACGATCGTATTGCGCATCACCGTGTAAAAATCCGGCGAGTTAAAGAAGTAAGCGAAATGCTTCCAGCCCACCCACGGACTCCCCGTAAAGCTGTGCCCGATCTTGTAGTCCTGAAAGGCGATCAAAACGCCATACATCGGGATATAACTAAACACGAAGATGAGGGCAAGCGCCGGGAGGACCATCAACTGCAGATCAATTTGCCGAATAAAACGCTCGAGCCCACTCTTCCTTCTTGGATAAGGCACTTGCGGCATGACGGGTTCGGGCTGCATTTCCCGATCCGTGGATAATCGGGCCATAGATGCTTCTCCCCTTTACGCTGTTTTTATCTTGAAAATTATTGTATATTGGCTGCCGGCCCCTGCCTATCTGACCAATCAACGAAATGTGATACTATTCAACCGGGTATGATGTCATTTCCTCCATCGGGCGAATTGGTGTAAGATAAAGTCCGTATTGCTTATCCAACTAGTGGATTCAACTTAGATTTAGGGGGCTTTGTTCACGTGAAATCTGATTCCTCAACTTTGCAGAAAAAATTGCTGCCCCGCCACATCAGCTTTATGGCCATGGGCGGTGTCATTGGCACCGGGATCTTCAAAGGGAGCTCTGAGACCGTCAGCCTGGCTGGACCTGGCGTGATTTTTTCTTATGCCTTTGCCGGCTTACTGCTGCTGGTCGTCATGGGTGCCATTGCCGAGATGGCGACAGTGTATCCCGGCCGCAACATGAAGGACTTCATCCGGGAAGCTTTTGGCGAACGCATCTCTTTCATATTGGGCTGGATGTACTGCTTCATGTGGCTGGCCGTATGCGTGATTGAAGTGATTGCCGCCGGCAGTTTCCTGCAGTTCTGGCTGCCAGACGTCCCGCTTTGGGTGCTCAGTCTGGCCAGCGCCGCCTTTATTCTGGCCATCAATCGAATGAGCGTGGCCGGTTACGGTGAGTTTGAATTTTGGCTGGCTGGGATTAAGATCGCGATGATCATCGTCTTTATTCTCCTGGGCGCAGCCATGCTGTTTGGCCTTCTCCCTGGAACGAGTGCTCCGTTCCCGCACAATTACCGGGATTACGGCGGTTTTTTCCCGAATGGATGGACGGCGATCTTCTCAGCGCTCCTGGTCGTGATGTTCTCCTACGGCGGCTCTGAGCTGATCGGATTAACCTTGTCGGAAGCCAAGGATGCGGAGAAAGTATTGCCCCGGGTGGTCAAAAGCTTTATTTTGCGCGTGGTGCTGTTTTACACGTTACCGATTCTGATCATTTGCGGACTGATTCCCTGGAACAGTCTCAGCGAGCAGACCAGCCCGTTCGTGCAGGTACTGTCCTCGGCGGGCTTACAGGGGGCAGCGCATCTGATGAACTTCATTCTGATTACGGCAGTCTTGTCCGCCGCGAATTCCGGCATCTATGGCGCGACCCGGATGCTCCATTCGATGGCTGCCGGCGGGGAAGCTCCGGCGAAGCTGGCGCGGATTTCCGCCAAGGGCGTGCCGGTGAACAGCTTGATTCTTTGCGGGGTTGTCCTGATCCTCGGCTCCATGCTGGCCGTCTTTAATCAGGCAGGTTTGTTCCGTCTCTTGATGGCGGTCCCCGGCTTTGTCGTGCTGCTCGTCTGGATCACGATCTGCTTGTCCCAATTAAAGCTGCGCAAGCGTTATCCGAAAGCGCCTAGCTTTAAAGTCTGGGGATTCCCTTATATTACAGTGTTGACGGTGATCGGTCTCATCGTCATTGCGCTGCTGTTCCTGTTCGACGCGCAGAACCGTATCAGCATCGGGACCTGTCTGGCGGTGCTGCTCCTGCTAATCGTCTGGTCGTTGGTTCGTTTCCGTCCGCGCTCGGGCCAGAGTCAGCAGTAGCGCTGGAGCTGCTGGCCTTTACAGGATTATCCCGCTGGGGCAGCGGCCTGGTGGGGCTCGTGCTGGCC
>NZ_BILV01000131.1 GCF_004000745.1 Paenibacillus barengoltzii NBRC 101215
TCGTTGATCGGTGGTGCTCTTTTTGTGTTTTCAGAAAAAACCTGCATTTATGCGGGGGGTGAGGTTCGCCTAATTATCATTTGAGATGTTGGACAAATCTGATGAATAGACTCGAAAATCAGCTAAGAATTGAATGGTAATCGACTACATCATCGTGATACAAAAGAACTATAATATATCATTTAATATGGTTAAATAGTACTACAGTTGATATAATAATGAACGATTCTCATCTTATAACGAAAGAAGGATAGTTCTTTATGCTGAATTTAATCTACAGCAAGGTTACATTCAAGGCTAGGCTTATTGTGGTAATGTCGCTTCTTGTCATCCTTCCGCTAGCTGTGACGAGTGTGATAAGTTATAGGCAGTCTTACGAAGGTATAAAGAATTTAGTATATAATGACTTGGATTATATTGTTCATATTAAATCCGGTCAGTTGTCACCTTATACCGAATCAACGGAATTATCGGAGAATAGCCAAGTTATCGTTGACGAAATTGTTTCGGATGTGAAACGGAATTACTTTGAACCTGACGGCATGACTGGATATGCTTATATCATCGATGAGACGGGGAAAGCCTTGTTCCACCCGGATGAAGCAACGCGGGGAACCGATCTCTCTACTTATGATTTTATCAAGAGGATGCTCAGCCAAAAAAATGGATCCATCGAATATAACTGGTCGGATGGGCGGAAAATAGTTTCATTTACCGAGCTGCCGAACGGATGGATTTTTGCAATAGGAAGCTATATCGATGATATTATGCAGCCTGCATCTTCAATATTAGACAGCATTGCCATTACCGCAGTAATTAGTTTTATTCTTGTATTCATCATCGCGTATCTTTTTGGCAGCCTTACGGTTAAACCGTTAATAGAGATCAGTGGTGCTATGAAGGAACTTGGAAGCGGTAACCTCGCAGTACGGCTCGTCGCTAAGACGAAAGACGAATTTGGCATCATGAAAAACATGTATAATCATATGGCCGATCGCTTGGCTGGGGTGATCCGATCGATGCAGGCCACTGTGCAGAATTTGAATGCTTCCTCTGAAGATTTGTCAGCAAGCTCTGAGGAGAACCTTGCAGCAACGGAGCAGGTTTCTACGACGATGCAGCAAATCGCGGAGAGCTCAGATCTTCAGGTAATGGAAGTCAGAAAAAGCGAAGTTTCTGTGCACGAGACAACACGGATCGTTGAGGAAATGGTCGTTAAATTTGGGGAAATGGCGAAGCAATCTGAAACGACAATGGAAGATGTCAATCAGGGCAGCATTGCGTTATCGAATATGGCAGCTAAAATGGGGGACATCATTAAGTCGGTATCCATCGCTGAAGAGGCTATTGATAGACTTGGGCGGAACTCGGTGTCCATCAAAGATATTGTTCTTACCATACGTGGAATCTCGGAACAAACGAATTTGCTCGCACTGAATGCAGCGATCGAAGCCTCACGAGCGGGTGGGGAAGGAAGAGGTTTTGCGGTAGTTGCGAATGAGATTCGTAAATTGGCAGATCAAGCCAACCAAGCTTCTGGAGAAATCGTACGTACGATAGAATCCGTGGATACCGATATCCAGGTTGCTGTTGAAGCCGTAAGAGATACTTCAGGTGCGGTCGCAAGCGGAGGAACGGCCGCGGAAAGAATGAGCTTAGTTTTTGAGAAGGTAGAGAAGGCCTTTATGATGGTAGATGAAAATGTTTCTGAGTTGTATAAGCGCATTGAGGAGGTCAAGCAGGAGGCGTTGAATGTAGAACAGGGATCTGACTCCATTGCCGGTTTGTCTCAAAAAAATGCGGATGCGATCAATGAAATAAGTGTTACATACGAACAATTAAATGCCTCGATGGAGGACATAACGGGTACTGCCCAGGGATTGGCAGCAATGGCAGAACAGTTGCAACAGATAGTGAATGAATTTAGATTTGAATAAACCTGTAATTACATATCTGACAACATATTAGTTACGTAATAAATATTATGTAAACATAAACTTTGGCCAGTTTGACATTTACGGCAGAGGAACTGCGTCAAAATCAATACGATCTTAGGACATGGATCACCGAGGCAAACGCCGCCCGACTTTCCGGGCGGTGTTTTTTTCTACTATTTTCTCCCTCCATATTGAGCTTTAGCCCATCGAACCATTATAATAGGTCGAGTGTACCTTTTTTCGTAAATCTTGAGTTAACCAATTATATTTCATATAGAAAAGGTGTTAAATTTCCATGAGTATTTTAAATGTTGAACGACTGAGCCACGGATTTGGGGACCGGGCGATTTTTAACGATGTTTCCTTTCGTTTGCTGAAAGGCGAGCATGTTGGCTTGGTGGGGGCTAACGGTGAAGGGAAATCGACCTTCATGAACATCATTACAGGCAAGCTGCAGCCAGACGAAGGCAAAATTGAGTGGGCTAGACGCACGCGTGTGGGCTATCTCGATCAGCATGCGGTGCTGGAGAAAGGAATGACGATTCGCGACGTACTGCGCGGAGCGTTCCAATACCTGTTCGATTTGGAACAGGAAATGAACGACATGTACGCCAAAATGGGGGAGGTATCGCCGGAAGAGCTGGAGCAGCTGCTGGAGGACGTAGGTACGATCCAAGACACGCTCACGAATCAGGATTTCTATCTCATCGATGCCAAGATTGAGGAAACGGCTCGGGGCTTGGGCTTGACAGATATCGGGCTCGAAAGAGATGTTCACGACCTCAGCGGAGGCCAGCGGACGAAGGTATTGCTCGCGAAACTTCTGCTGGAGAAACCAGACATTCTGCTGTTGGACGAACCTACCAACTATTTGGACGAGCAACATATCGAATGGTTGAAGCGGTATTTGCAAGAGTACGAGAACGCGTTTATCCTCATTTCGCACGATATCCCGTTCCTGAACAGCGTGATTAACCTGATTTATCATATGGAAAATCAAGAGCTAAACCGTTACGTCGGTGATTATGATAACTTCTTGCAGGTGTATGAAGCGAAAAAACAACAGTTAGAGTCCGCCTACAAACGTCAGCAACAGGAAATTGCCGATCTCAAAGATTTCGTAGCCCGCAACAAAGCCAGTGTAGCGACGCGAAACATGGCGATGTCTCGTCAGAAGAAGCTGGACAAGATGGAAATTATCGAGCTGGCGAAGGAAAAACCGAAACCGCAGTTTAACTTCAAGGATGCTCGGACATCAGGCAAGTTAATTTTTGAAACGAAGGATCTGGTCATTGGTTACGACTCGCCTTTATCGAAGCCGCTGAATTTAAGAATGGAACGCGGGCAGAAAATCGCCCTCGTCGGCGCCAACGGGATCGGGAAAACCACACTGCTTCGCAGCATCCTGGGACAAATCCCGGCGATCTCTGGTTCGGTGCATCTCGGGGACTTGCTGGAAATCGGCTACTTTGAGCAAGAGATGAAGGATGCCAATTACAATACGTGCATTGAAGAAATCTGGAACGAGTTCCCGTCGTTCACGCAGTTTGAGGTTCGTGCGGCTCTGGCGAAATGCGGACTGACAACGAAACATATCGAAAGCAAAATCGCAGTTCTAAGCGGAGGCGAGAAGGCTAAGGTGCGCCTGTGCAAGCTGATTAACCGGGAAACGAACCTGCTCGTATTGGACGAACCGACGAACCATTTGGACGTGGATGCGAAAGATGAGCTGAAGCGTGCGTTGAAAGCTTACAAAGGCAGCATTCTGTTAATCTCCCACGAACCGGAATTTTATCGTGATGTCGTTACGGAGACGTGGAACTGTGAATCTTGGACCACCAAGATGATCTAATCTAGTCGTAATCTAGCATTTAAGGGTTGCCTCAGGTATAATTGGTTTAAATTAGAAAACGAGGTGATCTGATGGCAGTTAGCTTGAGTAATATTTTCGTAAACCTTCCTGTAAAAGACTTGCAGAGATCGATGAAATTCTTTCAATCGATCGGCTTTGAGTTTAATCCGCAATTTACCGATGAGAAGGCGGCTTGTTTGGTGATTGGACCGAATATTTTCGCCATGCTGCTGACGGAGGAGTACTTCAAGTCGTTTACGAAGAAAGAAATCCCGGATACCTCGGTTCATTCGGAGGTCATCGTCGCCTTGTCGGCCGAGAGCCGTAATCAAGTGGACGAAATCGTGAACAAGGCGCTAGCCTCGGGCGGGAAGCCCTACAGCGATCCGGTTGACCACGGTTTTATGTATACTTGGAGCTTCCAGGATCCGGACAGCCATCTCTGGGAAATCGTATTTATGGATCCGAGCGCTGTGCCATCGGAATAAAGAAGGATTATTCCATGCCCTATGTGAATTACATAGGGCATTTTTGCAATATTAAGTGCTAATTTCATAGTCAACTAAACCTACAGCATTCATTGCCGCCAACTAAGTTGTTGGTTATAATAGTTGGGTAGATTATTAAGAAAGTGGGAAGAGTATGGGCCGCAAATGGAATAATATTAAAGAGAAAAAGGCTTCGAAAGACGCGAACACTAGTCGAATCTACGCGAAGTTCGGCGTTGAGATTTATGTAGCTGCCAAGAAGGGCGAGCCGGATCCGGAATCGAACCGTGCCTTGAAGGTCGTTCTTGAACGGGCGAAAACGTACAATGTGCCGAAGGCGATCATTGACCGGGCTCTCGATAAAGCGAAAGGCGCTACGGATGAAGTATATCAAGAGTTGCGTTATGAAGGCTTCGGCCCTAACGGCGCAATGGTCATTGTAGATACATTAACGAATAACGTAAACCGTACCGCACCGGAAGTACGCTCCGCATTTAATAAGAATGGCGGAAACATGGGCGTAAGCGGATCGGTATCTTATATGTTTGACGAAACAGCCGTCATCGGGATGGAAGGCAAATCGATTGATGAAGTGTTTGAAATCCTGATGGAAGCCGATCTTGAGGTGCGGGATATCATCGAAGAGGACGAGTCGGTGATCGTATATGCCGAACCCGATCAATTCCATGCCGTTCAAGAAGCGCTCAAGAACTCAGGGGTTACGGAGTTTACGGTAGCGGAACTGACGATGCTGCCTCAAAACTACGTTACTCTACCGAGTAAAGAAGTGGAAGCGCAGTTCGAGAAGTTGATCGATGCGTTGGAGGATCTGGAGGACGTACAGCAGGTCTATCACAACGTGGAATTTTCGGATTAAGCCCTCGGACGAGGCGATAAACAACGGGCTGATAAGAAGGACTCTTCTTTCAGCCCGTTTTTGATTGTTTGGCGTGCCCAGCTAAGC
>NZ_BILV01000132.1 GCF_004000745.1 Paenibacillus barengoltzii NBRC 101215
AATGAAAAAGCGGCCCCCCGAGGGGCCACTTTTCAGCATAACCTTTACTTGGCGTATTCAACCGCCCGCGTTTCGCGGATGACGGTTACTTTGATATGACCTGGATAATCCAGTTCATTTTCAATCGTCTTCGTAATGTCACGCGCCAAGCGGAATGCTTCCGCGTCGTCAATCTTATCCGGCTGTACCATTACGCGAACCTCGCGGCCCGCCTGAATGGCAAACGATTTCTCGACGCCTTCAAACGATTCGGAAATTTCCTCAAGCTTCTCCAACCGACGAATGTAGGTTTCGAGCGTTTCCCGACGCGCTCCCGGTCTTGCTGCCGACAAAGCATCGGCTGCGCCAACCAACATGGCAATGACTGAGGTGGCTTCACAATCGCCGTGGTGAGAGGCAATGCTGTTGATAACCACCGGATGTTCTTTGTATTTCTTAGCCAATTCCACGCCGATTTCGACATGAGATCCTTCCACTTCATGATCAAGCGCTTTGCCGATATCGTGCAGCAAGCCTGCCCGTTTGGCAAGAGTGATGTCTTCGCCCAGCTCTCCAGCCATTAATCCGGCCAGATAAGCGACTTCCATCGAGTGTTTCAGGACGTTTTGGCCGTAGCTTGTCCGGAACTTGAGACGTCCCAAGATCTTGATCAAATCCGGGTGCAAAGCATGTACGCCCACCTCGAACGTAGCCTGCTCGCCATATTCGCGAATCCGTTCGTCCACTTCTCTCCGAGATTTCTCGACCATCTCTTCGATCCGGGCTGGATGAATCCGACCGTCCGCCACCAATTTCTCCAAGGCGGTCCGAGCAATTTCGCGGCGAATCGGGTCAAAGCCCGACAGAATCACCGCTTCCGGTGTATCGTCGATAATGAGATCGATCCCGGTCAATGTTTCGAGAGCACGAATATTCCGGCCTTCCCGACCGATAATCCGTCCTTTCATTTCTTCGTTTGGCAGTGTTACGACGGAAACAGTTGTTTCCGCCACATGATCAGCTGCGCAGCGTTGAATGGCCAGCGTAATGATCTCGCGGGATCTCTTATCCGCTTCTTCCTTCGCTTGCTGTTCAATATCTTTAATCATCTGCGCCGTTTCATGGCGAACTTCCTGCTCTACGTTGTTCAAAATGATCGTACGGGCATCTTCCATGGTAAGGTTGGAAATCCGTTCGAGTTCCTGAACCTGACTCTTATAGATCAAGTCGATTTGTTGCTGGGTTTCTTCGATCCGTTTCTCTTTGCTGACCACTTGCTCTTCTTTACGTTCAAGCGATTCTAATTTTTTATCCAGCGACTCTTCTTTTTGCAACAATCGTCTTTCTTGTCGTTGTATTTCATTCCGACGTTCACGAATGTCTTTATCAGCTTCGGCTCTGAGCTTGTGGACTTCGTCTTTGGCTTCCAGAACCGTTTCCTTTTTCAGTGCTTCCGCGTCCTTCCTAGCATTCTCTAGGATTTGGCTGGCCGCGTGCTCTGCACTGGAAATTTTAGCTTCGGCAAGAGACTTGCGAATAAAATACCCGATCACGAACCCAAAGAATAAAGCGGCTGCAACGAGAACGATCCAGATTACTGGGTGCATCTGTTCACCTCCCCGTTGTTTCCTCCAAGGCATTCCTTGGGATGTTTGCAGTTGTAGTTACTTTTCGTTTCTTAGGTTCATCATTCCATACAAAGAATTCATGACTTGCCCTTTCAGCTCAGCACTTCATGCTGCAAAAGCATGACTCCTCCGCAGTAGCCCAGCGGACGCACTTTGCCTGATTGGAGAACATAAATCCTATACCTTCAGATCCATAATTTTGGAAGGAAAAAAAGGGTCCTCAAGGTATGGACTCAAATTCATTTTATTATTTGTGAAAAGATATTGTCAAGCAAATGACAGGAGTTACCTCGCCCTGTTATTCTTCGTCCCATTCATCCATTCCATGCATTTCTTCGCGGTTGCCCAGTTCCCGCATAACCCGGGATACGACGCTTCCACTATATCCGCGGCGCTGCAGGAACGCCCCGGTTTTACGTTTTCGGTCAAGCAATTCCCCTGTGGTTGAACGCCACTTCTTCATGCCCAGCTGCAAGGCACTCTCAAACTCGTCCTCTTCGCTGACCTCACCAAGCGCCTCCTCGATATACGCCTTGGAAATCCCCTTCTGGCGCAATTCATGCTTGACCCACAGTTTCCCCTTCCCGCGCAATTTCACGCGCTGAGAAGCCCATTCCTGTGCGTATGCAGCGTCATTAACGTAACCTTCCGATTGCAATCGGGTAAGCACATCTTGAATCGTCTCTTCGCCCCAGCCTTTCTCGCCTAGACGTAGTGCAATTTCATAGGTGGTTCGCGGCTTTAAGCTTAAATATTTCAACGCGTCGGCATACCCCTGTTGGCGCTCGTCGGCTGCTACGATTTCCTCCAGTTCTTCTTTTGTAAATACCGCCCCTTTGATCATGCGGTATTTAATCATCACATCCTCGTGAACTTCCAGCGCATATGCCCCAAAAGAGATCCGATAACGATGCTTCGGCCGCTTCAGCATCAATACGGACGTAATCTCCAGCTCGGTGTCCTCGGGGAAAGCATCCAATCCGGCCGAAACTTCCTCTTCTGTCTTCTCTCGTTTTGAATCCCAGCCGATATCCCTCGGTCGCGGTTCCCAGAACGCCTCATCGGAGATGTCTACGATTTCGTCCTCTCTTCGTTCACCAGAGTTAACTCCATCTCTTCTCCCCGCAACTTTCCTGCGCGATTGTCCCCATGTACTCACATCCTGTCCCTCCTGTCTGCACCTTAGGCGAATCTTTAACTTCCTTAACTACTGCAAAAGCGCCCTGACCCGGCATATTGCCGCGATCAGAGCGCTTGATGTTACAGCTTAACAAGCTTATTCTTCTGCAAACAACGCTTGCTCTTCCGCAAACTCCGCTTCCAGATCGCTGGCGGAAGCCGGAGCTACTGACGTTGTCAGATTGCTGGATTCGCGGATCTTCTGCTCAATTGCATTCGCAATCTCCGGATGCTCCTTCAAGAATTGCTTCGCGTTCTCACGGCCTTGTCCTAGACGTTCGCCGGCATACGAATACCAAGCACCGCTCTTATCCACGATATCCAGTTCCGTTCCGATATCGAGAATGCTGCCTTCCTTAGAAATACCTTCTCCGTACATAATGTCGATTTCAGCCTGTTTAAAAGGAGGCGCAACCTTGTTCTTTACAACCTTAATCCGTGTCCGGTTACCGACCATATCGTTACCCATCTTGATCGTCTCAACGCGGCGTACATCCAAACGAATCGTTGAATAGAATTTCAGCGCACGCCCCCCTGGCGTTGTCTCCGGGTTCCCGAACATGACGCCAACTTTCTCACGCAGCTGGTTGATGAAGATCGCAATCGTCTTCGACTTGCTGATGGCCCCCGACAGCTTCCGCAGCGCTTGAGACATCAGGCGAGCTTGCAAGCCAACGTGCGAGTCCCCCATTTCGCCTTCGATTTCCGCTTTAGGCACCAATGCCGCAACGGAGTCGATAACGATAATGTCCACTGCACCGCTTCGCACGAGCGCTTCAGCGATCTCCAAGGCTTGTTCCCCTGTATCCGGCTGGGACAGCAGGAGTTCATCAATGTTGACACCCAGCTTGCTGGCATAGGAAGGATCCAGCGCATGCTCGGCGTCGATGAAGGCAGCTTGTCCACCGATCTTCTGAACTTCAGCGATCGCGTGCAGCGCTACCGTCGTTTTACCGGAAGACTCCGGCCCGTATACTTCAATAATCCGTCCGCGTGGAAGTCCACCTGTACCAAGGGCAATATCCAGAGCAATCGATCCGCTTGGAACGATCTCGACTTGCATGTGCGTCGATTCTCCAAGCTTCATAATCGAACCTTTACCGAATTGCTTTTCTATTTGGCGAAGCGCCATCTCCAGCGCTGCTTTACGATCTGACAATCAGCTCACATCCTTAAATGTTATATAAATCATTAATTACTTCTTAAAGTTACTGAATTCAGTATACTTCGGCTCTGTCGTAACTGCTTTCGTATATCATTGTACCTTGTTTTGGAATGTTTGCCAAGCGTTTTTTCGAACATACATTCGCAAAATTTCTCCACCTCCCAAACTGAAGATCCCTCCGCTCCCTGTCCCTCATTTGTCGTAATGGAAGGCATGAATAGGGTCCAATACGTAGAAATCCGTAAACTGGACAGACAATTACGGTGTAACTGAGGTAATCTTTAGACGTGCTCTATGCTCTATTGTGCGGTGATTTATCATATGACCTTGAGTACGGTTAGCTTGCACTACTTGCTTGCTGCGGGTAACTATGGATTTGTGCTCACGGTGGTGTGGTGACACAGTACATATTGAGTTGATTTGTATTGTAATATTTGGTGCGCCCATCTCAATATGTATGAAATTTCATATATAATTTCGTTGAAATCGGCTGAAATCGCGTATTATGCTCGATTTTTCATCTATATTTGTTCATTTCAACTCCATCGTACCACTAGCCTTGCATCTAAAGTGACATGGTATTCAATTAATTGTTAATCTTGGTTGT
>NZ_BILV01000133.1 GCF_004000745.1 Paenibacillus barengoltzii NBRC 101215
CTCGGGCGGCCGCCAAGGCCGGGCCACTAAGGCCCTTTCGCCTGGCCCAGCCGCATTCTCGCCGCCGCTATTGCCTGCACCCGGGCCGGCGTCGCTGGATTCGGCGGCGCCGGATGCCTCCGGAGCCGCCTGGTCTACGGCGGAAGCGGAGCGGGTTCGCGCCGCCGCCTTCGAGGCCGGCTACCGCGAGGGCTTGTTTGAAGGCGGGGAAGCCAAGCTGGGCCGCTTAATTCCCCGCTATATGCTGCTGCCCGAAATCCGGGTGGACGACGTCATTGCCGCCGGTTTCCCAGCCGTTGCCGGGCAGCTTTATCCGATGCTTACGCCAGCAGAAGTGTTCGCTACAGCGGAGGGGGCGCTGCGGGAAAACCGACCGCTGTCGATTGTCCGTCTCGGCGACGGAGAACTGCTCACCTTGGCGCACGGTACGGTCATTTCCACCGAGGAAGCGCTCCGCTGGGGGGCTTTTTTGCCCTATGCAGGCGTGCATTTGCCTAATCCGGCAGCACGTGAAGCGTTGGCAGCCGCCATAAGGGCTGCGGATATTATCGGGGTTCCGGAATCCCGTCATCCGTCCTATCAGGGGCTGTTGTTGCCGGTGCTGCGCCATTATGGAATCGATTACCGCAGCCTGCGTTTGACCACTTCGACCGTCAATTATGAACTCAATACCGGAGGTTATTTAACGAGACTGGTGCATGGCCGGCGTGTCTTACTAATCGGGAATCAAGCGGAAGCGTTGGCGGGATATCTTGGGCAGCGCGGTGTGCAGGTTGTGGGTTGGCTTGCTCCGGTGCAGGGCGTTGCCGATGTGCCCAGGGTCATGATGCGCTTCCGGGAAGTTCCGGACTTTGATCTGGCTTTGGTTGCGGCTGGAGTGGCAGCAGTGATGATCTGCACACGGATATCCGGAGAACTGGGCAAAGTGGCGTTGGATACGGGACATTTAGCCGACAAACTGATAAAAGGGGAGGCGGCATGGCCGCAGCTCGGGGAGGTGCACAACAGTGCAAATGGAGTTTGACGGAAAAACCAAACATACTAGACGCGGTTCAGGAACCTACGAGCAAGGATACACTGCCGGCTATACTTACGGAGTTCAAGAAGGCTACCGAACATTTGCTGACCGTCAGGAAATCACGAGTATTATTATTCCGACTTATGATCGCAGAGATCTGCTGCTACAGTGCTTGGATCATATTGATCGCTACACGTCTACACCTTATGAAGTCATCGTCGTTGACAATGGGTCGACCGATGGAACGGCGGCGGCGGTTCGGAGACGGCCGGGGCGAGTGCGGCTGGCGGTGTATCCGCAGAATCTGGGGTTCGCCCGTGCCGTAAATACCGGTCTAATGATGGCCAAAGGGAATACAATTGTGCTTCTGAACAACGATGTACTGGTGACGGAGCGTTGGCTGGATCAACTGCTGGCGTGCCTTCGTCAGTTTCCTCAAGCAGCTGCAGTTGGGCCGGTAACGAATTACATCAGTGGCGAGCAGCAAATGGATGTTCCTTATGAGGATGTGGCGGATATGCCGGCATTTGCTGCCATGTTCAACCGTTCGGATCCGATGAAGTGGCGGATAACCGATCGGTTGGTAGGGTTTTGCGTAGCTTTTCCTCGAGCAACGCTGGAGCAAGTTGGATATTTCGATGAAGGATATGAGATCGGCAATTTCGAGGACGATGATTGGGTCGCCCGTTTGCGCCTGCAAGGAAAAACGCTGGTGATCGCCGGAGACACCTTCGTGCATCATTACGGAAGCATGACGATGAAAGGGTTAGGCAATCAGCAGTTTCAGGAAGTAAACACTCGCAACCACCATTTCTTTCGTGAAAAATGGGGAGATCTGCACGCTCTCTATGCACGGATGCCTGCTTGGCGGGGGGAACGGACGTTAAGGGCGGCGGATTTCTTCCCGACCCACGTGCGGGTTCGAGATGTGAAGGAAGGCGTACACTGGCTGGAGCATGGCGTTCGCCATCCGGTGCACCCGGCGGCGTCTGACTCATTGCCGGGGCTGCCGCGACTGTCCGTGCTGGATCTGGTCCAGCTTCCCGTCGGCCCGGCCCGTTCACCGGAGCAACTCGCTGGCTTAAGCAGCGGTATGCCATCCGAGGCGGGCTTTACGGACGGCGTCGTGGTCGCCAGCAACGGACGGTGGTACCAAATCGATCGGGGGCAACGGAGGGAGATCGTCTCGGAATACACGCTCCGCGCTTGGGGGCTTACGCCTTCGTTAGCTGTACCGGAGAACGAAGTGGCTGCCTACCCGGAGGGGCTACCGATTCTGCCTCCGCAACACATCGTGAGCGAGGATTTATAGGCTGGAACAAGCCGGCTCTACAGGAACGCGCAAATTCGTACCGGCATATGTTATTGGAGGGCATCCTGAGGCTGGTGTCCGCAGTCCGCTAATCAGAGCACGGCGTAAAGGCCGGCCTTAGTTGAGGAGGAGTCAGAGTGGAGCAAAAAATATCTGAGATCATCGTGCACATGGCCCACTCTCACCAGCAGATGGCGCGGGTGATCGATGCGGAACGACAAGTCGCTGTACGCATGGCACAGATCGTTCATGCGATTCCCGACGCCGAGCCAGCGTTCGATGGGACGCCCGGCATTTTGGAGAATTCGGGTCGGATCAACAAAAGTGTGATCTCCTACTTAAATGCCATTGCCGATTTACAGGAAGCAATGGCCGAGAATTTGAGCCATGTGATGAAGCAATTAAAGGTCCAAGAAGAAGAGTGAGGTTAATGAAGCGGGGTATGATGCCATGAGCAGGGAACAGGCTTATCTGAACATGTTGGATGCGGCCGCAAAAATCCAGTGGAACGTCGCAATGATACTGGAAGCCAAGGCGGTCGAGTCCGAGAAGGTGCGCAACTGGATATTGAATCATGTGCTGGATAGCAGTTTCGAGGATCACGAAAAGCAGCTGTCCGACCCGCTGGAGGTTCACGATCAACTCGTGGAGGTGATTGAGGGCCTGACCAAGCTGCAAAATGGGCTGTGTAGCAACCTGAAAACGGTGCTCCCTCCCGACATGACAGAAGGCGGCGGGGATGGTCTGGACGGAGGATTCGGCGGGTTGTTCGACGGCGGTGATTTTGATCTGGAGGCAGGCAAATGACGATGTTCCCCCTTCAGGCCGGGGAGGAGGCGAAACTCCGGTTAGTTGATGCCATAAGCCAAAGCCAGCAAGCGATGGCGCGGATTCTCGGCAGCCTCGCCGACGTGACCGAGCTCTCCCCGGACGCTGCAAGGCATATTGCCGGAAATATAGATAAATTGACCAAATATCAAGAAGCGATGGCCCGCACGGTTTGCGGGTTGACTTTTCATCGCGTCAAATATGGAACTCCTTCACCACCATGGATGATGGACGCCTGCTATGCAGCATACGACGTGACCCGAGGAGTACAGGAGGAAGAAGAAGGATGGCAAAAACCAAACTCCGGCGTACCCGCCGTGTAAAGCCGCGTACGACGAGAAAAGTTCGGCTCCGCAGAAAACGGAAGCTGACCCTAAGGCGGAGAAGCAAGACGATCCTTGCCCGCCGCAAGCGTCGCAAGGCGGTACACAAGCTGCGTACACATCGCAGAAGAAGACGGAGAGTAAGACGCCGGCGCAACGCTCTACCGGTCCCGGCAGCGGCGGTTCCTGTTGCAGAACAAGGAAGTGAAGACAAGGCCATTTATGATCAGGCCTATAACGAGGCTTATCAAGAAGGTTTTAACAGCGGCTTCGCCCAAGGCTACGAGGACGGACATAAGATGGCCTACAAGGATCAAGTCTGACGTATCATCTCTGAAAAGAATCAATCTGATAGGTGCAAATCAGATCGATATCCAGCTAATTAGCATCAAATCTATTAACCGTTGTCGGTTCATCGGCAGCGGTTATTTCATTATAGGGAGGGGGCATATTGCCTTTCTCCGCCCCTTTTTAACCATTATCCCTTTGAATCAGGGAGTGAAGAGAATGGGATGGAACTGTCCAGTATAAAAAATCTTGAAGTTGCCCAGGGGTCAATTCCTTAACTACTTGCATGTACTTCTTGTAATACTCCATACACTTTACTTCTTGCAATTCTTATGCGACTGCTGCAAGGAACGGCTTCCGCTGGCGTGCGTTCAGACCATGGGCGATTAACTCACGGTAAGGGATGGCAGGAATGGACAAGCACATCTGCAGCAGGTTTTGACACATCTCTTCCTCGGAACAAGTCATGCGCAGGTAGCGGCGGACGGTGTACTCG
>NZ_BILV01000134.1 GCF_004000745.1 Paenibacillus barengoltzii NBRC 101215
GAATTCGGAATGTTCGCAGAAGGGAGTAATAACGTCTCTGAGGTCCGTTAGCATAGGGACGTCGGAGCAAGTTGAGACGATTTGAAAACAACGGAAGGCCCAGCTGAATCCAAGATTCGAAGCCGAGCCTTCTGCATTTGAAAAAACTTCGTGATGAGAAGTTGCCCTTTTGAGTGACCGGTAAAATGAAGAGTCAAAAGGGCGGGTTATCAGCACCGAGAAGGTTGGAAGAAGCTTAGGGACTGAGTAGCGGAGCGTAGCAAAGGGCTACGAGAGCAACGGAAGGCCCGGCTGAATCCAAGATTCGAAGCCGAGCCTTCTGCATTTGAAAAAACTTCGTGATGGGAAGTCGCCCTTTTGAGTTACATCTTAAAGGCCTTTGGTTTTATCGTCGTTATAGGCTGCAGTCAAAATCCCGCACAAAAACATCGCCAAAACGAGTGCAATAATCCAGAACGTTAAAGAGAATGACAAGCCGAACACCTCCACGTTGTACTCCTTCCCCTATTATACCCGGCAATCGTCCAAAAATAAATCAAAATGTGATGGATTTCATAGACAAGTTGCTCGTGGAAGAAGACGTTGAGAAGCGGCTCATTTAAAAAACAAGAAATGCGTGGGCACAGGCCGAAGTGCCCCGTCGGACGGGTGGTTGATCACCCGGCCATTGACAACCAGGGAGGAGGAGCCTCCGCCGTCCAGGTTGTAGGCGTCTTGTACGCCCAGGTTCGCCAGTTTGTTTTGCAATTCTTCCAGCGTTGCGCCGGAACGGCCCTTTTCGTTATCGCCGTCGACGACCAGCACCAGCAGTTGATCATCCTTGTAATTTCCGATCACCGTACGCGGCGCCCGCAGCGGGGAGGTCTTCCACTTATCCGGGATGGGGAGCTTAACTCCATTTTGCAGCAGGATGGGGACAAAGGAAGCGCCGAACTTTGGTTGCAGCTTGTCCAGGCTCTCCTTGTTCTTAAATTTGCCGCCGATCAATTGCCCCGACTGATTTAGTCCAACGAAAAATAAATCCTTATAAGAAGGCTCAAAGCCGTTCACGTATTGCCCGTTGAGGACCGTAGTGCTCAAGGGGTAGCGTTGCCCGCGGGAATCGGCAAATCCGCCGGCGTTAATGCCGGCAACCGCTCCGTAGCGCTGCACTGCTTGCTTCGTCGTTTCCGCCCCGCCCAGTCGATCTTTGCCCAGCGTCATTTTCATGGCATCCGGTGACTTGAGTCGAATCTTCATCGCATACCCGCGGTACGTGCCGGGGTTCACTTTGTAGAGCTCGATGCGAATCCGGTCGCTTTGGATCGTCTCAAATGGTACCCCTAACTTGGAGGTGATCCGCCGATCGTAGATGGATTCGGGTTTGGCGGATACCGTCTTGGCATTTTTGACGATGTCGCTCATGGTTTGGGTAGTCTTCTGGTAGAGCTCGGCCGTCTTTCGGATGGAGGAAATGGTCGTCTTGGCGTCTTTCTCCGCTTTCGTTAATCCTTCCGCGATGGAGGCGGTGGTTTGGAAGACGTCCGCTTCGGGCGTGATGGGGTGCGGTGACCGGTTCCATTGAATCGCGGCCCCGCTGACGAAGAGAGCAATCAAGAGTCCGATCAAAGGTCCAGTAGCCAGCAGAAAAAAACGGTTGATTTGTTTAACTGGTGTGATCATTTCAGCAGATCCATCTTTTTCTGTAGTGCGGCCAACTGTTCCTTGACCTCGCTTAATTGCGAGAACAATTTGTTGCTGTTATCCGTTTTTTCGCTGGTGTTGTCCTTGGTGAATTCAAGCAATTCGTTGAACGCTTGCACTTTGTTTTGCAATTCCTGAACTTCCTCGGACAAAGCGGTGAGCTGGGCAGTATAATCGGCTTTCATGAGCTCGGCTTCGCTTTGCCATTTGGCGTCCAGCTGGTCAATCATCGATTGCTTCAAATGGTTGCTATACATATAGGCCGCAGTGACACCGGCACCGATCAGCAGGATCCAGATCAGAATAATCAGGGCTACGGAAGGCCGCCGTGTTCTCCTGCTGCGACTCGTTTCGGTGACGGTTGCAGATTCCGTAGAGTAAGGCATGGAGATTCACCTCTAGACATAGTTTCGTACGTTTTGTGCAGCTTTCATTCTATCATGTCGACACGAGGTTCGCAAAAATGATAGATTTGCCAATTCTTCGCCAAAATCAAGCACGACGCAGGGTTTGGCTGCTGTTGTCTGGGAAATTTGTCCTGCAGTACAATTGCAGATACAAGTGAAATGGAAACGGGGTGTTCTTGTGGACACGGGCTTGGAAATGCTAAAACGTCGGCTGCCGCCGGTCTTTGCCCAGGAAATCGAGGATGGGGTGCGGGGGGGCCGCCTCATTTCATTAGCAGGGCTGCATGGGAACGGGGGCAACGTGCGGCTGGAAGGGATCTCCGCTGCGGACGACCAAGGACAAAGCGGATCGAAGGCGGGGCGCCGCGATGCTGGCGCCTTGCTGGAATGGTTGGCTGAGGCCTATGAAGAGGCCGAAGGCATCCGCACGCACCCGCAGCAATGGTTGCTGGCTGAAAGCGCCGATGGGGCGCTTGACCTGCTGCTGCGGGTGTTGGTGCCGGGCGGCGGCACGGTGCTCGTCGAGACGCCGGCCGCTCCGGAGGCGCTGGAGCTGATGCGCCGCCGCGGAATCCGCGCGGTCCCGGTAGCCTGTGACCGGGACGGCATGCTGCCGGACGATCTGCGGCAGAAATGCAAGCCGTCGGGAGGGCGGCCCGCTTTCATCTATGTGACGCCGCATTTTTCCAACCCGTCCGGCCGGGTGTGGAGCCGGCAGCGCAAGCTGGCGCTGCTGGAGCTCAGCGAGCGACTGGGGGTGCCGATCGTCGAGGACGATACGGCGTGCTTGGTGCCGCTCGCGGAAGGGGCTTTCGCCTTGGGAGGGGGCGACAGAATGAAGCGGGTGGAGGTATCCGTTGCAAAGGCAAGCACGAAACCCGAAGGAGGGAAGGAGGGGATCCATAAGGACGGAGAGGCAAAGCAAGATCGGATTCGAGTAGATGCGGGAAGTCATCCCATTTCGGGTGCGGCGGAGACCAAGGACGGGGTTGGGAAGCGGCGTGAAACGGAAAATAAGCCTGAGGCGGACAATCTTAGAGGGGTGGGCTATCAAGAAAACCGAGTTGAACCTGAGGCAGAAGATATGGGGATGGATCGCAGTGAAAGTCCAGGCAAGGGGGGTGCCAAGAGCAGCGGCCTACGTGGGGAACCGGGCGTGGAACCGAGGAAGGAAGTGAGGGGCGAGCCGGACGTAGACCTGAAGTCGGAATTGCTGGCAGAACAAAGCGGTGTAAATGAAGGAGTGGCTGAGGGGAAGAGCCTGGCCGTCAGGCAGGTTGAGAGGGAAGCCGAGGGACACCGACGAGTCGAGAATTTGGGCGAAGCTGGGGCTGATGCGGATACCACGTCGCTGTTTGCGCTGCGCCAGCAGGCGGGACTGTGGGGAGCCGAGATCATCAGCCTCGGCTCCCTGGAGCGGACGCTGACGCCGCAGCTGCCGCTGGCCTGGCTGCGCGGCGAAGCGAAAACGATGGAACGGCTGCGCCAAGTTCCATCGCTCGGCAGCTCCAGCGCCGCGGGTGCGGCCGTGGCCGAGCGAGCCCGGCGGCTCC
>NZ_BILV01000135.1 GCF_004000745.1 Paenibacillus barengoltzii NBRC 101215
CAGTTTGGCAACAAGGGGTTATACCCCAAGAGCAAACCACCCGTTGGACGGGTGGTTATGATTGGATTCCCTTACTTCGAGGTAAGTACCCCACTTTAAAGTGCGTTCTTGTTTTATTTTTCAACTCCAATAAAATGATTCTCAAAACAAGAAACAGGAGGTTCTCCATGAAAACACTCATCATTGTGGCGCATCCCAACATTTCTAAGTCTGTCATTAACAAGAGGTTTATCGAAGAATTGCGAAAATATCCCGAAACATATACCGTCCATGAATTAACTTCCGCTTATCCAGATGGGATCATCGATGTGGAACAAGAGCAGAAGCTGGTCGAGGCTCACGATCATCTCGTTCTGCAGTTTCCGATCCAATGGTTCTCATGCCCGCCCATTCTGAAAACTTGGCTGGACGAAGTGCTGACTCAAGGCTGGGCTTACGGCAGGAACGGGGGAGACAAGCTGCAGGGGAAAAAAGTAGCTTTGGCAGTCACCGCGGGGATCCGGAAGAGCGATTATCTGGAAAGCGGCCGATACCACTATACGTTGGAACAGTTGCTGACACCGTTTGAGACCACTTTCCGCTATTATTGTCGTGCGGATTATCGCTCGTTTTTCGCTTTTTACGGTGCAGAGATCGTCCCTGGCGAGGAGTATTCTTCAAGTTCAGAAGAAATCGAGCAAGGCGTTAAAGACTATCTGGAGTTTTTGGATAAGTTATAAGTCTCCCGATTCTGCTCCCCCCAATCGCACATCATGTTTAAGATCGGGATGAGGGATTGTCCCCGCTCGGTCAGTGAATATTCCACTTTGGGAGGAATCTGCGGGTACTCTTTGCGCGAAATAATGCCATCGGCCATAAGCTCTTTCAGCATAACACTTAGCGTTTTATAGGAGACGCTTTCCAGGTGTCGGTGAATTTCATTGTGTCGTAAAACCTTATGCTCCGCGAGTAAATACATGATGGTCATTTTATATTTTCCGCCGATAATGGACAGCGTGTAATAGAAGCCGCTCTTTTCCAAGGCTGTTCCTGGTACAGCGCAACGGGTGTTCTTCATGCCCGCTCCTCCTTGCTTGGGGGTAGTAGATCATACTTAGGCATTACGCATTAATCATCTTGTCACTGTGATTTAACAGGCGCATTATATCTTTTTTGGGCGGCAAGCCAAACATGCGCGAGTATTCACGGCTAAACTGCGATGGACTATCATAACCCACCCGGAAAGCAACTTCTGCTGCATCTGCGGATTCAGATAATAATAAACTCCGTGCAGCTTGCAGCCTCAGTTGTTTTTGGAATTGAATCGGGCTCATGGTCGTTACCTCTTTGAAGTGGCGATGCAGGGAAGAAACACTCATATTTGCTATTTTTGCAAGGTCTTCAATCTTAAAAGACTGTTCAAAATGATTCATGATATATTCAATCACATCACTAACTTGGCTGGTGGAACTTCCTTCTATTGCGATTTGTTTTAGTGTGGCTCCATGCTCTCCTTGGAGAACTCTGTAGATGATTTCTTTCTTAATGATAGGGGCGAGCATTTTATGATCCACTGGATGATCCAGTAATCGAGCTAATCTTGTTACTGCGTCCAGCAAAGAAGGCTCTATTTTACTGACATACATTCCTCGTCTCGCATTTTCTTTCTTTTCGACACCCAATTGGAAATCATGCAGCGCTTCTAAAATTTCATGGACTGTGAATTCAATTTTTAGGGCCAGATAAGGAACTTTAGGTGAGGCTTCCGTAACTTGTCCGGTAATTGGCAGTTTTACGGATGCAATCAGGTAATCAGCAGGACCATATAGAAAACGTTCCTGTGAAAGCATCACCTCTTTCGCTCCTTGAACGACAATGCACAAGGACGGTTTATGAACCCCGTACATCGGCCCAATATGGCTGGAGTACCGTGAGAAAAGTAAAGAAGGAATAGCAGTCGCTTGAGTTCCGTCTTGGCCAGTGTGCTTCTCTATCATTTCGGCGAGCTCTGCTCTTTGCCTATATAATTGATCAAACATCTATAATCTTCCTTTGCCTAATCGGATGGTTCCATTATAAATCCTATTCATCGATTTCGTGAATGGTTGTGAGAGGATTATGCAATCATTTGGCAGGATTGTGATACCTGCCCCGATCTCATTTGAGTCATATTAAGAGTACAGGGGATTGTAATTAATCATTTAGTAAGAAGGTGAACAAAATGGAGTACGTGAAACTTGGAAATTCAGGATTGGATGTATCCCGTCTGAGTCTTGGATGTATGGGTTTTGGTGTGAAAGAACGCTGTGTTCACCCCTGGGTGATCGATGAAGAGAGCAGTCGCCAAATTATCAAAAAAGCTCTCGATTTAGGGATCAATTTTTTTGATACCGCCAATGTTTATTCAGACGGAACAAGTGAAGAATTTGTTGGTCGTGCTCTTAAGGATTTTGCCAACCGAGACGAGGTAGTTATTGCGACAAAGGTTTATTTTCCTACGGGAAAAGATTTAAACAGCCAAAAACCGAATGGCAGAGGACTCTCGCGAAAACATATTATGAGTGAAATTGATAAGAGCCTTAAACGGTTAGGAACAGATTATGTAGATCTTTATATCATCCACCGTTGGGATTATCACACTCCTATCGAAGAAACCATGGAGGCATTACATGATGTTATAAAAGCGGGTAAAGCTAGATATATTGGTGCTTCTGCAATGTACGCATGGCAGTTCCTCAAGGCATTGAATGTGGCAGAGAAATACGGGTGGACCCGGTTTGTATCGATGCAAAATCATCTTAATCTTATCTACCGTGAAGAGGAACGGGAGATGTTGCCGCTCTGTAAGGAGGAAAAAATTGGGGTAACTCCATATAGCCCGCTTGCTTCAGGCAGATTAACACGCGATTGGTCAGAACATACGCTTCGATCTGAAACCGACAGTGTACAGAAATCAAAATACGATGCAACTGCAAGCACTGACCGTATCATTGTAGATCGGGTCGCCGAACTGGCGGAAAAACACGGTGTTCTTCGTTCACAAATTGCAATTGCTTGGTTGCTGCAAAAAGAAACGATAACCTCACCCATTATAGGGGCGACGAAAATATCCCATCTTGAAGATGCCGTTGGCGCATTATCGATTAAATTAACCCCCGAAGAAGTTGCTTATTTAGAAGAACCGTATGTACCGCATCCAGTAGTTGGAGCACTATAGATTTCTTTGATGCAAC
>NZ_BILV01000136.1 GCF_004000745.1 Paenibacillus barengoltzii NBRC 101215
GCGCGGAGCCGTCACCTTCCAGTTTCAATGCACCTGCCAGCATCACAGTAAACTCGGCGCGTGTGACTGGATGATTCGGTTTAAATGTGCCATCTGGATAACCGCTGACGATGCCTTTCTCTACAGCACGCATGATGTAGTCCTCCGCCCAGTGTCCGGCAATATCAGAAAATGGCATCGACGATTCATGAGTAGCCGTCTCTCGAATCACGGTCAGCGTATATCGCTTCTCGGTACCGTCTTCCGCACGAACGACAAACGTGAACTCATTGTTGCCACTTGTCAGCTTCTTGCTGATCGGCACCGAGCGTGACAAAAGTACACCATCAACGTACACTTCGGCCGCATCGTGCGCTGCTTGAGCAATAAATACCATTTCCTCTGCATCTGTAAATACGGTGTAATCATGCACATCAGGAGCAAACGAAGGTTGTAAAGTTAACATCCGACCGTTTGCCCATATTTCCAGTGATGAAAGCTTGGCATCGCTGGAAACACGATCCGTACGGGAAGACGGTGATGACGAGGAGCTTCGCTTACGCTCGTCCAGCACGATCACACTTACCTTCGCCTTGATATTCAGCGGATTGTTCACCCACTCAGGCAATTGCAAGGTGCCTATAAATTCATAACGACCAGCCACCTTGCCATTGTATTCAGGGTGAACTTCATTCCAGCTCACTTGCACCTCAATCGTGCGAAGATCGTCCAACGTAACATACACCGAATCGGGTACGGAAACATCCTGCAACTTCGTGTTATAAGGCACATATATCGTATCTGGCCTTTGAATTTCCGTAATCGTTAGCAGTTGGCGCTCAATGTATAAAGAATAAGTGCGCTCCTCCTTTTCATTTTCTGATATAACTTGGATATAAATCGAATTGTCACCGATCTCGAGCACCGCTTCTTGCCCACCAATCACCTCATACGATGCCGATGAGTCGTAAGTTGAAGCTGTTACTGTCACGCGATCCATTGAATAAGGTACCGTCAAATAATAAGTAAACAGATCTGGATTGAAATTTTCTAAAATTTTACCATTGATTCGAATCTCAGACAACTTGGCATTCGACCCCGGTAAAACACGAACCTGTAGCTTTGCCTTCAATTTATCCGGGTTCAGATAATATTCGGGCAATTGCAAGCTTCCAGATATCCAATATGTCCCAGATTGATCCGGATTGTAATCAGAATTCACTATTTCCCAATTGACTCCCACATCCGGCTCTAACGTCTCGTTGTGCAGTTGTATAGAAACCTCGGTTGGCAAATATTGCGCTAATTGATCGCTCGTGATATGCTTGCTTATTTCAAGCGTATTGAGATCATTCACCGCTTTTACCACAGCATACGGCGTTGCGCTAACCGGAGCTGACAACTGGCTTCTACTATTCCCTTCAGTAACGGCTTGCACAGCAAACCAATATTTTGTTCCTGCCTTTAACTCATCAACCAGCCATGATGTGTCCATAAGCGGCTCGTCATTTAATGGTTTCCAGTTCGATAAATCCTGCGTATCCGGCGGCTCTGATCCTGTAGCCATATAGATTGCGTAAGAGGAGGCATCAGAAACCACCTCCCATTCAAGCTGCACAGACCTTTCTCCAGCCTTTGCCGTTACGTTAGTCGGAGCATTTATATCAACCTGCCCGATCGCATATAAATGTCCATCGTAAGAACCCACATAAATCGTACCATCGGCACCGATGGCCGCTGATGAAGTAATCGAACCGCCTGTCTGAAATGACCACCGCATATTGCCCGCTGAATCTATCGCGTACAAATTGCTGTCGTGAGTTCCGACATAAAGCATGCCATTGGCATCGACAATCGGCGTAGCATAAGTAACGTATCCAAATTCCGCCGACCATCTGGGGCTAACGTCATCCGCCGCTTGTTGCGGCGCAAATGCATAGAGTTTCGAATGAGTCTTTATATAGATCGTACCGTCAGAACCGATAACCGGAGTGCTGGAGATCGGATCTTTTGCATCAAACCTCCATTGTAATTGACCCGACGAATCCAGTACATATAAATTACCATCCTCTGAACCCAAGTAGATCGTCCCATCATCCCCGATTGCCGGTGTCGCTCTGATCGCACTACCCGTTTTAGTTTCAAAGATCCATTTCGGCTTGACATCATCCGCATCTTGCTCCGGTTCAAATGCATAGAGAATACCTTCGAAATCACCCACATAGATCTTACCATCAGCTGCAATTACCGGGGACGACTTAATCATCGGCCAAAATGCTGATATTTTGTATGACCACTTTTCCCTTCCCGTGTCTCCATCGTCGGAAATTGCATGAAAAGTACCGTCCTCGGTAGCGACATAAATCGTCCCGTCCGCTCCGATGGCTGGTGAAGGGGACACGAAAACCAGTGACCCTATTTTCAAATCCCATTTCAAAGTACCGTCTGGATGAATCGCATATAAATAACTGTCATCCCCCCCGACGTAGATCGTCCCATCAGCTCCGATGGATGGCGACGAATAAATGCCGGGGTTGCCAAAATCACTACCATTGATCGCAAATTTCCATTTCTGCTCGCCACTCGCCGTCAACGCATACAAATGCCCGTCGTCTGAGCCGACATAAATTGTACCGTCTGCAGCTATCGCCGGTGATGAACGTACACGTCCTTCAGTTTTAAATGACCATTTCATATCAAACGCTTCGCTGCCGGAAAACCTCGACTGTCTCGTCCAGTTAAACGCCGTCGGTTGAATCGCTTCCAGGTCATAATTCCCTTGCTCATATCCAGAGCCTTGTATAAACGACTCAGCAGCAGATGCTTCAACGCTGCCATCGACAAGTATAATGGCCATATAACAAAAAATAGCGAATAACAGATTGAATTTTTTATTCATCTTCATATATTTCCCACCTTTGTATCAATGTATCAATGAAGAAAACGCTAAAAACCTGGCAACCATTATAAAAAGATTTACTCATTTCAAACTGAAAACATTGAAGCTAGAGTGAAAGGCTGGGCGGAG
>NZ_BILV01000137.1 GCF_004000745.1 Paenibacillus barengoltzii NBRC 101215
CCCGCCAAGCCGGCTCGGCTGCTGCCGCCGCTCGCCCTCGCCTACATCGGCGACGCCGTCTACGAGGTCGCCGTCCGCCAACACGTGATGGCCCGCCCGAACCTGCGGCCCCATCACCTGCACGGCCAGTCGACGAAGTACGTCTCGGCCAAGGCGCAGGCGCGGCTGCTGGAGCAGATCGAGCCGCTGCTCACCGAAGAAGAGAAGGACGTTGTCCGCCAAGGACGCAACGCCAAGTCCGGCACGGTGCCGAAGAACGCCAACGTGCAAGATTACCGACTCGCCACCGCTTTAGAGAGCCTGGTCGGTTACTTATATTACACCGGAGCGCATGATCGCCTCCGCGAGTTGATTGCTCACGGATTTGCCGATTTAGAGGACAATCGGGACCGTGACTAACAAAGTGTCACCATTGCATAGGAGGATTCCAATGGAGGAACAAGAATGGATTGGCGGCAAGCATTCGCTGCTTGAAGCGCTGCATGCCGGCCGCACAATCAATAAAATATGGGTGGCCGAAGGCGCCCAGAAGCATCTTACCCAGCCAATCGTGGCTGAAGCGAAAAAACACGGCATTGTCGTGCAATTTGTGGACAAGCGCAAGCTGGACCAAATGGCGCCCGGCCTGCAGCATCAGGGCGTGGTCGCTCAAGTTGCCCCTTACGCCTACGCGGAAGTGGACGATTTACTGGCCCGTGCGCAGGAACGCGGGGAACCGCCTTTCTTGTTGATTCTGGACGAGATTGAAGACCCGCATAATTTGGGCTCGATTCTCCGGACAGCAGAGTGCACCGGGGTGCATGGAGTTATTATTCCAAAACGCCGCTCGGCATCGGTGACTGCCACCGTGTCGAAAACCTCGGCCGGAGCGGTGGAGTACGTCCCCGTTGCACGGGTAACGAATTTGGTTCAGACCATGGAGCAATTGAAGGAAGCAGGCGTATGGATCGTTGGTACAGACGTAGGTGCAAAAGAAGAGATGTATCGCAGCGGCAACGTGCTGACCGGGCCGGTGGCGATCGTCATCGGCAATGAGAACAAAGGTATGGGGCGCCTCGTTCGGGAAACGTGCGACGTCCTGGTCAAGCTCCCGATGAACGGACGGCTCAATTCCCTGAACGCCTCGGTTGCGGCCGGGGTCATTATGTACGAAGTGCTGCGCAGACGACGCGCTGAAGGATAAAGGCCATGCGCGATGTGCGCGATGTGCTATTGGTGGACGGATACAATATGATCGGCGGCTGGCCTGAGCTGGCGGAACTGTCCAAGCGGGATCTGCAGGCTGCAAGGGACAGGCTGCTTGAGCGGCTCGCCGATTATCAAGCTTTTTCCGGGAGAAAGGTAATCGTCGTCTTTGATGCTTATCGGGTTCCGGGGCTGGGCAAGTCCTATACCCAGAACAAGGTGGAGCTGGTTTTCACGAAAGAGAAGGAAACGGCCGACGAATGCATTGAACGGCTGGTCGGTGAGCTGAGCCACCGTCGCCGGCAAATCTATGTTGCCACAAGCGATATGGTGGAGCAGCACGTGATTTTTGGACAGGGCGCGCTGCGGATATCGGCCAGGGAACTCTTGATTCAGGTAGAGCAAAGCGAGAAGGAAATCCAGGCCAAAATCGCCGAGCGCAGCGCCAATTCCAGCCGCAATACGCTGGATGCCAAGCTAAGCCCAGAGCTGAGACAGTTGTTTGAACGATGGCGCAGGGAATGAAAGGGAATTCTCGAGTTCTACTACCATATACCCTTGACAAAGTTCGACTTTACATCTTTTGGTACTTTTGCGGTTGACGCTAGTATGCACCTTCATATATACTGTTCGTATTACTTGAATGAGTGACGGGGAACCGTGCGTTGCGGCCGGAGGGATTTGTGGTGAGTGTCAAACTCGATACATGGGTAAGGTTTGACTATGAGATCCAAAGTGACGAAGACATTGTCGAGGCGGTTCGAGAGGGCGACAGTGAAGCGTTGGAATACTTGATTAACAAGTATCGGAGCTTCGTGCGCGCTAAGGCGAGGTCTTATTTTCTCATCGGTGCCGACCGCGAAGATATCATCCAGGAAGGCATGATCGGACTCTACAAATCGATCCGGGACTTTCGGGGGGATAAGCTTGCTTCGTTCAAAGCGTTCGCGGAGCTGTGCATTACGCGCCAGATCATTACCGCGATCAAGACGGCAACGAGGCAGAAGCATATTCCGCTGAATTCGTACGTTTCCTTGGACAAGCCGATCTACGATGAGGAATCGGACCGAACGTTGCTCGACGTCATTTGCGGCTCTCAGGTGAGCGATCCGGAAGAATTGATCATCAACCAGGAAGAGTTTACCGGCCTGGAGGACAAGATGTCCGAGATCCTCAGCGATTTGGAGCGCAAAGTGCTTATGCTGTATTTGGACGGAAGGTCCTATCAGGAGATCGCGGTGGATTTGAATCGCCACGTCAAATCGATCGACAACGCCCTGCAGCGCGTCAAGCGCAAGCTGGAGCGTTATCTGGAAGTTCGCGACGGCAGTATTTGAACTTATATATCTATCCTTATGCTACATACATTCAATAAGCAGACCCAAGGGGGACCTGGTTGCAGGGAACCCTTTTTTTACCACAAAGAAACGTTTCTTGATCTCCGCCTTCACAGGCGAACAACGCGGATTCGCTTGGTGCATCTGCTTTTTCTTCTTCCCTTTACTGAAGGGATGTCCCCATCGTTTTCTCTCCCCAGGGTTTATCTTCCAAAATCGTGAGCTATACTGTAAATAATCGTAGAGCATTAGCAGGATGCCTCGCGTGTCAACTCATATAAAAATGTTACCGAAGGATAATGGTTCACTCACGTAATTTTGTTACCCA
>NZ_BILV01000138.1 GCF_004000745.1 Paenibacillus barengoltzii NBRC 101215
GTTTGGCAACAAGGGGTTATACCCCAAGAGCAAACCACCCGTTGGACGGGTGGTTATGATTTTTCCTGGAGAGGCAGTGATGCTGGGTTTAAGTCGCGGGAAGGATGGGGAATCCGGCTGAGGACTGTTCTGTGCCTATTTCACCTTTTTATATAGTAGAGAAAAGAAGGGAGGAACGGTGATATGAGTGATTTCGTGATTCGTAATTTGGCGGAGCTCGGGGATCGAGAATCCGCGCAGGCGGCGGAGATTTTTGTGGAGGGCTTTTACGATTCGCTGCGATATTTTACTTCGGACCGGGACAAATTAGCGAGGGCTCTTGTGCATGCTTTGGTGAGAGAGCAGTTTTTTGTCGCCTTGGAGGAGGGACAGGTTCTGGGGATCTTCGCGTATTCCGCAGGACAGAAGCGGGCTTTCCGATTTCAACGGGCTGAGCTGCAGCAGGAACTTGGTTGGATGAAGGGAAGTTTGTTTTATTTTCTGGTCCGTCGGGAGTTGGAAAAACCGCTGCACTTGGCGGAGGGACAGTGTTATTTCGAGGCGGTTGCTACGGCTAAGCAAGCACGAGGGCGTGGGGTCGCCAGCCAACTGAACCATGAGCTGATCTCTCGTTTGGGCTATGACGATTATATTTTGGAGGTAGTGGATACCAACACTGCTGCGGTTCGCTTGTATGAGCGACTGGGATATGTCGAGTTTCGGCGGAAGCCGCAGCGCTGGTTTCGGAAGCAAACGGGGTTTAATGCCAGGGTGTATATGAGATGGATGGGAGATCAGGCTCAATCTGAATAAGGCGTGGTCAATTTAGGTCTGGACAAGAACATATATTCGCATTATGATGAGGGCATCATGTTCGAAGGAGTGTTGCGGATGCCTTATTTTAAAGCCAGCCAAGCAGAACTTTATTATGAGGAGATGGGCTCCGGGCGGCCGATCGTGCTGATTCATGGATTTACGCCCGACCATCGTCTGATGAGCGGCTGCATGGAACCGATATTTGAGAACCGCGCGGGCTGGAGAAGAATTTATCTTGATTTGCCGGGCATGGGACAGTCGAAGAATTACGCGGGGATTGAAAGTACGGACGAAATGCTAGATGCGGTGCTGGAGTTAATTGATGCCTTGGTGCCGGAGTCGTGTTTTGCGGTAGTTGGAGAGTCTTACGGCGGGTACTTAACGAGAGGGATCATCGCTCGTCGTTCCGAGCGAGTTGAGGGAGCGGCGTTTATTTGTCCCTTGATCGTACCGGACCCGGCTCAACGGGAGCTGCCGGACCATACGGTGATTTACGAGGATCCGGCGCTGAGTAATGAACTGTCTCCCGAGGAGTATGAGGACTTCCGCTCGATGAGCGCGGTTATTGATCGACACACTTGGGAGAGATATGCGAAGGAGATCGTTCCCGGCTGTCGAGTGGCAGATTCCGCTTTTTTGGACAAGATTCGGGCGCGGTATGGGTTTTCTTTTTCGATCGATCAAGAGACGTTTGACGCCCCTTCGTTATTCCTGCTTGGCCGTCAGGATACGTCAGTGGGATATGCGGATGCACTTCGCTTATTAGATCAGTATCCACGGGGGACGTTTGCGGTCGTAGACCGGGCTGGGCATAACCTGCAGATTGAGCAGGAGAACATGTTTAACGCGCTGATGAACGAGTGGCTGGATCGAGTGGAGGAAGCTAGGGATAAGGAATGATGAAATGAGACAGCTTGTGGTGAGACTTGAATTGGCGGGTGTTGCCGGGTGATGAGATGTTAGAGGGAGGGTTCTAAGTGTACGAGCTGAAGACCAAAGAGAACGACAACAGCGTCATCGAGTTCATTGAAGGGGTAGCCGATGCGAAGAAGCGGGAGGATGCCTACCGATTGCTGGACATTTTTACGGAGACCACGGGCTACCCGGCCAAAATGTGGGGTTCCAGCATCATCGGCTTTGGCTCCTACCATTACAAATACGCCTCCGGCCACGAAGGGGATGCGCCGTTGGTGGGCTTCTCGCCTCGGAAGGCGAAGATCAGCCTGTATCTTGCCTCGAATGATCCTGAGCGAGACGCTTTGCTGGAGTCCTTAGGCAAGCATACCCAAGGCAAAGGGTGTGTCTACATTAATAAAGTCGCCGACATCGATGTGGACGTACTGCGCAAGTTGATACGCCAGTCGGTCGAGCACCTGCGGAAATTGTATCCGAATGATGAGGAGAAGAGCTAGCTGGTAAGCGGCTCTTTTTTTATGTTGGAAGCGGTAAGGGGGCGGTCGTCAGAGACGTCGTCTGCCTTTACCTGTCGTTTGCCTTGCCCGTTGGTTATCTGCCGCGATTGGTCGTCATTAGGCATCTGATTTACCGCGGTCATGAGTCGTGAGTCGGCTGGTTAACAGGCATCTGCCTTATCCATGGTCATGAGGTGTGAATCGACTGGCTATTAGGTATCTGCCTTACCGCGGTCATAGGTCGTGGAATCGACTGGTTATCAGACCTCTCGCCTTGCCCCCGCCCGCCGTGATGTCCGTCATGTTCGTGATGGTTTACCAGCCCCCTTTATCGGTCTTCATCCGAGTCGTCGGTTGGATATACTCGAAAAATCGAGTATATTTTACTGGGAAGTGGCACTTCCGGGCAATTATATATGAAATTTCATGCTTATTTGGACCTTTAGTGCACTAGCCTTGCACCAAACCTGACATGAGAAATTACAGAAAAATTGTTTGTAAAATATCCTAAATATGG
>NZ_BILV01000139.1 GCF_004000745.1 Paenibacillus barengoltzii NBRC 101215
GCAGTGATATGACTGCAATTGACGATATATTAAGCAAAGCGCTGCAGGGCGGACGCCTGGATTTGGAGGATACGATCCGGTTGTTTGAATCGGATGAAGTAGAGAAGATCGGGCATACCGCCAACATTTTGATGGAGCGCAAGCATCCTGAACCGATCACAACGTTTGTGATCGGACGGAACATTAACTATACGAATATTTGTGACGTATATTGCCGGTTCTGCGCTTTTTACCGCCGGCCGGGTTCTGAGGAAGGGTATGTACTTCCGGACGAAGTAATTTTTCAGAAAATCCAGGAAACGGTGGACGTCGGCGGCACAGAGATTCTGATGCAGGGCGGAACTAACCCGAATTTACCTTTTAGCTATTATACAAACTTATTGAAGGCGATTAAGGAGCGGTTCCCGAACATCACCATGCACTCGTTCTCTCCTGCGGAAATCATGAAGATGAAGGAAGTTTCCGACGGGCTTTCGCTGGAAGAGGTTTTGCGCGAGATTCATGCAGCAGGTCTGGATTCCTTGCCGGGCGGCGGAGCTGAAATTTTGGACGACCGCACACGTCGTAAAATCAGCCGCTTGAAAGGCTCTTGGAGAGACTGGATGGACGTGATGCAAACGGCCCATAAAATCGGCATGAACACAACCGCCACGATGGTGATCGGGTTCGGCGAGTCGATGGAAGAACGGGCGCTGCATCTGCTGCGTGTGCGGGAAGCACAGGATGAGTGCATCCAGAACGGGTATCCGTCCGAAGGATTCCTGGCCTTTATCCCATGGACGTTCCAGCCGGACAACACGAACCTGAAAGCGGAACGGCAAACGCCGGAATCCTATCTGAAAACAGTCGCGATCAGCCGGATTGTGTTGGATAACATCAAAAACCTGCAGTCCTCTTGGGTAACGATGGGTCCGGAAGTCGGCAAATTGTCGCTGCAATACGGATGTAACGACTTCGGCAGCACGATGATTGAGGAGAACGTGGTATCGTCCGCCGGTGCAACCCATAAAGTAAATATCGAATCGATCCTGTCGATCATTCGTTCCGCAGGCAAAGTTCCGGCGCAACGGAATACAAAATATGAGATTTTGCGCGTGTTTGATGAAGAAACGACGGTCGAACGCGATTTCATTATGCAAAACTAACTTGATCCGACTCTAAAATATTGCTGGCAGAACTGCCTTTCATTCCATGAACGGTTCCCGTATATCCGCTACCTTCCCACCATATACTTGGAGAAGGAAGCGGAAGGGGGCCAGATTCATGGATTTTTTTACTGTACGCGTCAATTGCGGTTCCGCCGAATCGGAGGAACGGTTCAAAGCTTGGTTACAGGAGGCCGTCAGCAGCTTACATAACCGTGAGGTACGGCTTCGCTTTCAAGCGGCCGCAAGCGGGATGCTGGAGGCGGTGCTCATGGGATGCCCGGAAGCCAGCGGCGGGGAGCAAGCTGCTGGCGATCTACAACTGATTGACTGTTTGTCGCAAGGTATCGCAGAGTACATCCTCCGCGAGAAGGAAGCAGAGATCGCCGCCAGAGTCATGCGACGGGATTACAGCTTTGAATCCCGCGAGGAAGCGGAGCAGGTGTATGACATGGTGAACCGGCTTCTGGCCGAAGATGCGGTTACCGGCTGTGCCCGTGATCAACGCAAAACGTTGGTACAAGAAGCACTGCGTGAGTATTTGCAGTCTTCTTCCCAGCTCCATCTAGAAGGGTTCGTCTGGTTCCGCCTCAAGGCTTATGAGGACAAGCTGCGTGAAATTGTAGACTATGCCGTAGACGAGTTTTTGCTCGACAAGCAGTATGAGGAATTTATTGGGCTGCTGCAGTATTTTGTGTATTTCCAGGAGCCTTTGACCCCTTTAGTCCATTTGATGCATAAGCAGGAATCTGAATTTGCGATTCTGAACGAGCAATTTACGCCGATTCGTGTGCCGGCATCCGGCGGGGTTATCGCGCGGATTGCCGATCAGGAGATGCAGATGGAGGACGTGATTGTCAGCACCTTGATCTCCCTCTCCCCGGACCGGATCTTGATTCATACTCAGGAACCTGATGCCCAGGTGATTACGACGATCTCGCGGATATTTGGCGAGCGGGTGGAGATCTGCTTGTTATGTCCGCATTGCCAGCTATTCCATCAGGAGACGCGGCGCCTAGATCAAGGATAATGATGAAGG
>NZ_BILV01000140.1 GCF_004000745.1 Paenibacillus barengoltzii NBRC 101215
GCCGTTGCGTCGGCTGCCTGGCCCGGCCGAGCGGCGGCGCCCACGTCCTGGCCGGGACGCACTGCTGCGCCGGTCAGGTCGCCTGCGCCCGCTTCTTGGCGCGGCCGTCCGCCTGCATCTAGGCCCTGCCGCTCGCTGGCGCCTGCCCGTGGCTCTTGCGGCCCGCTCATTTGCGCCGCCATCTCATACCCTGCGGCGTATCTTCGAGCACGATGCCGCGGGCATCCAGCAGGTCACGGATTTCGTCCGCGCGCGCCCAGTTCTTGGCCTTCCGCGCTTCGGCCCGCTCCGCAATCAGCACCTCGATCTCTTCCCCAGGCAGCTCCGTCTCCGGCGGCAAAGCGATACGCAGCACGCCGTTCATCTCCTCGAACAGCTGCAGTGCCGCTTCCAGATCGCCGCGTGCAGCCACCGGCTGCTGCAGCAGCGTATTCACTTCGCTCACCCATTCAAACACCGCCGTAATCGCGTCCGGGGTATTGAAGTCGTCCTGCATTTTGGCATGGAACAAATTGCGGATCGTCTCCAGCTTCTCTGCCCACTCCGGGGTAACCTTCGTTTCCCCGCCCTGCGGTGCTGCGCTCAGACGATGGCGAAGGTTGTTCGCGGCGTTGCTGATCCGTTCTACACTGCGCTCCGCTTGCAACATCGTCTCTTCCGAGAAGTTCAGCGGATTGCGATAGTGAGTCGATAGCATAAAGTAACGGATCGCTTCCCGTTTATATTGTGCACGCAAATCCTTGACAAGTACGCCGTTGCCTAGGGACTTGGACATTTTTTCCCCGTCGATATTGATATATCCGTTATGCATCCAGTATCTGGCGAGCGGTTTGCCCGTGGCAGCTTCCGATTGTGCAACTTCGCATTCATGGTGCGGGAACTGCAGGTCCTGACCCCCGCCGTGAATGTCCAGCGTGTCGCCCAGCAGTTGCCGAGACATCGCCGAGCATTCGATATGCCAGCCGGGACGACCTTCGCCCCATGGGCTGCTCCAGTGGATTTCGCCGGGCTTGGCCGCTTTCCAGAGCACGAAATCCTCCGGATTCTCCTTACGTTCGTCCACATCGATGCGGATGCCAAATTGCAGCTCGTCGATATTTTGACCGGACAGCTTGCCGTATTCCGGAAATTTGTGCGTACGGAAAAATACGTCCCCGCCGCTTTCATAAGCAAACCCTTTTTGCTCCAGGTCGCGGATAAAATCGATGATCACATCCATGTTCTCCGTAACCCGCGGATTTGCTGTGGCACGCGGAATTCCAAGGCCGTCCAGATCCTCGTAATAGGCTTTAATAAACATCTCAGCCACTTCCGGCACGGTGAGCTTCATCTCTTCCGCTTTGCGAATCAGCTTGTCATCTACATCTGTAAAGTTTACAACGTAATTTACATCGTATTTCTGATTCTCCAGGTAGCTGCGTACCACGTCAAAAAAGATCATCGGCCGCGCATTCCCAATATGAATATAACCGTATACGGTAGGTCCGCAAACATACATCTTCACTTTTCCCGGCGTCAGGCTGACGAACTCTTCCTTCGCCCGGGTTAAGGTGTTATAGATTTGCAATGCCATACTACACTTTCCTTCCCTGTAAGGTTAATTTCCTGCGGTTGATATTGGTTGTTTTCCAATTGGCTTTCCATCACGATGGGGGTCATCGGAGTGAGTGCGACATCGAATCTTGAATTCAGTCAGTCGCTCCGTTGCTCACGTAGATCCACCTACGCTCCGCTACTCACTCCCTCCTTCATCCAACCTTCTCGGTGCTGAAAACCCAATTTGAAAACCTTGATTTTAAGCTGTTGTTTTCCAATTGGCTTTCCATCACAATGGGGGTCATCGGAGTTGGTGTGGCGTTAAGCCGCCCCCATTGCTAACGGACCTCAGAGACCTTATTGTCTCATTTCCCGGGGATTTCCCTATCTAACGGACTCAAGCGGCCTTATTCCACATAAATCCCGCAAGAGACAAGCAATTCGGGGCAAATAACGTCATCTGTGTCCGTTAGATTTGAGACAGCCCGTTTTCCAATACATTAACGTCTCTAGAGT
>NZ_BILV01000141.1 GCF_004000745.1 Paenibacillus barengoltzii NBRC 101215
CCGATTGGGAAGCGATCAGTTCCGACGAATCCGGGGAACAACAGCAGTGCGTGAACAAGGCCATGCTTGCGATGGAAAGAATTGATCTGGAAGCCTTGGAGAAGGCGAGGAGTGGACTTTATGACGGACAATGATGTGGAACTTGCGGTCTCCGCACATTAGAAAGGAAGTGAAAGGAAAATGAGACCGTTTAAATCATCCGTTCTGTTGGCGGCGTTAGTTCTTTTTTTCGGATGGACCTGGACACAACTGTTTGGGAATGTCGGCATATTGGTTCAGGCCGCCGATGACGGTGCATTCGCGCCGTTAAGCAGTGATTTTGCCGGCGGCTCAGGCACGGAAGAAGCCCCGTATATTATCGAAACCGCTGAACAGCTGAACAAAGTGAGAGATTATCTGGATGCCCATTTCAAATTGGGAGCCGATATTAATCTTTCAACTTACAGTTCCGGAGAAGGATGGTTGCCAATCGCAACGGAATACTCTTCTCCTTTTACCGGAACATTTGATGGCAACGGCTATCAAATTACAGGTTTAAAGATCAACCGTGAAGATGAGAACTACCAATCTTTGTTTGGAGTAACGTCAGAAACGGCTGTCATCCGGAATGTCCATCTCGAGGTCGTGGAGATCAAGGGGTATGATTACATCGGCGGGTTAGTAGGGTATAGCTACGGGATAATTGAAAACAGTACGGTAACGGGAACCCTTATTCGAGGAGAAATGAAGGTTGGCGGGTTAGCCGGTATTGTTAGAAATGACGTGATCGGGTCATCCGCCCATATCGAAGTTGTCGGAGAGCGTGAAGTCGGGGGTCTGGCAGGTCTATTTAGGGGTTCGACTGGTAAAAAGATTACGATTCGCGATTCATTTGCAACTGGTGACGTTGCGGGCATAAATAATCTTGTAGGTGGTTTAGTTGGCATAATTTCATCGGGAAATATAGGAAGTGTCAATGAAATCACGAATTCATATGCGACTGGGGAGGTTAATGGAGACCAGCTTGTAGGTGGATTTGTTGGTAAAGCTGAAGCCCTTCCATCTGGTGTGGTCAGAATTAAGAACTCCTATGCGACAGGGAATGTCAACGGTAAGCAATACGTGGGTGGTTTGATCGGATTTAATGTTACAAATGGTTACGATTCGCCAATAAGTTCAGTGATAGAAGTTGAGCATTGTTACGCGACAGGCAAGGTAACAGGTCATTCTGAGACTGGCGGGCTGGTCGGGGCGAATAATGAATATGAAGAAAGAGGAAATATCATTGAGGTCGCCGGCAGCTACTGGTTGACCGATAGCTATACGGATGGTGAACTCCCTGACAATGGAATCGGAATACCTGTGGAAGAGGCGGATCTCCGCGATCCGGAAACATTTAAGGATTGGGATCTCACAGAGGGCTGGTACCAGTACGACGGACATCGGCCATTTCTCCAATGGCAAAACCCGCTCATCTCCTGGGCTGCGTCCATTGCAAACGATCAGTTGAACCTTGACGACAAGACCCACATTACCGTGAATACGGAACATCAAAACGGGGATCGCTACAATGCGACAACAACCGCCAGGTATAGCGTTGATCCGGATGACCCCGAAATTGTGCGTGTTGATCCTAACGGGGAGGTCAGCACCGTCAAAGGCGGCAAAGCGACGATCACCGTCTCCTTATTCGACAAGTCCGAGACTCTCGACATCGTCGTGGACAGCGGAAATCCGGAACCGCCGACGATCACCCTTCATCCCGACGGCTGGACCAATGCTGCCAAAGTGGAAGTGGCGATCGACCACAGCGCCGCTAACCCAAGGCAGACAGATGTTCACACGATTCGTGTGAAAGTCGGTGACAAGGAGTGGGAGGATCGTGCATTTAACGGTACACCTATCCGCTTAGAGGTGACGGAAGAAGGGCAAACGAAGATCCAGGCGCAAGCGATGGATGACATCGGCAATAAGAGTACGATCGTTGAGCGGACCGTGAAGATCAGCAGAAGCGGCCTGAAGCTGGATGTGGATTTGTATTTTACCGATAATGACAGTAAT
>NZ_BILV01000142.1 GCF_004000745.1 Paenibacillus barengoltzii NBRC 101215
CTCCTCGTATAGTATCTTTAAAAAGCTCTTTTAGGTTCATTTCCATCCCCCCGGGGGATGGAAAACAGCCTCCAAATTTCCAGCTTGTTCTTTGAAAATTCCATCAGGGACTGGACTTTCCGGTATGCCTCTGGACAATGGAACGTAGGGTCCATTCGGGGAAATCCTTCTGCCTCCAGTAGCATCGTCTACTCCTTAAGTCTGTTTCTCCGGTACGCGTCTGAGCTTCTTACCCGCTGGCTGTTCCCTTCGGCATCCCATGCCCGGTTTTAGCAGATCCGGGGCAGCTCATGGCCCGAAGTGTGTCCTCATACGCGAGGGTGATAGATCTGCGCGTGCGCCGGAGGCATCCCGGAGCGTCCATTCCCTGAATCCCTAGCGAAAGGAGGAATTTCACTTGAAGCTTTTTGTCGGTATTGACGTGAGCTCGCAAGAGCTCGAAGCGTGTTTCATGAACGCTGACGGTGACAAGCTTGAGACACTCACCGTCAAAAACAATTTGAATGGCGCCTCGCACTTGCGTGACCAAATCGTCGCTGCAGCGGACAAGTTGGCCGTCACCGAGATTCACATCGGCTTGGAAGCCACTTCCGTCTACAGCTGGCACCCTGCCATGTACCTGCATCAGGATCCAGCGCTTCGAGAGCGCAAGGCCAAGGTGTTCACCTTGAACCCCAAGCTCATCAGCAAGTTCAGAGAAGCCTATGCGGATATGGACAAGACCGACCGGCTCGACGCCTGGGTCATTGCGGATCGCCTGCGCTTCGGCCGCCTGACGACCACCATCGTCATGCAGGAGCAGTATGTCGCCCTTCAACGCCTCACGCGCATGCGTTTCCACTTGGTCCATAACTTGGCTCGCGAGAAGCAGTACTTCTTGCAGAACCTGTTCTACAAGTGCAATGCGTTTACAACCGAGGTCGACAGCTCCGTGTTTGGCCATGCGCTCATGGAGATGCTCTCCGAGAAGTTCAGCCTCGATGACATCGCCGAGATGGACGTGGCCGATCTGGCCGACTATCTGCGGGACAAGGGACGCAATCGTTTCCCCGATCCCGAGCGGGTCGCCCGCTGCATTCAGCAAGCTGCCCGCGCCTCCTATCGGCTGTCCAAGGTCGTGGAGGATTCGATTGACCTGGTGCTCGGCACCTCCATCGAATCCATCCGCAGCATCCAGAAGCAGCTCAAGGATCTCGACAAAGCGATCGAGCGGGTCCTCGACGGCATTCAAGGCGCTCAGTGCTTGCTGTCAGTGCCCGGCATCGGCAAAGTCTATGCAGCCGGTCTGCTCGGCGAACTCGGCGATATTGAACGGTTCAAGGATCAAGCCGCCGTCGCCAAGTACGCAGGTCTGACGTGGCGCAGGCACCAGTCCGGCGTCTTCGAGGCGGAGGACACCGCCCGCATCAAATCCGGCAACCGATTCCTGCGCTACTACCTCGTTGAAGCTGCCAACTCGGTTAGGATGCGCGATGAAGAATTCGGTGAATATTACCGGAAGAAGTATCACGAAGTGCCCAAGAATCAACACAAACGCGCCCTCGTCTTAACGGCAAGAAAACTCGTGCGTCTGGTCGATGTGCTGCTACGCAGCGGCCAACTCTACACGCCTCGAAGGAAGGTGAATAGCGCCAAGGATTAACGCCTCCTTTGCCTTAGTCCTTCACGAATTCCCAGTAAAAATCTGGTATCTGACATGGTTTTTGGCTGGGTTTGGTTTGATGCGCCCTTTTTTCGTGACTCCGCGCTCAACAGGCACGGGAAATTTCCA
>NZ_BILV01000143.1 GCF_004000745.1 Paenibacillus barengoltzii NBRC 101215
CCTGAATCCGTGATATTTGCTAAATCGTTCTAATGTGACGGATTCAAAATCAGATTATACTCTCCTGGAGATGGCCACCGGGATGGATTTGCCAATCCTTTGAAGCTTCAATGAGGCCTGAACGACAAATTTGTGCATGCCAAATAAACCTGCGAAATTGCAGGTTTTGAGTAAAACGATTCGTTTCGATCCATGCTCATGCAAACGCGTGGTAAATCCGCTCCAATACGGGGGACCATGGGCTGTTCTTGTCAAAGTTAAACCATATCCCTCGGGCGTGTCGTATCAACCGCACCGCCATGTAGATGATATTCTGGATCACCGTCCGAATCCGGCGTCGCTGCACATTGCCGCGTATAGGCGCATCGTCTTTGCGCAGACTCTCCTGCCCCATGATGCGCAGCAAATTGTACGCAAACACGCCTGCGTGCAACACGAGATGATTGGTTTCAAATTTCCCGGACGGCAACCGTTCCAAATCCAGATCCGT
Source organism: Paenibacillus barengoltzii NBRC 101215 (assembly GCF_004000745.1). GTDB lineage: Bacteria > Bacillota > Bacilli > Paenibacillales > Paenibacillaceae > Fontibacillus > Fontibacillus barengoltzii. The sequence goes on from NZ_BILV01000143.1 coordinate 491, forward strand.
CTTGATTTCACTATGAAATTGCTCGCTGGTGCCGTGATCCCGGTATAACTCAATCACCCGCCATGGTGCACAGCGAAGCGAAGTCCAGTATACATCCACTTCCAGTTCGGGAACCAGCAGGATTTGTCCATCTCGGTCAATCGTTCGCTCGATCACATGGAAGACTTGTCGAAGAGGGCGGTCAAATCCTTTCTCCGGAAACTCGATGAACCCGACATATTCTTTCTTGCCTTCGCGTTGCTCGCAGCAGATGCCCGAGGTCTCGGCAACGTGCAACCAGGCCTCCTTGGGGTCCCTGCGAAGGTTCACTTTGATGATGTAGTCCACATTCTCACGGTGACACACATGCAGATTCTCGAGGCTGTCGTTTCCTGCATCCATGCGCACGAGCATCGGCTGATCCGTGATGCGCCGTGCATAGGCAATACTTTGGGTCAAGAATGCCGCGGTGCCGTTCTGGACATGGGTGCTGCCTTCCCGCAATTCGACATTGACGCCGTACCCCTCTTGCCCCAGATAGGCAAAGATCGGCGCATAGCCGTCCACGCCTTTGTACGTGCGGGAAACGCCTTCTTTCTTGGTACCGGAGTTGTCGAAGGGGGAAACGTCGATGTCCAGCGGGATGTAAACACGAGATCCGGCCTGAACTCCGGTCAACGGCGCCTGGATGCGACGGATCAGATCAGCGGATTCCTCAAGCAGAATCTCGTTCCATCCCGCCTTCGTTTCCGCCGCGCGCTCCAGGCGTTGGCGAAGCGTCGGGCTGGAGGGCACGCGCTGCAGTTGCAGACTGATCTGAAAGACATCGTCGTTCCGAAACGGCTCAATGTGATCGAAATCGCTTTTTCCTTGACACAGCAAGCCGATGTAGCTTTTCATCACGTCGGAGTGAGAATGATACGGATGTTCTACATCTGTGAGTCGGGTATGGTTAAGGCGTTTTGTGAGTTTGGTATGTGCCAGCAAGGCACCGACGGTAGCGAGACCGGCATGGGTGGACAGAATGAGTTCGTTGGATCGGACAAAACGGATTTTCATCATGCACCCCACAGGTGAATGGCTTTGAAGGTTCCAAATACTTGAATAATTCGCCTTCTTGGCTGCATTTTCCTGTGTCCGCCTCAGGATTTATTTGTTCAAGTTCACGGATTCAGG
>NZ_BILV01000144.1 GCF_004000745.1 Paenibacillus barengoltzii NBRC 101215
TCTAATGTTATAATGGTTATAATTAGATCTTGAAAGGAGTTGGCAAAATGGCTGTAAATAAAGAACGATTTTATGAGTTGCTTGATCGACTATCCGATAAAGATCTTGAGTTGGTTTCCGAATTGATGGAGCGCCTCGCCAATATTCCCGTGAATAGAGAAATCCCTCTCGATGATGAACCAACAACTCAAGATGAATTAGATGCCATAAAGGATGCTCATGAAGCTTACTTAAGAGGTGAATTAATTAGCCTTAAGGATGTTGAACATGAATTACGAAATTAAGTTCCTAAAGGATGCCTTTAAGTATCTTCAAAAGCAGGATATCACAACTCGAAATCGCATTCTGGATCACTTAAAAATTCTTTCTGAAAATCCAAGACATCCAGAGCTCGACATAAAAAGAATGCAAGGTATGGAAAATCATTTTCGGCTTCGTGTTGGATCCTTTCGTGTGATTTATTCAGTAATTGATAATGAACTTATAATAATTGTTGTAAAGATAGGATCTCGCGGTGACATATATAAAAATCTTGATGGCACTTAAAGTACAAGTGTCATTTATTTTGCCTCGCACCGGTTTCAGATAACGTATCGTGTTCCCGACGTCGAAAGGCTTAAGCCGCTGACCCGTCGAGCGCAGCGAATCAGGTTGCCGGGTGGCTCCGCCACTTAGCCTTGCAGACGTGTCCGCCTGAATTCCCTTCCTTGCTACTGAATTAGCACCGTAATGATTCCACTTCATATATCTTCGGGCGGACCTTGCGGCTACAGCCGCGTTGCGGGAACATTGTGTTATCTGCCGTCGTTCTTCACTGCAATTTCTTTTTACTGCCTTTATTTCTTTTATATACTTCTATGTATCCTCTTCATGATGTTTCATCGTTATTAACTCACGACTCTTACTGAACCAAGTCCTAGCTACTGCTTACTTCTTTAGCCCTCTTCTCGTAGTCAACTAGATACCTTTGATCTGCTTCGTGTTATTCAGCTTTTCATTCTTTCCCACTTCTTCGACTAGACGATGGCAGATAACGGTTCCGCATCTACGACACGACCCGGCCTTAGATAGCTATTATCTTAGGCCGGGTCGTGTGTTGTCTGAATATTCTTCCTTGCTTACACATCTGACAACCAAGGGGCGAATGACCCGCAGCGTAGATGCATTGTTATACGACGGGGTCCTTCTATGAGTATCCCCACATCGTTTACTGTTATTATTTATCAGGCGTGTATTCAATCAAATCTGATAATTTGCACTCAAATGTATCACATAGCTTTAATAATGTTTCTAATTTGGTCGTTTCAATATTTATTTCTTTATACAGTTTGTTAATCGAATTTCTACTCAGTCCAGATCTGTTCATTAATTCTGTTATATCATCAATTCGGTGTTCAGCCATAAGAACTCTAATATTGCACCTTATCAAGCAGACTCCCTCCCATGATCAATATATTATATCTCAAAGTTATTTTTATCAATTAGAAGTCATCATTTCACCTTATAGAGCTTATTTTTTTCTTTACAATTAACCCCATAGGGATATATAATAACCTTATAGAGTTAATAAAAGGAGGGAAGTCATTGATTGAATCTTTAGAAGTTTTAGCTGAGCCTTTAATTCGCCATCGTTTAGAA
>NZ_BILV01000145.1 GCF_004000745.1 Paenibacillus barengoltzii NBRC 101215
TAGTTGCTCCTGAAAAAGTCGATTTTCAAAAATAGTTTCGGGTTGCTGGCTGGGTTGTGAGGGGGAACTTTCCCTAATGATCGGTTTCCATGTTAGTTTTGGAGCATTTTTGCCGCTCTTTGCAGGTTGTGGGTCAGAATCCCGAAGCCGACCCAGCATTTTGAGCCGACAAAGCCCCGATACCTGCTGCGGTTCAAACCGTACTTCCGCTTGAGAAGACTAATCTTCGCTTCTCCAGCTGCACGGTAACGCTGCAAGTCTTTGAACCATAATTCGTTTTCGTACTCGGATCGGGCAATGCCTTTTTTGCCCTTTCGCGGCAAGCTAGCTCGCTTCACACCAAGTTCGGTAATGGCCGTTTCGTTCTTCTTGCTTGAGAAACCGCGGTCGGTCGCTACAGCTTGCGGCGCTTTGCCGAATTGCTTGATATGCGCCTGTACAGCGGGAACGAGCAGTTCATCATCCGAGGGGTTCCCCTCGTAGACAGCGTAGCCGGTCACAAAGCCGCTTTCCGTCTCGTCGATTCGCACCTTGTAGCCGAACTCAGTTCCTTTGGCCAGCTTACCTTTCTTAATCGGTCTTGCTTCCGGGTCAAAGAAACTGACGATCCGATCTGCGATGATTCGATTGCCGGAAACGACCTGTTTGGCTTGTTCCAACAACTTGCCGGTTAGCGTGACCGCCTCGGTCAGTTTGGTTTTACTTTGTCGAAGAGCAGCTTTGCCCTTGTCTTGCAGTTTCTCGATAACGGCTTGCGCCTTGTTCACAACGTTCTCGGCTACTTCGATTACGCTCCCAGTGATCCGGTCAACTTCTTCCCAAGATTCACGGGTGCGGCGACGTAGAACTTTCGCGATGGACAGAATCTTTTCCTTGATTTCTGCCGTACGATCTTCAAAGCCTTGAACAGTGTGGGAGGCGACTTTCCGGATTTTCTGAATCGTTCGAGTGATGACTTTTACGCCATCTTGCAACAGCGTAGCGTCTGTCGGGTGATGGATGTCGGATTCCACAACCGTCGTATCCGTGCGCAATTTGCGGGTTTTCAGAACGGCTTTTTCCTCACACTGCTTTACGAGTGCGGCATTGATGTCTTCGACGATCTTGTCGCCGTAGCGTTTGCGGGCATAGATGAGCGTAGACGGGTCGGGCATCGGTTCGTCGATGGCAAACCGGCAGAACATTCGCCATGTGATGCTGTCACCGACTTCCTTCACGAGTGACTCGTAGCCCAAATTGTATTTATGCTTCAGGACCATAAGACGGATGTACTTTTCAATTGCAAGCGTAGGACGGCCGCTTTTCTTGCCTTTCGGGTGCAACTCAGTAAACGGTTGAAGAAAACGGTCGTCGTCCAGTAATTGATCTATGATTGCAAGCTCGACCGGCAACTTTCTAACAGATTCCGGGAGAATGGCATCCCAGATGGTCAATTGCTCGTCTCGAAGTTTCAACATTTTCTTCACCTCTTGGAAGGATTCCCGAGGGCTTCTGTTGAACTCCTATAGCAAAGGAATTCTTCCCTCGGGGTGTGGAACTTTGTTATCTCGTCAATAACAATTTCCATTTTGAGGTGCTGAATTCCTTTTAATTATGCTCAAAACACCCTGACTTTTTCAGGGGAAACTA
>NZ_BILV01000146.1 GCF_004000745.1 Paenibacillus barengoltzii NBRC 101215
TGACTTTCCATCCGAGCGATTTAGTCAAATTACAGCCCCAATAAGTTCTACTTGAAAGGATCACTTACAACCTCAAGTTGGACTATTATTATTTTTTGCTTAAAACATACTCTTTAAGGTCATCAAATTTATCCTTGTTTTCTTTTGCCCATTGTACTATGTCAGTCATTTTCAAGGACTTCGTTTGACTATCCGGAACCAAAGACTGAACTGCTGGGAAAAGTTCAGTTTTACCTGCCTCAAGTTGGTCAATAATAAATGGCACAGCAGGAAGACCCAGTTTTTTTAGAGAAGTAATTTTCTCATCTTCAGTTAATTCAGAATTAGCGATTTTTTCAACTTCTTCAGGAAGTGTCTTAAGTTTTGCCTTCCATTTCTCCGAGAACTTGTCTCCAGTATCCCAAGCTGTACTTTCCTCTTCTTTGAGGTTTACTTTTGTGATTTCTTCGATAGCAACTGAAAAAATGTAATCAAAAAGACCGCTTCCTTCACTTTCATCGATTTTCTTTTCTAAAATTGGAACAGCATCTGTTCCGAGATTTACAATATTTGCATACTCTTCGCTGTTCTTGATGTAATCATAGGGATTACTACTCATGGCTAATTCAGTTTTATTAGTGACTTCCGTTTGTAACTGTTCGGCCAAGCTGTTAAGGTTTTGGTTAATTTGCTTCTCAACGGATGCATTAGCACGTACCGCGTATAAAGAAGAAGTAACAGCAAAACCGAGGGCGAACATTCCAATAAGTAACTTTTTGTTCACTTCGATCACCTCACTATATATTATATACTATTCATTACTTGTATACTTGCAACGCAGATCCGTATATGGAAGATGTGTAAGGGTCCCATCCTAAAGATTGGAGTCTCTCCAATTGGCCCCATTTTGCGTTAGAATAGTTAGTTCCTTCCGCTTTGGAAAAATGAGTGATATTGCTGGTCGACGTGCCATATGCAATAATTTTCACATTAGAAGCACTAGAACTGTATGGGTAAGGATTATACATTCGGGAAGTCATGTAGTCATTTGCTTCTTTCAATGTAGGGTTACTTGATCCCCAAGGCCAGATCCACTGACGTGTGTCTCCTAACGCATATGCTAAACAGTTATAGTTAGGAGTTGCAGCAGCCAGATAATAATAATTGCCCGGTGTTTTAACCATGGATTCATATGTCTCTTTTGGAGCAACAAATAAATTACTATCGTAGCCTGCAAAAGCAACCACTCCCCCTGCACAGAAAAATGCAATGGACACTAGTCCACTAACAAGGTGTTTCTTAAGCTTCATAAACTACCCTTCCTCTCAGAATAAATTTTAAAATATTTACAGCTTTGTTATGAATTGTGATGACATCCCCAGTTGTCCTTACTTAGCACGTAATCTCAGTGTTTTTTTGAGGGTCTTGATAGGTATTGTACTAGATCGAATGATACAAGGAGTAAAATTAAAACACCACGAACAGTAGAATATTCCCCATATCCCTACTAACCTCCTTTTCTTAGTTTATTTGAATATATTATTGGAATCACAACTATAATTTACCATATATTTCATCCGGAGCAAAGCAGCGATTTTTCGGTATCCATAGCGATATTTATGCT
>NZ_BILV01000147.1 GCF_004000745.1 Paenibacillus barengoltzii NBRC 101215
AGTCTCTGACTTCCTCGATTGGTCAGCTATATTCGGTTCTTAATAATCCCATTATTATTAATGATTCATAGTGGCTTTCCTTCTTTATACATTCACGCAAAGTGCCTTCCACCTTAAATCCAAGCGATTGATATACATGAAAGGCTCTCTGATTCCCTTCCTTCACATCTAGCCAGACTCTGTGGGCTTTCAATTGATTAAACAAATAATCTAATATCAATTTCATGACTTTCTTACCGTAACCTTGGTTCCTCACACTCAAATTGATTCGAACGATCTCATAACAACGATTCGGATTTTTCATCCCTTGAATGATTACATAACCTATTTTTCTTCTATTTGTATCCTCTACAATCAGATGTAGAGAATCATCGTTGGAGATCGCTCTCTCATGTTGTTCTCTGGACCATGACAAAATAAACTTCTTACTTTCCGGATCTTGTTCTGCTTGTAGTACATAATTTAAATCTTCAAGTTCTGTTTTTCTTATGAATAGTTCGTTATTACTGACAATGTACTGAGTCATTGTGGTCTATTCCTTTCAAATGTATTTCAGATGTAGGATTTATTAATGATACACTTCCTATTCGACTGCCCGTGGCTTCTTCTACTTCTTTGGGTTTTGCGAATCTAACTTCTTGAGCTTTTATTATTTCTTTGATCGTTTCCAGGTCTACACGCCCATAATCTCCTGATACTATCAGTGAGAAGTATCCTCTATCCGTCTTCAATATGAGGTTCGTAGCGTTGTCCGCATGAATCTGCATTCCCGAAATGATTCGGGCGGATCGAGGGGCGAATGCTCTGGTGTGAATACAAGTGTCGAAGTTATTGCCATCTCCGAACCACTCACAAATTTCTCGTATTTATTAAGTCGTTCTTCCAAAGAGAAATTACAACATCCATTTGCTGATTATGTTTCTTCTGGTTATCCCCTAAGGTTTGAAACCATAATGTTTTCATATCATTGATCAATTCAGGATTAAGGGATAAAAGTGTAAGAGCCCTTAGTCCATATTCTTTATTTAATTTTGATCTAGTATATGTTCCAGCTGGCACACCATTTACTAATCCAGACTCGCAAATACCTAAAAAAGTACCTTTGGGGCAACCTTTCTTCTGTGAAGAAGTACCTTCACCAAAGATCTCTCTTGTAATAGTCTCCCATGCTAGCACTGGGTCATGGGTTATGCCAGTATTTAATAGAACTACAGATCTGACTGCTGCTTCTCCGTACTTACCCACAAAATCATCTCCGTGTTTCTTCTTGCTTACTGCTTGAGATTTTAAATATTTTCTTTATTTGATCTTCAAAACACCCAATCAAAATTAAAATTGTCCCTAACACACAAAATGTGATTCCAAAATAAGTTAGCTGTATTCCATGTGTTTCATCTAAGGCACTCCAATACTTCCCCTTGTCCGTATTCCACGATGTAACTAATGGTAGATAATTTACTGCTTGAATGTGTGCCGTAATATAGAGAGTTAATCCAAAAAACAAGAATGATATTCCACTGAGAATTTTCTTCATGAATTCCCTCCAGTTCTTTCCAGTTATATTCAAG
>NZ_BILV01000148.1 GCF_004000745.1 Paenibacillus barengoltzii NBRC 101215
GGTTAATTATGGAAAAAAGGACTTATTACGTTTCGGTACAAGGGCGATCGCTACTTGAAGATCCCGGTGCTGCCGCGTACGAATGGGAGATTCAAGCCACCCGGGAGGAGGCGGATCACCTGAGTCATATGCTCGAGCATTTGGGGGAGAAGGAGGAGAACGGATTTATGGCGTTTACCTATCCTTGGCCGGATACGCCGGAAGATGATGTCAATCGCAGCTACGAAAGCTATCTGAACGCGTTATATCGTGAAATTTACCGTTTAGGTACGGCAGAGACGCGGGCGCAGATGGAACGCTCCGGTTTTGCCGCGCAGCTGTAGCTGGTTTGGATGTTCACCAGAAAGGAGCGACGTCTGTGACCTATTACATCAAGGATGCGGAATATCGGCGGATGGATGAGCACCAAGGGCGGCCTTGTGCTGTGATCCAGGTGTATCCTGGTGCGGTGGGGGACCCTGAGCTTTTTGTCCATGTGGCACGTGCTGCGGACGGGAAAGGGTATGAAATTATCCGAATGATTCGCAGCGATGCCGACTTGGAGATCGACTGGTATGATAACGATCTGCATCAGGCGTTCTCCGAGGTGGCGGAGGAGCAGTTTGGCGATCAGGGCTGGCCGGAGCCGGAAGTTCAGCGGAAGGAGTTCCTGGAGAACCTGCTCGCGAAGGAGCAGATCGTTGCTCAATTGGAGCAGTTGCCCCGCTGACAAATGAGATGCCAAATTTATGCTAAAAACGCTTTGAAAAACAAAAAGGATGCGCTATAATAATTAACGCATCCTTTTTTTATAACGATGTGTCCCAGTAGCTCAGCTGGATAGAGCAACGGCCTTCTAAGCCGTCGGTCGGGGGTTCGAATCCCTCCTGGGACGTGACGAAACACTCTCCAAAACGGAGAGTGTTTTTACGTTTCCGGGAGGGTGAGAACCCCAGGTGGGGTTCGTCGGAGCGGGACCGCCCGCACAAGCAGGGCGGACAAGCGGAGACTCGAGCGGCGCGAGAGTACCCTGACGGGGACGTGCTAAAAAAGCACCCATATGGGTGCTTTTTGTTATGTACCGGGTCGGGCGAGAAGCCCTATCACACTAACTGGATTTTCTACCGTTATTTTGGCCGTTTTTGAGCAAAACCGAAGAATTAGCGGTAATTCCTACTGTTATTTCAGTTCAAATCAGCCACTGAGCAAGACATCTGCAAAATTAACGGTAGATTTTCCCGTTAGTACTTTGCCCATGAGAAAAAGCCAAAAATTAACGGTAAGATTTCCAGTTAATTCATTTCAATCTGGACTAGGGGAGGCACATATTAGCCACGGGACCCATACGGGACCCACCATATCTCCCCAATAAAATCAAAAAAACCCTTTGTTAATCAAAGGGCAAGAAATTGAAAAAAAGGTTATGGAGCGGGTGAAGGGAATCGAACCCTCGCCTCAAGCTTGGGAAGCTGGCGTTCTACCATTGAACTACACCCGCAAGAGCTAAGCAAGAAATATTATAACGCCAACACAAACAAGAATCAAGCCCCCGCG
>NZ_BILV01000149.1 GCF_004000745.1 Paenibacillus barengoltzii NBRC 101215
AGTGTTTTGCATAATTCCGTTTCAGAGAAGAAGCGATAGCATATTCACTGTCGTTAAGGGGTAATTTTCGAAAATGGTATTATATGGATGAAGAAAAGGGCAGACTTGCAGAATTTTAGAACAGCTCGTTTTTTAAGCGGCAGCCCGTTTTGAATGATGAGAAACGGCGAGCGCAGATGCAAGCAGAACAATGGCATTCAAATACTGGTGAGTTGTGACTTTCTGAATGCCCCGGACATGTGCGGCGTCTGCCGTCAAATAGGTTTTCAATCGGGAGTTGCAGCGTTCTACGCTGGTTCGTTCATTGTAAAGTTCCTTCCAACGCTTTGTATCCCGATGAGGGATGCTGTATCGCCGGAGATCATCCTTCGCATTTACTTTGACGACCATTCCATAGTTTGAAGACGAGCAGGCAGCCATGCCAAGCGGACAGTCGACTTTACCCGTGGCATGCGGGCAGCGAAATTTATGCATATCGCCGTCAACTCCCCAGTATGTCATCGCATAACCCATGGAACAGCACGGTGTTCCGTTCGAGGTCATGCCAGCAGGCGGTTCCTTCTCCCCCCGAAGATTAAGGGGAATGATGGCTTGTGCCTTGACGTTGCGGGCGGCCTCATAAACTTTCATTTGGTCGTAGCCCGCATCGAGTATGAAAAATCGTGTGCTCGTCCTGGACGCTGTTTTCTCGATCAGGCCCGGCGCCATTTCTCCATCATTGACATGCGCCGGCGTTACTTCCAAGGCGATCGGCAATTCACTTTTCGTATCGACCGCCAGATGAATTTTGTAACCAAACCATGTGATTTTATTGCCGAAGGAATCAATTTTTGCGCCCCAGTTCGCATTACCCGTTTGCTCGCTTTTGCGTTTGGGCTGCTTTTTCTCGTAAGCGCGGAGAGCGGCGCTGTCTATGGCGACGTTACTGCCTTCTATGATACCTTCCTGCTGACAGCGTGTGACCAAATCCTCAAAAAGCCGTTTTGCCAAGTCCTTTCTCGTCAGTTCTGAGAAAACTCGGCTTAATGTGGATATGGAAGGAGCTTCTCGATCCAGCGGAAGACCACACTGATAACGAAACCGGAGATCCGTATCCAAACGCTTATGCAACCCTGAAAAGGTACTTATTCCTTCAAGCGGCGCAGCCAAGAGTGCTCGTAGAATACCTTGTCTGCAGTATCCCTCAGCGCCTCGGGGGGAACGGCTTCTCAGTTCCTTGGCATACGGTCTCAGATCGAGAGAGCTGAAGAAGATCGGCAATCTCTCCTTGGGTTGAATTTTTAAAAGTTCTTCGAAGGAAAACAGACATTCTTGGAGAATATACAAAGTGACTTCCTCCATCCTTGAGGTTTTTGGGTTTGGTCACTTGAAAACTTCTCCAAGTTGGGGTGAAGTCCCTTTTTTATGTCCGAAAATCCTTACGGCTCAAGGCCTCAGATTACTGCAAAACGCTCA
>NZ_BILV01000150.1 GCF_004000745.1 Paenibacillus barengoltzii NBRC 101215
GTTAACTTGTGCAGTAGACATGGAAAATTGTAAAACAAACCTTGACGCACAGTTCAAGGGAGGGCAAAAGGCCTTTGAAGTGGTTTATCTGGACGATGCCAAAACTTTAATGAGCAAAGATGCAAGTGGTCTCGAAAAAGCTGGGACACTTATTCAGATTATTCCGGTTTTCAAGGCATATAAAGTTGTCAAAAAGACAGATAAGGCAATAGACTCAGGTAAGGAAGTTATTAAATACACTAAAAAAGCAAAGAAAGCATGTAACTGCTTTACAAGTGGAACTAAGGTTCTTACAGACGAAGGGGAGAAACCTATCGAGGAAATCGAGGTAGGTGACAAAGTTCTAGCCAAAGACGATGAAACAGGCGAGATGGCTTACAAGGAAGTCGAGTGGCTCTTCCAACGTGATGTTGAGGAAACGTATAATATTACTGTTGGTGGCGAAGTCATAACAACAACTGATGAGCATCCGTTTTGGATTGTCGGCAAAGGATGGGTGGAAGCACAGCATCTTGCGGTGGGCGATGTTCTGACAACCTCAGATGGTATTAAATTAGCAATAGAAAAGATTGAGGTTAAGCAGGAACATGTTACAGTCTACAACTTTAAGGTGAAGGACTTCCATACCTACTTTGTATCTAACCTTGGTATTTGGACGCATAATGCATGTGGACCGTATCAGTGGGGGAATAAAAATACATTACAAGACCATTTTGACCGACATGGCTCTGACTTTGGGGCGAAGAATTCTACTGAGTATGCGCAAATGGCTAATGATTTCTTTAAGAATAGAAATAAATACGAAGTAAAGGTAGATACTGACGGTACAATTAGAGTTTATGACCCAAAAACAAATACTTTCGGTTCTTACAATGCTGATGGAACATCAAAAACATTTTATAAGCCAACAAGAGGACGAGCTTATTGGGATGACCAGCCCGGAAAATGAGGAGGATTACATGAATCGAGTTTGCTTAGTGTGCAACTATCAGGAACTATATGAACCACCGTATGATAATAGAGGTGTACCTTCTGACGAGATATGTCCATGCTGTGGATTCCATTATGGTTTTGATGATGATGGGTACAGCAACAAGGAAGAGGCTTTTAAACTGTGGCTAGATAAGTGGATAAAGGATGGTTGTCCATGGTTTTCTAAGAGTAGGAAGCCACCAAAAAATTGGAATCCTGCTGAACAACTAAAATAAGAAATAAAATTTACTTTGACCTTGAGGGTGGCGATCCTCAAGGTCTTTCTTTTACCCCCACCCAGTGCAGAATGAATCGAGTGGTACACTTTGAAGGAACCTAACCTTCATCTCCTCCGTATGATATTCCTCTAATATGTTTGTACGTGAGATTTAATGAAAAGGTAAAGTTGAACAGGTCGATTATGGCCAGATGACACCATGCATGACCTTTTGTTGACTTAAAA
>NZ_BILV01000151.1 GCF_004000745.1 Paenibacillus barengoltzii NBRC 101215
TAAATAAACTGGAGTCCTCCCCTACAAGGATTTACAATGGAAATAAGGGAGAGGATTCAGTTATGGGAAAAGCCAAAGATGAATTTCGTTTAAAGGTAGTAAGAGAAGCTCTGTCCGGGATTAAGGTGGGGGTGCTTGCCCGGTCGTATGACCTGCACCCAGAAACCATTCGAACCTGGATTCGAGCATACCGAGATCAGATTACAGATGTGGATACATCACTGCCAGACCAACACCTTCAAGAACTCAAACGACTTCAAGAGATTGAAGAAAAATACGAGAAAGCGATGAAAGTGCTTGGTGAGAAAGAACTCGAAAATGAGATCCTACGTGAACTCGTAAAAAAGAAAAACCCCGCTTATCTGAAAAACTTGAAGTAGCAGAACCATTCATTAAGCGGGGGGAACCAACAGCTGTAGTTCTGCGGATTTTGGAAATTGCTGAATCGACATACTACGATCGAAAAAAGCGAGCTGCTACCCCAAAGACGGAGCCGTTATCAACGGACAAACGCGGTCGCCCTACACCTGGGTACTCTCTAACTGTTACAGGGATCCCCATTAGCGATGAACAGATTAAAGAGTGGCTCCTTGAGCTGCTTGAAGGCGAAGAACATGTCTACGGATATAAACTGTTGGGCCAATGCATTCGGGATATTCACCAAGTCATAATTAACAAAAAGAAAACGTATCGTCTTTGCAAAGAACTCGGCATTCTGCAAAAAGCTCGCAAGCCTGTCACATCGCACCCGCGTACTCTCCCCAAGAACCGATTCATTACCGGTTCTAATCAATTGTGGCAAATGGACATCAAGTATGGATACGTTGTAGGACAGAAGCGCTTCTTCTTTGTTCTTAGCATCATTGATGTATTTGACCGCGTGGTGGTTGGGCAATATTGCGGGCGAACCTGTGAAGCCAAGCATGCCGTTCAAACGCTTATAAGTGCCCTAGAGCGCCGCATTCAGCCGGGTGAAACGTTCCCCGTGATCCGGACGGACAATGGGCCTCAATTTGTCAGCAAGTTGTTTGGAGATACCTGTGAGAGCTTGGGGATGACTCATGAGCGAATTCCCCCAAGGACTCCCAATATGAATGCCTATATCGAATCATTTCATAGCATATTGGAACGCGACTTGTTTAGCAGACGAGAATTTATGACGTTTGAAGAAGCGTTTATCGCACTTGATCAATATATGGACTTTTATAATTATCGAAGAATGCATGGTAGCCTGAAGCATATGGCTCCCATGAAGTTTTCGTTATGGGTCAAAATGCTAGAGGATACCTCAAAGTTCCATAAATCGATGTAAACACACAAGAAAATGAGCTGGACTGCGATAACACAAAACTTGTAGGTCAGGACTCCGGATTTAGGGGGCCTAGCCGA
>NZ_BILV01000152.1 GCF_004000745.1 Paenibacillus barengoltzii NBRC 101215
ACTAAGGAGTTGGCTCCATAGGCATGATATACTGCCCGCTCGGATCCACATAAATCAACGGATTATTCTCCACATACGAATACCGGTTCAAACTTAGCGGATTTGCGATGGTGCCTTGGTACGGGTCCTTGGAGACGAATCTTCCCGCATTCGGATCATACCAACGAGCTCTAAGACATTGTATATCCGTCGTGTCCTTTCCATATATTCAGTTAAATCCTAACAATATTAAGCGTCGTCTTATCCCACACTAAGATTCGATCAATTCCTTCCACCGTAAATATCGTGATAATGCTTAAATAATAAATCCGCAAGAAAACGAAGATAACAAAAAAACAGGTCTATCATGGTGGTTTCGAACCATAATCGACCTGATCAATGTAACGCAGTAGCGTTATTTAGGTGATAAAATTCAAAACATTGATGTGCGTACAGTAGAAATGAAGAAACTTTATACGGGTATTACATGGGTTATATGTGTTATTGGTTGAATGATGGGTTCATTCGGCACTGGGTTGCCCCACCAAAAAAACTTGAGAGTAAGGTTCTTAGTACTAGCTCAAGATAAGTTCTACTGCACTCTCTAAATCGAATTTACCCTTACCAATATTTACTATGCAAGTATCATCATCAGATGCTGGCTCAAAGCCGATTCTGATGTTTGGTATATTGAATTTATCTTTCAGGCTCACTAGAGTTTCTAATATTTTTCTGATATTCAGCCTTACATCAGTACCTTTGCCTTCATATATTCCATTCTCAGAGAAATTAAAAGTAATATCTCCAAATTCTTTATCGAATGAAAATACAATCACCACATCTTTAATACAACATCCTAATTCCAATTGGCTTAGAAATACATTGCCCGTTCCACTCGGTGAAAGTACTTCCTTAAAACTTTTAATTTGATGAAATTCAATGTCTGCTCCACTATTGTTATCAAAAAAATGGGAGGACTTGATTTCTTTCAAGTTAATTTTAAGTTCATGAAAAATTAAATTGTCTAATTCATCTTTTCGGAAATTCTCCAGTATAATTTCTAAGTTTTCCAAGTTATCCACCTCTTTTATTGGTCAATAAAACCCTTAAATGTTCCGTCAAGATTAAGTCTTACTCCTCTGCCATCAGGTAATTTCTTTTCTAGGAAAGTAATACCCCTATTGTTTGTAACCTTAACGAAATCCCCCGGAGCATCAATAATTTCTTCCAAATGCTTCTGTGCTGTTTTATTGATTTGGTCCGGACCACCCTTAACTTTACCCCAAATATCAGGATTTCTTCCTGCATGTTTTTGAAGAGCATGTCCTACAACTGTCTCTCCGCCTTTTTTAGCCTGTGTTGCTGAATTAATAATGGTATCGCGACTAATA
>NZ_BILV01000153.1 GCF_004000745.1 Paenibacillus barengoltzii NBRC 101215
GTACCTCTGTCAATAGAGTAGACACAAAGAATCGAGAAAATTATGCGGCAGATCGGTACATACGTTCGCACTCATTGGGCGTAGAATACCCAATCGCGGAATGGATTCGTTTTCCATTGTAGAAGCAGGTAATATATTCAAAAATGCGTTTCTTGGCTTGCTTGCGTGTTTTGAACTTCTCCAAGTAGACAAGTTCTTTCTTAAGCACACTGTGGAACGATTCAATACACGCATTATCGTAGCAGTTCCCTTTGCGGCTCATACTGCCTTTCATCTTGTAGGTGCGCAGCCGCGCCTGGTAGTCATGAGAAGCGTACTGGCTGCCGCGATCCGAATGATGCAGAACCTCTTCGCACGGTCGCTGCTGGCTGTGGGCGCGGTCCAGCGCCGTTAACACGAGTTCTTTCGTCATTCGCTCATCCATGTGAAATCCAACGATTTTACGACTGTACAGGTCCATGATGCTTGCCAGGTATAGCCAACCCTCATCGGTCGGGATATACGTAATATCAGCCACCCAGGCCTTGTTTGGAGCGGACGGATTAAACTCGCGGTTCAACACGTTCTCTTGGACAGGCAGGTTGTGCTTCGAGTTGGTTGTGGCCTTGTATTTCTTCACCGTGCGAGAACGTAAACCCAGCTCCTTCATGATCCGAGCGACTGTTTTCTCGGACACTCGTATGCCCTGCTTGTGCAGTTCTTTTGCTACTTTGGGGCTTCCATATAATCGACGGGATTCTAGAAAGATACGACGGATCCGCCGCTCCAGCTTGCGACGTCGCTTTTCACGTTTGCTGGCTTTTCGCTGGGTCCATTTGTAATAGCCGCTTCGGGATACTTCAAAGGCTTCGCACATCTTCGAGACTCGGCACTTGAAGCGATGATCGTGGATGAAGGCATAGATCAGCGCCGGTCTTTGGCGAAGTAGTGCATCGCCTTTTTTAAGATGTCGTTCTCCTCTTCCAGATCACGAAGGCGTTTCTGAAGATCTCTCATTGCTTTATCGTCGGCTTTCAGTTGCCCACTGCCTGGAAAGGCCTGTGCGCCGTCTTTCTTGTATTCCGCCATCCAACGATACAGGGTGTTGTCGCTGATCCCCAGTTCGCGGGCGACCTGCGCCACCGCTTTCCCTTCTTCCTGGATCATCTGAATCGTTTGCAGTTTAAATTCTTTATCGTATTTTTTCGTCATGGTAGCACCTCGAATTTGGATAGATTCATTTTACCCGATTCTCGGTTCTCCATGTCTACTTTTTAGTCTAGCAGC
>NZ_BILV01000154.1 GCF_004000745.1 Paenibacillus barengoltzii NBRC 101215
GCTCAGAACCGTTGCCTTCCAGTTTCAATGCACCTGCCAGCATCACAGTAAACTCGGCGCGAGTAACCGGATTGTTTGGCTCAAAAGTGCCGTCCGGATAACCGCTGACAAAGCCTTTCTCTACAGCACGCATGATATAGTCCTCCGCCCAGTGTCCAGCGATGTCGGTAAATGCAATAACCGTTTCATTTGGCTTTGGCATTTCACGATAAATGGTCAGCGTATAGGTTTTCTTCGTGCCATTCTCCGCTTGTACCGTTAGCTCAATCGTATTGTCGCCTTCCTCCAAATCGACTTGAATACTGTACGTAATTACCTTGCCCTTCCATATCACTTTCGCCGCGGAGTGAGCTTCTTTGACCACAATCTCAATTCGTTCGCCTTCTGTACGGGCCGTATATTCTGTTGTTCCAGAAGTAAATGAAGGGCTTAGTTTCAACGATTTCTCGTTTGCCCATACTTGCAAATCTGCCAAGTCAGCATTACTAGATAATACATATCCACCCCAACCGCCTCCTGAATCACTGTTCCCCCCTGGTGCTCTTGGGGTCGCTGTCGCTACGTTGGAGATATCACTGGCTCCTTCCTCAGAGATAGCCTTCACTGCAAATGCATACGTTGTTCCGTTCGTCAATCCTGTGACGATATAGGAGTTCGCTGTAACATTCGATTGAATGAGCTTCCAGTTCGCCGGATCGACAGAAGCCGATGGGCCTTCCGCTTGGTAAACTGCGTAAGTCACGCTGCCTGTTCCCGTGACAGCATCCCACTTTAATGTAACGGAACGATCAGCCGCAGAAGCTGTTAAATTCGCTGGTGCAGGTATCGTTGCAATCGTATACTGTTCCTCCATCTCTTCGCTGTCAAGCATGCCAGCCTTTACTGCAATTGCCTTGAGCGTCATCTCCGAGGTCACTTCAATGGGTGTGGTATATTCCATACTGCTGCTTGTCGGCGTGCTGCCATCCGTCGTGTAATAAATCGTCGCTCCTTCGGTCGACGAACTCAATGTCACCCTTGTACCAGACGGAACCGTACCGCCTGATGGATCTGCAACAGGTTTCGCTACTTGATCAGGTGATAGAATCGTATATTGTTCTTCCATCTCTTCGCTGTCGAGCATGCCAGACTTCACTGCAATTGCCTTGATCGTCATCTTTGCGGTCACTTCGATGGGCGTGGTATATTCGGCACTGTTGCTCGTTGGCGTACTGCCGTCCGTCGTGTAGTAGATTGTTGCTCCTTCAGTTGTCGTGCTCAACG
>NZ_BILV01000155.1 GCF_004000745.1 Paenibacillus barengoltzii NBRC 101215
AGGCCCGCGGCCCAGCCGCCCAGCGCAGCGGTCAGCGCGCCGCGCGACTCGCTCAGCAGCAGGGCGAGGGCGAACAGCAGGGCGAGAGCCCCCGCCCGCTGCCCGCGCCAGCTGCCTGCGCGCGTAAAAGCGGCCCGCTCCATCCTCGCGAGCCGCATCAGCCGCTCCAGGAGAAACGCCGCCATCACGGCACCGAAGGCGTTGGGGTACTGGAGCAGCCCGCCCAGCCGGGCACCGGTCGCCGATACGGCTGGATTCGCAGTGCGCAGAATCGCGCCGGGGATCGGCAGCAGGCCATAAACCGCGGCCAGTGCCGTTACAGCGAGCAGCCCGCCGATCAGCAGCCATCCGGCCTCAAGCCAACGGCGGGCACTCAGGGACTTCGCTGCGGCTAGCCCCCCTAGCGCCGCAGCAAATACGCCCAAGAACGCCCACAGCCGCAGGGCTTCCAGCGTCGATTGCATCGACAACGGTCCCGCGGCCAGCCGCCAAGCGTATCCCGCTGCGATGACCAAAGGCCCTGTCGCTAGCAGCAAAACCCACCGCACGCTTGGCTCTGTCCATACCCCCGCCCGAGGCGCAGCGCTACCGAACTGATACGTCCCAAGCTCAAGCTCAGACGATCCAAACTTAAAAGGTGCAAGCTCATGCGGTGCAAGCTTATACGTTCTAACCTCATGCGGCCCATAGTCTGTTTTCCTTAAATTCTGCCCGAATCCAGTCGAGATGGCCCATCCGCCTGCAACCACCACACCCGCAATGAGCCATACGGACACCAGCAGCAACGCCCCCGGCCGCCCGGTCCAATACAAACCTTGATTCAAGCAAACCCATACGCCGCTTAACCATACTGCCGCAGTCACTCCCCTAACTCGCCAATGCTGCACACCCTCCACCTCCTCATCTTTATCTTCTTTCAGTCAGCCTAACGTCCCTAACGTCTGCCTCACGCGCGCCCACCGCCACCAACCTTTTCAAGATCATCTACTTTTTCCACAATTCCCTCTCTCTCGTTCCTCCGCTTCATCTACCTCTTTTTTACTGTTACTTTTCGATCCCTCATTAACCTTTTCACCTCTTTTCCACCTTCTCTAAGCCCCCTCTGCTATTCCAGCCCTGTATGTTCGCTCCCCCAACTCTCGCGCCATTCACTTTACTCCATTCATTGGCAAGTTCAATTCGGAGTATTCTTCCGGGAGATGGAGTTACTTGCATAAATCAATGTAAAAGCCCTAAGGTCCCC
>NZ_BILV01000156.1 GCF_004000745.1 Paenibacillus barengoltzii NBRC 101215
CGTCCGCTTGGCGAATATACGCATCTGCGATTCCGCGCTTCCCATCGGGCGCATGCCGCTTGTGTCGATCCCCTTCGCCTGGAGTGTTTTTCGGTAGTCGTCCAAATGCTTCTCATGCCGCTTTAGAAATCTTTTATACGGCTTCCAATCCTTCCGGTTCTCTTCCGCTATCTCTTGCTCCGACACGCCTTCCAGGACCGCCATAAGCGCGGCTGCATCCTGTTTGGCCAAAGACCGTCTCACGGTCTCCCACACCTGCGGCAAATGACCAACAAAGCGTTTCAAATCACGCGCCACATGAAAGCGGTCCAGCATGTACAGACATTGGTGAAAGTAGGATGTACATTCCCCGATCCACGCCGCGCCGTCTCCGTTCACCACAAGCCACGTGTTCTCGTCGATTTCGTAACGCTCCACCAGAAAGTCCCCGAACCCTTCCCAGAAGTCGCCGCCGCTCGTATGCAGGTAATGCTGTTTGTTCTTCAGCTGTACCCGCTTGCCGTTCTTCTCCCAGCCTTCGTGTACGACTGCAATTGCGTTCTCCATCCCGCGCTTTTTGCTCCGCTGCAGCTTCGTGTACAGCCCATCCACTTCCACGAACAGCACCCGGGCAGCGCGCCGTTTCACCGCTGGCATCGGCTGTTGCGCACGCTCCATCAGTTTTTCCCTGATCGCTTGGTGGCTCAGCACATTGTAGCCCAAAAGCTGCTCCAGCCGCTTTGCGCTGTCCCGGTACGACGGTCCTTGGCTTGCGAATGCGATTGCTGTCTCTTCCAAATGCGGACTGACTTTCCCGCGCCCTTCGAATTGCAACAGCTGATCCAGCAGATACACGTGTTTGCCGCTTCTACGGTCACAGTACAATCTCCGCTTAAAGCGCACATTCCCGAACACTGTGTTGACGCTTGTTTCACGCTCGTCCTTTACTCGATAACGCTCTCGGTCCCGTTGCTCCAGGATCTGCTGATCCAGCGCCTCCAGTACCTGCTTCATCGCACGAGCGAATTCCTCCTGCATTTTCCGGAAAATCCATTGCTCAATCTCTTTCATCGTCGGCATTGTTGTGGTAAAGTGGCTCACAGGAGCTTCCTCCTTCTTGGTGTGTTGTGCGCAAACATCACTTTACCAAGGGAGAAGCTCTTTTTCTATATCCGCTTTTTCCAATTCCTACACCCACAGAGATTTTACACTAT
>NZ_BILV01000157.1 GCF_004000745.1 Paenibacillus barengoltzii NBRC 101215
GTTGTCGAAGTAGCCTTGGATGTCGACGTCGACCACCCAATTTCCTTTGCGGTTGCATGCTTTCCGGATTCGCTCCAACGCCTGTTTCGCGCTCCGCTTAGGCCGAAAACCGAAAGACGTGTCCTGAAAATCCGCCTCGAAAATGGGTTCCATGACGAGTTTGGTCGCCATCTGGATGACGCGGTCTCTCACCGTCGGGATCCCCAGCGGTCGCAGTTTGCCATCTTTCTTCGGGATGTAGTGGCGTCTAACGGGTTGTGGATGGTACTTCCCTTCTTTCAGTAGCCGTTGACATTCAAGCACAAAACGCATTTCTCCCTGTTTCTCGATGTCTGCCAACGTCTCTCCATCCACTCCTGCCGAGCCCTCGTTGGCTCGTACCCTTCGCCACGCTTCCCATAAGATGTCTACCCGATAGACCTTGTCGTACAGCGCGTGAAATCTTCGCTTCTTGTTCTCCTTGGCCGCATGACCGAGTTTCCCTTGGAGTTCTTGAACGTTTTCCTCTGGTGTTGTTAGCCGTTTGGCATTCACTGACTCGTACCTCCTCAAGAAACTTGAACAAAGCAGGCTCCTTCCCTCCCGCAGGTTGTGTTGTCCTGCGTTCCACGGTACTATGAGCCCCTCGGACTCCCTTCCTGCAGACCGTTCACTTCACCTCTGGGGCTTATAGAAGGCCTCTTTACGGTTTCTGCAACCGTGCAGGGGAGGGCCTCCCCAGTTCACTGCATCCTCTTTCATACCATGCCGTTCCCTCTACGCCGGAGGATTCTTCACTGCCGCTCCAAGTTCTAGGCAGCTTCCATGGCCTTCGTCCATGTACGCGGGACTCGGCTTCCTCTTTTCCCTCTTGCGAGGCCTTTTTGACGACGCGGCAGGATTCACTTTCATGTTACGGCCTGGTATGTTGCTCGCCCTGCCTCTGACAGGTACTTTCGTCGATACGCTTCTACGTACAGATTTCGCCATACGTAGGTATCCTAGCTACGCGGGGGCTTGGCCCTTCCCGCGACCGGACTTTCACCGGCTAGAAGATGCGT
>NZ_BILV01000158.1 GCF_004000745.1 Paenibacillus barengoltzii NBRC 101215
TACTCAAACTCAGAACTTGAACAATTTTCTTCGGAATGTGAGCAGTATCTAAAAATCATTCGAGAGTCGCTTCCCGATAACCTTCAACATACCCTATTTCTTTATGAAGACGCTCTAACTTCATTGCAAACTATTTTGGAAAGTAAAATATATTTGCAAGGATTTAAAGATGCACTATATCTTTTTAATGAACTACATATTCAAATGAATTAAGGGCCCTCCGGGCCTTTTTCTTTTGCACTTCAGACCCTGTCGTATAACGTCCCTCGTATTCACGAACCCGAGAACCTTAAGCCCCAACGGGGCGGCCGCGATGCGGTTAGGTTCGCAGGGTTGTCCGCCTGAACAGCTCCCTCGAAAATTCCTCTGGCGGACCAAGAAGCCGTCAGGCTTCGCTGCGTGAATACGGTGTTATATGACGTATGACTCTTCTTCGGGTAGCAAACACGCATCCCCGCATCATAGTAAAGACTTCATATCATCTTCATATTTTTGATAGTCTG
Source organism: Paenibacillus barengoltzii NBRC 101215 (assembly GCF_004000745.1). Classification (GTDB taxonomy): domain Bacteria; phylum Bacillota; class Bacilli; order Paenibacillales; family Paenibacillaceae; genus Fontibacillus; species Fontibacillus barengoltzii. Next base: position 504 of record NZ_BILV01000158.1, read on the forward strand.
TCCAACCTAATATATCAATTACTTCTTTTGCTAAATTCCTTAGTGGTACAGTTGGATAACCTATATTATTAAAACAAGTAATTAAAAAATCATTATAGTTTCCTTCTTCAAAATGCATAGCCTGATTTCTTCCTTGCCATATGACGTTTTTTAAAACATCTTTTCTGATTTGCCTACCATCAGGACAATTTTTTATTCCATTATGTACAAAACTAATCCCTTGCTTGGCAATTTGTAGTAGCGCTCCTGAAAGAGCACTAATTGAATGTTTTTTGTTTTCAATCGAATCTTTAATATTATTTATTTCATCTAAAATAGGAATTAGAATCCTCTGTTGATATTCTGCTTGTTTATTAAAAGCATGCATCATTTGAAATTCATTAAAATGATCGTCCGGATCGAATTCTTTTCTTCTGAAATCTTCATAGAGAACATCATGATGTTTTTTTCGCTCTTCATACAATATTAAAAGGTTATTTAGTTGATTCTCCTCAAATCGAATAAGTTTTATTAGTGATTCGGCAGCATATT
>NZ_BILV01000159.1 GCF_004000745.1 Paenibacillus barengoltzii NBRC 101215
CTCTTCACGCTGCGGGGCTTACGCCCCTTGGTTGTCAGATGTATAATCAAGGAAGAAGCTCAGACAACACACGACCCGGCCTAAGATAGGAGCTATCTAAGGCCGGGTCGCGTCGTGAATACGGGAACGTTATACGAAAGACTTTTGAATAAATATAAGTATGGGAGAAGTCGATGAAGTTTACTAAATTAATCGAAGATTTAGAAATTATTATTGAATATAAAATCAAAGATGCTATAGGGAGAACAATTAGTGAATTAAATAGAAGGAATATGCTAACAGCAGCATTTGCAAGTGATGATATTATTACTTCTGGATTCATAGAACTAAACAATCAGATTATTAGTAATATTGAGGAATTTAGTAAGTTAAAACTGCTTAAAAAGGGAGAAATCATAGTACTAAAGAAGCAAATAAATATAATAATTGAAAATCAAAGTATATTGTTATTTGGTGAAGCGACGAAACTTACAAGCCATGAACCCAATTACTTGAAATTAGAACATTTTAAAAAAGAATCAAAGAGGATTATGAATCTGCAGATTGAACGTTTACTAAGAGAGAAAAAGCAAAAAACAATTAGTTTTTGGTGGGATCTTTCGAAGATAGCACTTACAGCTATCGTTGCTGGATTTATTGGAGGATATATAAAAGACATTTTTTTTAAGTAAATTCAATGATGAAAAGTCCTTCGTATAACATTGTATCTACGCTTCGTCGCTTTCGCTCCTTGGTCTGCCCGAGGGATTTCGGAGAAGCGGATTCAGGCAGACAACCCTGCAAGGTTAAGTGGCGGAGCCACCCAGTCGCTACGCTCCTTTAAGCCTTTCGGGTTCGTAGATACAGAAACGTTATATGACATATGACAGAGAGGGATGAATATGAATCAATACATACTTGACACTAAA
>NZ_BILV01000161.1 GCF_004000745.1 Paenibacillus barengoltzii NBRC 101215
ATAAACCAAACCATTTCAGAGCTACATAGCAAAGGAGAGCTGATACTATGCAGTCTACCACAAAATTCGTCGGTTTAGATGTATCCAAAGAAAAAATTTCGGTTGCGATTGCAGATGTGAGCGGGGAAGCTCCACGCTATTACGGAACCATTCCCCACACACCGGCAGCGTTACGCAAGCTTATCAAAGAGCTGGGAGCGGCCGAAACGCTATCGTTTTGCTACGAGGCAGGACCCACAGGTTACGAAACCTATCGCTGGATCACCTCCATGGGGGCCCACTGTGCCGTTATTGCTCCATCGCTGATTCCCAAACGCTCCGGCGACCACGTAAAAACAGATCGACGGGATGCGGAGCAACTCGCGCGTTTGTATCGTGCAGGTGAGCTCACTCCCGTTTACGTCCCCGAACGGGAAGATGAGGCTCTGCGGGAATTGGTTCGCGCCCGTGAAGCTGCCAAGGAAGATGCCCACCGGGCTCGTCAGCGGATCTTGAAATTCCTGCTTCGTCACCAGATTGAACCACCCGCCACCATAAAGCGTCGCTGGACCAAGAAGTATCGCGTCTGGTTAGGGCAGCTTACGTTCCCGTATGAGTCCATGCACGTGGCATTCAGCGAAATGCTTCATGCTTTGGATGAGATCGAGCAACGCATGGGGCGCCTAGAAAAAGCACTGGTCCAGCAAGCTGCGACCGGTTCTAAGGCTTCTCTGATCCAAGCTCTTCAGTCCCTACGGGGGATTGGATTGCTTACAGCCATTACCCTTGCGGCTGAAATCGGAACCTTTGCGCGTTTTCGCTCCCCGGCCCAACTGATGGCGTACTTGGGACTGGTCCCTCGTGAGTATTCCACG
>NZ_BILV01000162.1 GCF_004000745.1 Paenibacillus barengoltzii NBRC 101215
AGCGGCCGCTTCGCCGCCGCTGGCGCTGGTGGCGCCGCCAGCCGGGGCCAGCGCCTGCAGCAGCGCGCTGCACGCGTCGCGATCGCGGGCAACGGCGAACTGCAACTCGCGGGCCTCCGCGATCAAGGCCGCGAGCTCTTCAAGCTCCGCCTCCCCGCCAGTGATGCCGTCGTCCTCGGCCTCAGCCGGAGCTGGATGATGTGAAGAGCCGCACACCGGGCACGGTTCGCCATCGTGCAGCTGCTCAGCTAACCGGGCTGCCCATAGATGGCGTTCACGTGCCTTTAGCGCCTGACGCAGCGAGTGTTCATATCCGTTGAGCTCAGCAGCATGCTGCTGCAGTTCTTTCTCCAACATCGTCAGCTCCAAAGCAGCTTCCGCAAGCTGTCCGGCAAGCGTTTGGCTGGATAGCTGCACCTCGGCAACTTCACGAACGATTTGCTCCAGCTTACCCTCTGCCTGCTGCAAGCTTGTCCGAGCAGCCGCTTCCTCCTGCTCCGCTTGCGCGAGCTGCTCCTGCAATGCCGCCAACTGCTGGGCCAGCCCTACGGCAGCTTGCGCCTGCTGACGCTCCTCGGCCTTCACTTCCGTCGCCTTCAGCTGCTGCTCCAGCTCACGCTGGCGCGTCTGCGCCTTGGCTAGCAGCAGCTCCTCCTTCGCCGTCTGCTCGGCGAGGAGCTGCTTACGCTGCGCGCCCTCCGCGCGCTGCGCCGCGAGCCGCTGCAGC
>NZ_BILV01000163.1 GCF_004000745.1 Paenibacillus barengoltzii NBRC 101215
ACCGCCCGGATGCGGCGGTGCTGGCGCAGGAGCCGGCGCTGCGGCAGCTGGCCGGCCTCCTGCCGGGCTACGAGGCCCGGCAGGGCGAGCTCGCCGAGCTGGCGGCGGAAGCGCTGCAGCTCGAGAGGCGGCTGGCCGAGTGCCTGCGCAGCATCCACCCGGCATGGGGCGCGGAGGATTTGCGCGCTTTTGCCGGGACGGTCGGCGAACGGGAGAGCGTTCGCCGGTTTGCGGCGCGGTTTGCCGCGTACGACAAGGAGATGGAGCTGCTGCGGAGCGAGCGTGCCAAGCTGGAGCGGGCCGCGGCAACCGCGGAGAAAGCCGCTGCGGCAGCGGTCGCGCGGCTGGAGGCCAGCGCTGTGGAAGGGCGGCGGCAGTTCGCCATGCTGGTCCCGCAGGAGCCGAGCGAAATCCGCGCGCTCTGGAGCGAGCTGCGCGGCGAGCTGGACCGCTGGCGGGAAGGCCAAGGGCGGCTCGCGTCTGAGCAGCGGGCGGCTGACGCCAGGGCGCTGGCGGCAGCGCAGATGCGTGCGCTGTACCGCAAGCTGCTCGCCGGCTGCGGCCTGCTGACGGTGGCGCTGCCCGTCATCCTGTGGCTGACGGCGGACGCGCCTTGGGCGGCCGCAGCCACAGCGGCGGCGCTGCTGGGCCTGGACGCGGCCCTGGCGCGGGCCGCCTTCCGCAGCGCACCGCCTG
>NZ_BILV01000164.1 GCF_004000745.1 Paenibacillus barengoltzii NBRC 101215
GGATTCAGAGTTCGCGAATTTTCACTACCATGTGGTTCTCGAGTTTATTTTCTCCCTTGCCTTCAAGCGATAGTAAGTGGCGCGAGGGATTCCGATCCAGGCGCAAGCTTGTTGCACACTCACTTCTCCTCGAATCGACTCAATCCACTCTATTACAATCTTTGACGATGCCCCCTCTCCATCTCGTTGTACTTTTTTAGCAGCTCTAGTTGTTGTTTCAAAAACCGGTTCTCCGCCTTAACCTTCCCTAATTCCGAGGTATGTTCGGGTCCTTTGCCATAGCTGTATTGTTTACCTACTGGCTGCTCTAAACGGTTCTGCTCGCCATTGCGATACCATCTCATCCAAGTTTCCGCTTGTGTCTTATTTCGGATATTTAATTGCTCCATAATTTCCTTCACCGGTGTACCAGACATTTTCATTTCAATTGCCTTCATTTTAACTTCTAGGGGGATAACTAACTCTTGTTCCCAATGAAAAAAACACCTCCAAGGTTGTCTCCATATCTTACGACATGGGCGAATTTTCTTGAAGGTGTTTTTATTTGTCCCACACTATGGGGTCAGTCCC
>NZ_BILV01000165.1 GCF_004000745.1 Paenibacillus barengoltzii NBRC 101215
TTTATTTTCTCAAATTCTGATATTTGTGATTTAAATCACATATATAGTGAAAAAAATCACATATAATAAAGACATCAAAGATGATCATCCCAAAAACAAAAACTAAAGATAAATCAAAGGAGTGGTTCTTATGTTTAACAATTTCCTCAGAACAAACAAAGTGGCAATGTGGCTCTTGACCGTCATCCGCGTCTACCTTGGCTACCAATGGATCGAAGCTGGCTATCACAAAATCACCGGCGGTTTCGATGCCGCAGGCTTCCTGACCGGAGCGATCGCGAACAGCACCGGCGACCATCCAGCCGTACAAGGCTGGTGGGCAGCCTTCCTGGAACACGTTGCTCTGCCGAATGTCGGACTCTTTAACTTCCTGGTGCCTTACGGTGAGTTCCTGGTTGGTCTGGGGCTGATCCTCGGTACCTTCACCACCTTCGCCGCACTGATGGGCTTCGTGATGAACGCCGCGTTCCTCTTCTCGGGTACGGTAAGCACCAACGCACAAATGTTAATCCTTGAAGTCC